>NZ_CP159342.1:6117469-6729216 GCF_040499845.1 Micromonospora sp. CCTCC AA 2012012
CGGCAAGTCCCTGGCGGAGCTGGGCTCGGTCGTCACCAAGCTGCCGCAGGTCCTGATCAACGTGCCGGTCGGTGACCGGAAGGTGGGCGCTGCCGCGCCGGAGGTCCGGGCCGAGGTGGAACGGGCCGAGGCCGAACTCGGCGAGACCGGCCGGGTGCTGCTGCGCCCGTCGGGCACCGAGCCGCTGGTCCGGGTGATGGTCGAGGCGGCCACCGAGGCGACCGCGCGCGAGGTCGCCGAGCGCATCGCCGCCCACGTCCGCACCGCCAGCCCCGCCGCCTGACGCCGTCCTCTGTCGGGCCGGCCCTGCTCTGGTGGGGCTGGCCCTGCTCTGGTGGGGGCTGGCCCTGCTCTGCCGGCTCCGGGCGTCGGCGGGGTCAGATTCGGACGCTACGAACTTGATGGCAAAGATGAATCAGACCGGGGCGGCTGCCCGCCGGGCGCGGGTCGCTCTTCATGAGGCGTGATCACTCCGGTGATTCACATATGTAATCAAGTTCGTAGCGTCGTCGGACTGGACCGTGGCGGCGCCACTTGGTTCCCGAATGCGCGGTGCTCGGGTCGCGGTGCCGGCGTGGATCTGCGCATTCAGCGCCGCGCTCAGGGGGATCGTGCTGTCCGAGGCGTGCGCACCGGTCCGAACGTCTGGGACTGGTCCGACGTGTGGGACTGGTTCGGCCGTGTGGTGCCGGTCCGGGCGTTTGGTGCCGGTCCGGGCGTTTGGTGCCGGTCCGGGCGTTTGGGATTGGTCCGGGTGTGCGAGCGGCGGGCGGCGGGGTCAGGTGGGCGGGAGGCGGCGGAGGAAGCGGTCGGCCAGGTCGGTGATCCCGTCGGCGTCCAGTTCCAGGGCGGGCGCGGCCACGGTCACCTCCGCCATCGAGACGCCGGGCACCTCGGTCTCCCGCCAACCGCCGACGAACCACGCCCGCTCCTGTTCGGCGAGGGCGAGGTTGGCGTCGTTGAGGGCCGCCGCGGGGTGCGGCAGCCAGAGCCGGAACTGGTGGGTCTGCGGCGGCGCCGGATGCACCTGGGCGCCGGGCAGCCCGGTCAGCGCCTCCGCCACCCGCTTCGCGTGTGCCACGTAGTCGGGCAGCCGGGGCAGCTCCCGATCCAGGCCGGCCAACGCGGCCAGCGCCGCCGGCCACTGCTGGAACAGCATCCCGCCGTAGCGGTGCCGCCAGGCGCGGGCGTACCGGACCAGCTCGGCGGAGCCGGCCAGGGCGGCACCCGAGTGGCCGCCCAGCGACTTGTAGAACGAGACATAGACGCTGTCGGCCAGGGCGGCGACCTCGGCCGCCGAGTGCCCCAGGTGCACGGTGGACTCCCAGAGCCGGGCACCGTCCAGGTGCACCCGGAAGCCGCGCTCCCGGGCCGCGGTGACCACCGCGGTCAGCTCGTCCCACGTCGGCAGGACGAAACCCGCGTCGCGTAACGGCAGCTCCAGCAGCAGGGTGCCGACCGGCTCGTCGAGCGCCGCGACCTCCTCGGCGGTCGGATTGCGCGGTGCGCCGGTGGTGAGCACCGCCCGCAGGCCGCCGAGCACCGCGTACGCGTCGCGCTCGTGCACCAGCGGGTGGCTGAGCGGGTGCAGCCCGACCGCGTCCCGGCCGGTGACCTCGGCGCCGTACCGCATGGCGACCTGCTGGGCGAGCGTGCCGGTGGGGAAGAAGGCGACCGCCTCGGTCCCGAGCAGCTCGGCGACCCGGCGCTCCACCAGCTCCACCGCCCCGCCCTCGCCGTAGAAGTCGGGGAGCAGCTCCGCCCCGGCGGTCGCCCGCATCGCGTCGAGCTGCTCGGCCACCGACGCCGGCCGGGACCCGGACAGCACCGTGTCGCACGCGCGCAGCGCCGTGACGCGTCGGACGCGGTCGGCGTACCCGTCGGTCATCGGGACTCCCCGAGGCGGCGCAGCCGACCGACCGCCTCGGTCAGCACCTCGGGGCGCTTGCAGAAGGCGAACCGGACGAGTCGCCGCCCTGCCTCGGCGTCGTCGTAGAAGACCTGGGTCGGCACCCCCACCACCCCGCACCGCTCGGGCAGCGACCGGCAGAACTCCACGCCGTCCCGCCCGCCCAGCGGGGTGACGTCGGCCGTCACGAAGTACGTCCCCTCCGGCGCGTACACCCCGAAGCCGGCGTCGCGCAGCCCGTCGACCAGCATGTCCCGCCGACGCCGCATGCCGTCGGCGAAGCCCGTGAAGTAGCTGTCGGGCAGGGCCAGCGCGACCGCGACGGCGGGTTGCAGCGGCGCCGCGTTGACGAAGGTGAGGAACTGCTTGACCCGCAGCACCGCCGAGACCAGCGCGGCGGGGCCGCTCACCCAGCCGACCTTCCAGCCCGTGCAGGAGAAGGTCTTGCCGGCCGACGAGATCCGCAGTGTCCGCTCCCGCATCCCGGGCAGCGTGGCCAGTGGCACGTGCGGCGCGGCGGCGTCCGGGAAGACCAGGTGCTCGTACACCTCGTCGGTGGCCGCGTACGCGTCGTGCTCCTGGCAGAGTTCGGCGACCAGGGCCAGCTCGGCGGGGGTGAAGACCTTCCCGGTCGGGTTGTGCGGCGAGTTCAACAGCACCAGGCGGGTCCGCGGGCCGAACGCCGCGCGCAGCTCCGCCGGGTCGAAGGAATACCGGCCGTCGTCGCCGGGGCGCAGCGTCACCGGGCGGCGGACCGCGCCGGCCAGCGCGATCGACGCGGCGTACGAGTCGTAGTACGGCTCGAAGCAGACCACCTCGTCGCCCGGCTCGCAGAGGGCGAGGATGGTGGCCGCGATCGCCTCGGTGGCACCGGCGGTGACCACGATCTCGCCGTCGGGGTCGTACTCCAGGCCCCAGAACCGGCGCTGGTGCTCGGCGACCGCCGCGCGCAGGGCCGGGATGCCCGGGCCCGGTGGATATTGATTCTGGCCGGCGCGCAGCGCCTCGGCCGCGGCGGCCAGCATCTCCGGCGGACCGTCCGTGTCGGGGAAGCCCTGCCCCAGGTTCACCGCCCCGGTCCGCAGGGCGAGCGCCGACATCTCGGCGAAGATGGTCGTCCCGAACGGCCGCATCCGGGCCACCAGCGGGTCGGTGTTCGCGGTCGTCGTCACGCGCGTCAGCCTACGGCCAGAGCCGGACACTTCAACCCCGCCGGCAACCGGCCCCGGAGGGCGGTTTCGTCCGATCCTCACCCTCCGCTCACCGTCCGCTCCGGATCGCTCAAATTCAGTGATCGTTTACCCGAGTTCCGAGCAAACGCGATGAGCGAAGCTGGGTTAAGCTGCGAACCATGTGTGGAATCGTGGGTTACGCCGGCGCGCGTCCGGCGCTCGGCATCGTGCTCGACGGACTGCGGCGGCTGGAATACCGCGGCTACGACTCGGCCGGCGTCGCCATCGTCTGCGACGACCAGCTGCTGACCGAGAAGAAGGCCGGCAAGCTGGCCAACCTGGAGAAGGTGCTCTCCGAGCGCGCCGCCAGCAACCCGGACGACTGCGCCGCCAGCCCGATCGGCATCGGCGACGGCACCACCGGCATCGGGCACACCCGCTGGGCCACCCACGGCGGGCCCACCGACCGCAACGCCCACCCGCACCTCGGCCCGGACGGCCGCGTCGCCGTGATCCACAACGGCATCATCGAGAACTTCGCGAAGCTCCGCACCGAGCTGGAGGCCGACGGCGTCCAGTTCACCAGCGACACCGACACCGAGTGCGCCGCCCACCTGCTCTCCGCCGCGCTGGCCGACCTGCGCGCGGCCGGTGAGGTGGACAGCCCCCAGCTGCTCGCCTCGGCCATGCGGCTGGTCTGCCAGCGCCTGGAGGGCGCCTTCACGCTGCTCGCCGTCGACGCCGCGATCCCCGGCGCGGTGGTCGGCGCCCGGCGCAACTCGCCCCTGGTCGTCGGCCGGGGCGACGGCGAGAACTACCTGGCCAGCGACGTGGCCGCGTTCATCGAGCACACCCGTGAAGCGGTCGAGCTGGGCCAGGACCAGATCGTCCTGATCACCGGCGAGAGCATCGAGATCACCGACTTCGCCGGCCAGCCCGCCACCGGCAAGGACTTCCACATCGACTGGGACTCCTCCGCCGCCGAGAAGGGCGGCTACGACTGGTTCATGCTCAAGGAGATCGAGGAGCAGCCGCAGGCCATCGCCGACACGCTGCTCGGCCGGCTCACCGAGACCGGCGAGATCGCCCTCGACGAGGTCCGCCTCAGCGACCAGGACCTGCGCGACGTCGACAAGATCTTCATCGTCGCCTGCGGCACCGCGTACCACTCGGGTCTCGTCGCCAAGTACGCGATCGAGCACTGGACCCGGATCCCCTGCGAGGTGGAGCTGGCCAGCGAGTTCCGCTACCGCGACCCGGTCCTCGACCGGTCCACGCTGATCGTGGTGATCTCGCAGTCCGGCGAGACCATGGACACCCTGATGGCGCTGCGCCACGCCAAGGAGCAGAAGGCCCGGGTGCTGGCGATCTGCAACACCAACGGCTCGACCATCCCGCGCGAGTCCGACGCCGTGCTCTACACCCACGGTGGCCCCGAGATCGCCGTCGCCTCCACCAAGGCGTTCCTCACCCAGCTCGTCGCCTGCTATCTGATCGGCCTGCACCTGGCCCAGGTGCGCGGCATCAAGTTCGCCGACGAGGTCGGCGCGGTCGTCTCGCAGCTCCAGGAGATGCCGGGCAAGCTGCGTGAGCTGCTGGACCGCATCGAGCCGGTCCGCGAGCTGGCCCGCGACCTGAAGTCGGAGCCGACGGTGCTCTTCATCGGTCGGCACGTGGGCTACCCGGTGGCCCTGGAGGGCGCGCTGAAGCTCAAGGAGCTGGCGTACATGCACGCCGAGGGCTTCGCCGCCGGTGAGCTGAAGCACGGCCCGATCGCGCTGATCGACAAGGGCACGCCGGTGATCTGCGTGGTGCCGTCCCCGGTCGGTCGGGGCATGCTGCACGACAAGGTCGTCTCCAACATCCAGGAGGTCCGCGCCCGGGGCGCCCGGACCATCGTGATCGCTGAGGAGGGCGACGAGGCGGTCGTCCGCTACGCCGACCACCTGATCTATGTGCCGCGCACGCCGACGCTGCTCGCCCCGCTGGTGACCACGGTCCCGCTCCAGGTGCTCGCGGCCGAGATCGCCGCGGCCCGGGGCCACGACGTGGACCAGCCGCGGAACCTCGCCAAGTCGGTCACCGTCGAGTAGCCGACCCGCCCCACCCGGCACCCGGAGCCCCCTGCGCCGCCCGCGGCCAGGGGGCTCCGCCGTACGCCCGTCATCGGCCCAGCACGATCCGGGCCATGCCGTCGAGGGCGGGGTTGGCCGGGTCCCAGTAGCCGGTGTGGCCGTACCGGCCGCTGGGGAAGCGCCGGCCGCCGAAGGACGGGTCGCTCGGGTCCGGCCCGAACCACAGCTCGTGACCGGCGCGGTCCAGGAGCGCCGCCGCCGGACCGAGCGGGGTGCCGGCCAGCAGCGCCCGGCGGGCCAGCTCGTCCGGCGGCCGGGTCAACCGGATCACGTCGTCCGGTGCCCTGCTCGCCCAGACCTGTCCCGCCGGCACGCCCAGCTCTCCGGCGTGCGCCACGCCCACCCCCGGCGACCCCACGAAGACCAGCGCGTCGGCGCTCAGCCCGTGGCCCCGGGCGGCGGCGCCCACCACCAGCGACCCGTAGCTGTGGCCGAGCACGGTCTGCCGGGCCGGCGGCCCGTCGTGGGAGGCGCGCAGCCCCTCCTGGAACCGGTGCAGCGCCGGGCCGGCGTCCCGGGCCTGCGCGTCGCGTACCGCCTCGTGCAGGAAGTCCGGCGCGTCGTAGTCGAGCCAGAGCACCGCCGCCGTCTCCTCGGTCGGGGCGAGCGCCGCGCAGCGGTCCCGCACCCGGGCCGCCCGGCCCAGCTCGCCGGGGGCGTCGGCCAGGCTGCTGCCCATCCCCGGCACGTACGTCAGCACCGCGCCGGCCCGGTCGGGATTGCCCAGCGCCACGATCGCCCGCCCGTCCCCGGCCGGCTCCAGCCCGACCAGGTAAGCCCGGGGTCGCTGCGCCCCGGTCAACCGCTCGGTCAACCCGTCCAGCCCGCGCAGCGCCCCCTCCACCCCGGCGAGCCGGACCCGCCGGGCCAGCTCCAGCGGCCCCGGTGGCAGCGGCCGCAGCAGTCGGCTGCGCAGCGCCACCAACGCGTTCCGCCGGTCGGCCAGCAGCAGCCGGTTGGCCTGGTCCCGCGCGGCCACCGGCACCCCGTCGAGGCGCCCCACCCGGGCCGGCTCGTGCCGCACCAGCCAGCGCCGCTCGGCCGAGGTGAGCCCGGCCCACCAGCGGCCCACCTCCGCCGCTCCGGCACCGGCCGGCGGTCGCCAGGCGGGCGGCACACTCACCCACCCGGTCACGGCCGCCGTCGACAGGGCGGCCAGCCGACCGGCTGCCTCCCGGTCGGCGGCGCCGGCGAGGGCCAGCGCCTCGCGGACGGCCGCCGCCACCTGGACCACCGCGGGGCCGGCCCGCCCGGTGGGACGGGGACGGGCCGGGTCGGGGTGGACCGCCCCGGTCCGGTCGACCAGCAGCCCGCCCGCGTCGGCGAGCGTGACGGCGGCGGCGAGCCGGGCCTTGGCCGCGCCCAGCCGGGCCGCGAACTCGGCGAGCACCTGGTCCGCCTCGACCAGCGCGGGGAGCACGTCGGTCAGGTCGGCACGCAGCCCGGCGAGGCGCTCCCGCGCCGCGACGGCGGCCCCGCCGGACCAGCCGGGACGCAGCGTGGTCGCCCGGGTGCCGAGGTCGTCGGCCCGACTGCGCAGCGGACCCGTGAGCCCGCACCAGGCCGCCCCCGCGGCGGCCCAGCGGGCCGGGTCGGCGGCCCAGAGCTGGGCGTAACCGACATCGCCGGTCGAGGGCGACGCGGCCCCGGGCGAGGCGGGCCGGGGTGGGACCGCCCCCACCGAGGCGGACTCGCGCGGGGCGGGCGCGGGCGGCACGGCCCTGGCCGACGCGGCGGGCCGGGGTGAGGTGATCCGGGCTGAGGTGGCCCGGGGTGAGCTGGCCCGGGGTGAGGTGGCCCGGGGTGAGGTGGCCCGGGGTGAGGCGGTCGTGGACGAGGCGGGTGCGGGCGAGGGGAAGCCGGTCGAGGTGCGCCCCGGTGAGGGGGTCCGGCCCAGCGGGCGACCCGGATGCCCGGCGGGGTGGGTCGACGCGCGCCCGGGCCGGCCGGGGCCGGTCACCGGGGCAGCCCGGTGAGCCGGCCGGCGGCGCGGGTGTCGACGTCGGTGTAGCCGTCGGCGGCGGTGCGCAGGGCCGCCCCGGTGTCCGCGACCCGGGCGCCGAGCGTGCCGCACCAGCGGTGCACCGCCGACTCCAGCTCGGCCAGCGCCGCGCCGGCCCGCCAGCCGTCCGGCGGCACCACCAGCCCGGTCACCCCGGCCAGCCCGTACGCCAGCCGGTACGCGTCGTCGTCGAGTGCCCGGGCCACCTCGTGCAGCAGCTCCGGCCGGACGGTGAACGGCTCCTCGCTCATCGGTGCTCCTCCCCGGGATCCCCGGCGCGAGCCGGGCGGTCGACGGGGACGACGGTAGGCACCCCGGCACCGTCCGGGCCGACCCTGTGGACGAGCGCCGGTGGTCGTACCCCCGGGTTGTCCACAGGCGTTGCCCACCGCGGACCCGGTGGCTAATCTGCGGCCGCACGCGCCGGTAGGGTGAGGTCGTGATCGTGGCGGTCGGCATCGACGTCGTGCTGGTGGACCGGTTCGCCCGGGCCCTGGCGAGGACGCCGCTGCTGGCCGACCGGCTCTTCACCGAGGCCGAGCGGTTCACCCGCGCCGGCAACCCGCGCTCGCCCGAGTCGATGGCCGCCCGGTTCGCGGCCAAGGAGGCCGTCGCCAAGGCGCTCGGTGCCCCGGGCGGGCTGAGCTGGCACGACTGCGAGATCGTGCCGGACCCGGACGGCCGGCCCTGGCTGACCGTCTCCGGTACGGTGGCCGCCGCCGCGACCGAACGCGGGATCAACCGCTGGCACCTGTCGCTGTCGCACGACGGCGGCATCGCCTCGGCCATGGTGGTCGCGGAACGCTGAGCTGACCGGCGGGTCGACCCGCCGGAGGACGGGGTACGCATGAAACCGGTGTGGCGGGTCGCGGACGTACGCGCGGCGGAGGCCGGCCTGATGGCGACCGTGCCGCCGGGGACGCTGATGCAGCGGGCGGCGGCCGGGCTGGCCCGCCGCTGCGCCCTGCTCCTGGCGGACCGGGGCGGGGTCTACGGCGCCCGGGTGCTGCTGCTGGTCGGCTCCGGCGACAACGGCGGCGACACCCTCTACGCGGGTGCCCACCTGGCCCGGCGCGGCGCGGCGGTGTCCGCCCTGCTGCTGAGTCCCGACCGGGCGCACGCCGAGGGGTCGGCCGCGTTCCGGGCCGCCGGTGGCCGGCTGGTGGACCGGCCCCCGGCCCTGGTCGACCTGGTGCTCGACGGCATCGTCGGGATCGGCGGCACCGGAGGGCTGCGGGAGACCGCCGACCAGCTCGCGGCGAGCCTGGTCCGGCACTGCGGGCGGGACGGCGCCCGGGCCACGGTGGTGGCGGTGGACGTGCCCAGCGGCGTCGCGGTGGACACCGGGGACGTGCCGCTGACCGAGTCCGGCCGGCCCAGGGCGGTACGGGCCGACGTGACGGTGGCGTTCGGCGCGCTGAAGCCCGCCCTGGTGGTGGGGCCCGCCGCCGCCCTGGCCGGGCAGGTGGAGCTGGTCGACATCGGGCTGGCGCCCTGGCTGCGCGGCACGCCCGCGCTGTCGGTGACCGAGTGGTCGGACGTCGTGGACTGGTGGCCCCGGCTCGGCCCGTCCTCGGAGAAGTACACCCGGGGCGTGGTGGGGCTGGCGACCGGTTCGGCGACGTATCCGGGGGCGGCCGTGCTCTCGGTGGGCGGCGCGCTGGCCGGGCCGACCGGCCTGGTCCGCTACGCGGGCGGGGCGCGGGCCGAGGTGCTGCACCAGCACCCGTCGGTGATCGCCGCCGGCCGGGTCGCCGACGCCGGCCGGGTGCAGGCCTGGGTGTGCGGCTCGGGACTGGGCACCGGCGAGGAGTCGGCCGCCGAGCTGCGCGCGGTGCTCGCCGCGCCGGTCCCGGTGGTGCTCGACGCCGACGCGCTGACCCTGCTGGTCGACGGCCGGATGGCCGACCGGCTGCGCGACCGGGACGCGCCGATCGTGGTGACCCCGCACGACCGGGAGTACGCCCGGCTCTGCGGGGAGACCCCGGGCGCGGACCGGGTGGCGGCGGCGCTGCGGCTGGCCGCCTGGATGAACGCGGTGGTGCTGCTGAAGGGGGACCGCACGGTGATCGGCACCCCGGACGGCCGGGCGTACGTCAACCCGACCGGCACCCCGGCGCTGGCCACCGGGGGCACCGGGGACGTGCTGGCGGGGCTGCTCGGCTCGCTGCTCGCGGCCGGGGTGCGGGCCGACCGGGCGGCTGCCGCGGCGGCGTACCTGCACGGCCTGGCCGGTCGGGAGGCGGCCCGGGGTGGGCCGGTGACCGCGCCCGACGTGGCCACCGCCCTGCGTCCGGTGATCGCCCGGCTGTCCTGATCCGGCGACGCGCGGGCCCGGTCGGGTCGCCGCCGAGCCGCGCGGTGATCACCGACGGAAGTAGGCTGGGGGCATGTGGCAGTCGGAGGTGCGCGTCGACCTGGACGCGATCCGGGAGAACGTGGCCCGGCTGAGGTCGGGCACCAGCGCCGAGTTGATGGCGGTGGTGAAGGCCGACGGGTACGGCCACGGCATGGTCCCGGCCGCCCGCGCCGCGCTGGACGCCGGCGCCGACTGGCTCGGGGTCTGCACCCTCGACGAGGCGTTGACCCTGCGCCGGGAGGGGATCACGGTCCCGGTGCTGGCCTGGCTGCTCGACCCGGGGCTGCCGCTGCACGACGGCGTCGCCGTCGGCGTGGACCTGGGCTGCGCCAGCCTGCCGCAGCTGGACGAGATGGTCGAGGCGGCCCGGCGGGCGGACCGCCCGGCCCGGCTGCACCTGAAGATCGACACCGGGTTGTCCCGGGGCGGGGCGACCGTCGCCGACTGGCCCACCCTGCTGGAGGCCGCCGCGAAGGCCCAAGCCGACGGCCTGGTCGAGGTGGTCGGGGTGTGGAGCCACTTCGTGTACGCGGACTCGCCCGGCCACCCGACCACAGACCGCCAGCTCGCCGTCTTCCACGAGGGGCTGGCGATGGTGGAGCGGGCCGGGCTGCGCCCGCGCTACCGGCACCTGGCGAACTCGGCCGCCACGCTGACCCGTCCGGACACCCACTTCGACCTGGTCCGGCCGGGCATCGCGATCTACGGCCTCTCCCCGGTGACGGGCGAGACGTACGGCCTGCGCCCGGCGATGAGCGCCCGGGCCCGGGTGATGCTGACCAAGCGGGTGCCGGCCGGCACCGGCGTCTCCTACGGCCACACCTACCTCACCGAGACCGAGGCCAACCTCGCGGTGGTGCCGCTGGGCTATGCCGACGGGGTGCCCCGGCACGCCTCGAACACCGGCCCGGTGCAGCTCGGCGGCAAGCGCCGGACCATCTCCGGTCGGGTCTGCATGGACCAGTTCGTGCTGGACTGCGGCGAGGACGAGATCGCCGCGGGTGACGTGGCGACGCTCTTCGGCAGCGGCGCCGACGGTGAGCCGACGGCCGACGACTGGGCCGACGCGGTCGGCACCATCAACTACGAGATCGTGACCCGGTTCGGCGGGGTCCGGGTGCCCCGCGTCTACGACGGCGAACGGCCATGACGTCCCCGTCCCCGTCCCCTTCCCGGTTCCGGATTCCCCGGCCCCGGACGGCGGCCGGGAAGGTCGCCGGGCTGCTGGGGGCGGCGGTCGGCGTGGCCGCCGCCGGGCTCGCCGCGGGCGTGGTGAGCGAACGCGTCCTGGTCCGCCGGCTCAAGGCCGACCCCGCCGACCCGTACGCGGACGAGGTCTTCGGCGAGCAGCGCTACGACGAGTCGTACCGGTTCGAGATGCCGGACGGCACCGACATCCACGTCGAGGTGGTCGAGCCGACCCGGCCGGTGCCGGGGCACCCGACGGTGGTGCTGGTGCACGGCTTCTGCCTGGACATGGGGACGTTCCACTTCCAGCGCAAGATGCTCGCCGCGCGCGGCGACTACCGGATCGTCGCGTACGACCAGCCCGGCCACGGCCGGTCGGGCCGGCTGGAGTCCGGGGAGTACGACCTCGCGGCGCTGGGTCGGACGCTGCGCCGGGTGCTCGACGAGACCGCCCCGGAGGGGCCGCTGGTGCTGGTCGGCCACTCGATGGGCGGCATGACGATCATGGCGTTGGCCGAGCTGTACCCGGAGCTGTTCGGCGACCGGGTGGTCGGGACCGTGCTGATGGCCACCTCGGGCGGCCTGCTCGCCGAGACCAAGCTGGTCGCGCCGGCCCTGATCGGTCGGGTCGGCGCCCCGGTGCTCTACATGATGAGCAACGCCACCCGGTACGGCGGCACGATCATCGACAAGGCCCGCCAGTCCACCGCCAACGTGGCCTGGCTGCTGACCCGTAAGTACGGCTTCGGCACCCCGAAGCCGAGCCCGGCCCTGGTGTCGTACGTGGAGACGATGAACTCACGGACGTCGGCCGACACGGTGACCCGCTACCTGCGCACCCTGGCCACCCACTCCCGCTATCCGGCGCTGGCCGCGCTGGCCGCCACGCCGGTGCTGGTGGTGGTCGGGGACAAGGACATGATCACTCCGGTGACCCATTCGGAGGAGATCGTCCGGCGGCTGCCGCACGCCGAGTTCATCAAGATCCACGACAGTGGGCACGTGGTGATGCTGGAGCACGCCGACCAGGTCAACGCGGCGCTGGAGAGGTTCCTGGAATCGCTATGACGGTCGTGGTGGAGCTGAAGACCGTCGACGACACGCACGAGTTCGGCCGCCGGCTGGCCGGCGTGCTGCGCGCCGGTGACCTGCTGCTGCTCAGCGGCCCGTTGGGCGCCGGCAAGACCGCGCTCACCCAGGGCATCGGCGCCGGTCTCGGGGTACGCGGGGACATCACCTCGCCGACCTTCGTGATCGCCCGGGTGCACCGGCCCGACCCGGCCCGGGGCGGCCGGGTGACCCTGGTGCACGCGGACGCGTACCGGCTGGGGGACGCGGCGGACCCGCGCGCCGAGATCGACGACCTGGACCTGGACGCCTCGGTGGACGAGGCGGTGACCGTGGTCGAGTGGGGCGAAGGGCTGGTCGAGCAGCTGGTCGACGCGCACCTGCGGGTGCGGATCGACCGGCACGACGACGACAGCCGTACCGTCGAACTGACGCCCGTCGGCGGCGACTGGACCGAGCGCCTCGCGGCCCTCGCCTGAAAATTTTCAGCCGTCGCAACCGGCTGACCAGGCCTTCTGTCCGGATGCGAGGCAGCGGATTGACGGAGGAAAATTCCTGCTCATAGCGTCCCAAGTGATATCAGGTGGCACGTGTCGTACTCGTCCGAATACGGAGCGTCTTCCACCCTGTTTTCACGAAGGGAACCCCTATGCAAGCCTCGACCCATCGGGCCGGCGCTCCGAAATGGATTGCGGCGGTCGCCGTGGCGGTCGTGACGGTGGTGCTGGCGACGGTCGCCTTCTACTACAGCGCGACCGCGGATGCCGCCACCGGCATCGCTGACGGCAAGAAGGTGACCGTGTCCTCCACCGAACGGAAGACCGGCCACGACCTCAGCGGTCGCAACGCGGTGGACGGTGATTCCCGCACTCGCTGGTCGAGCAGGTTCGCCGACAAGCAGTGGATCCGGATCGACCTCGGTAGGAAGGTCCACATCGGCCGGGTGGTGCTCCGCTGGGAGGCGGCCTACGGCAAGGCGTACGAGATCCAGGTCTCGGCGAACGGCGACGACTGGAAGACGGCCTACCGCACCACCACCGGTGACGGTGGCAAGGACGAGCTGACCGTGAACGCCACCGGCCGGTACGTCCGGATGTACGGCACGGTGCGGGCCACCCGTTACGGCTTCTCCCTGTACGAGTTCGAGGTCCACGCCGCCACGTCGGGCTCGACCCCGCCGCCGACGAAGGCGTCCGCGACCCCGACGGCGAAGCCGTCACCGGGCACGTCCCGGTCGTCCGCGCCGGGCTCGACCGTCATGCCGTCCGCCGGCGGCCCGGCGATCAGTCCGCTGCTCGTCGGCAACAACGCCTGGTACTACCCGAGCGACAAGGTGTGGAAGGCGAGCCGCGGCGCCGGCCTGAAGATCGTCCGCATCGGCGGCCACGACTACGACGAGAAGATGCCGTCGAACGCGCAGCTGGAGACCTGGGTCAAGCAGATCAAGGCGATGGGTGCCGAGCCGATGATCCAGGTGTCGAAGCACCGCAGCCCGGAAGACGCGGCGAACGTCGTCCGGTACTTCAACAGCAAGGGCGGCAACTACGTCAAGTACTGGAACATCGGCAACGAGACGTGGATCGACGCCGGAAAGCCGAGCAAGAACGAAGAGCTGCGCAAGCTCGCGTTCCAGGAGGCCGGCTACATCAAGGCGCGTTCCTCGGCGATGAAGGCGGTCGACCCGTCCATCAGGATCTTCGGACCGGACGAGGCCGGCTACATCGACACCATCTACAACAGCCTGCTGGGCGGCGAGGCCGACATCACCGGCAAGGACGCGAAGGGCCGGTACTACATCGACGGCGTCACCTGGCACCGCTACGTCGGCGGGGATCTGGCCACGGCCGGGGCGAACGACATCATCTCGGGGATCAAGAAGGCCCGGGCCAAGGTCGACGAGGTCAACAAGAAGCGGGGCCGCACCGGCGGAAACGCCCTCCAGTGGGGCATCGGCGAGTTCAACAGCAAGGCCGGCGGCGGGGCCTGCTCGTACGCCGCCGGGCAGATGTTCGCACAGGTCTACGGTGCGGTGATGAAGTACGGGGGCGCCTACGCCACCGCGTGGTCGATGGCCGAGCACGGCGGTAGCTGCACCGAGAGCGACTTCGGTTTCCTCGACGCCAACCTGAAGCCGCGGTCGACCTATTACCACCTGCAGCTGGTGTCGCAGAACTTCACCGGTCGGTACGCGGACGGCACCTCCAACGTCTCCACGATGCGGACCTACGGTGCGGTCGACGGCGGCAAGGTCGCGGTGATGCTGGTCAACGTCGGCGGGAAGCAGACCTGCAAGGTCCGGCTGAACACCGACGGCCAGACCGGCGGCTGCACGGTCGACATCGGCGCGGGTCTCAAGGTCACGCACACCCAGACGATCGGCGCGGCGACGTCGATGGTGCTGGTCTTCGACAAGAGCGGCAAGCTGACCAAGCGGATCACCTACGCCGCGGGTGGCGCGCCGAGGACCGAGACGTTCTGAGCGGACGGCCCGGGCGACCGCGTTCCGGAGCGTGAGCGACAGCGGGCGGGTCCCGGGGTGCAGGGCACTCCCGGGACCCGTTCCGCGCGTCCACGAGGTGGCGGTCCGGCGGCCGGCGCCGCTCGTCAGCCGCCGGTCGACCCGTCGCCCCGGGCACCGAGAGCCGTCCGGAAGGCCACGGCGAACCGCTCAAGGGCGCGGTCGAGTTCCGCTGCCGCGGCGGCGGTGACCCGGCCCTCGCGTACGCGATCGGCGACGCGGCGCCGGAGGGCGCCCATCTCACGGTCCAGGGCACGGCCGTCCGACACCCCGTTCCTCGTCAGGTTGGCAAGGGCCTGCCGCAGGTCCTGTGCCGCGTCCGGGGACATCCCGCCCTGCCGCGCGTTGCGGTCGATCACCGCGTACACCTGCTCCCGCGCTGCGGACACGGTCAACAACGGCGTCCGGCCGGTACGGCGGGGCGGGGCGGGGCGCGGGCTGCCCACGGTTGCGCCCGTCGTCCTCGGCGGGCCCGGCGTGCCGGGCACCGGAGTGGCCGGCGGCGTCGGCGCGGTACGCGGCGGTGGGTCGCCCGGCGACGACGCCCAGACCGCGACGACGCCGACGGCGGCGGCGAGGCCGAGGCCGGTCGTCACGATCGCCCGGCGTCGGGCCGGCCGTCGGGGCGGCGGTCCGGGCCAGGCCCGGACCGCCGCCGAGGATCGGCCGTCCACCAGGGCCATGAGGCTCGCGGCGACCTCCGCCGCGCTCGGTCGCAGGTCCGGCTCGGGACGCAGGCAGCGCTGACAGAGTTCCGCCAGCTCGGCCGGCGCGCCGGGGGGTGCCGGCGGCACGCTCGGCCGCCGGACCGCCGCCAGCTCGTCCCAGGTGGTCTCGGGGTACGGCGGCCGGCCGGCCAGCATCTCGAACAGCAGCGCGCCCAGTGCGTAGACGTCGCTCGCCGGTGCCACGGCCGCCCCGGCGACCCGCTCCGGCGGGACGTACGGCGGCGTGCCGAACGTCCAGCCCGACCCGTCGTCGGGTTCGCCGATCCGGGCGTTGATCCCGAAGTCGACGACTTTGACACCGTCCGGTGTGAGCAGCACGTTCTCCGGGTTGATGTCCCGGTGCACGATCGCGTCGGCGTGCGCCGCCACCAGCACCCGGGCGACCCGTTGGGCGATCCGCGCCGCGTCCGGCCAGGACAGCGGCCCGTCCGCGAGCACTTCGGCGAGGGGCTCGCCGGTCACCAACTGCATGACCATGAAGAAGACCCGGTCGCCGTCGGGGGAGGTGGCCTCGCCGCAGTCGTGGACGGTGACCACGTCGGGGTGGGCGAGCCGGGCGGTGGCGCGCGACTCACGCCGGAGCAACTCGTGTGCAGCGGCGCGCAGCGGCGCGTCGACGACCGGCAGCTTGACCGCCACCATCCGGTGCAGCGTCTCGTCGTGAGCCCGCCAGATCACCGACATGCCGCCCAGGCGCAGCCGCTCCGTCATCCGGTAGCGGCCGGCGAGCAGGTCGCCCTCGACCGGCCAGGGCCGGCTCATGCCGACTCGCGCAGGACCAGCTCGATCGGCAGCACGGCGTCGCCGGACGGCTCGCCGGGCGTCGACAGGTCCGTGAGCAGCAGCTCCGCGGCGAGCCTGCCGAGCGTCTCGATCGGCTGGCGTACGGTCGAGAGCGCGGGCGTCGCCATCCGGGCGACGGCCGCGTCGTCGAATCCGATGACGGCGACGTCGTCGGGGACGCGGCGCCCGGCCCGGCGCAGCGCGTGCAGCGCGCCCACCGCCATCAGGTCCGAGGCGACGAAGACCGCGTCCAGGCGGGGTTGCCGGTCCAACAGCCAGTTCATGGCGTGGGCGCCGGAACCCTGGGTGAAGTCGCCGTGGGCGACCGGCGGAACGGGCAACCCGGCACTCGCCAGCGCGGACCGGTATCCGGTCAGCCGGCCGTCGGCGGCGGAGACCCCCGGTGGGCCGGCGATGTTGGTGATCACGCGACGGCCCTGGTGCGCCAGGTACTCGACGGCCTGCCGCGCGCCACCGGCGTTGTCGACGTCGACGTACCGGCCGGAGGCCCTGCCGGGTGGGCGTCCGATCCAGCGCAGCGGGACGCCGGCGCCGGCCACGACGGTGGCCAGTGGGTCCTCCTTGTGGAGGCTGGCCACCAGGAGAGCGTCGGCGTGCCGGCCGGCCAGGAACCGCTCGGTCGAGTGCAGCGCGTCGCTGCACGACGAGGTCAGGACCAGGGAGATGCCCTCGCGGGACAGGGCCTGCTCCACCCCGGCGACCAGGCGGGCGAAGTACGGGTCGGCGAACATGCGGCTGGTCGACCGGCCGATCAGAAGGGCGACGGCGGCCGGGGCCCCGCTGCTCGTCGTGCCGGCGAGGCGCTGACGGCGCTGGTATCCGAGGCTGCCCAGCGCGGCGTGGACCCGCTGGCGGACCTGGGTGGTGACCCGGGCCGACCCGGTCAGCACCCGGGAGACTGTGGCCTGCGACACGCCAGCGGCCGCCGCCACGTCCGAGAGTCTGGGCTTCTCAGGCATCGAACTCCGCTGTTCGTTCGGCCGGGGAATCACAGAATGCCCTATCCTCCCGTGCCGGGTCATGTCGGTCGCGGCTGGTAGGAAAGAGGCCCGACCCAGCCGACGAGAGGTTGCCGATGCCCGACGACACCCCCACCCTCGACCTGTTGGCGCTGCTCCCCGACGACTGGCGCGAGGTGCTCACCCCGCACCTCGACCCGGCCCGCACCGCCGCGCTGGCCGAGTTCGTCGCCCGGGAGTACGCGACGCAGACCGTCTTCCCGCCGGTCGAGGACCTCTTCTCCGCCTACCGGCTGTGCGGGCCGGCGCAGTGCCGGGTGCTGATCCTCGGGCAGGACCCCTACCACAAGGCGGGGCAGGCGCACGGCCTCAGCTTCAGCGTGCGCGAGGGCGTGACGGTGCCGCCGTCGCTGCGCAACGTCTTCAAGGAGTTGGGCGAGGACCTGGGCGTGCCGAAGCCCCGCAGCGGCAACCTGGACGGCTGGGCGGCGCAGGGTGTGCTGCTGCTCAACTCGGTGCTCACCGTCCGCCAGGCCACCCCCGGGTCGCACGCGAACTCCGGGTGGGAGGAGTTCACCGACGCCACCATCCGTGCCCTGGACGCCCTCGACCAGCGTGTCGTCTTCCTGCTCTGGGGCGGGTACGCCCGCAAGAAGGCGGCCCTGGTCACCAACCCGCGGCACGTGGTGCTGGAGGCGGGGCATCCCAGCCCGATGAACCCGCGCGGCTTCCTCGGCAGCCGGCCGTTCAGCGCGGCCAACAAGGCCCTCGCCGACGCCGGCCTGCCCACCGTCGACTGGGAGCGGTCAGCCGGCTGACCTGCCCGGCCGGGCGGCGCCGGCGGCCGGGCGGACGTGTCAGCTCAAGGACAGGTGCCTGGACGGCGACGGTTCGTGGTCGCACCGTCATGAGCAGTAATCCCACTCTCCGTGAGGTGGCTCATGGCAAAGATCATCAACCTGCGCGCGCCGGAATCGATGCGCCTGCACGACCTGCCCGAGCGGGAGATCGAGAAGTACGTCACCGAGCAGGCCGACCGGATCCTCTCCGTGCTCCCGGAGGAGATCCGGCCGGCTGGCGTCAACACCGTCGTCATCGACGCGCTGCGTCCCGGCACGGCGGCGGACCCGGGTGTCTGGGCCGAGTGGAGCCGGGCCTGCTGCGGACACCGCAGCCGGATCGAGGACTTCGAGGAGCCGGTCCTGCAGGAGTGGACCGCCGACGGCAGCCTGACGCACATCGACGCCCGCGGTCAGCACGTCGAGTCCCAGCTGCGCCACACCACCCTCGAATATCCCGACATGCACCAGGCCGGCGGGGCCGGCGCGGCGTAGGTCCGGCCGCCATGCCACCGGTCGCGCTCACCCTGCACCGGAGCCGGTTCGACCCGGACCGGGTTCGGACCCTGCCCCGCGACGGGCACCTCCTGGTCATCGACCAGGTCTCCGGCCGGTGGACCACGGTCGACCAGCGGGTGGAGCCCCTGCTCCCGCTGGTCGACCAGCCGCCGGCGCTGCTGCCCACCGCCGCCCGGGAGCCGGTCGCCCGGCTCCGCCAGCTCCTGCTCGACCAGGGGATCGGGGTGGTCGGCGGTGAGAAACGGTTCAGCGAGCTGAACACGCTGATCCTGAAACTCACCAACGCGTGCAACCACGCCTGTGCCTACTGCTACGACTTCGAGGTCTTCGAGAAGGCCACCACCATCGACCGGGCGGTCGCGGTGGCCGCGATCGAGCAGGCTCTGGAGATCGCACCGGCCGAGCTGGCGGTGATCCTGCACGGCGGCGAACCGATGCTGCTCTGGCCGCTCATCGAGGACCTGGTGGTCACCGGGGAACGGCTCGCCGCCGAGCGCGGCCGGCGGATCCGGTTCGTCGGGCAGAGCAACTTCTCCCGGCTCACCGACCGGGTGGTGGAGTTCTCCGGCGCCCACGACATCGCCTGGGGTGTCTCGGTCGACGGGCCACCGCCGGTGCACGACCTGTTCCGCCGGGACCACCGCGGGCGCGGCACGTACGACGCGTTCGCCTCGGCGCTGGCCCGCTACCCGGACTTCGTCCGGTCGGCCGGGGTGATGAGCACCATCACGGCCGCGAACCAGCGGCTGCTGCTGCCGCTGGCCCGGCACTTCCGGGACGTCGGGATGACTACCTGGGACTGAAGCCTCTTCCAACCGATCGGGCGCGGTCGCGCCGACGCGGCCCGGTTCGGTCTGGATCCGGCGGTGCTGGCCGAGGCGTGGGAGGAGCTCTTCGTGGCGGTGGAGGGCGGCGAGTTTGCCGGCTTCGCCGTGCTGCCGGTGAAGAAGTACCTGGACAACTTCCTCGCCGGGCCGGGCGGCAACATGTGCCTGCGCGGCGACTGCGGGGCCGCCCGGGACCTGCTCTCGGTCTCCTCGGACGGCACCGTGGAGGCGTGCGACTGCATCGACCCGACCGGCCCCCTCGCCGGGCTCGGCACGGTGGCCGGCGGTCTGGCCGACGCCCGACGCAGTGACGTCGCCACCACCATCCGGCACCGTGACCTCTCGGCGAGCCGGTGCGCGGACTGCCTCTGGCTGGGGGTGTGCGGCGGCACCTGCCTGGCGCACGCCCCGTCGCTCAACGAGGTGTGGGACAGCGGCTGCGCGGTGGCGTTGAGCGCCTTCGACCGGATCTCGCTCTCGCTGGTGCGCGGGGACGGGCTGCTGGACTGGCTGCGCAGCCTGACGGCGGGATGCGCCCATGCGTAGCCTGGCCGCCGCGCTCCAGGAGCTCTCCTTCGACCCGCTTTACGCCCGGGTCCTCGGCGACCGGGGCACTGCGGAGGTCGACGAGCTGGCCGGCTGGCTCGCCGCGGGCGACCCGTACCGGGAGAACCAGCGGATCGGGCAGGCGTTGGCGGCGGTCGACGGTGACAGCGGGCCCGAAGCCGTCCGGCGGGTGCTGGCCCACCAGCTCTGGTGTGCCTGGCGGCAGGCCCGCTGGACGGCGGGGGCGGCCCGGCCGCTGCCGGTCGCGCAGGTGGTGGGTGCCGAGTGGCTGACCGAGACCGCCGGCCACCCCACGGTGCTGGTGTCCCCGCTGACCGTGCCCGCCCCGGACGCGTTGCACGCCGTGGCCGAGGTCTTCGGTGACCGTCCGCTGGTCGCCTTCGGCGAGGAGACCAGCAGCGCCGAACTGCCCGACGGGGTCCGGGTGCCGGTGGTCTCCGAGGGCAGCGGGGCGCTGCGCCGGATCCTGGCCACCCTCGCCGGCGGTGGGGTGCTGTGCACCTACCCGGACTTCGTCTATCCGGGGCGGGGCGTGGAACCGGTCACCCTGTTCGGGCGGCGCCGACCGATCTCCGCGGGCTTCGTCTCGCTGGCCGCCCGACCGGGCACCATGCTGCTCCCGGCGGTTCTGCACCGCCGCGACGACCGGCTGGTCCTGCGGCTCGAGGAGCCGCTGCTGGTCGGTGACCGTCCCGCCGACCGGGCGGCGGCCCGGGCCGGGCTGCGACAGGTGCTGGCCGACGTGCTGGCCGCGCTGATCAGCCGGGCACCGGAGCAGTGGCTGCTGCTGCCCACGCTGACCTTCGACAGCCCGCAGCTCGCGCCGCTGCCGGCCGCTGGTCGCTGATCCGGTGGCGGGCCGGCGGACGGCCGGGGGGTGACGGGGGGTGACCGGGGCGGCGGCTAGGCTGGCTTACCGTGCTCGTACTGGTGGTGGACTCCTCGACGCCCGCGGTGACCGCGGCGCTGGTCGAGGTCTCGGCGGACGGCGTCACGCCCCGCGCGCAGCGGTGCACCGTCGACGCGCGGGCGCACGGTGAGCTGCTCGCCCCGCAGGTCGACGCGGTGCTGGCCGACCTCGACGCCCGCCCGCGTGACCTGACCGCGATCGTCGCGGGGCTCGGCCCCGGCCCGTTCACCGGCCTGCGGGTGGGGCTGGTCACGGCCGCCACCATGGGGCAGGTGCTCGGCATCCCCACGTACGGTGTCTGCTCGCTGGACGGCATCGGCCACCCGGCGGCGGCCGGCGAGCCGGTCCTCGCGGCGAGCGACGCCCGGCGTCGGGAGGTCTACTGGGCCGTCTACGACGGCGCGGGCCAGCGGATCGCCGGGCCGAACGTGGACGCCCCCGCGGTCGCCGCCGAGCGGGCCCGCGACCTGGCCGTCACGGTCGCGGTCGGTGACGGCGCGCACCGGTACGCGGACGTGCTCGGGCTGCCGCTGCGGGCCGAGCCGCGCTACCCGGACCCGACGGTGCTGGCCGCGCTGGCCGCGGAGCGGATCCGGGCGCAGGCCCCCGGCGAGCCGCTCACCCCGCTCTACCTGCGCCGCCCCGACGCGGTCGCCGCGACCGGCCACAAGCCGGTCCTGCCATGAGTGAGGTGCGGCTGGGGCGGTTCCGCTGGTGGCACATCGACCAGGTGCTGCCGATCGAGGCGGACCTCTTCGGCGCCGAGCAGTGGTCCCCGGCGATGTTCTGGAACGAACTGGCCAACGGCCACCACTACCTGGTCGCCACCGACGACGACGGCGCGGTGCTCGGCTACGCCGGGCTCGCCGTGGCGCCGCCCGACGAGGCCTGGGTGCAGAACATCGCGGTGCGGCGGGACGTCCAGCGGCGAGGGGTCGGCCGGCTGCTGCTGGAGGCGCTGCTCGCCGAGGCCGCCCGGCGCGGTGCCCGGAGCACGCTGCTGGAGGTCGCGGCGGACAACGGCCCGGCTCAGCGGCTTTACGCCACGTACGGCTTCGAACCGATCGGGGTGCGGCGCGGCTACTACCAACCGAGCAACACCGACGCGCTGGTCATGCAGCGGAACCAGGAACAAGATCATGGCTGACGAACCACTGGTCCTCGGCATCGAGACCTCCTGCGACGAGACCGGCGTGGGCATCGTGCGGGGCCACACCCTGCTGGCCGACGCGATCGCCTCCAGCGTGGACGAGCACGCCCGGTTCGGCGGTGTGGTGCCGGAGGTGGCCAGCCGGGCGCACCTGGAGGCCATCGTGCCGACCATGGAGCGGGCGCTCGCCGAGGCGGGGGTGACGATCGCCGACATCGACGCGATCGCGGTCACCTCCGGGCCGGGCCTGGCCGGTGCGCTGCTGGTCGGGGTGGCCGCCGCGAAGGGCTACGCGCTCGCCGCCGAGAAGCCGGTCTACGGGGTGAACCACCTCGCCGCACACGTCGCCGTGGACACCCTGGAGCACGGCCCGCTGCCCGAGCCGGCGATCGCCCTGCTGGTCTCCGGCGGGCACTCGTCGCTGCTGCGGGTCGACGACCTGGCCGGCGGTGTCACCCCGCTCGGCGCGACCATCGACGACGCGGCCGGTGAGGCGTTCGACAAGGTGGCCCGCCTGCTCGGGCTGCCGTTCCCCGGCGGACCGTGGATCGACCGGGAGGCCCGGGCCGGGGACGCCGGGGCGATCGGCTTCCCGCGTGGCCTCACCGCCGCCAAGGATCTCGCCGCGCACCGCTACGACTTCTCCTTCTCCGGGCTGAAGACCGCGGTGGCCCGCTGGGTGGAGGCGCGGCAGCGGGCCGGCGAGCCGGTGCCGGTGGCCGACGTCGCCGCGTCCTTCCAGGAGGCGGTCTGCGACGTGCTGGTCGGCAAGGCGCTGGACGCCTGCCGTACGAGCGGGATCGACACGCTGGTGATCGGTGGGGGAGTGGCGGCCAACTCGCGGCTGCGGGCGATGGCCGAGCACCGCGCCGCGAAGCACGGCATCCGGGTACGGGTGCCCCGCCCGAAGCTCTGCACCGACAACGGCGCGATGGTCGCCGCGCTCGGCTCGCACCTGGTCGCCTCGGGTGTCGCGCCGAGCCGCCTGGACCTCCCCGCCGACTCCGCCCTACCGTTGACCACGGTCAGCGTCTGAACCCCGGGACGACCGACATGATCGTACGGATGTGGGAGGCGCGGGCGGAGTCGTACGGCTTCGCGGACCTCATCACCTGGGTCTGCGAGACCGCGCTGCCCGACTTCGAGCACGACCCGCTGCACCTGTCCAGTGAGGTCTTCTCCTCGACCGACCACCGGGTGGTGGTGATCTCCAAGTGGCGGAGCAACCCACGGGACCTGCCCGAGCCGCCGATGCGGCTGGTGGCCCGGCCGCCGCACTCGTGGGACTTCACCCAGGTCGACCGCTGACCGCCGCGGCCCGGCCGCAGCGCCGCCGGCCAGCCGGAATTCGGTCGCGTCGCACCGGGCGGGCCGCCTAGCGTCGGGAGGGCCATGCGCTTCTCACCGGCCGGCGATCCCGGCACTCCCGACGACCGGTCCGCCACCTGCTACCTGGTGTGGCTCGCCGGCCGGCACCCGTTCCTGTTCGGCGGCGGCATCGCGCTCGGCGTCGTCTGGATGGTGGCCCAGGCGCTGATGCCGGCCACCGTGGGCCGGGCGATCGACGCCGGCCTCACCCACCGTGACCCGGACGCCCTGCTCCGCTGGGGGGCCGCGCTGCTCGGGCTGGGCGTGCTCCAGGCGACCGCCGGGATCCTGCGGCACCGCTGCGCGGTGCACAACTGGCTGGCCGCCGCGTACCGGACCGTGCAGGTCACCGTCGAGGCCACCAACCGGCTGGGCGCCGCCCTGCCGCGCCGGGTGGCGGCCGGCGAGGTGGTCAGCATCGGTACGGCCGACATCGAGCACATCGGCAGCGCCGTCGACATCACCGCCCGGGGCACCGGTTCGGTGGTGGCCGTCGTGACGGTGGCGGTGATCCTGCTGGACGCCTCGGTGCCGCTGGGTCTGGTGGTGGTGCTCGGTGTGCCGCTGCTGATGGGGCTGGTCGCGCTGTTGATCCGGCCGCTGCACCGGCAGCAGCAGGCGTACCGGGACGCGGAGGGGCGGCTGACCGCCCGGGCCGGTGACATCGTCTCCGGGCTGCGGGTGCTGCGCGGGGTGGGCGGCGAGCCGGTGCTCTCCGGGCGGTACCGGGAGCAGTCGCAGGCGCTGCGGGCCGGTGGACTGCGGGTGGCCCGGGTGGAGTCGCTGCTCCAGGCCGCGCAGATCCTGCTGCCCGGCGTCTTCCTGGTGCTGGTGACCTGGCTGGGGGCCCGGTTCGCGCTGCGCGGTGAGATCAGCGCCGGTCAGCTCGTCGCCTTCTACGGCTACACCGCTTTCCTGGTCAGCCCGCTGCGTAACCTCACCGAGGCGGCCGACAAGCTGACCCGGGGGCACGTCGCGGCCCGCCGGGTGGTCCGGCTGCTGCGGCTCGCCCCGGAGCTGGTCGACCCGGCCCGGCCGGTTCCGCTGCCCGACGGGCCCGGCGAGCTGGTGGACGTCCGGTCGGGGCTGGTGCTGCGGCCGGGCGGGTTCACCGCGCTGGCCGCCACCGCCGGTGCGGACGCGACCGAGATCGCCGACCGCCTCGGCCGGTACGTCGACTCGGACGTGACCCTGCACGGCGTACCGCTGCGGGAGGTGGCGCTGGCGACGGTGCGCGCGCGGATCCTGGTGGCCGACAACGACGCGCACCTGTTCACCGGCCCGCTGCTCGCGGAGCTGGACCCGCACGGCGCGGGCGACCGGGCCGCCGTGGAGGCGGCCCTGGTCGCGGCGAGCGCGACCGACATCGTGGCCGCGCTCCCCGACGGGCTGGACAGCCGGGTGGCGGAGCGGGGCCGGGAGTTCTCCGGCGGGCAGCGGCAGCGACTGCGGCTGGCCCGGGCGCTGGTCGCCGACCCGGAGACGCTGATCCTGGTCGAGCCGACCAGCGCGGTGGACGCGCACACGGAGGCGCGGATCGCCGACCGGCTCGGCGCGGCCCGGCGCGGTCGCACCACGCTGGTCTGCACCACCAGCCCGCTGGTGCTGGGCCGGGCCGAGCACGTGGTCTTCGTGGAGGACGGCAAGGTGGTGGCCGAGGGCCGGCACGACGAGCTGCTCGCCGCCGAGCCGCGCTACGCGGCCACGGTGAGCCGGGAGGAGGAGGCGTGAGCACCGCGTTGCCGGTCGCCGACACCCGCCAGGTCCGGCGGTACGCCCGCGACCTGGTCCGCCGGCACCCGGCCGGCCTGGCCGTGGCGCTCGGCCTGCACGCGCTCGCCGCGGCGGCCGGTCTGGTCGCGCCGCGGCTGCTCGGCGACCTGGTGGAGGGGATCTCGCGCGGCGTCGCCGCCGTGACCGTCGACCGGATCGCGCTGGCCATCGCCGGTTTCGTGGTGGTCCAGTCGGTGCTGGTGCGCTTCGCGCACCTGGCCTCCGCCCGGCTCGGTGAGCGGGTCCTGGCGCAGCTGCGGGAGGACTTCGTCGACCGGGTGCTCGCCCTGCCGTTGTCCACGGTGGAACGGGCCGGCACGGGTGACCTGTTGACCCGCGCCTCGCGGGACGTCTCCGCGCTGTCCCGGACGGTCCGCTTCGCGGTGCCGGAGACGCTGATCTCGGTGGTCACGATCGTGCTGATCCTCGGCGCGCTCCTGCTGACCGGCCCGCTGCTGGCGCTGCCCTGCCTGCTCGCCGTGCCGGTGCTCTGGGCCGGCACTCGCTGGTACCTGCGCCGGGCACCGGCGGGTTACCTGCGGGAGAACGCCGCCTACTCGGACATCACCGACGGGATCAGTGAGACCGTCGAGGGTGCGCGGACCACGGAGGCGCTGCGTCAGCAGGCCCGCCGCCGGGCCCGCAGCGCCGCCGACATCCGCCGGTCGTACGCGGCCGAGCGTTACACCCTCCGCCTGCGGACGGTCTTCTTCCCGGTCGCCGAGATCGGGTACGTGGTGCCGGTGTCGGCCACCCTGGTCATCGGCGGCTGGTTCCACCTGAAGGGCTGGGTCAGCCTGGGCCAGGTCACCGCGGCCACCCTCTATGTCCAACAGCTCGTGGACCCGATCGACCGGCTGCTGTCCTGGTTGGACGAGTTCCAGGTCGGTGGGGCCTCGATGGCCCGGCTGCTCGGGGTGTCCGTGGACCCGCCCGCGTCCCCGGCCACCCCCGCCGGGCCCGTCCCGCCCGGCGCGGACCGTCGGGTCGCCGCGCACGACGTCCGGTACGCCTACCGGGAGGGGCACGACGTGCTGCACGGGGTGACCCTGGTGCCCCGGCCGGGGGAGAAGCTGGCCATGGTCGGTCCCTCGGGTGCCGGCAAGTCCACCCTCGGGCGGCTGCTGGCCGGGGTGCACGCGCCCCGGTCCGGCTCGGTGACCGTTGCCGGCCGGCCCCTGGTGGAGCTGCCCCTGGCGCAGCTGCGCGGTCACGTCGCCCTGGTCACCCAGGAGCACCACGTCTTCATCGGCACCCTGGCGGAGAACGTGGCGATGGTCCGTCCCGGCGCGGATCTTGCGCAGGTGCGGGGCGCGCTGGCCGCCGTCGACGCGTTGGACTGGGCCGACGCGCTCCCCGACGGCCTGACCACGGTGGTCGGCGCGGGTGGCCATCCGCTCTCCCCGGCGCAGGCGCAGCAGCTCGCGCTGGCCCGGCTGGTGCTGGCCGACCCGCACACCCTGGTCCTCGACGAGGCGACCTCGTTGATCGACCCGCGGGCCGCCCGGGCGCTGGAACGGTCGCTGGCGGCGGTGCTGCACGGTCGTACGGTGGTCGCCATCGCGCACCGGCTCTTCTCCGCGCACGACGCGGACCGGGTCGCGGTGGTGGAGGACGGTCGGATCACCGAGCTGGGCTCGCACGACGAGCTGGTCGCCGCCGACGGCTCGTACGCCGCCCTCTGGCGCTCCTGGCACGGCTGAGCGAGGGGCCCCCGGTGACGGATCACCGGGGCCCCCTCGCCGGGCCGGCGTCAGCTGCGGCGCAGGATGCGGTACGTGGCGAAGCCGCCGGTGGCCAGCGCGGCGAGGAAGACCAGCCAGACGATGGTGGTGCTCACCTTGACGCCGCCACCGGTGCCGACGTTCGCCGCGGCGGCGGCGACCAGCGAGTCGCTCTGCGCGGGCGGCAGCGCGGCCGGCGGGAGCTGCTGCCAGCGGACCAGCCCGGTGCTCTCCAGCATCGTCATGTGGTCGTTGACGAACTTGTTCGCCTCCTCGGCGAGCTTCCGCACGATCGGGTCGCGGGTGCTGGCCCGGACCGCCCCGATCACCGGGAAGATGTTGCCGTGGGCCACCCGGAGCCGGGTCACGAAGATCTGGTCGAACTGGGCGCCGGTGGCGTTCTGCATCTCGGTCAGCCAGCCCTGCTGCTGGGTGGTCGGCGTGGTCGGCAGGACGGCGCCGAGCTTGTTGGCCGCCTCCACCACGAGCTGGTCGAGGACGCCGTGCTGGCGGGAGATCTCCGCCCCGATCTCGCGTACCCGCTTGGACTGGCCCTTCTCGGCGGCCATGTTCCCGGCCGGCATCTCCCAGAGCCCGGCCAGCCGTACGCCGTTGAGCAGCGTCATGTCGGCGGCGTTCATCTGCTGACCGGGCGGGGGTGCCGCCTGTGCGGCCCCGGGCAGGACGCCGAGCCCGGCGACCAGGGTGACGAGCAGCACCGCCACCCGGTGCGCTGCCCGGCGGCGTGCGGATTCCAGCGGTGCCATGGTTGCGGTGCCCTCCTCGGTCCGTGCGCGGGTGTCGCGGACGGCCACGCGCAACGTCGACCGTCCGCACACTGGTACGGATCACCGGGCTGATCAGTTCAGCCGGCCGGCAAGCCGCGTCAGGCGGCGTCGAGGGGGTCGGCGAGGAGCCGCTCGAAGGCCAGCTCGGCCGCGCCGACCAGCGGCGCGTCCTCGCCCAGCTTCGGCGTACGCAGGCGGACGTGTTCCAGGCAGGCGCCCAGCCCGACCTGGTGCAGTCGGCTGCGCACCTGGGCGGCGGCGGCGAGGTAGAGGTCCCGCATCGTGCCGCCGAAGATGACCATCTCCGGGTTGAAGATGTTGACCAGGTTGCCGACGCCGAAGCCGAGCCAGTCGCCGGCCTGCCGGACGGCGATCTGCGCCCGGGTGTCGCCCCGGTCGGCGGCGTCGAAGACGGCCACCAGCGCGTCCCGTCCGCGCGCGTCGGAGCGACCGGCGGCGCGGAGCAGCCCGTACTCGCCGATCTCGGTCTCCCAGCAGCCGCGGGAGCCGCACTCGCAGCGGGCCCCGTCGCGGACCACCACCATGTGGCCGACCTCGCCGCCGTACCCGCCGTGGCCGGTGAGCCGCCGGCCACCGGCGATGATGCCGGCGCCGACGCCGACGTCCCCGTACAGGTAGATGACGTTGTCGCAGCCGGCCGCTACGCCCCGGGCGTGTTCGGCGAAGGCGGCCACGTCCGCCACGTTGCCGACGGTGATCGGCACGTCGATGCCGAGTTCGGCGGCGAGCGCGGCGCCGATCGGCTCGTCCACCCAGCCGGTGGTGGGGCCGAGCCGGACCAGGCCGTCGGCCTTGCGGACCATGCCGCAGACCGCGACGCCCGCCCCCACGCAGAGCGCATTGGGCGGGGCGTGCTGGTGCATCTCCTTGAGCGCGCCGGCCAGCAGCGGGGCGGTCTCCCCGGCGTCCAGGCCGCGCGGCCGTTCCAGCTCCCGGCGGTCGAGCACCTCACCGCCGAGACCGACGCGCGCGGCCCGCAGCCGGTCCACCTCGATCGAGTACGCGTACGCGTAGACCCGGTCCGACGCGGGCCGGACGACCAGTGACGGTCGTCCGGCCCGGCCGGTTTCCTTCGGCGTCCCCTCGCTGACCAGACCGGCGCCGGCCAGGTCGGCGGTCAGCGCACCGATGGTGCTGCGGTTGAGCCCGAGCGTGGTGGTGAGTTCCGCGCGGGTGGTCGCGCCGTGGACGTGCACGTGACGCAGCAGCGCACCGAGGTTCTGCCGCCGGATCTCGTCCTGGCTCGGTCCCACCCGCATGGTTCTGGTACTCCGTGTCCCGCTGGTCAGCGTCTGCCGGGACTCAGCGGACGCCGGTGGCGGCCGAGCGGCGGCGCGACAGCGCGTCGACACCTGCGGCCAGCAGCAGCACCAGGCCGGTGAAGATGTACTTCAGGCCCGAGCTGAGGTCGAGCAGTCCCATGCCGTTGATGATGACAGCCACCACCGCGCCACCCAGCACCGCGTTGATCATCCGGCCCTTGCCGCCGAAGAGGCTGGTGCCACCGATGACGGCTGCGCCGACCGCGTAGAGCAGGACGTTGCTACCGCCGGTGTTCGGGTCGACCGACCGGTCCTTGCTGGCGGCGATGATGCCGCCGACGGCGGCCATGGCGGAGCAGATGACGAAGGCGGAGATCTTCAGGCGGTCCACGTTGATGCCGGCCCGCCGCGCTGCCTCGGCGTTGCCGCCGACCGCGTAGAGGTGCCGGCCGTATCCGGTGCGGTTGAGCACGAAGGTCCAGAAGACCAGCAGCACCGCGATGATCGGCACGACCACCGGCATGCCCTTGTTGGAGGTGATCAACGGGTTGATGCTGCGCTCCTGGTTGAGCACGTACACGGCGAAGCCGAGCAGCACGGCGAGGCCGACGATCCGGGCGGCGACCACGGCGACCGGGTCGGTGAGCAGACCCCGGGCCACCCGGTTGCGGTGGCGCAGCAGTTGCGCGCCGGCATACCCGGCGACCGCGACGGCGGCGAGCAGCCAACCGACCAGGGGCGGAATGCGGCCGTTCTCGATGCCGACGATCACCTTGTCGTCGATCGAGATGTTCGTGCCCTCCTTCATCAGCAGCAGCACGATGCCCTGGAAGGCGAGGAAGCCGGCCAGGGTGACCACGAAGGACGGGATGCCGACCTTGGCGACCAGGAAGCCGATGATGAGGCCGATGACCGCGCCGGTGACCAGGGCGGCGAGCACCGCCACGTACCAGGGATAGCCGAGCACAGTGACCACGTTGGCCAGGATGGCCGCGCAGACACCGCTGGCGAAGCCGGCGGAGAGGTCGATCTCGCCGAGCAGCAGTACGAAGATCAGACCCATCGCGATCACGGTGACCGCGGCGCCCTGGGTGAACAGGTTCGCGAAGTTCGCCGCCGAGAAGAAGACCGGCCGGACGATCGCGAACACCAGGCAGAGCACGACGAGGCCGATGACGGCCGGCAGGGAGCCGAGGTCGCCACCGCGTACCCGGCCGAGGTAGTTGCGGACGTGGTCGCCGACGCTGGGTGCCGGAGCGACGGCTGCCGGCCCTTCCTTCTTCACGACGGTGGTGGTCATCGGACGGCTCCTGGGGTCGCGTCGGCCGGCTCGCTGCCGTTGCCCGTGTTGCCGCCGCCCTCGGCAGCGAGGCCGAGGTTGCCGGAACGGCCGGCGGTGATCAGCTCGACCACCTGCGAGTGGGTGATGTCGGTGGTCTTCACCTGGGCGACCATCTGACCGAGATAGAGCGCGGCGATGCGGTCGGAGACGGCGAAGACGTCGTTCATGTTGTGCGAGATGAGCACCACGGCCAGTCCCCGGTCGGCGAGCCGGCGGACCAGCTCCAGCACCTGGGCGGTCTGCGCGACGCCGAGCGCGGCGGTCGGCTCGTCGAGGATGACGAGCTTGCTGTTCCAGAGCACCGCCTTGGCGATCGCCACGGTCTGCCGCTGGCCGCCGGAGAGGCTGGAGACGTGCTGGCGCAGCGACTTGACGGTCCGGACGCTCAGGCCGGCCAGGGTCTCGGCGGCCATCTGCTCCATGGTGGGCTCGTCGAGCACGAGCCCGCTGCGCTTCTCCCGCCCGAGGAACATGTTCTGCACGATGTCGAGGTTGTCGCAGAGCGCGAGGTCCTGGTAGACGACCTCGATGCCCAGCGCGGCGGCGTCCCGCGGGCTGTTGATGTGCACCCGGTTGCCGTCGAAGAGGAACTCGCCGCCGTCCGTCGGGTAGATACCGCTGATGCACTTGACCAGGGTGGACTTACCGGCGCCGTTGTCGCCGACCAGCGCGGTCACCTCGCCGGGATGAGCGGCGAACGAGACGTCACGCAGGACCTGGACGGGACCGAAGCTCTTGTCGATCCCGCGCAGTTCCAGCAGGGGGGTTGCGGACACGGGGGTCTCCTTTGCGCGGAGGGGAGATCTCGGAGCCCGTCCGGTGGCGGGGCGCTGCCCGGCACGGTGGTCACCGTGCCGGGCAGCGCCGCCTGGAGCGGGGTTGACGCGTACGGGTCAGCTGATGCCGGCGTCGGCGCAGAGCTTGGCGTACGCCCCGGTGCAGAGCTCGTCCTTGGTCACGAAGCCGTCGGCGACGACGTCCTTGACGTTCTCCTTGTAGATGGCCTTCGGGGTCAGCAGCACGGAGGCCACCTCACGGCCACCCTCCGGGTCCTTGACCGTCTGACCGGTCTCCTTCTTCTCCCCCTTGGCCAGCGAGATGGCCAGGTCGGAGGCCGCCTTCGCCTCCTCCTTGATCGCCTTGTAGACGGTCATGCACTGGTCACCGGCGAGGATGTTCTGCAGGCCCTGCGCGGTCGCGTCCTGGCCGGTCACCGGCACCTTGCCGTTGAGCTTGTTCTTCTTCAGCACCGAGATGGCCGCGTTGCCGAGGCCGTCGTTGGCGGCGAGTACACCGTCGATCTTGCCCTTGGTCTGGGTGAGCATCTGCTCGAAGATCACGCCGGCCTGCGCGTTGTCCCAGTCCGGAACCGACTGGTCCGGGCCCTTGGTGTACTCCTTCGAGTCGAACTTCGGCTTGAGCACCGAGTCGTACCCGTTCTTGAACAGGGTGGCGTTGTTGTCGGTCGGCGAGCCGTTGAGGTAGGCCACGACCGGGTTCTTGGCGCCCTTGTCGGTCAGGCACTTGCTCAGGCCCTCGCCCTGCAGCTTGCCGACCGCCTCGTTGTCGAAGCTGACGTAGTACTGCGCCGAGCCACCCAGGGTGAGCCGGTCGTAGTCGATGGTGGCGACGCCCTGCGACTTCGCCTTGTCGAGCACGGCCTTGCCGGTGCCGGAGTCCAGGTTGACGATCATCAGCGCGGTCACGCCGTTGGTCAGCATGCCGTCGGCGATGGTGGAGAAGGCGGACTTGTCGCCCTGCGCGTTCTGGATGGTGTAGTCGACGCCGGCTGCCTTGAAGGCCTCCTCCAGGAACTTGCGGTCCGCGCCCTCCCAGCGGGCGGAGGACTTGCTGTCCGGGAGGATCACGCCGATTTTCGGCTTCTTGGCGCTGCCGCCGGCCTGGTTGCTGTCGGAGGAGTTGTCACCGCAGGCGGCCATGCTGCCGGTGGCCAGGAGGCCGACGGCGGCGAAGGTGAGGAAGCCCTTGCGCATCTGCACGGGTCCTTTCATGGGGGTGGGGGAAAGTGTCTACCGGTGTTTTGTTGTGTCCGGCAACGTATTCCGCATCGCGTCGCACGCGCAAGAGTGCCGAGGTCAGAAGTTTGTTGGCAGCGGTAACAATTCCGCAACGCGGTTGTCACCCGCGCGTCATCCCGCAGAGAGCGCTTCCCGCAGCGGCCCTGGTGAAGCCCCGACGATCATGGGATCGACGGGGTGGAGTGAGGGTCAGGCAGTGGTGGCGAGGGGAGCCGTGGTGGCGGCGGTGAGGGAGATCAGGTCGGCGGGGGCGAGTTGGAGCTGGAGGCCCCGGCGGCCGGCCGAGACGTAGATGGTGGGGTGGGCCAGCGCCGACGCGTCGAGGACGGTGGGGAGTCGCCGGCGCTGACCGAGCGGGCTGATGCCGCCGCGGACGTACCCGGTGGCCCGCTCGGCGACCGCGCGGTCGGCCATGGCGGCCCGCTTGCCGCCCACGGCGGCGGCCAGCGCCTTGAGGTCCAGCTCGCCGGTGACCGGGACGACGGCCACCGTCAGCGCGCCGTCGACCTCGGTGACCAGCGACTTGAACACCCGCTCCGGGGGCACCCCGAGGGCCGCCGCGACCAGCGCGCCGTAGTTCGGCGCGTCCGGAGCGACGTCGTACGGGTGGGTGCTGTGGCTGACCTTCCGTCTGGTCAGCAGCGCCGTCGCCGGAGTGCCCTGTCCCGCCATGCCGACAAGCTAACCCGGCCCCGGCCGGGCGGCGAGTCGAAAATCAGCCGGCCACCGGTCGACAGACCAGCACGGTGGGCGCACCGGCCACCCGGGTCAGCACCAGGCTCGCCGCCGCGTCGCCGGCCAGCCGCAGGTCCCGCCGGAGCTGCTCGGGCTCGAGCGCCGACCCGCGCTTGAGGATCTCCACCCGGCCCACCCGGCGCTCCCGCAGCAGCGCACGCAGTCGCTTCAGCGAGAACGGCAGCACGTCGGTGATCTCCAGGCAGCGGGCGAACGGGGTGGGGGCGGCGGTGTCGGCGTAGAGGTAGGCGATGGTCGGGTCGCCGAGGGTCGCGCCCAGCTCCCCGGCCAGCTCGGCGACGAGGTGTGCGCGGACCACCGCCGGGTCCGGGTCGTACAGGAACCGGCGGACCGGCCCGACGGCGGCCTCGGCGTTCCCGTCGCCGGTGAGTTGGTGACCGGCGCCGGTGCTCGGGGCGGAGGCGTCGGCCGGGGGGCGCTCCTTCTCGCGCAGCAGGGTGGCGCGGCGGCGCAGCTCGGCGAGGCGACCGCACCAGAGCGCGGCCTCGACCAGGTCGCCGTCGACGCTGACCCACTCCGCCTCGGCCCCGGCCGGGATCAGCGCGTGGTCCAGCCCCGGCGCCACCTTCACCACCGTGTACGGGACCCGTTCGGCGAGACCGGTGACGAAGTCCCACGGCGGCGAGTAGGACTTCGGGTCGAAGATCCGTCGCCCGGTGCCGGCCTTCCGGCGCGCCGGATCGCAGAAGACCGCCTCGACCCGGGTCACGTCGAACGCGGTCGCGTCGCCGCACTCCACGGTGCACAGGTCGGCCAGCCCGGCGGCGTCGGCGTTCGCGGCGGCCATCGCGGCGGTGGTCGGGTCGGCCTCCACCGCGTACACCCGGATGCCGGCGCGGGCGGCGGCCAGCGCGTCCGCGCCGAGGCCGCAGCCCAGGTCGGCCAGGGTCCGCACGCCGGCCGCCCGCAGCCGGGCGGCCCGCCGGTCGGCGACCACCCGGCGGGTGGCCTGCTCCAGCCCGGCGCGGGTGAGGAACATCCCGGCCGCGTCCGCCCCGAACTTGCCGACCGCGCGGCGGCGCAGCTCCGCCTGGGTGAGCGCGGCGGCGGCCAGCTCCGCCGGCATCCCGGTGGCGCGGAGCCGGGCCGCCGCGGCCAGCGGGTCGCCGCCGGCCAGCCCGGCGGCCGTCGCGAGCGCGGCCGACCCCTCGGGGGTACGCAGGGCGGCGAGCTGATCCAGGTCCACGCGCTCATTCTCCCGACCCGGTCCGGAGCGCCCGGCACCGGCCGGGGCGCCGGCACCTCGCCGTCGGGGCGGGGCGAGCGCGACACGACGGGTGATGCGTTGGCACTCTCCTTGACGGAGTGCTAGCCGAGGCATAACCTGCGATTAGCACTCTCCCATCGAGGGTGCCAGCTTCCGGGCTTCGGTCCGGGCGCTGAACGCCAGGCGGACCGGCACCCGCGACGACGGCCCCGCCCGGTGGCATGTGGCAGATTGACGCCGTTCGGCTCGCCGTTCGGCAACGAAACCAAGTACCCCAGGAGGGTATGCCCGTGACTACCGCGACCAAGGTTGCGATCAAGCCGCTCGAGGACCGCATCGTGGTCCAGGCGAACGAGGCTGAGACCACCACGGCGTCGGGCATCGTGATCCCCGACACCGCCAAGGAGAAGCCGCAGGAGGGCACCGTCCTCGCTGTCGGCCCGGGCCGGATCGACGACAAGGGCAACCGCGTGCCGATCGACGTCAAGGTCGGCGACACCGTCCTCTACTCGAAGTACGGCGGCACCGAGGTCAAGTACGCCGGCGAGGAGTACCTGGTGCTCTCCGCCCGCGACGTCCTCGCGGTCATCGAGAAGTAAGCAACCGATCAGTGTCGTTGCCCCGGTCCGGCTCGCCGGGCCGGGGCAGCGTCGCTTCGAAGGGACATTCATGGCGAAGATCCTGAGCTTCTCGGACGACGCCCGACACCTGCTCGAGCACGGTGTCAACGCCCTCGCGGACACGGTCAAGGTCACCCTCGGCCCGCGCGGGCGCAACGTCGTCCTGGACAAGAAATTCGGTGCGCCGACGATCACCAACGATGGTGTGACCATCGCCAAGGAGATCGAGCTCACCAACCCGTACGAGAACCTCGGCGCGCAGCTGGTCAAGGAGGTGGCGACGAAGACCAACGACGTCGCCGGCGACGGGACCACCACCGCGACCGTGCTGGCCCAGGCGATGGTCCGCGAGGGCCTGCGCAACGTGACCGCGGGCGCCAGCCCGTCCGGCCTCAAGCGCGGCATCGACGCGGCGGCCGCCAAGGTCTCCGAGGCGCTGCTCGGCCGGGCCGTCGAGGTCGCCGACAAGGAGTCGATCGCGCACGTCGCGACGATCTCCGCGCAGGACGCCACCATCGGCGAGCTGATCGCCGAGGCGATGGAGAAGGTCGGCCGGGACGGTGTCATCACCGTCGAGGAGGGCTCCGCGCTCACCACGGAGCTCGACGTGACCGAGGGGATGCAGTTCGACAAGGGCTTCATCTCCCCGAACTTCGTCACCGACCTGGAGTCGCAGGAGTCGGTCCTCGAGGACCCGTACATCCTCATCACCACGCAGAAGATCTCGGCGATCGAGGAGCTGCTGCCGCTGCTGGAGAAGGTCCTCCAGAACAGCAAGCCGCTGCTGATCGTCGCCGAGGACGTCGACGGCCAGGCGCTGTCGACCCTGGTGGTCAACTCGATCCGTAAGACCCTCAAGGTCTGCGCGGTCAAGGCCCCCGGCTTCGGCGACCGCCGCAAGGCGATGCTCCAGGACATGGCGATCCTGACCGGCGCCGAGCTGGTCGCTCCCGAGCTGGGCTACAAGCTCGACCAGGTCGGCCTGGAGGTGCTGGGCACCGCCCGTCGCGTCGTGGTCGACAAGGAGAACACGACCATCGTCGACGGTGGCGGCCAGGCCGCCGAGGTCACCGACCGGGTCGCGCAGATCCGCAAGGAGATCGAGGCCTCGGATTCCGACTGGGACCGGGAGAAGCTGGCCGAGCGGCTGGCGAAGCTCTCCGGCGGCATCGCGGTCATCAAGGTGGGCGCGGCGACCGAGGTCGAGATGAAGGAGCGCAAGCACCGCATCGAGGACGCCATCGCCGCGACCAAGGCCGCGGTCGAGGAGGGTACGGTCCCCGGCGGCGGTGCCGCGCTGGTCCAGATCCTGTCGGTGCTCGACGACGACCTGGGCTTCACCGGTGACGAGAAGACCGGTGTCTCGGTCGTACGCAAGGCGCTGGTCGAGCCGCTGCGGTGGATCGCCCAGAACGCCGGTCACGACGGCTACGTCGTGGTGCAGAAGGTCGCCGGCAAGGAGTGGGGCACCGGCCTCGACGCCGCCAAGGGCGAGTACGTCGACCTGGTGAAGTCCGGCATCATCGACCCGGTGAAGGTGACCCGCAACGCGGTAACCAACGCCGCCTCGATCGCCGGCCTGCTGCTCACCACCGAGAGCCTCGTGGTGGACAAGCCGGAGAAGGCCGAGCCGGCCGCCGCCGGTGGCCACGGCCACGGTCACGGCCACCAGCACGGCCCGGGCTTCTGACCCGACGCCGGACGGCATCATCAGGGCACACCGCCACCTCGGCGGTGTGCCCTGATCCGTATCTGATTACGGAACGCTGACGTCGGTGGCCGTCGGCCCCGGTGATCGACAAGACTGGTCCGGTGAGCAGCATCTCCCGCGGTCATGCCGCGCTGGCCGGGATCACCGCCGCCGCCGTGGCCATCGGTGCCGCCGAACCGGTGGCGGTCCTCACCGGTGCCCGCTCGGCACCGCTGATCGCGGTGGGTGGCGTGGTCGTCGACCTCGTTCCCGAGCCGGTCAAGCAGTTCGCCATCGCGGTCTTCGGCACGTACGACAAGATCGCCCTGCTGATCGGGACGGCGGTGCTGCTGGCGGCGGTCGCCGCGCTGCTCGGGGTGCTGGCGGCCCGCCGGCTCCGGGTCGGTCTCGCGGGCATCGCCGCGTTCGCCGTCCTCGGGTCGGCCGCCGCCCTCACCCGGACCGGCGCGAACGTCTTCGACGCGCTGCCGTCGCTGGTCGGTGGGGCGCTGGGCGGGCTGACCCTCTGGCTGCTCCTGGCCGGCCCCCTCCAACCCCACATCTGGGCCTGGACGCCTCCCACACCGAGCACCCCGCCCCACCCCGAGCCGCCCACCGCCGGCCCGGAACGCGCCGCCGAGGGCGCGGCGCCCGCCGGCCCGCAGCCGCCGTCGGCGCCGGTCCCGCCGGTGGTACGCCCCGTGGCGGCCCACGGTGAGGAGTCGGACCCGGAGGGACGGCGACGGTTCCTGACCGGGGCGGGCGCACTGCTGGGCGCGGCGGCGGTGGCCGGGCTCGGCGGACACTGGCTGGCCGGTCGGCGGGGTGTCTCCAGCGCCCGGCAGGCGGTCGTCCTGCCCACCCCGTCCGCACCGGCTCCCGCGGTCCCGGCCGGTGCGGACCTCGGGCTCGCCCGGCTGGCTCCCTACGTGACGCCGAACGCGGACTTCTACCGGATCGACACCGCGCTGGTGGTGCCGCAGGTGGATCCGGCGACCTGGCGGCTGCGGATCCACGGGCGGGTCCGCAAGCCGATCGAGCTGAGCTTCGCCGACCTGCTCGCCCGGCCGATGGTGGAGCGGTACGTGACACTCGCCTGCGTCTCCAACGAGGTGGGCGATGACCTGATCGGCAACGCGCGTTGGCTGGGTGTGCCGATCAAGGAGCTGCTGGACGAGGCGGAGCCGGAGGAGGGGGCCGACCAGGTGGTGGGCCGCTCGGCCGACGGCTGGACCTGCGGCACCCCGACGGCGGCGCTGCGGGACGGGCGGGACGCGTTGCTCGCGGTCGGCATGAACGGCGAGCCGCTGCCGGTCGAGCACGGCTTCCCGGTCCGGATGGTGGTGCCCGGTCTCTACGGGTACGTCTCGGCCTGCAAGTGGGTGACCGAGCTGGAGCTGACCAGCTTCGCCGACTTCGACGCGTACTGGGTGCCGCGCGGGTGGTCCGCGCAGGGGCCGATCAAGACGCAGTCCCGGATCGACACCCCCCGCCCCCGCGGCCGACTCAGCGCCGGCCCGGTGACGGTCGCCGGGGTGGCCTGGGCCCAGCACCGGGGCGTCCGCACGGTCGAGGTACGCGTCGACGGCGGTCCCTGGCGGGAGGCGACGCTCGCCCCGGCGGTCTCGGTGGACACCTGGGTGCAGTGGTCCTGGCGGTGGGACGCCACCCCGGGTGAGCACACCCTCCAGGTCCGGGCCACGGATGCCGAGGGCGTCACCCAGCCCGAGCAGCGGCGTCCGGTCGCACCGGACGGCGCCACCGGCTGGCACACCGTCAAGGTCACCGTCGGCTGACCGGGGTCGCCCTGGCCGACCAGCACGTGCGTCGCTCGGTCGTCGGGTCCGCGTAGCGTTTCGGCCGGCGGGAGGGTGGGGTCGTGGGGCGGCCGTGCCGCCGCCCCGGTCCGGCAGGGAGCCGTCACCGGCGTCGGGGAACGCCGTACGCGGGACGTCGCGGTGTCCCGCCGGAATCAGTAGGCGTTCGGGTAGTACGCCACCGACCAGCCGCGATAGGAGCCGTGGTCGAGGTAGCCGGCCACGCCGACCGCGCCGCCCACCGAGGTGCCGATGACCTTGCCCTCGCCCAGGCTGATCGCGACGTGCCCGGTGTCGGCCGAGTTGTGGTACCAGACCAACGCACCGCGCGGCGGGATGCCGGAGGTGTTCAGGTAGCCGTGGCTGCTCTCCCAGTCGCCGCCGATCTCGGCGGTGCTCCAACCCGAGCCGCCCCAGCCGTACGCCAGGGCGGTGAACTTGAGGCAGAGGTTCTCGTACGCCGTGGAGCGGTAGTTCTGGAACGCCCAGTCGATGGCGCCGTTGGGGGAGCGCGGGTTGGTCTTCGAGGAGGGCTCGGCGCCGACGTAGACGCAGCTGTTGACGATCTGCCCGTCCGAGCCGGTGTAGACGTAGGCGTCGGAGACCATGCCGCCGTTGGAGAGGAAGTCCCACATGGTCGTGGTGCCGTAGGTGCCGGTCACGGACTGGCCGGTGGTCTGGCAGAGCAGCGTGACGCTGGCCCCGTCGGCGACCGTACGCCAGGAGTCGTAGCCGCTGGACGGGCCGGAGCGGACGTTGAGGTCGGCGCCGGAGGTGTTGATGGTGCCGGTGGCGGAGCTGGCGTACGCCTGGGCGACGCCGGGTACGGCGCCGACCAGACCGGTGACGAGTGCGGTGGTGACGGCGAGCGCACCGGCTCGGCGTCTCCCCAATCCATCGAAAGGTTTCCACATATCGCTGAAGCTAGTGAGTGGGAATCCCGCCGTCCATCGACGAAAGGGCGATACGCACGCGCCGACGCCGCGCCCCGGAACCCGGGACGCGGCGTCGGTGAGATCAGGTCGTTCAGGCGATCTTGCGCTGGTCCGGCACGGCGGACTTGTGCGGGCGACCCAGCCGGGCCTCCAGCCGGGCCACGTCGACCCGGGCCTGCCGGCGGTCGGCGCAGTCCTCCCAGCCGACGGCGAGCAGCCGCAGCCGCTCGGACTCGCTGAAGCCGCCCCAGACGCCGTACGGCTCGCGGACGGCGAGGGCGTGCGCGGCGCACTCCGCCCGCACCGGGCAGGCGCCGCAGACGGCCTTGGCGCCGGACTCACGGCGCAGGCGCGAGGAGCCGCGCTCGCCGTCCGGGTGGAAGAACTGTGCGCTGTCCCGGCCCCGGCAGGCACCGAGCCGCTGCCAGTCCCAGAGATCGACGATGGGTCCGGGCAGTCTACGTACGTTCGACATCAGCACCCCTCCTCCCGCGCGGCACCGCGGAATCCTTCGTGGCCACCTACCGGGTCGGTGGTCCGCGCGGGACACCCGTTTCCGGCCTGGCGTCTCGGTACCCGGGCTTTCCCGCCCTCACACATCTGTGATCGAAAACCTCGGACAACTAGCGGCATATGACCCAGATGTCGGAAAAGTTCAGATGATTACCCGGAACCTCCTCGGCGGCCGACCCGGTCGTGGTCTGCTCTGAGTCGGAGAGGAGACCACAGTGCGTAGCGTTCTCGTGTGCGTTCGGACACCGCTCGCGGCTCAGCATCTGAGTTCCGCGGCAGCACGACTCGGGCTGTCCGGAGTCGTCCGGACGGCCGTCTCCGATCCCGAGGTGATGCTCCGGCTCGCCGAGCGGCCGGCCGACGTCATCCTCGCGGACACCGCCCTCACCCGGCCGGACAGCGCCGGCTTCGTGCGCCGGGTGCTCGCCCGCGCGCCGCAGGCCGCCGTGGTGCTGCTCGGCACCGAGGAGTCGGAAGCGGCCGCCGCCACCATCAGTGCCGGAGCCCGCGGCCTCATCCAGAACGTCGACCACGACCTGACCAGCGCGGTCGCCAAGGCATTGCTGCTGCTCTCGGCGCCCGGTCGGACCGCCCGCAACCGGGTGACCGACCCGGCGCGGGACGCGGCCGTCGCCGGTGCTGCCCGGTCCACCCCGCCGGGGCGTACGCCGGGTGGCGCGACGTGGCCGGCGGAGGCCGGCGGGGGCTCGCCGGCGATGGTGCCGGTGCAGCGCGGCGACGACGAGGCCGAGGCGACCGGCGACCAACCGGAGCCGGCGCTGCCGACCGGCCAGCGCGGGGCGACCACCCCGCGGGCCGGACGCTCCTCGGTCGGGCTGACCGAGCGCGAACTCCAGGTGCTGCTCGGCATGGCCGAGGGCAAGAGCAACGCGGAGATCGGCCGGGAGCTGTTCGTCTCGGAGGACACCGTCAAGACCCACGCCCGGCGGCTGTTCCGCAAGCTCGGTGCCCGGGACCGGGCGCACGCCGTGGCGGCCGGTTTCCGGGCCGGCCTCGTCGCCTGAGCCCGGCGGCGTCACCCCGGCTCAGTCGTCGGCGGGGGAGTCGTCCTCGGTGCCCTCGGTCAGCGTGTCGTGCACCCCGTCGGCGTAGCCGCGCGCGTAGTCCCAGGTGACGTAGTGGTCCGGGTCCGGGTCGTAGGCCGGCTCGTGCACCCGGGGTCGGCCGGAGCTCAGCAGGTGGCGCAGGTTGCCCCGAAGCAGGTCCCAGTCGAAGTAGTGCGGCTCACGGCAGTCCTCGCACTCGATGACCAGCCCGCGCACCCCGATCGGGGCGAGCAGGGCCTGGTAGATCTCCAGGTCGGCCAGATCCTCGAGGACGTCCTGCCGTTCCACGTCGGTCAACGGGTCGAGCGGATCCTCCTCCCGTGGATCGTGCAGGCCGGCAGCCGGATCGGCCGGGTCGCCGTTGAACGGGTCGATGGGCTCGTCGTGCACCCCCTCACCGTAGTCCCCGTCGCCCGTTCCGGCCTGCCCCCGGCCGGTCCCGCTCCCCCCGCCGACCCGGGCTGCCACTGCCGGGGCCCGCCCAGCTCAATGGGTACGATGAAGCGACGCGCCGTTCACCCGGCGTGCGCCGGTGCCCGCCCGCGCCACCTCGCTGAAGCCCGTCCGAGCAGCTCAGGGGAGCAACTGTGGAGAATTCGCCCAGCACCGACCTTCAGGCAGGCGCCGAACCGGGTGGCCACCTGCCGGAGCTGCCGGCTGGCTCCGCCCGGGTGGTGCCGCTCGGCCTCACCTTCGACGACGTGCTCCTGCAGCCCGGTGAGTCGGACGTCGTACCCAGCCGGGTCAACACCCGGACCCGGCTCACCCGCAACGTCGAGCTGACCGTCCCGCTGCTCTCCAGCGCGATGGACACCGTCACCGAGGCGCGGATGGCGATCGCCATGGCCCGCCAGGGCGGCATCGGCGTGCTGCACCGCAACCTCTCCGTGGAGGACCAGGCGCTCCAGGTCGACCTGGTCAAGCGCTCCGAGTCCGGCATGATCACCAACCCGGTGACGGCCCGGCCGGACGACACCCTCCGCGAGGTCGACGAGCTCTGCGGGCGCTACCGCATCTCCGGCGTACCGGTGGTGGACGGCGACGGCCAGCTCGTCGGCATCGTGACCAACCGCGACATGCGGTTCGTCTCGGACCCGGCCACCCCGGTCCACTCGATCATGACCCGGACCCCGCTGGTCACCGCCCAGGTCGGGGTGAGCAAGGACGACGCCCTCGACCTGCTGCGCCGGCACAAGGTGGAGAAGCTGCCGATCGTCGACGAGACCGGCCGGCTGCGCGGGCTGATCACCGTCAAGGACTTCACCAAGAGCGAGCAGTACCCGAACGCCACCAAGGACGACGCCGGTCGGCTCCGGGTCGCCGCCGCGGTCGGCGTGGGCGAGGACTCCTACAAGCGGGCCCGCACCCTGGTCGACGCCGGGGTGGACGTGATCATCGTGGACACCGCGCACGGTCACCAGCGGGCGGTGCTGGACATGGTCCGTCAGCTCAAGAAGGACGTCGCCATCGACATCGTCGGCGGCAACGTGGCCACGTACGCGGGGGCGAAGGCGCTGGTCGACGCCGGCGCGGACGGCGTCAAGGTGGGCGTCGGCCCGGGTGCCATCTGCACCACCCGGATCGTCGCCGGGGTGGGCGTACCGCAGATCACCGCGATCATGGAGGCAGCCCGGGCGGCCCGGCCGGCCGGCGTCCCGGTGATCGGCGACGGCGGCATCCAGTATTCCGGCGACATCGCCAAGGCCCTGGTGGCCGGTGCCGACACGGTGATGCTCGGCAGCCTGCTGGCCGGCTGCGAGGAGAGCCCCGGCGAGCTGATCTTCATCAACGGCAAGCAGTACAAGGCCTACCGGGGGATGGGCTCGCTCGGCGCGATGCAGTCCCGCGGCCAGGCCAAGTCCTACTCCAAGGACCGCTACTTCCAGCAGGACGTGCTCGCCGAGGACAAGCTCGTCCCCGAGGGCGTCGAGGGCCAGGTGCCCTACCGGGGCCCGCTCTCCGCGGTCGCCCACCAGCTCATCGGCGGGCTGCGCGCCGCGATGGGGTACGTCGGCGCGGAGAGCATCCCCGAGCTGCACCGGCGTGGCCAGCTCATCCGGATCACCGCGGCGGGGCTCAAGGAGAGCCACCCGCACGACATCCAGATGACCGTCGAGGCGCCGAACTACCACTCCCGCTGACCCATCACCCCCAACCTCCTGGAGTCCCCCATGCGTGACGTGGTCGAGATCGGGCTGGGCAAGACCGCGCAGCGCGGCTACCACCTGGACGACATCGCCATCGTGCCGAGCCGCCGCACCCGGGACGTCGACGACGTCTCTACGGCGTGGCAGCTCGACGCGTACCCGTTCGGCATCCCCTGCGTCGGGCACCCGTCGGACGCCACGATGAGCCCGGCGTCGGCGGTCCAGCTCGGCCAGCTCGGCGGCCTCGGCGTGCTCAACGTCGAGGGCCTCTGGACCCGCTACGAGAACCCGACCAAGGTGCTGGAGGAGCTGGCCGCCCTCGACGAGGACGCCCGCGCCACCAAGCGGCTCCAGGAGGTGTACGCCGAGCCGATCCGCCCGGACCTGATCGCCGAACGGGTCCGTGAGCTGCGCGCCGGTGGCGGCACGGTGGCCGTCCGGGTCTCGCCGCAGCACACCCTGGCGCTCGCCCCGGTGATCCTCGACGCGGGCGTGGACATCCTGGTCATCCAGGGCACCATCGTCTCCGCCGAGCACGTCTCCACCACCGACGAGCCGCTGAACCTCAAGGAGTTCATCGCCGACCTCGACCTGCCGGTCATCGTCGGCGGCTGCACCGACTACAAGACGGCGCTGCACCTGATGCGGACCGGCGCGGCCGGCGTGATCGTGGGCATCGGCGGCGACGACTGGTCGACCACCGAGTCGGTGCTCGGCATCCGGGTGCCGATGGCCACCGCGATCGCCGACGCCGCCGCGGCCCGCCGGGACTACCTCGACGAGACCGGCGGCCGGTACGTCCACCTGATCGCCGACGGCGACATCCAGACCTCCGGCGACATCGCCAAGGCGCTCGGCTGCGGCGCCGACGCGGTGATGCTCGGCGAGGCGCTCTCGCTCTGCGCGGAGGCCCCGGCCGGCGGGGCCTGGTGGCACTCCGCCGCCAGCCACCCGTCCCTGCCGCGTGGCGCGTTCGAGGTCGCCGGCGAGCCGCTCGGCTCGATGGAGCAGCTCCTCTTCGGCCCCGCCGACGAGCCCGACGGCCAGCTCAACCTCTTCGGTGGCCTGCGCCGCGCGATGGCCAAGTGCGGCTACCGCGACCTCAAGGAGTTCCAGAAGGTCGGCCTGGTCCTCGACCGCTGACCGACGCCGACGGCGCGGGTACGGATTCCGGTCCGGCCCGCGCCGTCGCGCAGCTACGCTCGGCGGATGAGCCGGGGGCGGTGGTACGCGGCGGCGCTGGCCGTGGCCCTGCTGCTCGGCGGCTGCACGCACGCCGACGACGGGCGGTTCCGACCCGGCGCGACCGACGCCGGTGACCCGTACGTGCCGGGGGCCGGCAACGGCGGGTACGACGTGGGCCACTACCGGCTCGCGGTGCGGTACGACCCGGCCGACGACCGGCTCAGCGGCGAGGCCGGGATCACCGCCACGGCGACGACCGGGCTGTCCCGGTTCTCCCTCGACCTCGCCGGCCTCACCGTCGAGCGGGTCCGGGTGGACGGTGCCGAGGCGAGCTACCGGCACGAGGGCAACGAACTCGTCGTCACCCCCGCGCGCGGGCTGCCGGCCGGGAGGACGTTCACCACCGAGGTGACGTACGGCGGGGTGCCCAAGGCGCTGCCCAGCGGGGAGCTGGGCGTCGGCGGCTTCCGGGCCACCCCGGACGGCGCGATCGCGCTCGGCCAGCCCGAGTCGGCGAGCACCTGGTTCCCGGTCGACGACCACCCCCGCGACAAGGCCACCTACGACATCGCGGTGACCGTCCCGGCCGGACTGGCGGCGCTGAGCAACGGGGTGCCGGGCGGGACGGCGACCCGGGACGGCTGGACCACCTGGCGCTGGTCGGAGCGCGCGCCGATGGCGAGTTACCTGGCCACCCTGGTGATCGGGGACTACCGGGTGTCGACCGGCACGCACGCCGGGAAACCGTTGGTCACCGCGGTCTCCGCCGCGCTGCCGGCGAACGGGCCGGCCGCCGCCTCGATCGCCCGCACCGGCGAGGTCGCCGACTTCCTGGCCGCCCGGTTCGGCCCCTACCCGTTCGACGCGTACGGCGGGATCGCGGTGGCCGAGGAGAGCATCGGGTACGCGCTGGAGAGCCAGTCCCGGCCGGTCTACGGGCCCGGTTTCTTCCGCTCCGGCCGGCCGAACACCGAGGTGGTCGCGCACGAGCTGGCGCACCAGTGGTTCGGTGACAGCGTCTCGGTGGCCCGGTGGAGCGACATCTGGCTGAACGAGGGCTTCGCCACGTACGCCGAATGGCTCTGGGACGAGCACGACGGCGGCCGGAGCGTGGCGCAGGCCGTGGCCACCGAGTACGCCGCCACCGACTGGACGCGCCCCTCGGTGGACCCCGGCCGGGCCGGGCTGTTCGGTCCCGCCGTCTACCAGCGCGCCGCGCTGGCGGTGCACGCGTTGCGCCGGGCCGTCGGCGACGCGACCTTCTTCCGCATCCTGAGCGGCTGGGCCGCCGAACGCCGGGGCGGGAACGCGACCACCGCCGACTTCGTCGCGTACGCCGAGCGGGCCGCCGGCCGGCCGCTGCGTCCGCTGCTCGACGCCTGGCTGACCGGGCGGACCGCGCCCGCCCTGCCGTGAGACGGCGGCGACGGCCGCTGGCGTAGGCTGCCGCGGTCGGAGCGGCCGGCGTCGGCCCTCCGTTCCGGGGAGGGGTCGAGGCGATGACGCGGGCGCGACGGAGTGGTCGAGGGAGCGTGGGGCTGCTGCTCGCGGCGGCGTCGGTGCTGGCCGGCTGCCAGTCGTCCGACGCCGGGCAGGTCGCCCCGACGCCGGGACGGTCCGTGCCGGTGACCCCCCGGAGCTTCGCCCCGGGCGCGGCCGGCGTCGGCGACCCCTACTTCCCGACGTACGGCAACGGCGGCTACGACGTCGCCCGCTACACGGTGAAGGTCCGTTACGACCCGGACTCCGACAAGCTCACCGGCACCACCACCGTGCAGGCCACGGCGACGACCGACCTCTCCGCGTTCCACCTGGACCTGGCCGGGCTGACCGTGCGCTCGGTGACGGTGGACGGGGTGAAGGCCCGCCACAAGCGGGAGTCCGACGAGCTGGTGGTCACCCCGGCCACCGGCCTGACCTCCGGCAACGGCTTCGTCGCCGAGATCCGGTACGACGGTGTGCCGGCCGCCCTGCGCAACGAGGTGCTCGGCGAGGGCGGCTGGCTGCACACCTCGGACGGCGCGATCGCGCTCGGCCAGCCCGAGTCGGCGAGCACCTGGTTCCCGGTCAACGACCACCCGTCGGACAAGGCCACCTACGACTTCGAGATCACCGTGCCGGACGGGCTCACCGCGGTCAGCAACGGCGTGCCGAAGGGGAAGACCCGGCCGCAGAAGGGCTGGACCACCTGGAAGTGGTCGGAGGGCTCGCCGATGGCCAGTTACCTGAGCATGGTGGTGATCGGCCGGTTCCGGGTCACCACCGCCGAGCACAAGGGACGGCCGGTGTTCAGCGCGGTCACCACCGGACTGGCCGAGGGCGCCCCGGACCGCTCGGTGGCCCGGACCGTGGAGGTGGCCGACTATCTGGAGAGCGTCTTCGGGCCCTACCCGTTCGACGCGTACGGCGGGGTGGTGGTCGCCGACGCCCGGATCCGGTACGCGTTGGAGACGCAGAGCCGGCCGGTCTATGCGGCGAGCTTCTTCCGGCGCGGCGACAACGCCGGGGTGGTCGCGCACGAGCTGGCCCACCAGTGGTTCGGCGACAGCGTGTCGCTGGCGAAGTGGCAGGACATCTGGCTGAACGAGGGCCTGGCCACGTACGCGGAGTGGCTCTGGGCGGAGCACACCGGCGAGTCCACCGTGCAGCGCGCCTTCGACCAGCGGTACGCGTCGTCGCCGAGCCGGGTGTGGCGTACCCCGCCGGGGAAGCCGGGGGTGGAGAACCTCTTCGGCGAGTCCGTCTACCAGCGCGGCGGGATGGCGCTGCACGCGCTGCGGGTGGCCGTCGGGGATGACGCCTTCTTCCGCATCCTGCGCACCTGGGCGGCCGAGAAGAAGGACGCGAACGGCACGACCGCGGATTTCGTGGCGTGTGCGGAGCGGGTGTCGGGGAAGAAGCTGGGGAAGCTCTTCGACGCCTGGCTCTACGGCACCGAGCGCCCCGCCACCCCGAAACCCCTGTGAGCGCTCAGCTGCGGACCCGCAGCGTCGGGTGGGTGTCGAGGAACGGCTCGGTCCGTTCGGCGGCGAGTTCGGTGAGGAACTGGCGGCCCACCGGGAGGAGCTGCTCGCCCCGGTAGGCGGCGCCCTTGCCGACCGCGTCGCCGGGGAGGGCGACCAGGGTCAGGGCGTCGGCGGGCAGCCCGCCGAGGGCGTACGCGAAGTCGACCAGGGCCCGCCCGCCGCCGGCGTAGACGAGCGTCTCGCCGAGGGCGCCGACCACCTGCTCGACCCGGGCCGGGTCCCGGGCCAGCCCCTGGTCGAGGATCTTCCGGGCCAGGGCGCGGAGCAGTTGCTGCTGGTGGCGCTGCCGGGTGTAGTCGCCGCCGGCGGTGTAGCGCTGCCGGGCGTAGTCCAGCGCCTGCCAGCCGGTCAGGTGCATGTCACCCGGCAGATAGACCATCTGCGGACCGACGTACCCGCCCGGACCCTTGTCCCGGTAGGTCCCGTCCGGCTTGCGGTGGATCGAGGCGACCCGCTGGTCGATACGCAGGTCCACCCCGCCGAGGGTGTCCACCAGCTTGTCGAAGCCACCAAAGGTGATCACCGCGCCGGCGTCGATGCGCAGCCCGGTGTACCTGGTGACCGTGGTGCGCAGCAGCTCGTACCCCTGGGCGGTGCTGGGGTGGGCCTTGTCGCCCGGCACCCGGCTGCCGTAGCTCATCGCGTGGGTGAGCTTGGTCCGGCCGCCGGGGTAGCCGGCCTTCGGGTAGGCCGGGATGTCCACCACCAGGTCGCGCGGGAGGGAGAAGAGGTACGCCCGGTCCAGCCCCTTGGTCACGTGCAGGACCAGCACCGAGTCGGCGTGCGGCTCCCAGCCGGGCACGCTGATCCGGGTGTCGACCCCGACGAGCAGGAGGTTCAGCGGCCCGGTCAGGTCGGCCCCCGGCGGCGGGGTGGGGCTGACGGTCAGTGGCACGGTGGTCGGTGACGGCGTGGGGGCGGCCGGGCCGGCGACCGGCGCGGGGGTGTGCCGCCCGGCCAGCCGGGTGGCCACGACCGCACCGGCGGCGACCAGGAGTACGGCCACCAGGGCGGCCAGCCCCAGCAACCAACGCCGTCGTGGCTGCGCCGTGCCCTGCGTCATCGACCGACCTCTTCCCCCGTGGATTGGACGCGCTGGACCGGTCGAGAGGTTCCCGGGGCGGTCGAGCGTTCTGCATGATCCCGAAAATCTCGTGCTGGCGCGATGGCTACCCGTCGGTAATGATGCGTCCATGCGGTACGACGTGCTCGTCATCGGTTCCGGCTTCGGCGGCAGCGTCACCGCGCTCCGGCTCGCCGAGAAGGGCTACGCGGTCGGGGTGCTGGAGGCCGGGCGGCGCTTCGCCGACGACGAGTTCCCGCAGACCTCCTGGCGGGCCCGGCGCTTCCTCTGGGCGCCGAAGCTGGGCTGCTACGGCCTCCAGCGGATCACCCTGCTCCGCTCGGCGGACCGGCGCTCCGGCGGGGGAGTGATGGTGCTCTCCGGTGCCGGGGTGGGCGGCGGCTCCCTGGTCTATGCGAACACCCTCTACGAGCCGCTGGACGCCTTCTACGCCGACCCGCAGTGGCGGGACATCACCGACTGGCGCGACGAGCTGGCCCGCCACTACGACCAGGCGAAGCGGATGCTCGGGGTCACCACGTACCCGATCGTCACCGGCGCGGACCGGGCGATGCGCACGGTGGCCGAGCGGATGGGGGTGGCCGACACCTTCCACGCCACCCCGGTGGGGGTGCACATCGGCCGGCCCGGCGAGCGGGTGCCCGACCCGTACTTCGGTGGGGCCGGGCCGGAGCGGACCGGCTGCACGCACTGCGGCTCCTGCATGACGGGCTGCCGGCACGGCGCGAAGAACACCCTCGTCAAGAACTACCTCTGGCTGGCCGAGCGGCTGGGTGCCCGGGTCCACCCGCTGACCACGGTCACCGCCGTCCGCCCGGCCGACGGCGGCGGCTACGCGGTGCACACCGAGCGCACCGGCGCCTGGCTGCGCAAGCGGCGCGAGGTGTTCCACGCCGACCAGGTGGTCTTCGCGGCCGGCGCGCTGGGCACCCAGCGGCTGCTGCACGAGATGAGGTCGACCGGCGCGCTGCCACACCTCTCCGCCCGCCTCGGCGAGCTGACCCGGACGAACTCGGAGGCCATCCTGGGCGCGTCGGTGCCCCGGCAGCGGGCCCGGCGGCGGGGTCTGGACTTCACCGAGGGGGTGGCGATCACCAGTTCGTTCCACCCGGACCCGCAGACCCACATCGAGCCGGTCCGCTACGGCAAGGGCTCCAACGCGATGGGGCTGCTCCAGTCGCTGCTGGTCGACGGCGGGCCGCGCCGGGTGCGGCGCTGGCTGGGTGACATCGCCCGGCATCCCGGCCTGGCCGCCCGCATGCTGTCGGTGCGGGGCTGGTCGGAGCGGACCGTGATCGCCCTGGTGATGCAGTCGGCGGACAACTCGCTCACCACCCGGTGGCGGCGCGGGCTGTTCGGTCGCCGGCTGGTCTCCGGCCCCGGTCACGGCGCGCCGAACCCGACCTGGATCCCGGCCGGCAACGACGCCGTCCGGCTGCTCGCCGAGGAGATCGACGGTACGCCCGGCGGGGCGGTCACCGAGCCGTTCAACATCCCGATGACGGCGCACATCCTCGGCGGGGCGGTGATCGGCGCCTCCCCGGCCGACGGGGTGATCGACCCGTACCACCGGGTGCACGGGCATCCGGGGCTGCACGTGGTGGACGGCGCGGCGGTCTCGGCGAACCTGGGGGTGAACCCGTCGCTGACCATCACCGCCCAGGCGGAACGGGCGATGTCCCTCTGGCCCAACAAGGGGGAGGCGGATCCGCGTCCGCCGCTGGGTGAGGCGTACCGCCGGGTGGAGCCGGTCGCCCCGCACCGGCCGGCGGTGCCGGCGCACGCCCCGGGGGCGCTGCGCGGCTGACCGGCGCGACACCGCCGGGCGATCCGCCACGCGGAACGCCCGGCCCGCGCCCGGCCCGGCGGTGCCGGTCGGTAGGCTTTCTGCACATGAGCACGCCTCGCCCCGTCCTCGTGGTGGACTTCGGAGCCCAGTACGCCCAGCTCATCGCGCGCCGGGTGCGTGAGGCGCGGGTCTACTCGGAGATCGTCCCGCACTCCATGCCGGTCGCCGAGATGCTGGCGAAGAACCCGGCCGCGATCATCCTCTCCGGCGGCCCGTCCAGCGTCTACGCTCCGGACGCCCCGCAGATCGACGCCGGCATGTTCGACGCGGACGTGCCGGTCTTCGGCATCTGCTACGGCTTCCAGGCGATGGCCCAGGCGCTCGGTGGCACGGTCGCGCGGACCGGCAACCGCGAGTACGGCGGCACCCCGCTGCGGCCCCGGCTCACCGAGCCGGGCGTGCTGCTCCGCGACCTCCCCGCCGACCTGCCGGTCTGGATGAGCCACGGCGACGCGGTGACCGAGGCCCCGGCGGGCTTCACGGTGACCGCCGAGTCGGCGGGCGCGCCGGTCGCCGCCTTCGAGGACCTGGCCGGTCGCCGCGCCGGGGTGCAGTTCCACCCGGAGGTGGGGCACACCGCGCAGGGCCAGGAGATGCTCAAGCGCTTCCTCTACGAGATCGCCGGCATCGAGCCGACCTGGACCGCGTCGAACATCATCGACGAGCAGGTGGCCCGGATCCGTGAGCAGGTGGGCGACAAGGAGGTCATCTGCGGCCTGAGCGGCGGGGTGGACTCGGCGGTCGCCGCCGCGCTGGTCCACAAGGCGGTCGGTGACCAGCTCACCTGCGTCTTCGTCGACCACGGTCTGCTGCGGGCGGGCGAGGCCGAGCAGGTGGAGAAGGACTACGTCGCGGCCACCGGCATCAAGCTGAAGGTGGTCGACGCCCAGGAGCGGTTCCTCGGCGCGCTGGCCGGGGTGACCGACCCCGAGCAGAAGCGGAAGATCATCGGCCGGGAGTTCATCCGGGTCTTCGAGGCCGCCGCCCGGGAGATCGCCTCGCACGGCGACGTCGAGTTCCTGGTGCAGGGCACCCTCTATCCCGACGTGGTGGAGTCCGGTGGCGGCACCGGCACCGCCAACATCAAGAGTCACCACAACGTCGGCGGCCTGCCGGAGGACCTGAAGTTCGCCCTGGTCGAGCCGCTGCGCACGCTCTTCAAGGACGAGGTCCGGGCGCTCGGTCTGGAGCTGGGGCTGCCCGAGGCGATGGTCTGGCGGCACCCGTTCCCGGGTCCCGGGCTGGCCATCCGGATCATCGGCGCGGTCGACCGGGAGCGGCTCGACCTGCTGCGCCAGGCCGACCTGATCGCCCGGGAGGAGCTGACCGCGGCCGGTCTGGACCGGGGCGTCTGGCAGTTCCCGGTGGTGCTCCTGGCCGACGTGCGCAGCGTCGGCGTGCAGGGCGACGGGCGCAGCTACGGGCATCCCGTGGTGCTGCGCCCGGTCTCCAGCGAGGACGCGATGACCGCCGACTGGTCCCGGCTGCCCTACGACGTGGTGGCCCGGATCTCCACCCGGATCACCAACGAGGTGGCCGAGGTGAACCGGGTGGTGCTGGACGTGACCAGCAAGCCGCCGGGCACCATCGAGTGGGAGTGACGCCGGATCACGCGGCGGCCGGCGGCTGAGGCTCCGGCCGCGGCGTGGGTCCGGGCGTGGGTCCGGTCCCGGGCTGCGGGGCCGGCCACGCCGGCGGCACGGTCGGCGGGCCCTGCGGCGCGGCGCCCGCCGGGTGCGGCCAGGCGGGTGCGCCGGTCGGCTCCTCGGGCATCAGGAACCACATGATCGGGTACGCCAGCGCGGCGACACCGCCGGTGAGCAGGGTGCCGACCGCGAAGATCACCCGGACCAGGTTCGGGTCGACGGCGAAGTAGCGGCCGAGGCCGCTGGCGACCCCGGCCACCATACGGTCGGTGGTCGGTCGCCGGAGCTGCTTGTACGGGGCCTGAGGGGTGCTCGTGGAGGTCATGTCCCCACGGTTGCTCGCGGTGGGGCGGGCGACCTCGGTGAAGGCCCGGACTCATACCCTGATCGATCCCTGAGGCACCAGCAAAGAGTCAGGAATCTGACACTCTTCGATGGAGGTAACCCCACGAGGGGAGAATTTCCTCCCGTGACCACCTTGCTGGAGCCGCTCCGCAGGATCGCGGCATACGCAGTTTGTGCAGATCAAGACGGCCGAGTGTTGCTGGTCCGCGCATCGGAGCGCTCCGGCACCCCCGGCATCTGGTCGCTGCCCGGCGGGGCGGTCGACCACGGCGAGGACCCGAAGCACACCGTCGTCCGCGAGACCGCGACGGAGACCGGCCTCTCGGTCGCCGTCTCCGGGCTGGCGGACGTGCTCGCCGACATGCGGGCCCTGCCCGAGCGGGGCATCACCATCCACACCGACCGCCTGCTCTACACGGTCTCGGTACGGGGCGGGACGCTGACCGAGCGGGTGGACCGGCCGACCGACCTGGCCCGCTGGTTCACCCTGGACGAGGCCCGGGCGCTGCCGCTGCGGTCGTTCACGGCGCGTGCCCTCGGGCTCCCCGCCTCCTCGGCCGACGTGCCGCCCGAGGAGGTCCCCGAGTTCCCCTCCTTCTACGCCGTGCCCAACCCGGACGGGCTGCACCGCGCGCAGCGCTTCGCCGCGTACGCCGTGGTCACCGACCCGGAGGAGCGGGTGCTGCTGACCCGGGTGTCGGACGGCTACCCGGGCGCCGGCTGCTGGCACCTGCCCGGCGGCGGCACCGACTACGGCGAGCAGCCGGGCGCGGCGCTGATCCGCGAACTGGTGGAGGAGACCGGGCAGACCGGCCGCCTGGTCGAGTTGCTCGGCGTGGCCAGCCACCGGGACGCCGCCTCGCTCGGCCCGGAGGGCTACCCGATCGACTGGCACGGCGTCCGCGCCTTCTACCGGGTGGTCGTCGACCAGCCCGCCCCGCCCCGGGTCACCGACGTCGGCGGCTCCACCTGCGAGGCCCGCTGGTTCCGCCGCGAGGAACTCGGCGCCCTGCCCACCGACCGCCTCACCGAGGTCACCGCCGAAGCGGTCCAGGCCGCCCGCCTCCTCTGACCCCTCGCCCTCCACACACCTTCTCCGGCGATCATGAGGTTGACGGCACGGGACGGCTGTTCCGGTGCCGCTAACCTCATGATCGACGAGAGTGATCGCGGGCGAGTGGGGCGGGGGAAGCGTGGAGGAGCGGCGGCGGGTCGGGGCGTACGGGGTGTGCCGGGACGGGGAGCGGGTGCTGCTCGCGCGGGGGTCGGCGATCTCGGACTTCCCGGGGGCGTGGCAGTTGCCGGGCGGCGGGGTGGAGCACGCCGAGCACCCGGAGGTCGCCGTGGTGCGGGAGTTCGCCGAGGAGACCGGGCTGACCGTCGAGGCGACGGGGCTGCGCGGGGTGGTGGCGGACGTCACCCGCTATCCGGACCTCGGGGTGGCGCTGCACACCGACCGGGTCATCTACGACGTCACACCCCGTTCCGGGACGTTGCGGGACGAGGCGGACGACACCACCGACCTGGTGCGCTGGTTCACCCCGGCGGAGGCGGCCGAGGTGTCGTTGCTGCCGTTCACCGCCGAGCTGCTGGGCCTGCCGGTCGTCCCGCTGCCGGCGCGCGCCGGCCGGGAGCCGTTCGGGCCGCCACCCACCGACCGCCGCCAGCGCTTCGCCGCGTACGGCCTGGTCAGCGACCCGGCCGGGCGGATCCTGCTTACCATGATCGCCGAGGGGTACCCGGGCGCGGGGAAGTGGCACCTGCCCGGCGGGGGCACCGACCACGGCGAGCAGCCCGCCGCCGGCCTGCTGCGTGAACTGGTCGAGGAGGCCGGCCAGCTCGGCCGGGTGGTCGACCTGATCGCGGTGGACAACCTGCACAACCCGGGCGCGCTCGGCCCGGAGGGACGCCCGCTGGACTGGCACGGGATCCGGGTGATCTACCGGGTCCTGGTGGACGCGCCGACCGAGGCGCGGGTGACCGAGCTGGCCGGTGGGTCCACCTCCCGCGCCGCCTGGTTCACCCCGGAGCAGGTGGCCGGGCTGCGGCTGACCGACGTGGCGCTGCTGGCAACCGGACGGCGGGGCAGCTAGCGGCCGCTCGCCGAGCCGACGTGGCCCACCTCCGGTAGAGTCAGAAGCCGGGGTTGGTGAGATAACGGGCGATGAAGCCCGAGACGGGAATAAAGAAGCGGTTCGTGCGGTTACGGGAGTTATAAGTACCGCCGGCAGCTATCGCCAAGCCCCATTCCCTTGTGCAATGGTGTACTCCGCTAACGGCTGCCGGGCCACGAAAGGTCCGGCACGAGACAGCCGGACACCCGCCCCGCAGGGCGGTCAGCCGATCCGGTGATGGAGGAAACGTGCCGAGAGCCCCATGGCGCCGGCGTCGTACGACTGACAGTCCGCGCCCCGCAGGGCGTCGCTGGGCGGGCCCACTGCGCCGCAGCAGCACCCTCGCCCGCCAGGTGCTTCTGGTCCGGGTGGGTCGCCGTGACGGCGACACACTGCCCGGCACCGGCCTGGTCGTTCCGGACCACCGCTACGCCGACCGGCAGCGCCGTCGCTACGGCCGCAACCGGTTCGACCGCGCCGAGGTCGAGGCCGTCATGCCGGTCAGCCCGGCCCTGGCCCCCGCCGCGCCGGTCGACGACTCGCCGGCGATGTCCATCCCGCTGCTCCCCGGCGAGCGCACCGCCGCCCGCCGGATGAAGTTCGCGCTGGTCAACGCCTGCACGCTGAGCAGCCTGATGCTCGGCATGCTGGCCATCTTCCTGGCCATGCAGGGCGAGACCCGCATCGCCGCGCTCTGCCTGATCGCCTGCGTCGCGTTCGACGGCCTCGACGGCGCGCTCGCCCGCAAGCTCGGCGTGGCCAGCCCGTTCGGCGCCCAGATGGACTCCCTGGCCGACATGTGCTCGTTCGGCCTCGCCGCCCCGGTGGTGGTCTACGCCTCGCTGGCCGGGTCGGTTCCGCCGGCCGCCGCCGCGGTGGCCTGCGCCCTGGTGGCGTCCTGCGCCGCGATCCGGCTCGCCCGGTTCAACGTGTCGCCCAAGGACGGCCGGTTCTTCTGCGGCGTACCGACCACCATGGCGGCGGCCGTGCTGGCCCTCACCGTGGCGATCGGGCTGCCGGTCCCCGGCCTCGTGCTGGTCGGCGGGGTCGCCCTGCTGGCCTTCGCGATGGTCTCCAGCTTCCCGTACGCCAAGCTCGCCCGGCTGGTCAAGATGCCGCCGTGGCTCTGGCTGGTCCCGGTGGTCGGCGCGCTGGTCGACATCCGGCTCACCTTCGCCCTCGTGGTGGTGGGCTACCTGGTCAGCGGCCCGCTGCTCTGGCTGCACCAGCGCCGCACCGCCTGACCCGCACCACTCAGCAACGCAGCAGGGGCGCCGCACTCGCGGCGCCCCTGCTGCCATCTCCAGGGTCAGACCCAGCGGGCGATGACCGTCGACCCGCCGACCACCTTGTCGCCGGGCCCGACCAGCGGCTCCGCCTTGTCGACCGGCAGGTAGACGTCGGTCCGCGAGCCGAACCGGATCAGCCCGAAGCGCTCACCCCGGGCCAGCAGCGCGCCGATCGGCGCCCGCTGCACGATCCGCCGGGCGATCAGGCCGGTGCGCTGGGCCACCACCACCGTGCCGTGCTCGGTGTCCAGCACCGTGTAGGCGGCCACGTTGTGCTCGGCGTCCGGCTTCATCGCGTTGACGAAGCCACCGTCCGCGACGAAGTAGTCGACTACCTTGCCGGCCACCGGCGAGCGGTTGACGTGCACGTCGAGCACCGACAGGAAGACCGCGACCCGCAGCCACTCGCCCTCGCCGAAGCGCTCGTCGTGCAGCCGCTGGACGGAGAGGACCTGCCCGTCGGCGGCGGCGACCACGGCCGACGGGTCCTCCGGGACGTCCCGCTCCGGGTCCCGGAAGAAGGCGGCCACCGGCGCGGCGGCCAGCGCCGGCAGCAGCCAGAGCTTCGACTTCGGTCGGGTGACCTTCGCCAGCGCGGCCAGGCCGAGGGTGATGCCGGCGGCGGCGACGCCGTTGGAGTCGATGTGCATGCCCCGGGTCAGCGGCACGCTCGACGGCCGGTACGCCGGCGACAGCCGGGCCGCGACGGCCGCGCTGGTCGGGGTGAAGCGCAGGTGGTGCACCCGTACCGGCGGCGTGTTGCGCAGCACCAGGTCGGTGCGGACACCGTGCAGCACCGACTGCCGGTCCAGCTCGGCGGCGGCGCCCTCGGTGCGGAAGATCGGCGCGGCCACGCTCAGCACGGCGCCGTCGCTGAGGTACTTCGACAGGCCGTCGACGGCCACCCGGGCCTCGTCGGCGGTCCCGGTCTGCGGCTCGGCGGCGATGACCACCTCGGCGGCGTCCGCCTCGGCGAGGGTGTCGACCACGCGTACCCGGTCGGCGACCCACCGGCCCTGGGCCGACACGTGCTCGCGCAGGCCGGCGGCGGAGGAGCCCTCCGCCGGGACCACGGTGAGCCGGTCGCCGGGCAGCAGTGCCTCGACCGCCGCGGCCAGGACCGCGGACTCCGGGGTCGCGCCGACCAGCAGGGCGGCCTTGGGGTCGTTACGCCGGGCGAGCTCGGTGACGAGGGTACGGGCGGCGCGCTCGCCGAGGCGGACCGGACCGGACGGGCCGGTGGTGCGCACGGCGGGGGACTGGGTCATGTCGGGCGGGCTCCTGACGGGGTAGAGACGGGCACTGCGGCGGGACCGCCACGGCGAACTGCTCGGCGTGGCCGCGGTCGAGGCTCGGCGGACGGGCCGGCCGGGAACGGGCGTGCCCCGGCGACCTGGCGCCCCGGCCGCGGCCGGGCCACACGGCGTGGGCCGGCCGGCGGAGGCGGAATCTCCACCAGTCAGCATAGGCGGCGTTCCGGTACGCCCGCACCGCCGTCGTCAGGCCGGTGGCCGCTCCCCGTCCGGTCGGCCGGGTGCCTCGCCGACGGTGGGCTGCTCCCGGGTCACCGCCGCGTCGTCGCCCGTACGCGGCTCGCGTTCCGGCGCCCGCTCGTCGACGGGTGGAACGGGTGACCAGCGTGGATCGCCGTCCGGGTCGTCGGCCGGGCGGTCCCGCACCGCCTCGACCGGCACGTCGTCGACGGCGTCGGTGCTCCACTCGTCGGCCCGGGGCGGTACGGGCGCGCTCCACTCCCGGGGCTCCTCGTAGGACGCCGACACGGTGGCGTCGGCCGGTGTCCCCCGGTCGGCGGGCCGGCCGGACCGGAGCGCGCCGAGGAGGCCGAGCAGGCCGACCAGCAGCAGCGCGCCGGCGAGGAACCAGCCGACCGGGGGCAGGGTGAGCCCGAGGATCTGGGCGAGCAGCCACCAGACGGAGAGGGCCAGGAAGGCCAGCCCGAAGGCGAACGAGACGAGGTCGGTGCGGTGCGCCTTCACCGGGTCACCTCCAGGTTGCCGGCGTTGACGTGGACGATCAGGCGGAGCTTGCCGCCGCCGGGCCCGTCGGGGCCCACGTCGGTGCTCTCCCGGAGCTTGCCCTCCAGCCCGCCGGAGCGGTTGCCGAAGACGGTGGCGTCCCCGGCGTTGACGTCGGCCAGGGTGGTGACGTCGACGTTCGGCGGCACCACCACGGTCGCCTGCCCGAAGTTGATCGCCACGGTGATCTGGGTTTCCTTCTTGTCGAAGTCGACGCCGCGCAGGTCGAGCACGGCGTCACCGAAGTTGTTCTCGTACCGGCTCGCCAGGTCGCGGTAGTCGGTCGGGGCCCAGGTGACGTCGCCGTCGACCCCGCGTACCCGGTCGTAGGACTCGGCGACGGTGGCCACGCCGAGCGCCGCGGCGGTCACCAGACCGAGCGCGATCAGCCAGCGCGCCCGGCCGAACCAGGTGCCGACCAGCAGGCCCAGCCCGATGGTGGCCAGGGCGGCGGCGAAGTAGCCTGCCGCGCTGACCGGGAAGACGTCCAGCAGGTCGAGGACGGCGACCAGGCCCAGGGCCAGGAAGATCAGCGAGAAGGTGACCGCACCGAGCGGGGAGCGCTCCTTCGGCCGCTTGGGCGGCTTCGGGGGCCGGGCCACCGGCGGGGCCGGCGGGTACGGCCCGGCGTACGGGCCGTGCGGGGCGAACGGGGCGCGGTAGCCGGTGGGCGGCAGCGGCGCGGTCACCGGGGGCACCAGCGGCGCGGAGGTGCCGCCGGTGACCCCGCTGGTCGGCGCGGCCGGCCACGCGGCCGGGTCGCCCGGTCCTGTCCCGATGGCCGGTCCCGTCCCGAGGGACGGTCCCGCCGAGGTGGTGGGCTCGCCGGTTCCCGGCCAGGTGCGTGGCTCCGGCGCCGCCGACCAGGCGGGGGACGCGGGAGCGGGTTCAGCCGGAGCGGCCCAGCCGACCGGCCCGGTCGACGCGGAGCCGACGGGCGTGACCGGGCCGACCGGCTCCCCGGCCGTCGGCATCCCGGGCCAGGTCGGCGCGGCCGGTGCGGTCGCCTCGACGCGGCCCGGCCAGGACGGCGCCCCGGCCGGCTGGGCCGAGGGACCGGTGGGACCGGACCAGGAGGCGCCGGGACCGAAGGAGGGCGTGCCGGGACCGGCCGGGGGACCGGCCGGACCGGGTGCCGGCCAGGCGACCGGTGGCACCGGCCCGGGCGGCACGGGGCCGGCACCGGGCGGGGTCGGCGGCCGGACCGGCCCCCGGTGCTCGCGGTTGAGCAGCAGCGCCCCGCCGATCAGGATCGCCGCGCCGAGCAGGACCGCGCGGAACGCGTCGGTGACGATGTAGCCGAAGCTCACCGCCACCAGGATGCTGAGCACGATGACGGTGACCGGGGACATGCTGGAGCGGCCCCGGCCGAGCATCGACTCGACCGGGGAGGCGGTGTCACCCTCGCCCGGGATGATCAACCAGGCGGTCACGTACACCAGAATGCCGATACCGCCGAAGAAGCCGAGCACCGCGAGCAGCACCCGCCACAGCACCGGGTCGGTGTTGGTGGCCCGGCCGATCGCCGCGCAGACGCCAGCCAGGTAGCGGCCCTCGCGGGGGCGGACCAGCCCGTACCGGGAGGTGAAGCCGGCACCGCCGGGCGGTGGGGCGTACCCCGGTGGGGGGAGATCGCCCGGTGCGGAGCCGGCAGCCCAGGCGGGGCCGCCCGGCGGGGGCGGGTCGGCGGGTCCGGCGCCGGTCGGTGCGGGGGGCGGTGGCCCGTCCTGCGGCGTCGCCCCCGGCAGGGGCGGGCGGGCGGCATCCTCGGTCATGCTCTGATCCTGCGTCGCCCGCCGCCCGAACGTCCTCAGGAGGCGACCCTGACCCCACCCTGAGATCCCGGCGGTCCGAATGTCGGGGGCGTCCCCGTGGTCCCGGGCCCCGCGGACGTGTGACGATCGAACCGGCGCCGGCTTGCCCTGCCCGCGCCGTCGTCCCCGACCCGGGAGCCTCCGATCACCAGCACCGTGACCCCGCACCCGCCCCGCCTCTACCGGGCGCCCGAGCACCGGATGGCGGCCGGCGTGGCCGCCGGCATCGCCGAGCACCTCGGCATCTCGGTGGTCCGCGTCCGGGTCGCCTTCATGGTGCTGCTCGGGCTGAGCGGGCTCGGCCTGCTGCTCTACGCGGCCTTCTGGGCGGTCGTCCCGCTGCGGCCGGGCGACACCGCCGTCCCGCCCCGCCGGGACATCGGCCAGCTGCTGCCGTTCGTGGCGATCGGCCTCGGCGTCCTGCTGATCCAGGTGATGGTCTTCGACTCGGTGGGTGCCGCGGGCACCGCCGGCTGGCTGGTTGCGATCATCGCGGTCGGTGCCGGGGTGATCTGGCACCAGTCCGCGCCGGAGCGCCGCCGGCAGTGGGGCGAGTCGATGCCCGTGCCGTGGCTCGGCGCGGTGGTGGAGGAGAGCGACCGGCGGGCCTTCGTGCTCCGCTTCATCGGCGGCGGGGTGCTGGTCGCGGTCGGCATCATCGGCGTCGCCGCGGTCTACTCACCGGCGCAGAACTTCGACGCGGTGATCAACGGAGTGATCTTCGCGCTGGTCGGGCTGGCCGGCGTCGGCGTGGTCGCCGCGCCGGTGCTCTGGCGCACCTGGAACCAGCTCCGTTCCGAACGGGAGGGGCGGATCCGGGAGCAGGAGCGCGCGGAACTGGCGGCGATGGTGCACGACCAGGTGCTGCACACGCTGGCCCTCATCCAGCGCAACGCCAGCGACGTGAAGGCCGTGCAGCGGTTGGCCCGTGGGCAGGAACGGTCGCTGCGGAACTGGCTCTACAAGCCCACCGCCTCGCCGACCGAGCGGTTCGCCGCCGCGCTGGAGCAGGCCGCCGCCGAGGTGGAGGACACCTTCGCGATCACCGTCGAGGCGGTGGTGGTCGGGGACCGGGAGACCGACGAGCGGGTCGGCGCGCTGGTCGCCGCCGCGCGGGAGGCGCTGGTGAACGCCGCCCGGCACGCCGGGGTGCAGACCGTGTCGCTCTATGCCGAGGTCGAGCCGGATCAGGTCAGCGCCTTCGTCCGGGACCGGGGCAAGGGCTTCGACCCCGATACGGTGGAGGATCACCGGCACGGCGTCCGCGGCTCCATCGTGGGGCGGATGAAGCGGCACGGCGGCCGGGCGGAGATCCGGTCGAGCCCGGGGGAGGGGACCGAGGTCCGGCTGATCCTCCCGATCAGCGGCGCCGGCTCCACGACGGAAAAGGACAGGTGACATGGCCGAACACGGACCGGTCGAACAGGTGCAGGCCCGGGACGGGCGGCTGCGGGTGTTCCTCGTCGACGACCACGCGATGTTCCGGGCGGGGGTCCGGGCGGAGCTGGGCGCACACGTCGAGGTGGTCGGGGAGGCCAGTACGGTGGCCGACGCGGTCCACCGGATCGCCGCGACCGGCCCGGACGTGGTCCTGCTCGACGTGCACATGCCCGACGGCGGTGGCCGGGCGGTGCTGGAGGCGATGCGGCGTACCCACCCGCAGGTGAAGTTCCTGGCGTTGAGCGTGTCGGACGCGGCGGAGGACGTCATCGGGCTGATCCGGGCCGGCGCCCGGGGGTACGTCACCAAGACCATCTCGCCGGACGAGCTGACCGACGCGATCCGGCGGGTGGCCGACGGGGACGCCGTGTTCAGCCCGCGGCTCGCCGGGTTCGTGCTGGACGCCTTCGCGGCCCGGCCGGACACCCCGGTCGCCGACCCCGAGCTGGACCAGCTCACCAACCGGGAACGCGAGGTGCTCCGGCTGCTCGCCCGGGGGTACGCGTACAAGGAGATCGCCAAGGAGCTGTTCATCTCGATCAAGACGGTCGAGACGCACGTGTCGAACGTGCTCCGCAAGCTCCAGATGTCCAACCGGTACGAATTGTCCCGCTGGGCGGCGGACCGCCGGCTGGTCTGACGCCCGGGGTCGTTGACCGTTTCCGCCCAACCTCCGGGTCACTCCGGCGTCACCCGAGGTGACAAGGGGGCGTCGGGCCTCGCCCCCCTCCTCCACCCGGCCGACGATGGTGTCCGCGAGGTCGAAGTCGACATCATCCGGACGGGCAAACACGGCCGAGGTGCGGCTGATGTCCGCGAGCGTGGCGGCGGGGCCGGGAAAGCCCCCAGAGTTCGCACCCGGGCCGAGCCGGGCCATGTCGTACCTGCTCAGAGTGGTACGACCGGCGCGTTTCATGATCTTTTCTCAAGTATCGGCAACGTGCCGACCAACTAACGGCTTGATAACGGCACCTTCACGGAACGGGCCGGTGGGTGTCACAGTTGCAGCACCTCACCCCCGGTGTGGAACCCGTCGGGTCCGGCCGCCACGCACCGCCACGATCTCATGGCGGATCGTGGTTGTCGATCCCGTTCGTGTTGCCCCGAAGGTGTGGTGCCCGGCGAATCGGCGCCCCCGGGGTGTCCCGATTTCTCTGCGGTAAACCGGCGGTCCGCGGTTCGGGGCCGACGGTGGTGTCACCCCCCAAGACGTGCGTGAAACCCACGACGGAACCAGGTTAGAAAGAGGAGGCCCCTCGGAATGAGAGTCTCGAAGCGGGCGAGCGGCGCCATCGCGGTGGGCGCGGCATTCGCGCTCGTCGCGTCCGGCTGCTCGAGCAGCAGCGACGGCGGCAACGGCAGCGACGCCGGCGCCACCAAGGACGGCGCCATCACCATCCACGGCGTCCAGCCGGAGAACCCCCTGGTTCCGGCGAACACCACCGAGACCGGTGGCGGCAAGATCATCGACGACATGTGGACCGGCCTGGTCGAGTACCCGAACGACGGTGGGGCGCCGCGCAACGCGCTGGCCGAGTCCATCGACACCAAGGACTCGAAGGTCTTCACGATCAAGATCAAGAAGGGTACCAAGTTCCACGACGGTACCGAGGTGAAGGCGAAGAACTTCGTCGACGCCTGGAACTGGGCCGCCTACACGCCGAACGGCGCCGCGAACGGCAGCTTCTTCTCCGACATCGCCGGCTACGACCAGGTCACCTCGGTCGACCCGGACGACGACGGCCCGCAGAAGGCCCCGAAGCCGGCCGCCGACAAGATGTCCGGCCTGAAGGTCATCGACGACCAGACCTTCGAGGTCACCCTCTCGGCCCCGACCGCGGTCTTCCCGACCAAGCTCGGCTACAGCGCCTTCATGCCGCTGCCGGACGCGTTCTTCACCATGAAGCCCGAGGAGTTCGGCAAGAAGCCGATCGGCAACGGCCCGGTGAAGTTCGTGTCGTGGGAGGACAACGTCGCGATCAAGCTGACGCGCTTCGACGACTACAACCTGCGTGACAAGGTCAAGATCAAGGACGTCACCGTCAAGCTCTACCAGAGCGAGGACGCTGCCTACGCCGACCTGGTGGGCAACAACCTCGACTTCATGGAGACGGTCCCGACCTCCGCGCTGGCCGGCGAGAAGTACAAGGCCGACCTCGGTGACCGGGCCATGAACACGGTGACCCCGTCGACCGCGTTCATCGCGTTCCCGATCTACGACAAGCGCTTCGCCAACCCGAAGCTGCGCAAGGCCGTCTCGATGTCGATCGACCGGCAGGCCATCTCGGACAAGATCTTCTTCGGCACCCGCAAGCCGGCCGACAGCTGGGCCAACCCGCTCACCCCGGGCGCCCCGGCCGGTAACTGCACCGCCTGCAAGTTCGACGTGACCCAGGCCAAGCAGCTCCTCCAGGAGGCCGGCGGCTTCCAGGGCGAGATGGTCTTCTACTACAACGCCGACTCCAGCCACAAGGACTGGATGGAGGCCGTTGCGCAGCAGGTCAAGACCAACCTCGGCATCAACGCCCGCGCCGAGGGTGTCCCGACCTTCGCGGTGTTCCGCCAGAACATCAACGCCCACAAGATGACCGGCCCGTACCGTGCCGCGTGGCAGCAGGACTACCCGGACATCGAGAACTGGGTGAACCCGCTCTACGTCAAGGGTGGCTCCTCCAACGACGGCCTCTACAGCAACCCCGAGGTCGACGCCCTGGCCAAGGCCGCCAGCGCTTCCGCGAGCATCGAAGAGTCGCACCAGAAGTTCGGCGAGGCCCTCAAGAAGGTCGACGAGGACGTCCCGACCATCCCGGTCTACTTCTACGGCCAGCAGTCCGGCCACTCGGAGAAGATCAAGAAGCTCGAGCTGACCAACGTCGGTGAGCTGGACCTCTCCTCGGTCGAGCTCTGATCCGACCGGCATGACCCCGGGTCGGGCCCGCCACAACCGGTGGGCCCGGCCCGGGGCCGTTCCGCGAGCGGGTGTTACAACATCTCCTCGCACGCTGTCGCGAGCGGATGTCACCAACATCCTTCCTCGCACGCTGTCACCATCGTGTCGGCCGCCGACGCACCCCCTGTCTGGAGGACCACCCCATGGGCCGCTATCTCGTGAGACGGCTGCTCCAACTTGTGCCGGTCTTCATCGGCACGACGTTCCTGATCTACTGGCTCGTCTGGGCCGTGCCCGGTGACCCCTTCGCGGGCAAGTGCGGCGAGCGTCGCTGCCCGCCGGAGTACGTCGCCGCGCTCACCCAGAAGTACCACCTCGACGAGAACGTCTTCGTGCAGTACGCGATCTACATGAAGAACCTCCTCCAGGGGGACTTCGGTACGACCTACAACGGTCTGTCGATCAACCATGTCATCGCCACCGCGTACCCGAACACGCTCAAGCTGGCCGTCGTCGCCCTGGCTATCGAGGCCGTCATCGGCCTCGCCGCCGGCGTGCTGACCGGTCTGCGCCGCAACGGCTTCCTGGACAACCTGGTCCTGGTCTCCTCGCTGTTCCTGATCGCGCTGCCGGTCTTCGTCGTCGGCTTCGTGCTCCAGTGGACCTTCGGCGTGCAGTGGAAGATCGTCACGCCGACCGTCTCCAGCGAGATGCCGTTCTCCGAGCTGCTGATCCCCGGCTTCGTGCTGGGTAGCGCCTCGATGGCGTACATCGCCCGGGTGTCGCGGACGAGCATCGCCGAGAACCGGCGGGCCGACTACGTGCGGACCGCGATCGCCAAGGGCCTCCCGATGCGCCGGGTGGTCGGGGTGCACCTGCTGCGCAACTCGCTGATCCCGGTGGTCACGCTGCTCGGCACCGACCTCGGCGCCCTCATGGGTGGTGCGATCGTCACCGAGGGCATCTTCGGCATCAACGGCATCGGTCGACAGGTCTACCGGTCGATCGTCACCAAGGAGAGCGCTACCGTTGTCTCCATCGTGGTGGTGCTGGTGCTGGTCTACCTGCTGATGAACCTGCTGGTCGACCTGCTCTACGCCGCCCTGGACCCGAGGATCCGTTATGAGTGACCCCTCCGCCGCGTCGATCGTCAGCACTCCCCGCCCGGAGCAGCCGACCGAGATCGGTGCCCCCACCAACGCCGGCCTGCCGGAGAGCGCCCGCAAGGAGAAGCCGCGTGGCCTCCTCGGCGACGCGTGGCGTGACCTGCGCCGCAAGCCGCTCTTCTGGATCTCCTCGGCGCTGATCCTGGTCTTCATCGTGATGGCGGCCTTCCCGACGCTCTTCACGTCCGGCGACGCCGTGAACGGTTCGCTGAACAACAGCCTCGGCAAGCCGTCGGCCGACGCCTGGTTCGGCTACGACGTGCAGGGCCGCGACGTCTACGCCCGGACCATCTACGGCGCGCGGGCCTCGATCATCGTGGCGCTGCTCTCCGTCGCCGGCACCATGCTGCTCGGCGGCATCATGGGCATCATCTCCGGCTACCGGGGCGGCTGGGTGGACTCGGTCCTCTCCCGGATCGCCGACGTCTTCTTCGGCCTGCCGTTCGTGCTCGGTGCCATCGTCATCCTGACGACCTTCAACGGCTCGGGCAGCAACAACAGCAAGACGAAGATCATGGGTCTGGTGATCGCGTCGCTGGTCATCCTGAGCTGGCCGGTCGTGATGCGGCTGATGCGTTCCTCGGTGCTGGCCACCCGGGAGGCGGACTACATCGTCGCCGCCCGGGCGCTGGGTGCCGGCACGGGCCGGATCATCCTGAAGCACCTGCTGCCGAACTGTCTCGCGCCGCTGCTGGTCTACTCCACGATCATGGTCGGTTCGTTCATCGGCGCGGAGGCCACGCTCTCCTTCCTGGGCGTCGGTCTGAAGAGCCCGGTGGTGTCCTGGGGCATCATGATCAGCGAGTCGCAGAACTTCATCCGCGTCTCGCCGAACCTGCTCTTCTTCCCCTCCGCGTTCCTCGTCACCGCCGTGCTGAGCTTCGTCATGCTCGGTGAGGCGGTCCGCGAGGCCCTCGACCCGAAGCTCCGATAGGGGAGACTGAGTTGTCCGACATTCTCGTGTCCGAGCAGTCCGCGCCCGGCGCCGACGGATCCGGCCGCCCCTCGGGTCGGCTGCTCGAGGTCGACGACCTGCGGGTCGAGTTCCGCACCCGCGACGGCGTCGCCAAGGTCATCAACGGGGTCACGTACCACGTCGACGCAGGGGAGACCCTCGCCGTGCTCGGCGAGTCCGGCTCCGGCAAGAGCGTCACCGCGCAGACCATCATGGGCATCCTGGACATGCCGCCCGGTTTCGTCACCGGCGGTAAGGTCCGCTTCCACGGCAAGGACATGCTCACCATGTCCGCCGAGGAGCGCCGCCGCATTCGCGGCGAGGGCATCGCGATGATCTTCCAGGACTCGCTCTCCGCGCTGAACCCGGTCTTCACCGTCGGGTTCCAGATCGCCGAGCAGTTCCGGATCCGCCGCGGCATGAGCCGCTCGGACGCCAAGAAGCGCGCGATCGAGATGCTCGACCAGGTCAAGATCCCGAACGCCAAGGGCCGGTTCAGCAACTACCCGCACCAGTTCTCGGGCGGTATGCGGCAGCGCGCGATGATCGCGATGTCGCTGGCACTCGACCCCGAGGTGCTGATCGCGGACGAGCCGACCACCGCGCTGGACGTGACCGTGCAGGCCCAGATCATGGACCTGCTCGGCGAGCTCCAGCGGGAGCGGCAGATGGGCATGATCCTGATCACCCACGACCTCGGCGTGGTCGCCGACGTCGCGGACCGGATCGCGGTCATGTACGCCGGCCGGATCGTCGAGGAAGCCAACGTGTACGACCTGTACGCCAAGCCGGCGCACCCGTACACCCTGGGCCTGCTCGACTCGATCCCGCGGCTGGACGAGAAGGGGCAGGAGCTCCGCACCATCAAGGGCCTCCCGCCGAACCTCATGAACATCCCGCCGGGCTGCCCGTTCAACCCGCGCTGCCCCATGGCGCAGCCGGTCTGCCGGGAGAAGGTGCCCCCGCTGCTGCAGATCGGTGCCGGTCGGGCCAGCGCCTGCCACTTCGCCGAGGAACTGGTGAACCGTGACTGAGAACATCATCGAGGTCCGTGACCTGGTCAAGCACTACCCGGTCACCCAGGGCATCGTGTTCAAGAAGACCATCGGTCAGGTCAAGGCGGTCGACGGCGTCTCGTTCGAGCTGAAGGCGGGCGAGACCCTCGGCGTCGTGGGCGAGTCGGGCTGCGGCAAGTCGACGCTCGCCCGGGTCCTGATGAACCTGGAGAAGCCGACCAGCGGCAGCGTGTACTACAAGGGCCAGGACATCTCCAAGCTCTCCGGCGGTGCGCTGCGGCGGCTGCGCCGGCAGATCCAGCTGGTGATGCAGGACCCGTACACCTCGCTGAACCCGCGGATGACGGTCGGTGACCTGATCGGCGAGCCGTTCGAGATCCACTCCGAGGTGGCCCCGAAGGGCAGCCGTCGGGGCAAGGTCAAGGAGCTGCTCGACCTGGTCGGCCTCAACCCGGAGCACATCAACCGGTACCCGCACCAGTTCTCCGGCGGTCAGCGTCAGCGCATCGGCATCGCCCGGGCCCTGGCGCTGCGGCCGGAGGTCATCGTCTGCGACGAGCCGGTCTCCGCGCTGGACGTGTCGATCCAGGCGCAGGTGATGAACCTGCTGGAGAAGCTCCAGGGCGAGTTCGGCCTGTCGTACGTCTTCATCGCCCACGACCTGTCGGTCGTGCGTCACCTCTCCGACCGGGTCGCGGTGATGTACCTGGGCAAGATGGTGGAGATCGGCACCGAGGACGAGATCTACGAGCGGCCGACCCACCCGTACACCCAGGCGCTGCTGTCGGCGGTGCCGGTGCCGGACCCGACGCTGCGCGAGAACAAGGCGATCATCCGGCTCACCGGTGACGTGCCGTCGCCGGTTAGCCCGCCGTCGGGCTGCCGGTTCCGCACCCGGTGCTGGAAGGCGCAGGACGTCTGCGCCGAGCAGGTGCCGCTGCTGGAGATCCGGCCGGGCTCGGACCACCCGAGCGCCTGCCACTTCGCCGAGAAGCGGGAGATCGTCGCCACCCACGGCGCCTGATCACGTCCGAACCGCCTGTCGACGTCACCACGACGCCGGCAGGCGGTTCGTCGTATCCGGGGAGGGCGGTCCGGCGACCGGGCCCGGTCGCGCCGGCGCGGCCACCGCCCGCCGCCGACGCCCCTTCCGGTACGCCGTGCGCCGCGCACCCCGGGCGTCCCGCCCGGCTGCCGGCCCGCCGTCGGCGCCGTCGCCCGGCGCGGCGTCCCGCCGCCTCACAGCGGGCCCCGACCCGCTCTCAGCAGCAGCAGCGCCAACTGGGTGCCGTCGGCCCCCAGGGCCTGCCGGAACCGCTCCAGGATCTCCCGCTCGCGGGACAGCACCAGCCGGGTCCCACCGGAGGCGAGCCGCGTGGCGCCGACCTCCTGGGAGAGGGCGGCCCGTTCCTGCCACAGCGCGATGATCGTGCGGTCGATCTCGTCGATCCGCTCCCGGATCTCGACGATCCGCTCGGCCGCCGCCGAGTCGCCGGTGCCGGTTCGCGCCGCCGCGGCCTCGGTCGGGTTCGTCTCGGCCCGGTCGCCGGCCAGGCCGCTGGACTCCACCACATCAGTCATCATCGTCGTACCCCCTCGGGTGTCGGGCCCGGTACCCGGATCCCGGGACGAAAAAGCCCCGGGCTCTCGAGAGCCCGGGGCATTTTTCGCAGGTCTGACGATCAAGCGCGACCTACGGCTGCCGGACTCCCGGGGCCGTAGTAAAAGTAGAAGCGCTGATCGAACACGTTGTCGAGTATGCCGACCGCCGGTACGGCCGCGCAAGCAAACCGGCCAACAGGTGGGACGGCCCACCTGCGCGCGGTGTCCGACGGTGCCGCCCCCGCCCGTCCCGGTGTGCGGCGGCGGGAAGTGTCCGGCCGGCGGCATAGACTCGCCGTGCGATGCATCCTCTCTTCGACATCCCCGCGTCCCCGCCCGCGCCGGAGCCCCGGCCGACCCCGCCGCACCGGCCCGGGTCGGTCGCCGCCCGGCTCGACCCGCAGGCTCTCCTCGACGGGCTGAACGGTCCGCAACGTGACGCCGTCACCCACTCCGGCTCCCCGTTGCTGATCGTGGCCGGCGCCGGCTCCGGCAAGACCCGGGTGCTCACCAGCCGGATCGCCTACCTGCTGGCCGCGCGGGACGTGCACCCCGGCGAGATCATCGCGATCACCTTCACCAACAAGGCCGCCGGGGAGATGAAGGAGCGGGTGGCCCACCTGGTCGGCCCGCGGGCCCGGCTGATGTGGGTGTCGACGTTCCACTCCGCCTGCGTGCGGATCCTGCGGGCCGAGCACGAGCACGCCGGCCTGAAGTCGACCTTCTCGATCTACGACGCGGACGACTCCCGCCGGCTGATGCAGATGGTGGCCCGGGAGTTGGACCTCGACCCGAAGCGCTACCCGGCACGCGGGCTGGCCGCCCAGGTCTCCAACCTGAAGAACGAGCTGGTCGACCCGGAGGAGTTCGCCGGTCGGGCCAAGGGGCCCAACGAGCGGGCCCTCGCCGAGGCGTACACGCTCTATCAGCGGCGGCTGCGCGAGGCGCACGCGCTGGACTTCGACGACCTGATCATGACGACGGTGCACCTGCTCCAGTCCCACCCGCACGTCGCGGAGAGCTACCGCCGACGGTTCCGGCACGTCCTGGTGGACGAGTACCAGGACACCAACCACGCCCAGTACGTGCTGATCAAGGAGCTGGTCTCCGGCACCGAGGGGATCGAGCCGGCCGAGCTCTGCGTGGTCGGTGACGCCGACCAGTCGATCTACGCGTTCCGCGGCGCGACGATCCGCAACATCCTGGAGTTCGAGCGGGACTTCACCGACGCCCGGACGATCCTGCTGGAGCAGAACTACCGCTCCACCCAGACCATCCTCAACGCCGCCAACGCGGTGATCGACCGGAACACCTCCCGCAAGCCGAAGCGGCTGTGGAGCGACGCCGGCCACGGCGAGCAGATCGTCGGCTACGTCGCGGACACCGAGCACGCCGAGGCGGACTGGGTCGCCCGGGAGATCGACCGGCTGGTCGACGAGGGCGAGACCCGCCCCGGCGACGTCGCGGTCTTCTACCGCACCAACGCCCAGTCCCGGGTCTTCGAAGAGGTCTTCATCCGGGTCGGCCTGCCCTACAAGGTCGTCGGCGGGGTGCGCTTCTATGAGCGCAAGGAGGTCCGCGACGCGCTGGCCTACCTGCGCGCCGTGGTCAACGACGACGACACGGTCAGCCTGCGCCGGATCCTCAACACGCCCCGCCGGGGCATCGGCGACCGGGCCGAGGCGTGCGTCGAGGCGCTCTCCAGCCGGGACCGGATCTCGTTCGGGGCGGCGCTGCGCCGCGCCAAGGACGCCCCGGGCATCTCCACCCGGGCGGCCAACGGCATCGGCGACTTCGTGGCGCTGCTCGACGGCGCCCGCGAGCTGGCCGAGAGCGGCACCCCCGAGGAGGTGCTGGAGGCGCTGCTGACCCGCTCGGGCTACCTGACCGAGCTGGAGGAGAGCCTCGACCCGCAGGACGCGGGCCGGGTCGACAACCTCCAGGAACTGGTCAGCGTCGCCCGGGAGTACACCGAGCGGATCGAGGCGCTGGGTGAGGAGGGGGAGCGGGCCACCCTGGCCGGCTTCCTGGAGCAGGTCGCGCTGGTGGCCGACGCCGACCAGATCCCCTCCGATGACCCCGACCACCAGGGCGTGGTCACCCTGATGACGCTGCACACCGCCAAGGGGCTGGAGTTCCCGGTGGTCTTCCTGACCGGCCTGGAGGACGGCGTCTTCCCGCACCTGCGCTCGCTGGGCGACACCCGTGAGCTGGAGGAGGAGCGCCGGCTGGCGTACGTCGGCATCACCCGTGCCCGGCAGCGCCTCTACCTGTCCCGGGCGGTGACCCGCTCGGCCTGGGGGCAGCCGGCCTACAACCCGCCGTCCCGCTTCCTGGAGGAGCTGCCCCCGGAGCTGGTCCGCTGGGAGCGCACCGAGGGGTCGTACACGTCGTGGGCCGGGGGTGGCGGCGGCGTCGGCGGCCGCGCGGACCGCGTGCCCGGCGGGCGTGGCGGCTTCACCGGGGGTACGCCGAAGGCCGCGCAGCTCGCCAAGCGGCTCGGCGTGGACGGCAGTCGGCTGGCCACCGCCAGCGAGCTGCCCCAGGGGCCGAAGGTGTCGGCCGGCGACCGGGTCAACCACCAGCGCTACGGGCTGGGCCGGGTGGTGGCAGTGGAGGGGCACGGGCCGGGGGCCCGGGCGCAGATCGACTTCGGCGACCAGACCATGTGGCTGGTGCTCCGGCACGCCCCGATCGACAAGCTCTGAGTTCAGCGACGAGGGCCCGGCCCGGCGAACCGCCGGACCGGGCCCTCCCGCGTGCTGTGGGCCGTCAGCAGGCCACGTCGATGCCCCGAGCGCGCAGGAACGGCGCCGGGTCGATCTGGTTCCACATCTGGCCCTTGTGCACCTCGAAGTGCAGGTGCGGACCGGTGGCGTCACCGGTGGCGCCCTCGTAGCCGATCACCTCGCCGGCGCTCACCTTCTCGCCCACGGTGACCTTGAGGCTGCTCTGGTGGGCGTAGTGGGTCAGGTAGCCGTTGCCGTGGTCGATGAAGACCGAGTTGCCGTACCCGTCGCCGGCGTCGCCCGCCTGCACCACGGTGCCCGCGGCGGCGGCGTGGATCGGGGTTCCCGACGGCATCGCGAAGTCGATACCGGCGTGCAGGGTGCCCCAGCGGGGCCCGTAGCAGGAGGTGATCTCGGCGCCCTTCATCGGGATCACCCAGGTCGGCTTCGGCTTGACGGTCTTCTTCGGCTTGGGCCGGGGCTTGGCGGCCGCCGTCCTGGTCGGCTCGGGTGCGGCCTTGGTCGGGCTCGGCGTGGGGCTGGCCGGGGTCGCCGACGGGGTCACCGGGGCGGTGGACTCGCGGACGGAGCGGTCGGCGCGGGCGGCGGCCTCGGCGCGGGCCTGGGCGTCGAAGTCGACGGCGGCCGGGGCCGGGGTGCCGTGGTCGGCCGTGGCGACCGAGACGCCGCCGAGGCCGAGACCGAGCAGCGCGACGGCGCCGACGACGAAGTATGTGGCGCGCCGGCCGGTCCGCTTGCGCGGCAGCTGCCGGGTGGGGATGTCCTGGGTGTTCTCGTTCTGGATGTTGCTGTCTTCCGACACGGGGGACCTTCGCAGTCGAGGGGCACTTGACCTCGAAATACTGGTGTCGGCCGGGTCGGCGGCGGGTACTGGCACCGGGGGACGAGCGGGGCAGGTGATCATCTCTGCCCGCTTCCGCCCGCTCGCGGGTGGTTTGGCCGGTAAAATGATCATGCGACGCTGTGACGCCGCCCACACTTCCGGCTGTGACCCGCCAGACTTGCCGGAACAGCAAACCGCCCGGATCGCATGATCCGGGCGGTCAACGGGCGGTACGCAGCGTCAGGAAGCCGCTACCTCGCTGTAGATTGCCTCGACTTGCAGCTTGATGTCCACTCCGCGGTCCTGGAGCCACGGCACCGGGTCGAGCGGCTGACCGTTGACATGGATCTCCAGGTGCAGGTGCGAACCGTAGGAGTGGCCGGTGTTGCCGACCAGGCCGAGCTGGTCGCCCGCCTTGACCTGCTGGCCCTCCTGCACGCTCACCGCGGAGGAGTGGCCGTAGATCGCCTCGCTGCCGTCCGGGTGCTGGACGATGACCGCGTAGCCGTAGCCGCCGAACCAGCCGGCCTTGGTGACCGTGCCCGAGTGGATCGCCACGAACGGGGTGCCCTCGGGGGCGACCAGGTCGATGCCGGTGTGCAGCTTGCCCCAGCGCATGCCGTAGGGCGAGTTGAAGTCGTAACCCTGCAGGGGGAGCAGCCAGGTGTCCTGCTCGGACGCGGCCTTGCCGTCGGTGCGGCTGTCACGGGTGGCGCGGTCGGCGGAGTTGGCGCGGGCCGCCGTGTCCTGGCTCGTGACCGAGGCCTGCTTGAGCTCGTCGAGAACCGACGGGCTGACGCTCTTGGCGTCGGGGAGGGCGTTGGCGCCGAGGGCGACGATGCCGGCTCCGACGAACGCGGTGGTGACGACCGCGGCGTAACGGCTCCGCGGGGGGGTGGGTACGCGGCGACGACCGCGATATCGATCGGGCTCAGACGACAGGCGCTGGCGCACGCACACCCTCCGTTGTCGGGGTTCCGAAGCGGCCCGCCGGTGTTCGTGAAGCTCGGATGAACGTCGGCTGGCCGCGTCGTCACCCGTCCGTGGACCTGATGACAACCGTGGACACGTTAGCCAACTGCCACTCCAGTCACAAGCCGAAGCGCCGAACTGGTGTTTCGTTCTGTCCCTTTCCGTCCACTGATGTCATAGCTCGTGACACCGGTCGGCTGGCCCTGTTACTGTCCGTTCGTCGCGCAGAGTGACCGTTCGGCGGAGGTGTCCGGCTTCCCCGCGCCCGGGCCGGCCGCTATGGGGCAACCCGGGTTCCCGGCCCCGGGCGGGCCGGGTTACCGTTCGTTCAGGTGATAGCCCGCCGGAGCCGGTGAAAGGTGTGCGCTGATGAGCTCTCGTATCCGGGTCGTCGTCGCGAAGCCCGGCCTGGACGGCCACGACCGCGGCGCGAAGGTCGTCGCGCGGGCCCTCCGCGACGCCGGCATGGAGGTCATCTACACCGGCCTGCACCAGACCCCGGAGCAGATCGTGGAGACCGCGATCCAGGAGGACGCCGACGCGGTCGGCCTCTCCGTCCTCTCCGGCGCGCACATGACCCTCTTCAAGCGGGTGCTGGAGCTGCTCGGTGAGCGGGACGCGCGGGACATCGTCGTCTTCGGCGGCGGCATCATCCCCGACGCCGACATCCCCGAGCTGCAGCAGCTCGGCGTGGCCAAGATCTTCACCCCGGGTGCGACCACCCAGTCGATCGTCGAGTGGGTCCGGGAGAACGTCGCCCAGCCGGTCGGCTGAGCCGACCGCGCCACCCGGCCCGGGCCTTGGTGCCGACGGAAGGTCGGGCCGCTCCCGGACGCGGACACGGGGGAAGGGCCGGACGCACCCCTCACACGCCCGGCCCTTCTATGCACGATGCCCCGCCGCCACCCCTCGACCGACAGGGCATCGGCCGTCTCCCGTCTTCGCGCTGTGCAGCGCTCCGACATCAGACTCAACGACGTCCTCTCGGCGGGGTTACGCAGGTCGCGCAACATCCCCCGGACGGCTGACGTGCCACCTCGCGGAGCCTGCTCCCGGCGCGAACCCGGGCGGGCCTGATCGCTCCATGCCGGCCGAGTGGGATGAACCCGGGCGGGCGGACACCACCACGTCGGCGAGGTGGGACGGTGGCCGTCGACCGGCCGCCCCGTCCGCGCCCGGTGATCGCGGGAGGCAGGCTCCCGCCCGGTCGGGTACGCGGGGTCCGCGCGGCCGTCCCGTCGGTCGTAACCTGTGGCTGCCCGTACCGCCCTTCGCGGTCGACGACCCCTGCCGGGAGCCCCTGTCGTGACCCAGCCGCCGCCTCCTCAGCCGTATCCCTCCGAGGGCTGGCCCGCTCCGCCCGCCCCCGGTGCCGGGCAGCCAGCGCCGACCGCGGGCTGGTCCGCGCCACCGCCTCCCGCGCCGAGCTGGGGTCCCCCGCCCGTCGGACCGGGTCCGGCCGCGCCACCGCCCACCGGACAAGGCTGGACCGCGCCGCCGCCCGGCCAACCGGCCGGACCCGGCTGGTCCGCCCCGCCCGCCGGACAGGCGGGCGCACCGGGCTGGTCCGCGCCGCCCGTCGGGCAGCCGGGTTGGGCCGCGCCGCCCGTCGGGCAGCCGGGCTGGGGCGCGCCGCCCGCCGGTCACCCGGGCGCGCCGGGCTGGGGGCCGCCGGCCGGGGTGCCGGGCGGGCCGCCGTATCCGGGGGCGCAGTCCGGGCCGCAGCAGGCGTACCCGAACTGGTCGTCGCCGGGCGGCCCGGCGCAGCCGCCGCCGGCCTGGCAGCCGCCGCCGTCCCGGACGGCGAAGCGGATCCCCGAGGATCAGCCGTTCGTCGCCCGGCCGAGCCTGCGCAAGCGCGGACTGGCGCTGGGCGGCCTGACCCTCTTCATCGGCCTGGTGATGGCCTGCCCGCTGGGGCTGGCCGCGTCGGGCGAGAACGGGGACGCGAGCATCCTGCTGGTCATCCCCCTCATCATGGTCTTCTTCGCGCTGGTGGTCGGCCTCCAGCTCTGGCTGGTCTCCTCCGGGGGACCGGTGCTCGCGGTCGGCCCGGCCGGGCTGTGGATCAAGACGCGACCGACCCGGGGGCAGGCGATCTGGCTGCCCTGGGAGGCGATCGACCAGGTCTACCGGCGGCGCTGGGGGCTGGAGAAGATGCTCTGCGTGCGGGCGCGCGACCCGCGCACCGGCGGCGACCTGGGCGCGTTCACCGCGCTCGACGCCGGGATGCAGCAGGCCTTCTTCGGCACCGGGTTCACCGCCACCGTCGTCTACGCCGACCGGACGGAGGAGGAGATCATGCAAGCGGTGCGGCAGTACTCGGCCGGCCGGTGCAGGGTGGTCTGAGCCACCGGGTCGCCCGGCGGGCCGAGCACCGGCCCGCCGGTTGTGCATTACCGCACACCGCGCACCCGCTCGGTTGCCGGCGGTTCCCATCTCGTTAGGCTGCGGCAAATGACCTGTCTGATCTGATGACAGGCGTCAAACTGATTTTCCAACGCTGGTGGCGGCGCGACGGCGCGCCGCGGAGACGGGACGGGACGCGCAATCGTGGACCTGTACGAGTACCAGGGGCGGGACCTGTTCGAGCGGCACGGGTTGCCCGTGCTCGCCGGCGGCGTCGCCACTACCCCGGAGGAGGCCCGCGCGATCGCCGAACGCCTCGGCGGTCGGGTGGTCGTCAAGGCGCAGGTGAAGGTCGGCGGCCGAGGCAAGGCCGGCGGCGTGAAGCTCGCCGAGGGCGCGGAGGAGACGGTGGCCCGCGCCACCGACATCCTCGGCATGGACATCAAGGGTCACACGGTCCACAAGGTCATGATCACGGTGACCGCGGACGTGGCCGAGGAGTACTACTTCTCGTACCTGCTCGACCGGGCGAACCGCACCTTCCTCTGCATCGCCAGCGTCGCCGGCGGCATGGACATCGAGGCGGTCGCCGCCGAGACCCCGGAGAAGGTCGTCAAGGCCCCGATCGACGCGAACACCGGCGTCGACGAGGCGAAGGCCCGGGAGATCGTCACCGCCGCGAACTTCCCGGCCGAGGTCGCCGACCAGGTCGTCGACATCGCGGTCAAGCTGTGGCAGGCGTTCGTCGCCGAGGACGCCACGCTGGTCGAGGTGAACCCGCTGGCCAAGAACGCCGACGGCAAGCTGCTGCTGCTCGACGCCAAGGTGACCCTGGACGAGAACGCCGGCTTCCGGCACCCGGACCACGAGGCCCTGGTCGACCAGGCGTCGGTGGACCCGCTGGAGCAGGCCGCCAAGGCCAAGGACCTCAACTACGTCAAGCTCGACGGCGAGGTCGGCATCATCGGCAACGGCGCGGGTCTGGTCATGTCCACCCTCGACGTGGTCGCGTACGCCGGTGAGCGGCACGGCGGCGTCAAGCCGGCGAACTTCCTCGACATCGGCGGCGGCGCGAGCGCCGAGGTGATGGCGAACGGTCTGGAGATCGTGCTCTCCGACCCCTCGGTGAAGAGCGTCTTCGTCAACGTCTTCGGCGGCATCACCGCGTGCGACGCCGTCGCCAACGGCATCGTCCAGGCGCTGGCGCTGCTGGAGCAGCGCGGCGAGCAGGCCACCAAGCCGCTCGTCGTCCGCCTCGACGGCAACAACGCCGAGGCCGGTCGGGCGATCCTCGACGGCGCGAACAACCCGCTCATCCAGCGGGTCGACACCATGGACGGCGCGGCCGAGCGGGCCGCCGAGCTGGCAGCTGCGGGGGTCTGATCATGGCTATCTGGCTGACCAAGGACTCCAAGGTCATCGTGCAGGGGATGACCGGCTCCGAGGGTTCCAAGCACACCCGGCGGATGCTCGCCGCCGGCACCAACGTGGTGGGCGGCGTGAACCCGCGCAAGGCCGGCACCACCGTCGACTTCGACGGCACCGAGCTGCCGGTCTTCGCCTCCGTCGCGGACGCGATGAAGGAGACCGGGGCCGACGTCACGGTCATCTTCGTACCGCCGCAGTTCACCAAGGGCGCGGTCGTCGAGGCGATCGACGCCGGGATCGACCTGGCCGTGGTGATCACCGAGGGCGTCCCGGTGCACGACACCGGCGCGTTCTGGGCGTACAACGTGGCGAAGGGGGAGCGGACCCGGATCATCGGGCCGAACTGCCCCGGCATCGCCTCGCCGGGTGCCTCCAACGCCGGCATCATCCCGGCCGACATCACCGGCTCCGGCCGGATCGGCCTGGTCAGCAAGAGCGGCACGCTGACCTACCAGATGATGTACGAGCTGCGGGACATCGGCTTCTCCACCTGCGTCGGCATCGGCGGTGACCCGATCATCGGGACCACCCACATCGACGCCCTGGCCGCGTTCGAGGCCGACCCGGAAACCGACGCGATCGTGATGATCGGCGAGATCGGCGGCGACGCCGAGGAGCGGGCCGCCGAGTTCATCAAGGCGAACGTCACCAAGCCGGTGGTCGGTTACATCGCCGGCTTCACCGCGCCCCCCGGCAAGACCATGGGTCACGCCGGTGCGATCATCTCCGGCTCGGCGGGCACCGCCGAGGCGAAGAAGGAGGCGCTGGAGGCCGTCGGCGTGAAGGTCGGCAAGACCCCGACCGAGACCGCCAACCTCATGCGGGAGATCATGTCCGGCCGCTGAGCGGTCGCGTGACGTGCCGAGGGGGTCGACCGCGTGCGGTCGGCCCCCTCACCTGTACCAGTACATGCTGTGGCCGCTGGCCCGCCAGATCGCGTTGCCGATGATGTTGACCACGCCGAGCGCGATGGCGATCCAGCCGAGCACGGGTGACTTGCCGAACCGCTTGGCGTCCCGGATCGACAGGTAGCCGAAGACGATCCCCAGGATGCCGCAGCAGATCAGGCCGAGCACAATGCCCAGGACACCCCAGAGCGTGGTGCGGTCCCGGCCGACGGCCGGCGGTGGTGGCGGCGGCGGGTACGGAGCGTTCACGGCTTCCTCCGAGCGGTCGGTGCCGCGACAGGAAAGGTCGCGTCTGGGCCGAGGCTAAACCGGATCGGGGGGATCAGTCGGTGGATCAGGGAACTCGCCGTCGGCCTGCGGCGGTATCGGACTGCCGCCGTCGGCGCGGCGTGCCAGAGTAGAGCCGATGTCACCCGTCACCCCCGACCATCCCCGCCGGCCCGCCGGTGTCGACGCCGACACCCGGCCGGTCGACCGTGTCCGGCCGGCGCCCCGGGTGCCCGCGCCCCGTCCGGCGGAGTCCGGGCCGGGTCGCGCCCCGCTGCCCGTGGCCGCCGCGGTGGCGGCCGGCTGGGCGGCGTTGACGTCGTGGCTGCCGGTGGCGCTGGTGCTGGGGCTGATGCAGATCAGCGAGGACGCCGGGTCCCTGTCGGGGGCGCTGCGGGCCGGGCTGGCCGGCTGGCTGCTCGGCCACGGGGTCCCGCTGGACACCAGCGCCGGCCCGCTCGGCCTGGCGCCGCTCGCGCTGGCCGCGCTCGCGGTGTGGCGGCTCACCCGGGCCGGGGTGCACGTCAGCCGGGCCATCGGCGCCCGCGGCGGTCGGTCACCCCGGCAGGCGCTCACCGCCGCGGTCGCCGTCGGCATCGGGTACGCGTTCTTCGGCGCCCTGGCAGCGCTGGTGGTCGGCGCGGGTGGCCCCCGGGTCTCCCCGCTGCGGGCCGCGCTCACCCTCGCCGCGTTCGGCACCCTGGCGGCACTGGTCGGGGCGCTGCGGACCACCGGGGTCGCCGCGCTCCTCGCCCGTCGTTCCCCGCCGCCGCTGCGGGACGGCGTACGCACCGGGCTGGTCGCCGGGCTGCTGCTGCTCGGCGCGGGGGCCGGCGCGGCGGGGCTCTCCGTGGCGACCGGGGGCGGTGACGCCGCCGACATGATCAGCGCGTACCGGACGGGGGTGGCCGGTCAGGTCGGGATCACCCTGGTCAGCGTCGCGTACGCGCCGAACGTCACCATCTGGTCGGTCAGTTACCTGCTCGGGCCGGGGTTCGCCGTCGGCACCGACACGGCGGTCCGCACCAGCGAGGTCTCCGTCGGGGCGCTGCCGGCCGTACCGCTGCTGGCCGGACTGCCGCGCGGCCCGGTCGACGGGTTCGGTGCGGGACTGCTCGCGGTGCCGGTGCTGGCCGGGATGGCCGCCGGCTGGCTGCTGGCCCGGCGGCTGCTGCGGCTGGCCGCGGAGGACCGGGCGGAGCTGAGGTGGGTGGCGCTGCTCGTCCCGGCGGCCCTCGCCGGCCCGGTGGCCGGGCTGCTGCTCGGCGCGGCCGCGGCGATCTCCGGCGGGCCGGTCGGCGGTGGCCGGCTGGCCGAGGTCGGCCCGGTCCCCTGGCAGGTGGCCGGCGTGGCCACGCTGGTCGTCGCCGTCGGCGCCCTCCTCGGTGCCGCCGCCACCCGCACCCTGGCCCGCACCCCCCGGCCCGACCCCACCCCCGCCCCCCGCCCCCCACTCCCGCGTTGATCAAGAGCTTTGCGTCGGGAACCTGGCTCCCGGCGACGCAAAGCTCTTGATCGACGCCAGCGGTGGCGGACGGAGAGACGGCGAGGGGGTCCGGCGAGTGCCGGACCCCCCTCGCCGAGCCGGATCAGGAGAAGTTGTTCCAGTTGATCGTGGCACCGACGATGGCCACGACGATGCCGAGCACGATGCCGACGCCGCCGCAGATCAGAGCGGTCTTGGCCTGGCCGGCGTTGCTCGCCTCACCCTGCTGGACCTTCTTCTGGCCCAGCACGCCGAGCACCACGCCGGCGATGCCGAACGGGATGCCGAGGCCGCCGCAGCAGAGGCCCAGCACGATGGACACGATGCCGACGATCATGCCGATCAGGCCGAGGGTGTTGTTCTGCCCCTGCCCGGTCGGGAAGCCCGCGTTCGGGTACGACGGGGCCGCCCCGTACGGCTGCTGCTGCGCGTACGGGTCCTGGTAGGGCTGCTGACCGTACGGCTGCCCGGAGGTCGGCTGCCCGTAGGGCTGGCCCGAGGTCGGCTGGCCGTAGGGCTGGCCCGAGGTCGGCTGGCCGGAGGTCGGCTGGCCGTACTGCGGGGCCTGCGGCTGCGCGTACGGGTCCTGCGGCTGGCCGTAGGGCTGGCCGGACGGCTGCTGACCGTATGGTGCCGCCGGCGGCTGGGCGTACGGGTCCTGGTACTGCGGGGAGGTCGGGTCCTGCGGCGGCTGCTGGCCGTACGGGTCCTGACCGGGGTTACCGGGCTGCATTACTGGGTGCTCCTCAGACTGGGGTTCGGCTGTCAGTACGTCGAGCTGTTGCCACCCATGATCGCGCCCATTCCACCGAGGACGCAGCACAGGAGGGAGATCGCCCAGCCGATGAGGCCGATGATCAGGGCCCACTTGGACCACTTCTTCGACTCGGCGGCGGCGGCCTGCGCGCCCGCGTAGTCACCCTGCTGGATCAGCGGGTTCACCTTGGAGGCGTTGATGATGGCCGGGATGGCCAGCGGCCAGAACAGGAAGATGGCGACGATGGACATCGTCATGTTGTTGTCGATCTGCTGCGGCTGCTGCGGGTAACCAGGCTGCATGGCGGCGTACTCCTCGATCCAACGGCGCGTCGTGGCGCCGGTTCACTGACGGGTGCGGGGCCGGGCGTACGCCGGGCACCGAGCGACCGGCAGCGTACCGTGCCGGCGCCACCCGGGTGATCACCCGAAACGGCGCTGCCCGACGGCTGGACGCCCCTGTCGGCCCGATAGGGTGGCCGCGTGACCGAGCCCGCGTCCGTCGCCCGCCTCGTCGTCCTCGTCTCCGGCTCCGGCAGCAACCTCCAGGCGCTGCTGGACGCCGGCACCGACCCCGCGTACGGGGCCCGGGTCGTCGCCGTGGGCGCCGACCGCGACGGCATCGCCGGTCTGGACCGGGCCGCCGCCGCCGGGGTGCCGACCTTCGTCGACCGGGTGAAGGACCACCCGACCCGCGAGGAGTGGGACCGGGCGCTCACCGCGCACGTCGCCGAGCACCGGCCCGGCCTGGTGATCAGCGCCGGCTTCCTGAAGCTCGTCGGGCCGCACTTCCTGGCCGCGTTCGGCGACCGCTACCTCAACACGCACAACACCCTGCTGCCGGCGTTCCCCGGCATCCACGGTCCCCGGGACGCCCTCGCCTACGGCGTGAAGGTCACCGGGGCCACCCTCTTCTTCGTCGACGCCGGGATGGACACCGGCCCGATCGTCGCCCAGGTCGCCGTGCCGGTGCGGGACGACGACGACGAGGAGGCGCTCACCGAGCGCATCAAGGAAGCCGAGCGCCGCCAGCTCGTCGAGCAGGTCGGTCGCCTGGTCCGTGAAGGTTGGACGATCACCGGAAGAAAGGTCACGGTCCCGTGAGTTCGAGTGAGGAGCGCCGTCCGATCCGGCGGGCGCTGGTCAGCGTCTATGACAAGACCGGCCTGGTCGAGCTGGCCCGGGCCCTGCACGCGGCCGGGGTGGAGCTCGTGTCGACGGGCAGCACCGCGTCGACGATCGCCGGGGCCGGCGTGCCGGTGACGCCGGTGGAGCAGGTGACCGGCTTCCCGGAGATCCTCGACGGCCGGGTGAAGACGCTGCACCCGAAGATCCACGGTGGCCTCCTCGCCGACCTGCGCAAGGACTCGCACGCCGCGCAGCTCGACGAGCACGGCATCGCCGGCATCGACCTGCTGGTCTCCAACCTCTACCCGTTCCAGGCCACCGTCGCCTCCGGCGCGTCGCAGGACGAGTGCGTGGAGCAGATCGACATCGGCGGACCGGCGATGGTGCGGGCCGCCGCCAAGAACCACGCCTCGGTCGCCGTGGTGACCGACCCGGCGGCATACCCGGCGCTGCTCGCCGCCCTGGACGCGGGCGGTTTCACGCTGACGCAGCGCAAGGCGCTCGCGGCCCGCGCGTTCGCGGTCATCGCCGACTACGACGTGGCGGTCGCCCAGTGGTGCGCGCAGGAGCTGGCCCCGGCCGCCGACTCGTGGCCGGAGTTCGCCGGGCTCACCCTGACCCGGCAGGCGGTGCTGCGCTACGGCGAGAACCCGCACCAGGCGGCGGCCCTCTATGCCGACCCGGCGAGCCCGGCCGGCCTGGCCCAGGCCGAGCAGCTGCACGGCAAGGAGATGTCCTACAACAACTACGTCGACGCGGACGCCGCGTGGCGGGCCGCGAACGACTTCCCCGAGCAGCCCGCCGTGGCGATCATCAAGCACGCCAACCCGTGCGGGATCGCCGTGGGCGCGGACGTGGCCGAGGCGCACCGCCTGGCCCACGCGTGCGACCCGGTGTCGGCGTACGGCGGGGTGATCGCGGTGAACCGGCCGGTGAGCGTGGAGCTGGCCCGGCAGGTCGCGGAGATCTTCACCGAGGTGCTGGTGGCGCCGGACTTCGAGCCCGGCGCCGTCGAGGTGCTCCAGGGCAAGAAGAACATCCGGCTGCTGCGGGCCCCGGCGTTCGACCCGCTGCCGGCGGAGTGGCGGCAGGTCACCGGCGGCATGCTGGTGCAGCTGCGGGACCGGATCGACGCCGACGGCGACGACCCGGCCAACTGGCGGCTGGCCGCCGGTGAGGCGGCCGACGAGGCCACCCTGCACGACCTCGCCTTCGCCTGGCGGGCGGTCCGCGCGGTGAAGAGCAACGCGATCCTGCTGGCCCGGGGCGGCGCGACCGTCGGGGTGGGCATGGGCCAGGTGAACCGGGTCGACTCGGCGCGGCTGGCGGTCAGCCGGGCCGGCGACGACCGGGCCCGCGGCGCGGTCTGCGCCTCGGACGCGTTCTTCCCGTTCGCCGACGGCCCGAAGATCCTGATCGAGGCGGGTGTCCGGGCGATCGTGCAGCCCGGCGGTTCGATCCGCGACGAGGAGGTCGTCGCCGCCTGCAAGGAGGCCGGCGTGACCCTGTACCTCACCGGCACCCGGCACTTCTTCCACTGAGTCGTCGCTCGTGAGCGGGACGTGGCCGACCGGCCACGTCCCGCTCCGCTTTCTGAGCCTCCACTCGGGAGCGCTCCGCCCGCCGCCGGGCTGACCAGCCGAAAGTACGACCGTCGAGCCGTTGCCGGTCGGGAATTGTTGTTGCTAGCGTGGGTCCGGCACGATCCGATCGACCCTCCCCGTTCTCCTCGTAGCCCGTCTCCCGCCCGCGGCCCCCGGCCGCCGCCCGAGCGGTGTCCGACATCCCCTCGCTGTGACAGGTTGGCCCATGCGCGTGTTCGACCGGTGGAACGCCGTCGTCGTCGCGCTGGCGTTCGTCCTGGCCGGCCTGGGGGCGCCCGCCTGCGTGGAGACCTCTCAGCCCGGCGCGGTGGTCACCGCCGCGCACCGGTCGATCGGCTCCGACGGGGCGCACGTCCATCCTCCGGACGTCCGGCCCGTCTCCGCCCCGGTCACCACGCCGCACCTGCCCGCCCCGACCTCCGGCGACCCCCGGGTCGCCGGGGCGCGCCCCGCGTACCCCGGCACTCCGCCGGAGCTGCGGGCGGAGGTCGTCGGCGCGCCCTGTGGTGACCACCGCGCCGGCGTCGGCCTCACCGACGGACCGGACGATCTCCTCCTCGCCGCGCCCGCGTCGGTCGACGGCACGACGGTCTCCGTCCTCGCCGCGATCCGCTACCGCCAGCCGGTGGTGCCCCTGCCGCCGCGCGGCACCCTGCCCACCCGGGCCCCACCGGTCACCGCCTGACCCTCGCCCGCCCCTCGACGTGACACGTCCGTCGATGCCGGCGCTGTGCTGTACGAGGGTCGAATCCGGACGGTCGCCGTCCGCTCACCAAGCCACGGCCACGCCATCCGCACCCGTGGTTCCCCTGCCCGGGCCACCAGCCCGGGAACCCCTTGAATCCTGGAGGATTCACATGTCGAAGTCCCGCTGGCGCAAGCCGGCGACAATCGCGGGCGCGTTGGTGCTGACCGCCGCGCTCGGTGGCGTCGCGGCCACCAACCACGAGGTCATGGAGGCCCTCGGCCTCGCCCAGGAGCCGGGCGCCAACCTGCCCTGGCACCCGCGCGAGATGGCCGAGATGGCCGCCGGGGAGAACGCCGCCGAGGCCGGCGAGGAGGCCTTCGAGGCCCGGGTCATCGCCGAGCAGTTCGCCCAGGCCCGGTCCGCGCCGGGCATCGTCGCGCCGGGCGCGTACGCCAACGCGTTCAGCCAGCTCGGCAGCGTGCCGGCCACCAAGGGCACCTGGCGGGAGGTCACCAGGATCAAGTACGACGGTGACGACCCGCGCTACCGCGACTACGCCTCCAACTCCTCCGGGGGCGCCGGCCTGCAGACCGGTCGGATCACCGGCCTCGCGGCCGACAACAGCGGCCACGTCTACGCGGCGGGTGCCGACGGTGGTGTGTGGCGGTCCTCGACCGGCGGCGGGAGCTGGACGCCGATCTCGGACCAGCTGCCCAGCCTCTCCAGCGGCGACGTGGTGCTCGCCGCCGACGGCTCGCTCTGGTACGCCACCGGTGAGGCGAACACCGGCGCCACCTCGTACGTGGGTGCGGGTGTCTACCGGCTCGCCAACCCGGCCAGTGGCCAGTTCACCACGGCCGACCGGGTCGGCGGCACCGAGCTGGAGAGCTCGGTCATCAACAAGCTGCGCTTCTTCGACGGCAGGGTCTGGGCCGCCACCAACCGGGGCCTCTACTCGCACGCGATGAGCAGCGGCTCCGGGGCGTGGAAGTTCGAGTGGGCGCCCAACCCGAGCTACCTGCCGGGCGGGGCGAACGCGGGCGCGGCGAACGCGGCGTACAAGAACATCGTCAACGACGTCGCCGACGACCCGAAGAACCCGAAGCACGTGGTGGTGGCCTCGGCCTGGCGGTCGGGCGACACCTACAACGGCTTCTACGAGACCGCCGACTACACGGCGGGCGGCTGGACGAAGGTCAACCCGGGCGGCGCCATGCCGGCCGACGACATCGGTTACGTGACGTTCGCCTTCTCCGCCGACGGCGGCAAGCTCTACGCGATCAACCAGTCGCCGGCCCTGCTCAACAAGCCGGCCGGCAACGTCAACAGCTACCTCGACGGCATCTACGTCTCCAACACCGGCAACCCGGCCGGCCCGTGGAACAAGATCGCCGACTCGGCGAAGCTCGGCAACTCCGGCTCGGCCCTCAAGCAGGCGATCGGCGGCAAGGGCTACGGTCCGGGCATCCAGGCCTGGTACAACCAGTTCCTCACGGTCGACCCGGCCAACCCGAACCACGTCTGGGCGGGTCTGGAGGAGGTCTACGAGTCGACCGACGCGGGCGCGAACTGGAAGACCGTCGGGCCGTACTGGAACTTCAACTTCGCCTGCTGGAGCAGCTCCGACGCGCAGAACAAGTGCAACAAGACCACCCACTCCGACCAGCACTCGGTCGCCGTGGGCAACGGTTTCGTCTACGTCGGCAACGACGGCGGCGTCTACCGCCGGCCGATCAGCGGCAAGACCGACAAGGACGGCCACGCCACCGACTGGCAGAGCCTGAACGACGGCACCATCGACGCCCTGCAGTACTACTCGGTCTCGGTGGGCAAGGACCCGGCGAAGGCCGGCACGGTGGTCTCCGGTGGTCTCCAGGACAACGGCGCCTCGGTGCTGCGGGCCGGCGACACCGTGATGGGCTCGAACTTCGGCGGTGACGGCGGCGACTCGCTGGCCGACCCGGCGAACGGCTGCCGGCAGGTCCAGGAGTACACCAATCTGGCCATGCGGGTCACCGAGAACTGCAACGCCAACCCGGGTCCGGGCACGATCGAGACCTCCACCTCGCGGGACATCCAGCCGTACACCTCGTCGCCGGGCGACGAGCCGGCCCGGTTCATCGCGCCGTTCGCACCGGACGCCACCGACGGGAACGTCTGGGTCGCCGGTGGCCAGCACGTCTGGGTCAACACCAAGGGTTACGCGATCCAGGACGGCAAGGGCTGGACGAACGCCTTCGACCTGGGCGCCGGTCACACCGCCACCTCGGTGGGCGTCTCCGGCGGCACCGCGTACGTCGGTTGGTGCGGGCCGTGCAACAACTCCGGCTTCACCCGGGGTGTCGCGGTCGGCAAGGTGAACGACCCGGCGAGCTGGCACCAGCTGGCCCTGCCGGCGGAGTTCCCGAACCGGTTCGTGCAGGGCGTCGGGATCGACCCGGCGAACGCCTCGCACGCCTTCCTCGCGGTCAACGGCTTCTCCCGCCGGTGGACCGAGGGCCCGGGCACCGGCTTCGGCCACGTCTTCGAGACGACCGACGCGGGCGCGACCTGGAAGGACGTCTCGGCGAACCTGCCGGACGTGCCGGCCAGCTCGGTCAAGGAGCTGTCCAACGGCGCGCTGGTGCTCGCCACCGACCTGGCCACCTTCTACCGGGCGCCGGGTGCCACCGACTGGCAGCGGCTCGGTGCCGGCCTGCCGCTGACCGTGGGCATGGACGCCGAGTACAACGCGGCCGACAACTCGGTCTACGTGGCCACCCACGGCCGTGGCATCTGGGCGTTCAGCCTGGCCCAGCTCTGATCCGGTGACCCGGCCCGGCCCGCTCCCGATTCGGGCCGGGCCGGGTCACCGCCCATCCCACCCGGCCCCGTCCCCCGACCATGGGGGACGGGGCCGGCGTCGATCATGGACCTGTTCCTGCGCCCCACGAGACCGGCGAGGGCGAGCAGTCCCGGCGCCACCACTGCGTGATCGACGAGGTGGGTCGGAACCGGGTGCGGGACGAGGAACGTCGGAGAGGTGGTGAGGCGCGAATCGGTGCCGACGGGGAACAGGGGTGGACGATGCGGACGGTGGCGGCGGGAGTGATGGTGGTCGGCGGGCTGATGGTGGTCGGGCTGGCCGGGTGTGGCGGGCCGAAGCCGGCGGCGGGACCGGAGCGGGCGGTGCCCGTGCCGGCGGGGGTCTCCAGCGCGCCGGTGACCACGGCCGATCCGCCGCCGGTCGAGATCCGGTGCGACCGGGCGGGCGCCACGGTCTCCGCCACGACGGTACGGGCGACCCGCGCCGGAGTACGGGTGCGGGTGACCGGTGACGCCCCGGCCGACACCTATCTCGCCCTGCAGTGGCGGGGCGGTGGCAACGGTCGGCCGGTGCCGTCCACGGCGGAGGTGTGGACGTTGCAGGCGCCGCCCGGTGCGGTGCGCGTGAGCTGCTCGAACGCGGAGAACGTCACGGCCGCGCTGACCGTCGTCGACCCGTCCGGACACTGGCGGCCGGGCACCGTCGCCGACCAGGGCTGCTCCTTCGCCGGGCTGGCCGACTGGGTGGTCCGCCCCGGAGCCGGGTCGACCGTGGACGCCGCGCTCGCCGACCTCACCGGCCACTTCACCGAGCTCACCGGACGGCGGACCGCCTGGACGGAACTGCCGCTCGGTTACCCGGACGCCCCTGACTCGACGTGGCTGCTCTCCGTCGACGGAACCGCCCGGCTGACCGCCGTGGTGCACCGGTCCGGCTCCGGCGTCACGGCCAGCCCCGACGCGACCTGCGTCCGACCCGGCCGCACCTGACGGCGGGGTCGTTGTCGTCGGCGACCCTGTCAGGCGGCGGGGCGTACCTCGGCGAAGTGGCAGGCCGAGGGGTGCGGGTCGGCGGCGCGGGGGACCGCGTGCGGCTCCTGGGTGGCGCAGATGTCCTGGGCCTTCCAGCAGCGGGTGCGGAACCGGCAGCCGCTCGGCGGGTCGGCCGGGCTCGGCACGTCGCCGGTGAGCCGGATCATGTTCCGGTTCTCCCGGGCGTCCGGGTCGGGCACCGGCACCGCCGAGAGCAGGGCCTGGGTGTACGGGTGGGTGGCCCGCTCGTAGATCTCCTGCTCGGTGCCGATCTCCACGATCTTGCCGAGGTACATCACCGCGACCCGGTCCGAGATGTGCCGGACCACCGACAGGTCGTGCGCGATGAAGATGTACGACAGCCCGAACTCGTCCTGGAGCTGCTCCAGCAGGTTGATCACCTGGGCCTGGATGGAGACGTCGAGCGCCGACACCGGCTCGTCGCAGACGATGATCTCCGGCCGCAGGGCGAGCGCGCGGGCGATGCCGATGCGCTGGCGCTGCCCGCCGGAGAACTGGTGCGGATAGCGGTTGATGTGCTCGGGGTTGAGCCCCACCACGTCCAGCAGCTCGCGGACCCGCTTCTGCTTGCTGCCCTTCGGGGCCGCCTCCGGGTGGATGTCGAACGGCTCGCCGATGATGTCGCCGACCGTCATCCGCGGGTTGAGCGAGGTGTACGGGTCCTGCATCACCATCTGCATGTTGCGGCGCAGCCGGCGCAGCTCGGACCCACCCGCCTTGAACAGGTCCTTCCCCTCCAGGGTGGCCCGGCCGGCGGTCGGCGTCTCCAGCCGCATCAGCAGCCGGGCCAGGGTCGACTTGCCGCAGCCGGACTCGCCGACGATGCCGAGCGTCTCGCCCCGGCGCAGCTCGAAGCTCACCCCGTCCACGGCCCGGACGGCACCGGTCTGCCGCTTGAACAGCACCCCCTGGGTGATGGGGAAGTGCTTCACCACGTCGTCGACCGACAGGATCGTCTCGCCGCGGACCTTGGTCGGGCTAGCGGGCGCTGTCATCACGGACCTCCTGCGCGAAGTGGCACGCGCTGGTCCGGCCGTCGCCGAGGACCAGGTCGTGCGGCACCACGTCCACGCAGACCTGCTGCGCGTACGGGCACCGGGGGTGGAACGGGCAGCCGGACGGGATCCGCATCAGGTTCGGCGGCAGTCCCCTGATCGTCGACAGCGCCTGGCCCCGCACGTCCAGCCGCGGGATCGACTCCAGCAACCCCTTCGTGTACGGGTGGGCGGGCGTCCGGTACAGCGAGCGCACGTCGGCGTGCTCGACGATCCGGCCGGCGTACATGACGGCGATCCGGTCCGCGACGCCGGCGACCACGCCGAGGTCGTGGGTGATCAGGATCATCGCCATGTCGAGGTCCCGGCGCAGGTCGGCGAGGAGGTCCATGATCTGGGCCTGCACGGTGACGTCCAGCGCGGTGGTCGGCTCGTCGGCGATCAGCACCTTCGGGTTCAGCGCCAACGCCATCGCGATCATGACGCGCTGGCGCATGCCGCCGGAGAACTGGTGCGGGTAGTCGCCGAGCCGCTTCGCCGCGCCCGGGATCCGGACCAGGTCCATCAGCTCGACGGACCGTCGGCGGGCGTCGGCCTTGGACATCCCCTCGCGCTGGCGCAGCGTCTCGCCGATCTGCCAGCCGACCGGGAAGACGGGGTTCAGCGCGGAGAGCGCGTCCTGGAAGATCATCGCGATCTCCTTGCCGCGTACCTGCCGGCGCTGCTCCTCGGACCGGGTCAGCAGGTCCCGACCCTGGTAGAGGATCTGACCGGCGCGGACGTGGGCCGGGGGAGTGTCCAGGATGCCCATGATCGCCTGAGCGGTCACCGACTTGCCGGAGCCCGACTCGCCGAGCACCGCCAGCGTCTCCCCGGCGTCCAGGTGGTACGACACCCCGTTGATCACCTTGGCCACGCCTTCGCCGGTGCGGAACTCGACGTGCAGGTCCCGTACCTCCAGCAGGTGGCCGCCCGGCGGGGTGGGGGAGGCCGGCGTGGGCGAAACGGCGGACTGGGTCATGAGGGGATCACCGCAGCTTCGGGTCGAAGGCGTCGCGGATCGCGTCGCCCAGCATGATGAAGGCGAGCACGGTCAGCGCGAGGAACGCGGACGGGACGACCAGCGGGGTGGCCGACTCGCGCATGTGCACCCGGCCGGCGTCGATGTCGATGCCCCAGGAGATGGTCGGGGCCTTCAGGCCGATGCCGAGGAAGCTCAGCGTCGCCTCGGCGGCGATGAACGAGCCGAGCGCGATGGTGAGCACCACGATCGCCGGGGCGAGCGCGTTCGGCAGGATGTGCCGCCACATGATCCGGCCGTTGCCGGCGCCGAGCATCCGGGCCGCGGCCACGTAGTCCTGCTCCTTGGCGGTGATCACCGAGGAGCGGACCACCCGGGCGGCGGTGGTCCAGCCGAGCACCGCCAGCACGAAGATCACCGCGAAGAGCCGGACGTTGTCGCTGCTCGTGCTGACCCGCTTGAGCAGCACGATCGCGGCGAGCAGCAGCGGGATGCCGAGCACGATGTCGATCACCCGGGAGAGCACGGCGTCGACCCAGCCGCCGAAGAAGCCGGCGAGCATCCCGACGACCAGCGCGACCACGCCGGTGAGCAGCGCGGAGAGCGCGCCGACCAGCAGCGAGGCGCGGGCCCCGTAGACCGCCCGGGCGTACGTGTCGCAGCCCTGGAAGTCGTACCCGAAGATGGCCCCGCCGGACGGCCCGGCGTGCTGCCGGGAGAGCAGGCAGTCGCGCGGGTCGTTGGCGGTGAAGAGCGACGGGACGGCCGCCATCGCGGCGACCAGCACCACCAGCACCAGGCTGATCCAGAAGATCGGCTTGCGGCGCAGGTCGCGCCAGGCGTCGCCGGCCAGGCTGCGGGCCTTCTGGGTGGCCGCCGGGGTGCCCGGCTCACCGGAGACCCCGCGCCGCGCCGACTGGTCCTCGGTCGCGGCGACGGTCTCGAAGTCGCTCATGCCCGCACCTCGCTTCGCTCGCTGCGGACCTGAGCGACCGAGCACGCTGCGGTGATGATTCGTTCGCTGCGCTCACTCATAGCGGATCCTCGGGTCGAGTACGGCGTACAGGACGTCCACCACCAGGTTGGAGACGAGATAGACCACGACGAGCACGCTGACGATGCCCACCACCAGCGGGCCGTCCTCGGTGCGGATGCCGCGGAACAGGTTGAAGCCGACACCGGGGATGTTGAACACGCCCTCGGTGATGATCGCGCCGCTCATCAGGTTGCCCAGCTCGACGCCGAGGAAGGTGACTACCGGGATGAGCGAGTTGCGCAGCACGTGCACGCTGATGATCCGCCGCTTGACCAGGCCCTTGGACCGGGCGGTCCGGACGTAGTCGGCGCGCAGGTTCTCCGCCACCGAGGTCCGGGTCAGCCGCAGCGCGGTGGCCAGCGAGAGCGAGCCGAGCACGATGCCGGGGAGCAGCAGCGCGTACAGGTCGGGTTCGGCGCCGGCGGTGGGCGGGAAGAGCTGCCACTTGACGCCGAGGAAGTACTGCGCGAGCGGGGCCAGCACGATGGTGGGGATGCCGAGCACGAGCAGGGTGAGCACCAGCGTCGAGTTGTCGAAGATGCTGGCCCGGCGGATGCCGGCGAGCACCCCGGCGGTGACCCCGAACAGGATGGTCACGGCCATCGCGATCAGCGCGAGCTGGACGGTGACCGGCCAGGCGGCGGCGAGGATGTCGCCGATCTGCCGGCCGGTCAGCGACTGCCCCAGGTCACCCTGGAGCAGGTTCCTGAGGTAGTCGAAGTAGCGGTAGAAGAAGCCACCGACGCCGGTGGCGTCGAGGTGGTACTTCTCCGTCAGGTATGCCCGCTGGGCGGCGGTGACGGGGCGTTCCCCCGCGAGCGCCTGGATGGGGTCGCCCTGACCGGCGAACATCAGGGCGTAGACGATCAGCGTGGTCCCGAAGAAGGCGAGGACCATCTGGAGCAGTCGCCGCAGAATGAAGCGGAACATACTGTGCAGTCTCTCTGAAAAAGGGCGTACGGCGTGCCGGGTCGGGCCACCCGGTGGTGACCCGACCCGGCGAGCGCCGTGTTACCTGACGGCCTCGATCTTCAGCAGGTTGACCCGGTCGAAGAGATCCATCTCCACGTTCTTGACCTTGGTCGAGTGACCGAAGTTGTTCTGGCCGAACCGGAGCGGGATCACCGGCATGTCCTCGGCCAGCAGGTCCTCCGCCGCCTGGTACTTCTTGATCGCCTCGTCCTCGTTCGGGGCCTTGGCGCCCTCGGCGAGGAGCTTGTCGAACTGCGGGTTGCTGTAGCCGTAGTAGTTCGACGAGCCGTTGGTGCTGTACAGCGGGCCCAGGTAGTTCTCCATGGACGGGTAGTCCATGACCCAGCCCATCCGGAACAGGCCGACCGACTGCTTCTGCTTGACCTTGGTCAGCAGGTCCGCGAACTTCGGCTCGGCGGTGCCGACGCACTCCACGCCCAGGTTCGCCTTGAGCTGGTTGCAGGTGGCGTCGACCCAGTCCTTGTGGCCGCCGTCGCCGTTGTAGGACAGCTCGATCTTCTTCGGGCCGCCTGCGGCCTCGTACATCGCCCTGGCCTTGGCCGGGTCGAACTCACCGGCGGCGCCGATGGTGTTCTCCCGGTAGCCGGCGACGACCGGGGAGACGAAGGAGCGTGCCGGCTGCTGCGAGTCCTTGAAGATCGACTTGGTGATCTCGTCCCGGTCGATCGCCATCGAGATCGCCTTGCGCACCTCGGGCTTGGCGAACTCCTTCTGGAAGGTCGGGATCGCCAGCACCTGGAGCGACGAGGCCGGGCTCTGCTGGAACCGGTCGCCGAGGTCGGTGGCGGCGGTCGACAGGTTCTCGGTCGGGATCGTCTTGATCACGTCGAGGTTGTCGGAGAGCACGTCCGCGTACGCGGCGGTCGGCTGCTGGTAGATCCGGAACTCGACGCCGCCCACCTTCGGCTTCTCGCCGGGGAACGCGTCGTACCGGGTCACCTCGACCTTGGCGTCGTGCTGCCAGGTGCCCTTCATCTTGAACGGGCCCTGGCCGATCGGGGCCTGCTCGTAGCCGTCCACCAGCACGCCGGGGGCGGAGAAGGCCGCCTTCGGCAGCGGGTAGAAGGCCGTGTAGCCGAGCATCGTCTTGAACTCGCTGTACGGCTCGGTGAGCGTGACGGTGAAGGTCAGGTCGTCGACCTTCTTCAGCCCGGTCAGCGTCTTCGCCTTCGGCTTCTCGCCCTGGAGGTTCTCGTACCCGGCGATCTTCTCGAAGAAGTAGCTGGAGTTCTGGCCGTTGGGGGCGTACGCGCCGTAGTTCCAGGCGTCCAGGTAGCTGTCGGCGGTGACCTTCTCGCCGTTGTGGAAGGTGTAGCCGTCCTTCAGCTTGATCGTCCAGACCTTGTTGTCCGACGACGTCACCGACTGGGCCGCCACCTCGTGGGGCTTGTTCGCCTCGTCGTAGTCGACCAGCGGGCTGAACAGGGCGGAGAGCACCTGCGAGCCGCTCGTCTCGTTGGTGTTGGTCGGCACCAGGTGCTGCGGCTCGGCGATCTCGATCCGCACGGCCGCGTTGGGGTCGCTCTGACCGGATCCGCCGTCGCCGCCCGAGCCGCAGGCCACCAGGCCCAGGGTCACCGCGAGCGGGAGAGCGGTCCAGGCGGCGAGCCTACGAACACGCATTGAGTCTCCTCATCTCCATCACGCTGCGCAGTCAGGCCCGGCGTTGGGTGACTCTGCGCAACCGGCGGCAACCGTAGGTCGTCGGGGTGGCATTCGGCAACGAGAGCGTTGCGATGGGGTAACGGATGACCCACCCCGGTCTTGTCGGCCGTCTCGGCGTCTGCTATCAGGGAAGCTCGAAATCCCTGCTCAGACGCCGTCGGCGCGACCTCCTGCCGGTCCTCTGGGGGACTTGTGCGTCGACCGGGTCCTTCTCCCCGGCCTGTCCGGTCTGTGCCGCTTCATGATCGGCTGTCCGGGCCGCCCTGTGGTGCAGCCCACAAGGTGTCACTCTCGGTGAATAAACCCACGTAACGGAAAGTCACGGTACGACGTCGTCGGATCGGCGGCCCTCCGCCGTGAGACGATTCAGGCGTGACGGTGACGATCCTGGACGGCAAGGCGACCGCGGCGGAGATCAAGGACGAGCTGCGGGTGCGGGTCAAGGCACTGGCGGAGCGCGGCATCACCCCCGGACTGGGCACGGTCCTGGTCGGCGCCGATCCCGGCTCCCAGGCGTACGTCAACGGCAAGCACCGCGACTGCGCCGAGGTGGGCATCGCCTCGATCCGGCGTGAGCTGCCCGCCGACGCCACCCAGGAGCAGGTCGACGCCGTGCTCGCCGAGCTGAACGCCGACCCGGCCTGCCACGGCTACATCGTGCAGCTCCCGCTCCCGGCCCACCTCGACACCCAGCGCGCGCTGGAGATGATCGACCCGGACAAGGACGCCGACGGGTTGCACCCGGTCAACCTGGGCCGCCTCGTCCTCGGCTACGACGGTCCGCTGCCCTGCACCCCGCGCGGCATCGTCGAGCTGCTCCGCCGGTACGACGTGCCGCTGCGCGGGGCGCGGGTGGCGGTGGTCGGCCGGGGCAACACCGTGGGCCGCCCGCTCGGCCTGCTGCTCACCCGGCGCAGCGAGAACGCCACCGTGACCCTCTGCCACACCGGCACCCTCGACCTCGCCTCGCACACCCGGGCCGCCGAGATCGTCATCGTCGCGGCCGGCGTGCCGGGCCTGCTCACCGCCGACATGGTCACCCCCGGCGCGACGGTGGTGGACGTCGGCATCACCCGGGTCATCGGGGCGGACGGCAAGGGCCGCTACACCGGTGACGTGGACCCCGAGGTGCGGGAGGTGGCCGGGCGGCTGGTGCCGATGCCCGGCGGCGTCGGGCCGATGACCCGGGCCATGCTGCTGACCAACGTGGTGGAGCGCGCCGAGCGCGGCTGAACCGGCGAACCGGGCGGCGGTGACGTTCGCCCCATCCCGGCGATGGCCGCCGCCCCTGGCCGGTTCGGTGCCAGGATGACTGATACGGTCCGGAAAACCGACTGGTATCAGGGAGTGGGACGACCATGGGTAAGAAGGTCACTGTCGTCGGGGCCGGCTTCTACGGCTCCACCACCGCACAGCGCCTGGCCGAGTACGACGTCTTCGAGACCGTCGTCCTCACCGACATCGTCGAGGGGAAGCCGGCGGGCATCGCGCTCGACCTCAACCAGTCCCGCCCGGTCGAGGGCTTCGAGACCAAGGTCGTCGGCGTCACCACCGGCCCGAACGGCGAGGGCTACGAGGCCATCGAGGGCTCCGACGTGGTCGTCATCACCGCCGGCCTGCCGCGCAAGCCGGGCATGAGCCGGATGGACCTGCTGGAGACGAACGCCAAGATCGTCCGCCAGGTCGCCGAGAACGTCGCCAAGTACGCCCCCAACGCCGTCGTCATCGTCGTGTCCAACCCGCTCGACGAGATGACCGCGCTGGCCCAGCTCGCCACCCAGTTCCCCAAGAACCGGGTGCTCGGCCAGGCCGGCATGCTGGACACCGCCCGGTTCACCAACTTCGTCGCCGAGGCGCTGAACGTACCGGTGAAGTCGGTGAAGACGCTGACCCTCGGCTCGCACGGCGACACCATGGTCCCGGTGCCCTCCCAGAGCACCGTCAACGGCAAGCCGCTGCGCGAGGCGATGCCGGCCGAGCAGATCGAGGAGCTGGTCGTCCGGACCCGCAACGGTGGCGCCGAGGTCGTCGCGCTGCTGAAGACCGGCTCGGCGTACTATGCCCCGTCGGCCGCCGCCGCCCGGATGGCGAAGGCCGTCGCGGAGGACTCCGGCGAGGTCATGCCGGTCTGCGCCTGGGTCGACGGCGAGTACGGCATCTCCGGCGTCTACCTGGGCGTCGAGGCCCAGATCGGCGCCGAGGGCATCAAGCGCGTGGTCGAGACCGACCTGGACGCCGACGAGCTGGCCAGCCTCAAGGAGGCCGCCGAGGCCGTCCGCGCCAAGCAGGCCGACGTCGCCAACATGTGACCTGAGAACCACCGCCGGAAGGGCGGGCCGGCTCCCGCCGGCCCGCCCTTCCGCCTTCCCTCCACCCCACCCTCGCCCCGCCTCGTTGATCATGAAGTTAGTGTCGATGTGGAGATCATCTTTGACGCTAACTTCATGATCAACAGGGTCGGGCGGGGTGCGGGGGAGGGGGAGGGGGAGGGTTAGAGGGGGGTGAAGGGGGTGCTCAGGTGGGGGGTGGCCAGGTGGGTGGGGATGGGGCCGGTGGCCAGGGTGTGCAGGAGGTGGGTGCGCGAGGTGCGGGCCGCCAGGGGGTCCATCTCGTGGGCGTACGCGAGGGTGGGGTCGAGCAGCTGCACCGCGTGGACCAGCAGGTCGCCGGTGACCAGGAGGCGTTCGTCGCCGCCGTCGACCAGCACGCACTGGTGGCCGGGGGTGTGGCCGGGGGTGCTCAGGGCGCGTACGCCGGGGGTGAGGTCGGTGTCGCCGTCGACCACCCGGAGCTGGCCGGCGGCGCGCAACGGCGCGACCAGGCCGGCCGGCAGCCCTGGGTTGATCGACTCCATCGCGTCCAGCTCGGCCCGCTGCACCAGGTAGTCGGCGTTCGGGAACCAGGGGCGGCCGGGAGTTCCGGTGACCGCCCAGCCGATGTGGTCGCTGTGCAGGTGGGTGAGGACGACGGTGCGGACGTCGGCGGGGTCGATGCCCGCGGCGGCCAGCTCGTCCGGCAGCCGGCCCGGCACCGGTGCCCAGCCTGCGGCGAGGGAGTCGGCCGGGCCGATCCCGGCGTCGACCAGGGTGACCGGCCCGTCCCCGGTACGCAGGGCGAAGCTGCGGAACGGCAGCCACCAGCGCCCGTCGGCGGTGACCGAGGCGGGATCCCGGCGGTCCGCCTCCCGCCAGAGCGCGTCCGTGGCGTCCGGGAACGCCGTCGCGCGGGGCTGGAAGAACGGCCCCTCACCGTCGGTGAGCGCGGTGACCGTGATAGACCCGAGGGTGCGGCTCAGTGGCATCGGACGATGGTGCCAGTGATTCCCAGGTCGGTCGCCCGGGTTTCCCACCCACCGAGGCCGACTGGGGGGTGCCGGCCCGTTTCCAGTACGCTCGTACTGCTTGAGCACGTGTCCCCCGAGAGGAGCGCCGGCCGATGGCGAAGATCAAGGTAAACAACCCGGTCGTGGAGATCGACGGCGACGAGATGACCCGGATCATCTGGAAGCAGATCCGGGAGCAGCTGATCCTGCCCTACCTCGACGTCGACCTGCACTACTACGACCTGTCGATCGAGAACCGCGACGCGACCGACGACCAGGTCACCGTCGACGCCGCCAACGCCATCAAGGAGCACGGCGTCGGCGTCAAGTGCGCCACCATCACCCCCGACGAGGCCCGCGTCGAGGAGTTCGGCCTGAAGAAGATGTGGCGGTCGCCGAACGGCACCATCCGCAACATCCTCGGCGGCGTCGTGTTCCGCGAGCCGATCATCATGTCCAACGTGCCGCGGCTCGTCCCCGGCTGGACCAAGCCGATCGTCATCGGCCGGCACGCCCACGGTGACCAGTACAAGGCCACCGACTTCGTCGTCCCCGGCCCGGGCAAGGTGACCATCACCTACACCCCGGCCGACGGCGGCGCCCCGATGGAGATGGAGGTCGCCAACTTCCCCGGCGGCGGCATCGCCATGGGCATGTACAACTACGACGAGTCGATCCGGGACTTCGCCCGCGCCTCGTTCCGGTACGGGCTGGACCGTAAGTACCCGGTCTACCTGTCCACCAAGAACACCATCCTCAAGGCGTACGACGGCCGGTTCAAGGACCTCTTCGCCGAGGTCTTCGAGGCCGAGTTCAAGGCCGACTTCGCCGCCGCCGGCATCACCTACGAGCACCGGCTCATCGACGACATGGTCGCCGCCGCGCTCAAGTGGGAGGGCGGCTACGTCTGGGCCTGCAAGAACTACGACGGTGACGTGCAGTCCGACACCGTCGCGCAGGGCTTCGGCTCGCTCGGCCTGATGACGTCGGTCCTGCTCTCCCCGGACGGCCGTACCGTCGAGGCGGAGGCCGCGCACGGCACCGTCACCCGGCACTACCGGCAGTGGCAGAAGGGCGAGAAGACCTCGACCAACCCGATCGCCTCGATCTACGCCTGGACCCGGGGCCTGGCCCACCGGGGCAAGCTGGACGGCACCCCGGCGGTCACCGAGTTCGCCAACACCCTGGAGCAGGTCATCGTCGACACCGTCGAGGGCGGCCAGATGACCAAGGACCTCGCGCTGCTCATCTCGCGGGACGCCCCGTGGCTGACCACCGACGAGTTCATGAACGCGCTCGACGAGAACCTGGCTCGCCGGATCAACGCCTGATTCCGTACCGCGTCACCCGACCGAGCCCGCCGGCACCCGCCGGCGGGCTCCGTCGTCTCCGCGCCGGTGGGGTGGCCCGTGGGGTGGGCGCGTCACCCGGGCCGGGGCGGGTCGTTGAGCAGGGTGGACGTGATGCCAGTCGCGTCCAGGAAGGTTGACCGCGGTCGCCTCGCGGCACGAGTGCCGATCAGCCAGCCTTCCCGGCTGTCGCACACAGCCAGCCGTCCCTTCCCTGCGGGGGGCCCTGTCCCGGGCCCCCCGCGCCCTGTCCGGGACGTCCCGACCGGGCGCCGCTGTGGTCAGGCGGCGCGCAGGAGTTCGGCGGCGCGCTCGGGGGCGATGTCGTTGATGAAGACGCCCATCCCCGACTCCGAGCCGGCCAGGTACTTCAGCTTGTCCTTGGCCCGCCGGACGGTGAACAGCTGCAGGTGCAGGTGCCCCAGCTCGCGGTCGATCCGCACCGGCGCCTGGTGCCAGGCGGCGATGTACGGCATGGGCAGGTCGAAGAGCCCGTCGAAGCGGCGCAGCACGTCCAGGTAGAGCGGCCCGAAGGCGTCCCGCTCGGCGTCGTCCAGCGCGGGGATGTCCGGCACCGGCCGGTGCGGGGCGACGTGCACCTCGAACGGCCAGCGGGCGGCCGCCGGGACGTACGCCGTCCAGTGCTCGTTGCTCGCGACCACGCGCTCCCCGGCGGCGCGCTCCGCGGCGAGCACGTCGGCGTAGAGGTTGCCGCCGGTCCGGTCGGCGTGCCGGCGGGCGGCGGCGAGCATCGACCGGGTCCGGGGCGTGACGAACGGGTACGCGTAGATCTGGCCGTGCGGGTGGTGCAGGGTCACGCCGATCTCCACGCCCCGGTTCTCGAACGGGAAGACCTGCTCCACCCCGGGCAGCTCGCTCAGCGCGCTGGTCCGGTCGGCGAGCGCGTCGAGCACGGTCCGCACCCGGCGCGGCGGCAGGGCCGCGAACGAGGCGTTGTGGTCGTCGGTGAAGCAGACCACCTCGCAGCGGCCACGGCCGGGCCGGACCGGGGTGAACGGGGTGATCTCGGCCGGTTCCTCGGCGACCCGCTGGCTCAGCGACGGGAAGCGGTTCTCGAAGACGGCGACGTCGTAGTCGGGGGCGGGGATCTCGCTGTGCCGACCGTCGCGGGACGGGCAGAGCGGGCACTGGTCGGCCGGCGGCAGGAAGGTGCGGGTCTGCCGGTGCACGGCGACCGCCACCCACTCGTCGGTGAGCGGGTCGTGGCGCAGCTGCGACGCGGGCGGGGGCGGGGGCAGCTCCCGCCGGTCCGGCTGGTCGCGGACCGCGTCGTCCCGCTCGTCGAAGTAGATCAGCTCGCGGCCGTCGGCCAGCTCGATCTGCGTACGCTTCACTCCGCCTCCTCCGTGGCCCGCCCGGTGCCGGACACGACCACCAGTTCGCCCACCTTCTCGTCGAGTACCCGCCGTGCGTCCGGTGCCAACTGGTCGTCCGTGACGAGCACGTCCGCGGCGGCCAGGGGAACGATGGAGGAGATCCCCACCGTGCCCCACTTGGTGTGGTCGGCGAGCACCACCAGCCGGTCGGCCGCCGCCACCAGCGCCCGGTCGGTGTCCGCCTCCATCAGGTTCGGCGTGGTGAAGCCGGCGCGCTCGCTGATCCCGTGCACGCCGAGGAAGAGCACGTCCAGGTGGAGGGCGTCGATGGCCGCGACGGCCAGCGGCCCGACCAGCGCGTCGGACGGTGTGCGGACGCCGCCGGTGAGCACCACGGTCTGGTCCGGGCCGCCCCCGACGTGCAGGATCTCGGCGACCGGCAGGGAGTTGGTCACCACGGTCAGGCCGGGCACGTCGACCAGCCGGCGGGCCAGCTCGGCGGTGGTGGTGCCGGCCGAGAGGGCGATCGCCGCGCCGGGGCGGACCAGTTGGGCCGCGCGGGCCGCGATCGCCGCCTTCTCCGCGGACTGTCGCACCGACTTGGCCCGGAAGCCCGGCTCGTCGGTGGAGCCGGGGCCGGCGAGGGTCGCCCCGCCGTGCACCTTTGCCAGCAGGCCCTGCTCGTGCAGCGTCTCCAGGTCGCGCCGGATGGTCATGTCGGAGACGCCGAACTCGGCGGCCAGTTCGGTCACCCGCACCCCGCCCTCGGTGCGGACCCGGTCCAGGATGGCCGCCTGCCGCTGTCGCGCCAGCATCCGCCGAACCTCCCGGGAGTCCGCGACCACGTGCCCACGAGGTCGAACGTGTTCCAACAAAGATGAACACTAGCGCGCAGGAAGGCACGGGGGAAGGAACAGCGGGGGAAAACGGCGACGCCGCCACCCGGCCGGGCGGCGGCGTCGCGGCGGAGCGGATCAGGCGGACTGGAGGCGAGGCTCCACCCAGCCGGTCTCGGTCAGGTGACCCACCACGAGCTGGACCGCCTCGTCGATGGTCATGTCGGTGGTGTCCACCACCAGATCAGCGTCGGTCGGCTCCTCGTACGGGTCGTCGATGCCGGTCATCCCGGTGAGCAGACCGGCCCGGGCCCGCGCGTACAGGCCCTTGCGGTCGCGCTGCTCGCACACCTCCAGCGGGGTGGCGACGTGGACCAGCAGGAAGCCCGCCCCGGCGGCGTGGGCCATCTCCCGGGCGGTCGCCCGGGCGGCCGCGTACGGGGCGATCGGGCAGCAGATGCCCACCCCCCGGTGCCGGGCGATCTCGGCGGCCACCCAGCCGATCCGGCGCACGTTGAGATCCCGGTCGGCCTTGCTGAAGGTCAGCCCGGCGGAGAGCTCCCGGCGCACCACGTCCCCGTCCAGCAGGGTGATCGTCCGGTCGCCGCCCTCGCGCAGCGCGTCGGCCAGACCGCGGGCGATGGTCGACTTGCCGGACCCGGAGAGGCCGGTCAGGAAGACCACCAGGCCCCGGTGCCGGCGCGGCGGACGGGCCCGGGCCAGCTCCTTCGCCACCGCCGGCGGGGTGTGCCACTCGGGCAGCGGGAAGCCCCGGTCCAGCAGGTCGTCGATCTCCGCCTGGCTCAGCGCCAGCCGGCGGTTGCGCGGCGGGATGTCCTCCCGCCAGCGCCACTGCCCGTCCCGGTTGTCGTAGGCCAGCTCGCGGGGCACCAGCACCCGCAGGCCCGCGCCGGAGAGGACGTCGGTGGTGGAGAGTAGATGGGTCACCCCGTACGCGGCGGCGATCCGGGCCCGCAGCAGCGCGTCGCTGATCTCGTCGCGGCGACGGACCAGCGGCACCGCCACCAGGGTCGCCGGGGGCATCCGGTCGCGGGCGGCGAAGACGCTGCGGACCAGCGCCTCCGCGGGCAGCCCGTCGACCCCGTCCTCGCCAACCGGGATCATCACCAGCAGGTGCGCGCCGAGCGTCCGGGCGGCGTGCGCGATCTGCGCGAGCTGCGGCCGGTGCAGCGGACGGTCGGCGAAGACGCCGAGCACCCGGCCCGGGGGCAGCAGCCCGCGGACGTCGTCCGGGCTGCGCCGCAGCCGCTGGAACGGCCCGTGCCCACCGTCGCCGAGCCGGCGGACCGGCCCACCGAGCCCGACCACGCCCTCGCGTACCGGCCAGCGGTCGGTCACGTCCATGGCCGCGACCGGGGCGCCCTCGCCGTCGGTCAGCACCAGGGCCCGACGCGCCGGATCGTCCGGGTCGAGGCCGTCGGCGAGCGCCGCCGGCACCTGGAGGGTCACCGGCACCGGCCACGACGTGCCGTCCGCCAACCGGCCGCGCCGGCTCAGCGCGGTGAGGTCGGCGCGGGTCATGAAGCCGGTCAGCGGGGCGTACGCCCCGGTCAGCAGCAACTCCAGATCGGCCAGTTCACCGGTGCGGGGCGCGTATGCCGGCGCGTCCCGCAAGACATCCTCGGGCAGCACCCACCCGTTGTTCATCGAACCCCCAACTCACCGGCCGGCCCACAGTTTCGCAGCCCACCGCCGATCGGTCGAGAGCGCCACTCCACCTCCCGGCCACCGGGCGTTCGCCGCCGGTGCCGTCGGGCTCAACCGGTCGGGTCCAGCGGGGCGGCCCCGAACGACACCGCGAACCGTTCGCACCAGATCGCCACGCTGGTCAGGCCGGTGACGTCGGTGCCGGCGGGAAGGTCGTACGCCTGGTCGCCGCGGTTGCCCTTGAGCGGGCCCAGCTCGACCCGGCGGCCGTCGTCGAAGACCTTCCACCCGGACGGACCGGTGCGCACCGGCTGGTCGGTCAGCCAGACCTGAAGATCCGGACCGTTGGAGGTGACCAGCCCGACCAGTTCCAGCCGGAACCGGCCGTCGGCGCGCCGGACGAGTCGCGCGCTGCCGGTGGTGTCGTGCTCGTGGGCGACGAAGTCGCCCCGACCGACCAGGGTGGGACCGGCCGGCGCGCTGGTCGCGGACGGCGCTCCGGACGGCAGCGGGGCGGGCGCCACCGACTCGATCGCGGTGAGCTGCTCGTGCACCTCGGTGTCGGTGACCAGCTTCCAGGGCTGGAACCAGAACAGCCCGAACGCGGCCCCGGCGCCGACGACGGCGACCACGACCCAGGTCAGCGGCTTGTGCGGCAGTCGGGTTCGCATGGGTCGAGTCTTCCGCTCACCGGCCCGCCCGGTCACCCCGCGCCGCTTACGGAACCCTTACCGCCCGCCGGTGCTCGGTGCTCGGGGCGGAATCAGGGGGATCCCCGAGCGTTTCCCGATGCCCGTCCGAGCGCGACCTTCCTACGCTGGTGGGCGTGACACTGATCGCGACCGAGTCGCTGACCAAGACGTACGGGGGTCGGGTCACCGCACTCGCCGACCTCACGGTGTCGGTCGAGCCGGGGATCATCGGCCTGGTCGGCGCGAACGGCGCCGGCAAGTCCACGTTGATCAAGATCCTGCTCGGCCTGCTCCCACCGACCAGCGGCCGGGTCTCCGTGCTCGGCCTCGACCCGACCAGCGATCCGGCGGCGGTCCGCGCCCGGATCGGCTACATGCCCGAGCACGACGCCCTGCCGCCCGACCTCTCCGCCGCCGAGCTGGTCACCCACCTGGGGCGGATCAGCGGCCTGCCCCGCACGGTGGCCCGGGAACGCGCCTCCGAGGCGCTGCGCCACGTGGGCCTCTACGAGGAGCGCTACCGCCCGGTCGGCGGCTACTCCACCGGCATGAAGCAGCGGGTCAAGCTCGCCCAGGCGCTCGTGCACGACCCGGACCTGCTGCTGCTCGACGAGCCGACCAACGGCCTCGACCCGGCCGGCCGGGACGCGATGCTCGCGCTGATCCACCGCATCGGCACCGAGTTCGGCATCTCCGTGCTGGTCTGCTCGCACCTGCTCGGCGAGGTGGAGCGGATCTGCGACACGCTGATCGCCATCGACGGCGGGCGACTGCTGCGCGCCGACCACATCTCCGCGATGACCTCCGCCACCGACGTGCTCGCCGTCGAGGTCAGTGAGGGCACCGACGAGCTGGCCGCCCGGCTCGCCGCGCTCGACCTGCCGGTGTCCCGGGACGGTCGGCTGCTGCTCGTCCCGCTCGCCGACGACGCCACGTACGACCTGATCCTCGGCGCGGTCGCCGAGCTGGACCTGCCGCTGCACCGGCTGGACCAGCGCCGGCACCGGGTGGCCGAACTCTTCGCCGTGAGGGAGCCCAGCCATGTCTGAGTCGACCGGCGTCATCCACGACATCGGCTACCAGCGCTACACCGGGCCACGGCTGGGTCGCCGGCAGGTCTTCGGCGCCCTCTACGGGCACGGGCTGCGCACCGCGTTCGGGCTGGGGCGTACCGCCAAGGCGAAGATCTTCCCCTGGCTGGTCGTCGGCATCGTGGTGGTCACCGCCGCCGGGCTGACCGCGGTGCGCAGCCAGCTCGGCCGGGCCGTCATGACGTACGCCCAGTTCGCCGACTCGATGAGCTGGCTGGTCATCTTCTTCGTCGCGGTGGTCGGGCCGGAGCTGGTCTCCCGCGACCTGCGCAGCGGGGTGCTGCCGCTCTACTTCTCCCGGCCGCTGGCGCGCGGCGACTACGCCCTGGCCAAGCTGCTGAGCCTGGTGACCGCGCTGTGGCTGCTGCTCGGTGCGCCGCAGCTGGTGATGTTCCTCGGCGCGGCGTTCACCACCGACGACGGGATGCACGGGGTCTGGAACGAGCTGCTGGACCTGCTCCCCGGCCTGCTCTACGCGGCGCTCTGGGCGGTGGTCTTCGCCTCCGTCGGGCTGCTGATCGCCTCGCTCACCGGCAAGCGGGCGTTCGCCGCCGGTGGGATCGTGGCGGCCTTCCTGATGACCACCCCGATCGTCGGCACGCTGTCGATCATGCCGTCCCGGGCGGTCAACGAGCTGGCCCTGCTCGCCTCGCCGTCCACCCTGGTCCAGGGCGTCGGCCTCTACACCCTCGGTGACCTGCTGGCCCCTGCCGGGGAGGCGAACCGCCTGATCGGCGGCTTCGGTCCGGTCTACGTCCTCGCCGCCGTGCTGCTCGTCGCCGGCTGCGTCACCCTGCTGCTGCTGCGATACCGGAAGGTGGCCGCCCGATGACCACGATCAGCGCCGGCCCTGCGGCGACCACCCCGACCGCGACCACCAGCACCCTCGACCTCGCCGGCGTCTCCCGCTGGTACGGCAACGTCGTGGCGGTCAACGACGTCACCATGCGGCTCGGCCCCGGCGTGACCGGCCTGCTCGGCCCGAACGGCGCCGGCAAGACCACGCTGCTGCACATGATGGCCGGCTTCCTCGCCCCCTCCCGGGGCGGCGTCACCCTCGACGGCGAGCCCACCTGGCGCAACCCGGCCGTCTACCGGCGGCTCGGCCTGGTCAGCGAGCGGGAGGCGGTGCACAGCTTCCTCACCGCGTACGAGTTCGTGCTGGCCAGCGCGAAGCTGCACCGGCTGCCCGACCCCGAGGCGGCGGCCCGGCGGGCCATCGCGCTGGTCGAGCTGGAGGGGGCGCAGGAACGCCGGATCGGCACGTACTCCAAGGGCATGCGGCAGCGCACCCGCGTCGCCGCGGCGCTGGTCCACGACCCGCAGGTGCTGCTGCTCGACGAACCCTTCAACGGGATGGACCCGCGGCAGCGGCTGCACATGATGGCCCTGCTGCACTCCCTCGGCGACGCCGGCCGGACCATCCTGTTCAGCTCGCACATCCTGGAGGAGGTCGAGCAGGTCTCCGGCACGGTGCAGGTGATGGTCGCCGGTCGGCTGGCCGCCTCCGGCGACTTCCGGACCATCCGGCGACTGATGACCAACCGGCCGCACGTCTTCGCGGTCCGCTCCACCGACGACCGGGCCCTGGCGGTCGCGCTGATCGCCGAGGAGTCGGTGACCGGGGTCGAGCTGGGCCGCGACGGGCTGACCGTCCGGGCCGGCGACTACGGCGCCTTCACCCGGGCACTGCCGAAGATCGCGCTGGCCCGGGGCATCCGGGTCCGCGCGCTGACGCCCGAGGACGAATCCCTGGAGAGCGTCTTCTCCTATCTGGTGGGGGCCTGAGATGTCGACCGTTTCCTGGATCACCGTGCGCGGCCTCTTCGGCCGGCGGCGGTTCCTGCTGCTGCTCCCGCTGCCGGCGCTGCTCCTGGTGCTCGCGATCGTCTCCCGTTCGCTCGGCGTCGACCCCGGCCAGTGGGCACCGCCGGTGGTGGTGGGCCTCGGCCTGGCCGTGGTGCTGCCGGTGGTCGCGCTGATCGTGGGCACCGGCGTGCTGGGCGCCGAGATCGACGACGGCACGGTGGTGCACATCCTGACCAAGCCGCTGCCGCGCTGGCAGATCGTGCTGCCGAAGCTCGCGGTGGCGACCGGGGTCACCGCGGCCACCGTCGCCGTGCCGATCTACGTCGCGGGCGTGCTGGCCCATTCGGTACGACTCGGCCTGGCGCTCGCCGCCGCGTCCGCGCTGGGCGCGCTGGCGTACTCGGCGCTGTTCCTGGCGCTGAGCCTGGTCACCCGGCGGCCGGTCCTGCTCGGGCTGGTCTACGTGCTGATCTGGGAGGGGCTGCTGGGCCGCTTCGTCAGCGGTACGAAGGTGCTCTCGATCCAGCAGTGGGTGATCGCCCTGGCCGACCGGATGGCCCCGACGGAGCTGCTGTCGGCCACCGTCTCGGTGCCGGTCGCCGCGGTGCTGACCGCCCTGGTCAGCGTCGGCTTCACCGTGTTGGCCATCGACCGCCTCCGCTCGTTCAGCGTGGCCGGCGAGACGAGCTGAGGGACGACGGGGAGGGCTCCGAGGGCCCTCCCCGTCGTGGCTAGAAGGCGCAGGCGATGACGAGCTCCGGGGTGCGGTCGGGGAGCAGGTCGAGGGTGGCGATCCGGCCGGCGGCGCGGACGTCGTCGGCGATCGAGGTGAGCTGGTCGAGCAGCGCGGCGGGGCCCAGCGCCTCGGCCAGCGGCACCTCCGCCCTCATCGACAGCTTCCGTTCCGACTTGGCTCGCCGCACCTGGCCGAGCGCGTCGGCGGCCAGCCGCAGCAGCTCCGGGTCACCGGGTGCCTGGATGGCCCGCCCCACCTCGTACGTGGTGGGCCAGGTGGCCCGGTGCACCGAGCCGTACCGCCACCAGGACCAGATCTCCTCGGTGACGAAGGGCAGCACCGGGGCGAAGAGCCGCAACTGCACCGACAGCGCGGTCGCGAGGGCCGCCCGGGCCGAGTCGGCCCCCGCCCCGGTGCCGTAGGCGCGTTCCTTCACCAGCTCGATGTAGTCGTCGCAGAACCGCCAGAAGAAGGACTCGGTGGCCTGCAACGCGGCCGTGTGGTCGTACGCGTCGAAGGCCGCCGTCGCGGTGCCGACCACGCCGGTGAGTTCGGCGAGCATGGCGGTGTCCAGCGGGGTGGTCGCCGGGGCGCGCAACGCGTCCGCGGCGCCCAGCCCGAGGGCGAACTTCGACGCGTTGAGCAGCTTGGTGGCGAGCCGCCGGCCGACCTTGATCTGCGCCGGGTCGAAGGCCAGGTCCATGCCGGGTTTCCCGTTGGCCGCCCAGTACCGCACGGCGTCGGAGCCGTGCTGCTCCAGCAGGCCCATCGGGGTGACCACGTTGCCCTTGGACTTCGACATCTTCTTCCGGTCCGGGTCGAGGATCCAGCCGGAGAGCACGGTGTCCCGCCAGGGCAGCACGCCGTGTTCCAGGTGCGCGCGGACCACCGAGGCGAAGAGCCAGGTCCGGATGATCTCCTGCCCCTGTGGCCGGAGGTCCATCGGGAAGACCCGGCCGAACAGGTCCGGGTCGGTCTCCCAGCCGCCGACGATCTGCGGGGTCAGCGACGAGGTGGCCCAGGTGTCCAGCACGTCCGGGTCACCGACGAAACCGCCGGGCACCCCGCGCTGCGACTCGTCGTGACCGGGCGGGGCGTCGCTGGACGGGTCGACCGGCAGCATCGACTCGTCCGGTGTGAGAGGCTGGCTCCAGTCCGGCTCGCCAGCGTCGTCGAGCCGGTACCACACCGGCACCGGCACGCCGAAGAAGCGCTGTCGACTGACCAGCCAGTCGCCGGTCAGGCCGCCCACCCAGTGGTCGTACCGGTGTCGCATGTGCTCCGGCACCCAGCGCAGCTCGGCGCCCCGGGCCAGCAGCTCCGCGCGCAGGTCGGCGTCCCGGCCGCCGTTGCGCAGGTACCACTGCCGGGTGGACACGATCTCCAGCGGCCGGTCGCCCCGCTCGTAGAACTTCACCGGATGGGTGATCTCGCGGGGCTCGCCGACCAGGTCGCCCGCGTCGCGCAGCAGGCCCACCAGGGTCCGGCGGGCAGCGGCGACGGTCTGCCCGGCCAGCGCCGCGTAGGGCTGCGCGGGCACGCCGGCCGGCGGCTCGGGCAGCAGCCGCCCGTCCCGACCGATCACCACCCGGGTCGCCAGCTCCAGGTCCCGCCACCAGGTCACGTCGGTCAGGTCGCCGAAGGTGCAGACCATCGCGATGCCCGTGCCCTTGGCCGGGTCCGCCAGCGGGTGCGCGCGCACCGGCACCTCGACCCCGAACACGGGGGTACGCACGGACGCGCCGACCAGGTCCGCGTAGCGCTCGTCGTCGGGGTGGCAGACCAGCGCCACGCAGGCCGGCAGCAGCTCCGGCCGGGTGGTGTCGATCAGCACCTCCCGCCCGCCGGGCCCGGTGAACCGCAGCCGGTGGTACGCCCCGGGCCGCTCGCGGTCCTCCAGTTCCGCCTGGGCGACGGCGGTGGCGAAGCCGACGTCCCAGAGCGTCGGCGCCTCCGCCTGGTACGCCTCGCCCCGGGCCAGGTTGCGCAGGAACGCCCGCTGGCTGGTCGCCCGCGCCACCCGCCCGATGGTGGTGTACGTCAGCGACCAGTCCACCGAGAGCCCGAGCCGCCGCCAGAGCGCCTCGAAGACCTGCTCGTCCTCGGCGGTCAGGCGTTCGCACAGCTCGACGAAGTTGCGCCGGGAGACGGCCGTCGGATCCTTCCGGGCCGCCTCGGTGACCGGCCCGGCCGGCGGCTGCCACCGCGGGTCGTACGGCAGGGTCGGGTCGCAGCGCACCGCGTAGACGTTCTGCACCCGGCGTTCGGTGGGCAGACCGTTGTCGTCCCAGCCCATCGGATAGAAGACCGTCCGGCCGCGCATCCGCTGGAACCGGGCCACCGTGTCGGTGTGCGTGTACGAGAAGACGTGTCCCATGTGCAGCTCGCCCGATACGGTCGGCGGCGGCGTGTCGATGGCGTACACGTCCGACCGCTCCTTCGTCCGGTCGAACGCGTACGTGCCGTCCTCCTGCCAGCGGCGCGCCCAGCTCTCCTCGAGGCCGTCCAGGGTCGGACGCTCGGGGACGCCGGTGCGGGCCGTCCTCGCCGTGTCGGTCATCTGCCGATCGTAGGCAGTCGGTGACCCGCCTTCCACGGCATAACCGGCGCGCCCCCCTGTCCGCGACGGGACAGCGGCCGGGCCGGGCCTGTGACAGCATCTGCCGCGTCCGTGACGCGGGGGAGGCATTCCATGGACGAGCGGGTACGCGCACGCCCGGGCTGGTGGGACCGGCCGGAGCCGGTGGAGGCGGTGGCCGCGTTCGCGGTCGGGGTGCTGGTCGCGGCGCGCGGGATGGCGCTGCTGGTCCAGGCCGGCTACACCGATCTGGTCGAGGGAGTGCCGGTCCGTACGGCGACGGTCACGGCCGTGCTGCTGGCCGTCGTGGTGGCCGCCGTCGCCCTGGTGCCCCGGCTGCCCGGCTGGCCGGTCGTGGCGGGCGCGCTGCTGCTGGTGGCGGTGGCCGACCAGGTGACCGGGGCGACCCGGTGGCGCTGGTCGCCGGCTATCCGGTGCCCGCCCGGGTGGTCGTCTCGGTCGTGCTGGCCGCCGTCGGCGTCGGGGTGGCGCTCGGCGGGACGCTGCTCGCCGTCGGCCAGGCGCCGCGAGCGGGGCGCTGGCTGCCCGCCGCCGGACTGGCCGCCGGACTGGTGCTGCAACCGGTCGCCACCCGGCTGGTGCAGGACGCGCTGCCCGACCGGTACGCGCGGTCGGTCTCCCCGGTCACCGTGCAGCTCTGGCTGGCGCTGCTGCTGACCGTCCTCGCGGCACTGCTGGCGTACCGGCGGGCGGTCGACGTGCCGCAGCCACCTTCGGGTGGCCCGGCGGTCCGGCCGGTGCTGGTCGTCGCCGGGGCCGCCGCCCTCACCCTGGCCGGGCTGCTGGTGCGGTCCTGGGTGGTGCGCACCTTCCGGGTCAGCCCGGACGGCCTGGCCGGTCACCGCCGGACCCGGGCGGTGGAGGCGTTCGGCCACTGGTCGCTGGTGCTCCTCGCCGCCGTGGTCGGGCTGGCGCTGCTCTGGTGGGCGTACCGGGCCGGTGGGGTGACGGCGGCGCGCTGGGTGGCGCTCTGCGTCGGCGCCGGCCCGACGCTGCTGTACGGCTTCCGGATCGCGCCCGGCTCGGCATCTCAGTCGCTGTTCCTGGTGACGGTGACCGGGGTGGTGGCCCTCACCGCCGCCGCCCTGCTGGCCCGGTACGCCGCCCGGGTGCTGCCCTGGGACGCGGTGGGGCTGGTGCTGGCCGCCCTCGCCATGCCGCTCGGGTCGTCCGTGGTGCGGGACCAGCTTCCGTCGGCGGCGCCGGCCCAGCCGGTGCTGATCGTGCTGGGGCTCGGGCTGGCACTGGGCTTCGGCCTCGGCTCGGCCGCCCTCGCGGTGAGCCGCCCGGTGGAGCGAACCGGCCCGCTCACCGGCCTGCTGGCGCTCGGCCCGGCCGCCCTCGTGCTCGCCGCGCTGACGCTGGCCCCGGTGGTGATCCGGTCCCAGTCCGACGGCCCCTACCGGGAGCCGCTGCTGACGGTGCCGGTCTTCGTCACCGCCACCGCCGTGGTGCTGGTGCTGCTGCACACCTTCACCCGGGCCGTCGAGCGGCTCCGCCGCGACCTGCACGCCGAGGCGGCGCTCACCCCGCCCGTCGACCCCGCCGCCGACTGAGCCGGGCCACCGCCCGCCAGGCCACCGACTGACGGCGGCCAGCGCGGGCCGGCCGCACGATCAGATCAGCGAGTCGCGCCACTGGTCGTGCAGGGCGGCGTACCGGCCACCGGCGGTGGCCAGCTCGCCCGGCGGGCCGTCCTCGACGATCCGGCCGCCGTCGATCACCAGCACCCGGTCGGCGATCTCCACCGTGGAGAGCCGGTGCGCGATGACCAGCGCGGTCCGGTCCCGCAGGATGCTGCCGAGCGCGTGCTGCACCAGCCGCTCCGTCGGCACGTCCAGCGACGAGGTGGCCTCGTCGAGGATCAGCACCCGCGGGTCGGCGAGGAACGCCCGGGCGAACGCGACGAGCTGACGCTGCCCGGCGGAGAGCCGGCCGCCGCGGCGGTGCACCTCGGTGGCGTACCCGTCGGGGAGGGCGGCGATGAACTCGTGCGCGCCGATGGCCCGGGCGGCGGCCTCCACGGCGGCGTCGTCGGCGTCCGGCCGGCCGAACCGGATGTTCTCCGCCACCGAGCCGCTGAACAGGTGGTTCTCCTGGGTGACCAGCACCACCGCGCGGCGCAGCTCGGCGTCGGCGAGGTCCCGCAGGTCGACGCCGTCCAGGCTGACCGTGCCGGCGTCCGGGTCGTGGAAGCGGGCCAGCAGCTTGGCGATGGTCGACTTGCCGGCACCGGTCGGGCCGATCAGTGCCACGGTCTGCCCGGCCGGCACGGTCAGCTCCAGCCCGGCCAGGATCGGGGTCTCCGGGCGGTAGCCGAACGACACCGTGCGGAACCGGACGAGCCCCCGGCCCGGCCCGGCGGGCAGCGGCGTCGGCCGCTCCGGTTCGGCCACCGCCGGTCGTTCGTCGAGGACCCCGGCCAGCTTCTCCAGCGCGGCGGTGGCCGACTGGAGCGAGTTGTAGAACTGGCTCAGCTCCTGCATCGGCTCGAAGAACCGCCGCAGATAGAGCAGGAACGCGGCGAGCACCCCCACCTCGGTCCGGCCGGCCAGCACCCGGGCGCCGCCGTAGCCGAGCACCACCGCCACGGTCAGGTTGCCGATCAGCTTGATCCCCGGCGAGTAGATCGCGATCAGCCGGAACGCGCCCAGGCTGGCCTGCCGGTAGTCGTCGTTCACCGCGGCGAAGATCTGCTGGTTGCGCGGCTCCCGCCGGAACGCCTGCACCGCGCGGATGCCCCGCAGCGACTCGACGAAGTGCACGATGACCAGGGCCACCGCCTCCCGGGTGCGCCGGTACGCCCCGGCGGAGGCCCGGGCGAACCAGCGGGACAGCCAGAACAGGAACGGGAAGGCGAGCAGGGTCACCGCGGCCAGCGGCAGGTCCAGCCAGAGCAGGATGCCGGCCACCGAGAGCACCGAGAGCGCGGCGACGACCAGGCTGTCGATCCCGCCGTCGACCAGTTCGGCGATCGAGTCGAGGTCGCTGGTGAGCCGGGACATCACCCGGCCGGAGGTGTAGCGCTCGTGGAAGCCGACGTCGAGGCGGAGGAAGTGGTCGTACACCCGGCGGCGGAGCTCCAGCAGGACGGCCTGGCCGATCCGCGCGGTGAGGGTGAGGAAGCCGCGCCGGGCGGCGTACTCGGTGAGCGCCGCGGCGCCGAACGCGGTCGCCACCGTGACCAGCGGTCCCGGGTCGCCGGCGCGCAGCGGGGCGATGGCCCGGTCGATGCCGACCATCACCAGGTACGGCCCGGACATCGCGGCGGCGTTCTGCACCAGCAGCAGCGCCACGGCCAGCCCGAGCCGGCCCCGCTGCGGGTGCAGCAGCTGCCGCAGCAGGTCCCGGCTGCGGGCCCGGAGCCGGGCGACCGCCTCGGGGGTGGCGTCCTCGGCGCGGCTGCGGTCGGCGTCCGGGTCGGTGGCCCGACCGCGCCACCGGTCCAGGTCCGGTCCGTCGTCCGGCGCGCGGCGCGGCGCGGGGACGGAGGGTGACCCGTCCGCCGGCTCCGTCACGAGCGCACCAGGCCGGCGTCGTCGTGCCACTGCGCCGGCCGGGCCGACAGCACCGCCCGGTACGCGGGCACGTCGGCCAGCAGTTGCGAGTGGGTGCCGACGGCGGCGATCCGGCCGTCGTGCAGCAGCGCCACCCGGTCGGCGAGCGCCACGGTGGACGGCCGGTGCACCACGAGCAGCGCGGTGGTGTCCCGCAGCATCCGCTTCAGGGCGGCCTCGACCAGCGCCTCGGTGTGCACGTCCAGCGCGGAGAGCGGGTCGTCGAGCACGAGCAGCGCGGGCCGACCGAGCACCGCCCGGGCCAGTGCCAGCCGCTGCCGCTGCCCGCCGGAGAGGGAGAGCCCCTGCTCGCCGACCCGGGTGGCCAACCCCCACGGCAGGTCGTACGCGAAGTCGGCCTGGGCGAGGGCGAGCGCGGCGCGGACCTCCTCCTCGTCGGCGTCCGGCCGGCCCAGGGTCAGGTTCTCCCAGACCGACATGGAGAACAGGGTCGGCTCCTCGAAGGCCACCCCGACCAGCCGGCGCAGCGACGCCAGCCGCAGGTCCCGCACGTCGTGCCCGTCCAGGGTGATCCGCCCGCCGGTCACGTCGTGCAGCCGGGGGACCAGGGAGAGCAGGGTGCTCTTGCCGCAGCCGGTCGCGCCGACCAGGGCCAGCGTCTCGCCCGGCTCGACGGTCAGCTGGATGTCGCGCAGCACCGGGGCGGGGGAGCCGGGATAGCGGAACGAGACCCCCTCGAAGCGCAGCCGGCCCCGCACCTGCCGTCGGTCCAGCGTCCGCGCCTGCGGTGCGTCCACGATGGACGGTTCGGTGTCGAGCACCTCCTGAATCCGGTCGGCGGCGGTGGCCGCCTCCTGCCCGTTGGCGATGATCCAGCCGAGCGACTGCACCGGCCAGATCAGCATGAGCTGGAGGCTGACGAAGGCGACCAGCTCACCGATGGTGAGGCCACCCCGGGCGGCGGCCGCCGCGCCGGCGACCAGCACCACCCCGAGGGTCAGGTTGGGCACCAGGTCGAAGAGCGCCGACGTACGGGCCAGCAGCCGGGCCTTGCCCACCCCGGTGTCGTGCAGCGCGCGGGCGCCGACCGCGAACCGTTCCGCCAGTTCCGGTCCCCGCCCGTACGCCTTGGTGGTGCGCAGCCCCTGCGCGGTCTCCTCGACCAGGGTGGCGACGTCGCCCTGCTGGTCCTGCATCCGCCGGGACGCGGCGTGGTAGTGCCGGGCGAACCGGCGACTGATCAGGAACAGCGGCACCGCGCTGACCGCCACCAGCAGCCCGAGTGCCGGGTGCAGGCGGACCAGCAGCACCACCACGGCGACGTAGGTGACCAGGTTGAGCACCAGGAAGAGCAGGCCGAAGGAGAGGAACCGGCGGATCACCGACAGGTCGCTGGTGATCCGGGAGAGCAGTTGGCCGGACTGCCAGCGGTCGTGGCAGGCGGCGGGGAGGCGTTGCAGGTGGGCGTAGACGTCGGCGCGGATCGCCGCCTCCATGCCGACCGACGAGGAGGACTGGGTCCACCGGCGGATGAAGATCAGCACCGCCTCGGCGAGGCCGAGCAGGAGGGCGAGGCCACCGAGCCGGAGCAGCCCGGCGCTGTCGTGCCGGGCGATCGGCCCGTCGACCACCCGCTGCACCACCAGCGGCACGGAGAGGCTGGCCGCGGTGGCGGCGAAGGCCGTGACCAGCAGCCAGCCGAACTCCGGCGCGTACGGGCGCAGATAGGGGTGCAGCCGCCAGAGGTTGCGCAGCGGGTGGGCGTCGCCGCCGACTGCGGGACCGCCGTCGCTCTGCGCAAGCACTACCCGACGGTAGCGTCAAATGGGCGACGTGCCGGTGTCGGCTTCCCGTCACTGCCCCCGCGCGGACTCGTGGCGCAGCAGCCACGTCTTCACGTCCAGCCCCCAGCGGTAGCCGCCGAGGGTCCCGTCGGTGCGCAGCACCCGGTGGCAGGGGACGAAGAGCGCGGCGGCGTTCCGGGCGCAGGCCGCCGCCGCGGCGCGGACCGCCGCCGGCCGTCCGGCCAGCGCGGCGAAACCGGTGTACGTCACCGGCCGGCCGGCCTCGACCTCGCGGAGGACCCGCCAGGCGTGCGGCAGGAAAGCCCCGCCGCTGCGCTGCTCCACGGCGACCGTGTCGATCGCGTCGAGGTCGCCGTCCAGGTAGGAGCGGACGGCGACGGTCACCGGGCCGAGGTCGGCGCGGTGCCGCAGGTCGCCCCGGAGACCCGGGTGGGTCAGCGGCAGCAGGCTCGCCGGGTCGGCGGTGAACCCGGCGGCGCGGACCGCCCCGTCGGGGCCGGCGAGGATGCTCAGCGGGCCGGTGGGGGTGTCGACGATGGTGCTGTCCAGTGTGGTCATGCTGCTCTCCAGAGTCGGATCACCGCGTACGACCGCCAGGGTCGCCAGCGGTCGGCGTACGCGTCGAGTGTCTTCGGGTCGTCGGGCAGGCCGAGCGCGGTCGCGCCCCGGCGGACAGCGAGGTCGGTGGGGAGCAGGACGTCCGGGTCGCCGAGTGCCCGCATCGCCACGTAGCCGGCGGTCCACGCCCCGATCCCGGGCAGCGCCGTCAACCGCCGCACGGCGTCCTCCCGGTCCCCACCCGGCTCCAGATCCAGCTCCCCCTCGGCGACGGCCCGCGCCACCCCCCGAAGAGCCTCCCGCCGCCCGGCAGGCATCCCGAACACCCCCTCCGGCAACCCCAGCACCTCCTCCGCACTGAGAAACCCCCGCAACCCCCCACCCCCACCCCGCGCCCCGCCCTCGCCGCGTTGATCAAGAGGTTTGCGTCCTGCTGGAGCGCTCTCCGCGACGCAAACCTCTTGATCACCGGGGTTGGTGGGGGTGGCGGCGGTGAGGAGGCGGGTGAGGGTGGTTCTTGCGGAAGCCAGGGAGATCTGTTGGGTGGTGATGGCGCGGACGGCCATTTCGAAGCCGTCGACGGCGTGGGGGAGGCGGATGCCGGGTTCGGTGCGCACCGATTCGGCCAGGGCGGGGTCGTGGGCGAGGGTGTCGTCGACGGCGGTGGGGTCGGCGTCGAGGTCGAAGAGGCGGCGGGAGCGGGCCACCGCGGGAGCCAGGTCGCGCATGTCGGCCAGCCGCAGGGTGGCGGAGATGTGCCCGTCGGCCGGGGTCAGCGCCACCTCGCCGGGCCCGTGCGGCAGCCGCAAGCCCCGGCGGTACGTGCCGTCGCGCACCTCCTCCACGCCGGGCAGTGCGCGCAGTGCCAGGAAGTCCAGCAGCGCCGCCGCGTGCAACGGCGGCCGGTACGCCAGCCGCAGCGTGATCGTGCCCGCCCCGCCGACCGCCGGCCGCCCGCCCCGCCCGACCCGCAGTTCGGACGGGGCGGCCCCGTACACCTCGCGGACGGTGTCGTTGAACTGGCGGACGCTGCCGAAGCCGGCGGCGAAGGCGATCTCGGCCATGCCGAGGCCGGTGGTCTCGATCAGGATCCGGGCGGTCTGCGCGCGTTGGGCACGGGCCAGCGCCAGCGGCCCGGCGCCCAGTTCGGCGCGGAGCATCCGGTGCAGGTGGCGTTCGGTGTAGCCGAGCCGGGCGGCCAGCCCGGGCACCCCGGTCCGGTCCACCACCCCGTCGGCGATCAGCCGCATGGCCCGGCCGACCACGTCCGCCCGGACGTCCCACTGCGGCGAGCCCGGGGCGGCGTCGGGGCGACACCGCCGACAGGCCCGCAGCCCGGCGCCCTGGGCGGCGGCGGCGGACGGGAAGAACCGGACGTTCTGCCGTTTCGGCGTCATCGCCGGGCAGGACGGCCGGCAGTAGATCCCGGTCGAGGTCACGCCGGTGTAGAACCAGCCGTCGAAGCGCTGGTCACGGCTGTCCACGGCCCGGTAGCACCGTTCGAAGTCCAACTCCACGTCACCGATACTGCCTCGCTGGTCCGGGCCTCGGCTGGCGGGATTCGGACCTCGCCGTGCGCCCGTTGCGGCCCGGTCCGGGTCGACCGGCCGGTCGGTGGACGGCCCACGGCTCCCGGCTGAGCGGCAACTCAGCAAAATGCCCAGCTCAACGCGCATCTCCCTTACCCGGTAACGGATTCGCGGGCGGAAAGTGTCGGTCGTGGCCGGTACGGTCCCGCCACCAACTCAAGAAAAGGTGCGCAGGATGGCGAGCGTGGCCGGGCGGGGTGTCCGCTGATGCGGTCGGGGCGGATCCGGCTCGACCGGGCGGTGGTGCAGGGCTTCTACGACCGGATGCGGGTGGTGGCGTCGGCGGCGTACGGCGCGATCGAGCGGGACCGGGCCGACGATCCGGCGCGACCGTTCGCCGAGACCGCCTGCGGCCGGCTCGCCGGCTCGCTCGACGGGGCGGGCCTGCGCGCGCTCGGCATGTGGGCGCACCACTGGTGCATGCGCTTCTATGACGACGACACCCGGGTCGGCCTGCGGCTGGTGCGGCAGATCGCCGGCCGGCACGGGCTGGGCTGGACGGCCGACGAGGTGCGCTGGATGCTCGACCAGTCCTACGCGGCCGGCCCGGCCGCCGCGCACCGGTTCACCCTGCCGCTGGCCGCCGCCGCCGAGCTGCCGCCCGGCGCGCTGCCCGAGTGGGTGGATCCGCCGGAGGTGCGCCGGCTGCTGGCCGGTTGACCGGTGCGCTGCCCGAGCGTCATCGCGCCGACCGCCACCGCGAAGCCGGCGAGCTGGGTCGGGGTGAGCGCCTGGCCGAGCACCAGCCAGCCGAGCGCGGCGGCGGTCAACGGGCTGAGCGCGCCCAGCACCGACACCTGGGTGACGGGGAGTCGGGCCGCCCCCCGGAACCACAGGGCGTACGCGCCGGCGGTGCCGACCAGGCCGAGCCACGCGTACCCGAGCAGGGCCGGGGTGTCCGGGGCGGGTGGCGGGCCCTCGACGACGGCGGCCAGCGGCACGATCAGCAGGCCACCGGCGACGAGCTGCCAGCTCGTCGCGGCGAGCGTGCCGATCCCGGCGGGCCGCCCCCAGCGGCGGGTGAGCACCAGCCCGGCGGCCATCGCGGCGGTGGCGGTGAGTCCGGCGGCGACGCCGATCGGGTCGAGGCCCGCGCCGGGGCGGAGCACGACCAGGGTCACGCCGAGCGGCGCGACCAGCGCGGCGAGCAGCGCCGGCCGGCCGGGCCGGGTGTCGAGGGCGACCACGGTGAGCCCGGCGACCAGCAGCGGCTGGACGGCGCCGAGCACGGCCGCGGTGCCACCGGGCAGCCGGTACGCGGCGAGGAAGAGCAGCGGGAAGAAGGCGCCGATGTTGAGCGCGCCCAGCACGGTGGCCCGCCACCACCAGTCGCCCCGGGGGCGGCGGCGGGTGAGCGCGAGCAGCAGCAGCCCGGCCGGGAGGGCCCGGAGCGCGCCGGACCAGAGCGGGCGGTCGGCGGGGAGCAGTTGGGAGGTGACCAGGTAGGTGGTGCCCCAGGCGGCGGGGGCGGCGGCGGTCAGCGCGACGTCCGTCCAACGTCGGTCCATCTCTTCACCTCATCACTAAGTAGCTTAGTGCTAAGCTAAATCACCGCGACCGAGGAAGGGAAGTGCGAGGTGCGGCACAATCCCGGAGTGGCAACGGACGACGTGGACGTCATCGTCGAGCAGTGGCGTCGGGAGCGGGCGGGCATGCGTCCCGAGCCGATGGCCGTCTTCGGGCGGATCTACCGGCTGGCCCGGCTGGTCGGTGACGACCAGGAGAAGGTCTACGCCGGCTGGGGGATCAGCCGGGGCGAGTTCGACGTGCTCGCCGCCCTGCGCCGCTCCGGTGAGCCGTACGCGCTCGCGCCGAAGGCACTCACCGCCGCGCTGATGCTCACCTCCGGTGGGATGACCGGCCGGCTCGACCGGCTGGAGCGGGCCGGCCTGGTCCGGCGTACGCCCGACCCGGCGGACCGGCGCGGGCTGCGGATCGTCCTCACCGACGCCGGCCGGCGGGTGGTGGAGGAGTCCGTCGACGCCGGGCTGGCCGTCCAGCGGCGGATCCTCGACGCGCTCCCGCCCGACGACCAGGCGCACCTGGCCGACCTGCTGCGTACGCTGCTCGCCGCCGCCGAGCAGGGGGCCTGAGCAGTCGACCCGCCGGACGTGGCGCAGGATGATCGTGACCGTGCCGCAGAACCGGAGGACCGCCATGGCCGCCAGCGAGCCGACCATCGTCGCCACCAGCATGGGCTTCACCACCCGGCGCCGTGGCCCGTACGACGTCCAGCCCGGCCCGGTCTTCGACCTGATGGCCGAGCTGGCGGGCGCCGACGAGCCCCGGATCTGCTACCTCAACCAGGCCGTCGGTGACCAGCCGACCGCGCTGACCACGTTCCACGGCGCGTTCGCCGGCACCCGGTTCCGCGCGTCGCACCTGGCGCTCTTCCCGATGCCCAACGTCGACGACGTCCGGGCGCACCTGCTGGCCCAGGACGTCATCTGGGTCGGCGGCGGCAGCGTGGCCAACCTCTGCGCGGTGTGGCGGGTGCACGGGCTGGAGGAGATCCTGCACGAGTGCTGGCAGGCCGGCGTGGTGCTCGGCGGGGTCTCCGCCGGGTCGATCTGCTGGCACCTCGGCGGCGCCACCGACAGCTACGGCCCCACCCTGCGCGCCTTCACCGACGGCCTGGGCTGGCTGCCCTACGGCAACGGCGTGCACTACGACGGCGAGGAGCAGCGCCGCCCGCTGATGCACCGCCTGGTCGGCGACGGCACCCTGCCGACCAGCCACTGCACCGACGACGGCGTCGGACTGGTCTATCGGGGGACCCGACTGGTCGAGGCGGTCGCCGACCGCGAGGGCGTCGCGGCGTACGAGGTGACCCGGGCCGAGGACGGCGGGGTCCGGGAGACCCGGATCGAGCCGCGGCTGCTGACCGCCTGACACCCCCATTTCCCGGCCGGCTGCCGGGTGGTCGGCGGGAGGCGCGTAAGCTGGCTCGTCGTGAGTCTCACCATCGGCATCGTCGGCCTGCCCAACGTCGGCAAGAGCACCCTGTTCAACGCGCTGACCAAGAACGACGTGCTCGCGGCGAACTACCCGTTCGCCACCATCGAGCCGAACGTCGGCGTCGTCGGGCTGCCGGACGAGCGGCTGGCCAAGCTCGCCGAGATCTTCGCCTCGCAGAAGGTGCTGCCCGCGCCGGTGTCGTTCGTCGACATCGCCGGCCTGGTCCGCGGCGCCTCCAAGGGGCAGGGCCGGGGCAACGCCTTCCTGGCGAACATCCGGGACGCCTCGGCGATCTGCCAGGTGGTGCGCGCCTTCTCCGACCCGAACGTGGTGCACGTCGACGGCAAGGTCTCCCCGGCCGACGACATCGAGACGATCAACACCGAGCTGATCCTGGCCGACCTCCAGACCCTGGACAAGGCGCTGCCCCGGCTGGAGAAGGAGGCCAAGCTCCGCAAGGACCGGGCCGCCGCCGTCACCGCCGCCAAGCAGGCCGTCGAGCTTCTCGACAGCGGCACCACCCTCTACTCCGGGGCCGCCGCCGCGAAGATCGAGCTGGAGCACCTGCGCGAGCTGCACCTGCTCACCACCAAGCCGTTCCTCTACGTCTTCAACGTCGACGAGGCCGAACTGGGCAACTCCGCGTTCCTCGACGAGCTGCGCGCCCTGGTCGCCCCGGCCGAGGCGGTCTTCATGGACGCCAAGATCGAGTCCGAGCTGGTGGACCTGCCCGAGGAGGAGGCCCGCGAGCTGCTGGAGTCCATCGGGCAGAACGAGCCCGGCCTGGACCAGCTCGTCAGGGTCGGCTTCCGCACGCTCGGGCTCCAGACGTACCTGACGGCGGGCCCCAAGGAGGCGCGCGCCTGGACCGTCCCGGTCGGCGCGACCGCGCCGGAGGCCGCGGGTGTGATCCACAGCGACTTCCAGCGCGGCTTCATCAAGGCCGAGGTCGTCTCCTACGACGACCTGGTCGCGGCCGGATCGATGGCGGCGGCGAAGGCCGCCGGCAAGGTCCGGATCGAGGGCAAGGAGTACGTCATGCAGGACGGCGACGTGGTGGAGTTCCGCTTCAACGTCTGACGGCCACGCGCCACCTTCGGTCGAACGACGATGGCGGACCCGCTGGTTCGGATCGGGGATCAGGCGCTCGGGTCGTGGGTCGGGATGATCCGGACCTGCTTCCGGACGGCGTGCAGCCGGTGCAGTGTGCGGAAGGCCGCGTCGCGATCGTCGTCGACGAGCCACCCCGGGTACGGCGCCTTCTGCCGGACGTGTTCGATCTGCAGCCCGTGCCAGGCCGCGTCACCGGCGACCAGCACCGGTCCGTCGGCGGTACGCAGCAGGACGCCGGCACTCCCCGGGGTGTGCCCGGCCAGCTCGACCATGATCACTGATCCGTCGCCGAGCAGGTCGTGACTGCGCTCGAAGGTGAGCACCGGCGGCCCGTCCAACTCGTAGCTGTCCAGCCGGCGGCCCTCCAGCGCGGCTCGGACGCCGCCCGCCGGTGCCACGTCACCGGACATCATCCAGTCCCGTTCCCGCTCCCGCACCATGACCGGCAGCCCGGGAAGGTCGAGCAGCCCGCAGACGTGGTCCCAGTGCAGATGGGTGGGGAGTGCGAAGTCGATCGTGTCGGCCGGAATGCCGGCCCGGTCCAGCGCCGTCGTGGTCGGCAGCACCTGGTAGCGCGGTCGCACCACCGGCCGCACCGTCCACGGCAACTCGCCGATCACCCGGGCTCCGACGTCGGTGCAGACCGACGGGTCGAGCAGCACGGTCACCTCCGGATGGCGGATCACGTACGTGGTCAGGGCGTTGCCGACCCGGCGCGGGTGCCGGACGGCCTCGGCGATCAGTGGGGTCGGCACCGACCGCACCGTCTGGTCCAGTGCGATCAGCTCGACCTCGACATCCCCGCGCGGGATACCGGCGTCGGACAGCCCGGCCAGGAAGCGGCGGTCGATCGGACGTGGCCGGATCAGGCGGTACGGCACCGCAGCCAGCGCGGCGACCGCCACCCCGGCCGCACGGATCGTATGGACCATGAGCTTCTCCCTCTACCGTGGCGCATCGTGCGCCATGGGAGGGCACCGTAGAAATTCAGGTCGACCTGAAGTCAACTCGTGAGGAGTCGCCGTGACGACATGGCGAATCGGAGACGCGGCGGCGCTGCTCGGCGTCCCGACGCATGTGCTGCGGCACTGGGAGGAGGTCGGTGCGCTCGAACCGGCCCGGCTCGCCAACGGGCACCGGGTCTACGACGACGAGACGATCACGCGGGCCCGCCTGATCCGACTCTGCCAGCGCGCCGGCATGTCGCTGACCGAGATCGGGGACCTGTATCGCGGCGACGGTCAGCGCCGCGCCGCGCTGGTGCGTGACCGACGAGACCGGATCGCGGACCAGATCCGCCAACTGCACGCGGCGCAGGACTTCCTCGATCACGTGCTCGCCTGCGCGCACCCGGTGGTCTCGACCTGCCCCGAGTGCAGCAGCTTCGCCGCCGGTCAGCGAGAACCGCGGGGAGCCGTGATCACGCCGGTGCCGCGCGAACGGCGTGAGTAGCGGCTGACCGCAACCGACCGGGACGAAGGGGGACCGGTCGACCTTCTTCCAGATTGCCGAGCCCGACGGGAGAGCAATCTGGGAACAGTTGACCGGCTCGGCCGCCCCAGACAATCAGCTCCATGGTTGTCACTGAAGGCAAGCAGTTCGTCACGGCGTCGCCCGAGCGGGGTGCCGTGCACCGGGGCAGGATCGTCATCGGCAGTGTCGCCGCCGGCGTGCTCCTGGCCGTGCTGTGGTCGTTCGAGTTCGTCGACCACGTCATCGGCGACAACGTCGCCAACACCCTGCTGGGCCGGGACGCCAAGGCCACCGCCGTCGGCGGCACCGTGGCCGGCCTGGTCTTCGCGTTCGTCTCCGGACTGGCCGGCACCTTCACCGCCTGCAACATCGCGATGGCGGCGTCGATCGGGCCGATGAGTCAGGCCAGTGCCGGCTCGGCGACCCGTACCGGCCTGCGCAGCCTGCTCCGGCCGGTCGGCTGGCTGGCGCTCGGCATGGTCGTCGTCTCCGGCGCGTACGGTTTCATCGGCGTGCTGGTCGGCGACCGGATGCCGCAGCTGTCCACCGCGACGGCCGGCGGCATCCCGGTCCGGCTCTGGCAGTCGATGGTCGTCTTCGGCCTGGTCGGCCTGGCCTTCGTCTATCTCGGACTGGCCGCGCTCGGCGTGCTGCCCGACCCGTTCGCCCGGCGTCCCGTCGCCCGCGTGGTGACCCTCGGCGCGTTCGTCGGCGCCTTCCTCATCGGACGGCCGTACCCGCTGTTCAACAAGCTCTTCCACTGGGCGGTCGACAGCGGCAACCCGCTCTACGGCGCCGGTGCCTTCATCCTGCAGTCGCTCGGCAACATCGTCCTCGTCTCCGCGCTGTTCGCCCTGATCGTGCTGCTCAGCCGGGGTCGGGCGATCGCCTGGCTGGCCAGCAGCCCGGCCCGGACCATCGCGCTGACGGGTGCCCTGCTGATCGCCCTGGGCGTCTTCACCGTCGTCTACTGGGACGTCCGGCTGCCCGCCATGTTCGGGCACGGCTGGTTCCCCACGATGCCCTACAACCGCTGACCGCGGCGCCGTCGCCGGGGACCTTCTTCCGGCGTGCGCTCCGCCAGCAATCGAGCGGATGAGCAGCCGTCTCCGTCCCGGTGACGATGAGACACCACCTCGATCGGCCAGCCTAGGGGGCGAGATGACCAGCACCGGTCCTGATGTCATCGGCCGGCTCACCGAGCGGTACGACCACCTCGACGCCGAGTTCGTCCCGGAGGTCGCCGAGGTCGTGAACGGGCGGCTGCGCGACGGCGCCGGGATCACCCGGACCGAGGCGTACGGGGGGATGTGGATCGTCTCCCGGTACGCCCTGGTCCGGGCGGTGCTCAAGGACCACGAGACGTTCTCCTCGGCGCAGGGGGTGTTCGTCCCGCGGGCCCCGGGCGTGCCGAAGTTCTCCCCGATCGACCACGACCCGCCGGAGCAGAAGGAGCTGCGTCGGATGATGGCGCCGCCGATGCTGCCGGACCGCATCCACGCCCTGGCCCCTGACGTACGCCGGCTCGCCGCCGAACTGGTCGGCGCCCTCGCCGACCGGGGTGGCGGCGACGTGGCCGAGGAGCTGGCCCGGCCGATGGCCATCGGCGTGCTGGCGCTGGCGATCGGGCTGTCGGAGAAGGCGCAGCACGAGATCCGCGAGCTGACCACCACCCTGTGGAGGCAGCTGGCGACGGCACCGGACTCCAGCGCGTTCTGGCCGGCGTTCGCGGAGCTGCTCTCCGCCGAGGTGGAGCACGCGCGGCGCAGCCCGGGGGAGACCTACCTGGCGCAGCTCGCGCGCCGGCCGATCCCCGAGGAGACCTTGCACTCGATCATCGTGTCGTACTGCGTCGCCGGCCACGAGACGACGATGAACACGATCAGCCGGCTGCTGTGGCACCTCGCCCGGCACCCGGAGACGCAGCAGCGGCTGCGCGCCGAACCGGAGAGCCGCTCGGTGGCGGCCGACGAGACGCTGCGGCGCTGGTGCCCCACCGACCGGTTCACCCGGGTCGCCACCCGCGAGGTCACCCTCGGCGACACGGTCCTGCCGGCCGGCGCGCGGGTGATGCTGCTGATCGACGCGGCGAACCGGGACCCGCGGCGCTTCCCCGACCCGGACACGTTCTCCCTGGACCGCGGCAACTCGCACCAGCACCTCAGCTTCGGCCTCGGCATCCACGCCTGCATGGGCTCCGGACTGGCCCGGCTGGAACTGCGCGCGGTGCTGGACGAGCTGGCCGGCCACGGCGACTACCGGCTGGCCGGGGAGCCGCGCCGGCGGTTCGAGAACGGCCGGCACATCGTCTTCGAGGACCTTCGCGTGACCTTTGGGCAGTGACCGCCCGCCCCCCGTTCCGACCGCCAGGAGGCTCGACGTGACCGATCCCGACCAGCCCGACCTCGCGGCCCTCATGCGCATGACGACCGGCCTGTGGGTGTCGCAGACGCTGGCCGCGGCCGAGGAGCTGGAGGTGTTCACCGCCTGTGCGGCCGGCGACGGGCTGACCGTCGCCGGGCTCGCCAAGCACGCCGGCATCGCGGAACGTCCGGCGGAGATCCTGCTGACCGCCTGCACCGCGCTGGGCCTGCTGCGCCGACGTGGTGAGCGCTGGGTCAACACCGCCACCGCCGACCGCTACCTGGTCAAGGGGCGGCCCTACTACCTCGGCGACTACGTCGGCATGCTCCGCCAGTACGCGTACCCGGGGTGGATGCGGGTGACCGACTCGCTCCGGGCCAACGCCCCGAGCCGGGTCATCGGCGAGGAGAACCCGGACATCTTCGCGGCGGAGAAGCGGCCCCGGGTGTTCTGGGACGGCCTTTATCCGCTCTCCGCGCTGACCGCCGGCGCGCTGGCGGAGGCGGTGGACCTGAGCGGGGTCACCTCGCTGCTCGACGTGGGCGGGGGCAACGCCGCCTTCGCCATCGGGCTCTGCTCCCGCTACCCCGACCTGCGGGCCACCGTCTACGACCTGCCGTTCGTCTGCGAGCACTCACGCGAGCGGATCGAGGGCAGCGAGGTGGCGGCGCGGATCGGCGTGCACCCGGGGGACTTCTTCGCCGAGGAGCTGCCCGCCGGCCACGACGCCATCCTGCTGTCGATGATCCTGCACGACTGGGACGAGGACCGCGGTCGCGCCCTGATCGCCAAGTGCCACCGGGCCCTGCCCCCCGGCGGGCTGCTGGTGATCAGCGAGCTGCTGGTCGACGACGAGAAGACCGGTCCGCTGAACGCCGCGCTGATGAGCATGAACATGCTCGTCGGCACCTGGGGCCGCAACTACACCGCCGCCGAATACCACGACTGGCTGCGCGACGCCGGGTTCGCCGAGGTCACGACGGTGCCCTTCACCGCGCCCGGCGCGAACGGCGCGGTCGTCGCCCGCCGCTGACGAAGCCCACGACAGGAGGTTCCGGCATGCCGGAGAGGACAACGGCGGGCATGGTGCCGTGGCCCGACGACTTCGCCGCCCGGTACACCGAGCGCGGCTACTGGGAGGGCCGACCGGTCCACGCGTACCTGCGGGACGCCGTCGCGGCAGACCCGGCGGCGGTGTGCCTGGTCGACCGGGAGCTGCGGCTGTCCTTCCAGGACTTCTGGTCCCGCGCCGAGGGGGTCGCCGCCCGGCTGTACGACCTGGGCCTGCGCCCGGACGACCGGGTGATCCTGCAACTGCCGAACTGCTGGCAGTTCCTCGTCGCGGCGGTCGGCTGCCTGCGGCTCGGGGTGGTGCCCGTGCTCTCCCTGCTGGGGCACCGCAAGCAGGAGGTCACGGCGGTCGCCGCGCACGCCGAGGCCAGCGCGATCATCACCGTCGGCGTGGTGAAGGACTTCGACCATGAGGCGCTCGCGCACGAGGTGGCCGCCACGTCCCCCACCCTGCGGCACGTGATCGTCCTGGACGGGCGGAACCCGGCGAGCCACGACCTCGACGCGTTCTGCGTACCGCCGGTGCGGCCGATGCCGCCGGTGGCCGAACCGGACGGTACGGCGGCGGCGCTGTTCCTGCTCTCCGGCGGCACCACGGGGGCACCGAAGCTCATCGCCCGCACCCACAACGACTACTCGTACCTGGTCCGGCAGGCCGCGCGGGTGTGCCGGCTCGGCGCCGACGCGGCGTACCTGGCGGTGCTGCCGCTGGGGCACGGTTTCCCGCTGACCGCGGCGCTCGGCGCGATGTTCAGCGGCGGCCGGGTGGTCATCGCCGCCTCGCCCCAGCCGGAGTACGCGTTCGACGTCGTCGCCGCCGAACGCGTCACCTTCACCTCGCTGGTGCCCGCGGTCGCCCAGCGCTGGCTGGAGTACCGGGGGACCCGGCACGACCACGACCTCAGCTCACTGCAACTCGTGCAGGTCTCCGGGTCGCGGCTGCCGGACGAGATCGCGAGCCGGATCACGCCGGTGCTCGGCTGCACCCTGCAGAACGGCTACGGCATGGGGGAGGGGCTGATGTGCCTGACCCGCCCCGACGATCCGGCCGACGTGGTGTGCCGCACCCAGGGGCGGCCGATCTGCCCGGACGACGAGCTGCGGATCGTCCGGGAGAACGGCGAACCGGCCGCCGAGGGTGAGGCCGGCATCCTGCTCACCCGCGGGCCGTACACGCCCCGGGGCTACTACCGGGCCCCGGAGACCAACGCGACCGCGTTCCTCGGCGACGGCTGGTACAACACCGGCGACATCGTCCGGATCCGTGCGGACGGGAACCTCATCGTCGAGGGCCGGCAGAAGGACGTCATCAACCGTGGTGGCGAGAAGATCTCGGCCGAGGAGATCGAGAACTTCGCGTACCGCCTCGACGCCCGGCTGGCCGCGGCCGTGGCGATGCCCGACCGCGAACTCGGCGAGCGGATCTGCCTCTACGTCGTCGGCGGCCGGTTCGACCTCGACCGGCTGCGCGACACCATGCGCGCGGCCGGCGTGGCCACCTTCAAGCTGCCGGAACGGCTGGAGCACGTCGATGCCCTGCCGTTCACCGCCGTCGGCAAGGTCGACAAGAAGGCGCTCCGCGCCGACATCGCCGCGCGGCTGGCCGAGGAGGCGACACCGGCCGCGCTGCGCGCCAGCTGATCCCGTACGCCTCACGCCGGCGCGACCGTGCGCCCCGCCCGCACCACGCACATGAAGAGATGACCCCACCGGACTCTCCCGGTGCTGGAAAGGAGCCCCCCATGAGTCAGGACGGCCAAGATCCCCGCTCGATCGCGGTGGTGGCCATGAGCTGCCGCTACGCCCCCGACCTGGACACGCCGGAGCGGTTCTGGGAGTTCCTCGTCGAGGGGCGAAGCGACGTCAGTGAGATGCCGGAGAAGCGTTGGCAGCCCTACCAGGCGAGCAGCCCGCAGGCGACCTCGATCCTGAACCGCACCACCCGTCGCGGCTCGTTCCTGCGCGACATCGAAGGCTTCGACGCCGACTTCTTCGGCATCTCGCCGCGCGAGGCGGAGTTCCTCGACCCGCAGCAGCGCATCATCCTCGAGCTGGCGTGGGAGGCGCTGGAGCGGGCCGGTATCCCACCGTTGTCGCTGCGCGGCACCGACGCCGGCGTCTACGTCGCCGCCAACTCCAACGACTACGGCCGGCGCCTGCTGGAGGACATCACCCGCACGGGTGCCTGGGCGGTCAACGGCACCACCTACTACGGCATCGCCAACCGCATCTCGTACGCCCTCGACCTGCGCGGCCCGAGCATGGCGGTGGACACCGCCTGCGCCGGTTCGCTGACCGCGCTGCACGTCGCCTGCCACAGCCTGGTCAGCGGTGAGACGCCGGTGGCGATCGTCGGCGGCGTGAACGTGATGGCCACCCCCACCCTCTTCGTCGCGCTGGACGCCGCCGGTGCCACCTCGCCGGACGGCCGCAGCAAGGCGTTCGACGACGCGGCCGACGGCTACGGGCGCGGTGAGGGCGCGGGCGTGCTGGTCCTCAAGCGCCTGGTCGACGCCCAGCGCGACGGCGACCCGGTGCTCGCCGTCATCCCCGGCAGCGGCGTCTTCCAGGACGGCCGCTCCGACGGGATGATGGCGCCCAACGGCAGCGCGCAGGCGCACATGCTGCGCCGGGCCTACGAGCGGGCCGGCATCGCCCCCGAGACGGTCCAGTACGTCGAGGCGCACGGCACCGGCACCCCGGTCGGTGATCGGGAGGAGGCGAACGCGCTGGCCGAGGTGTTCGGTGGGAACCGGCCCGCCGGGGACCCGTGCCTGATCGGGTCGGTGAAGCCGAACATCGGGCACAACGAGGCCGGCTCCGGCATCGCCGGGATCATCAAGACGGTGCTGGCCCTCCAGCACGAGGAGCTGCCGCCGAGCCTGCACGGCGCCCCCACCTCCGGCTTCGACTGGGACGCCTCCGGGCTGCGCCTGATCGGCGAGCGGACGCCGTGGCCGGCCGGTGGGCGGGTCCGCCGCGCCGGTGTCTCCAGCTACGGCGTCGGCGGGTCGATCGCCCACGTCATCATCGAGGAGGCCCCGGCCGGGACGGCCACCCCGGCGTCCACCGACACCTCGACCGAGGGTCCCGTCTTCTATCCGCTGTCGGCGATGTCCGAGGCCGGACTGCGCGCGGTCGCGGGCGACCTCGCCGGTTGGCTGGACGCGCACCCCGACGTACCCCTGTCGTCGGTGCGGCACAGCCTGGCCGCGCGCCGGTCGCCGCTGGCGCAGCGGGCCGGCATCGTGGCGGACTCCGCCGACCAGCTCGGCGCCGGGCTGCGTGCCCTGGCCGAGGGCCGCCGCGACGCCGCGGTGATCCAGGGCTGGGCCGCGGCCGGGCAGGAGACCGACCCGGTCTGGGTCTTCTCCGGGCACGGTTCGCAGTGGGCCGGCATGGGGCAGCGGCTGCTCGCCGCCGAGCCGGTCTTCGCCGAGGCCGTCGACGAGCTGGCCGACGTGTTCCGCGCCGAACTCGGCTGGACGCCGCGCGAGGCGCTGACCGCGGGCGGCCCCTGGTCCGGCTACGAGGTGCAGGCGCTCACCTTCGCGGTGCAGGCCGGCCTGATCCGGGTCTGGGAGAGCCGGGGCCTGCGCCCGGGTGCGGTCATCGGCCACTCGGTGGGCGAGATCGCCGCGGCCGTCGCCGCCGGCTGCCTGCCGGTGCTCGACGCGGCCCGGTTCGCGTGCCGCCGGGCGGTGGCCCTGCGTCCGTTCGCCGGGGACGGCGGCATGGCGCTGGTCAGCCGCCCGTTCACCGAGGTAGCCGACCGCCTGGGTGACCGGACCGACGTGGTCGCCGCGATCGCCGCGAGCCCCGGCTCCACCGTCGTCTCCGGCTCCCGGGCGGCGGTCGAGGAACTGGCCGCGCAGTGGCAGGGCGAGGGGCTGGACGTGCGGACCGTCGACACGGACATCGCCTTCCACAGCCCGCACGTCGACGGCGCCTCGGCCGCCGTCCGGGCCGCCGCCGACGAGCTGACGCCCGCCGCCCCGGTGGTGCCGCTGTACAGCACGGCGCTGGCGGACCCCCGGGCGGACGATCCGCGCGGCGGCGCGTACTGGCAGGCCAACCTGCGGCAGCCGGTGTTGTTCGCCGGTGCGGTGGAGGCCGCCGTGGCCGACGGGCACCGCCTCTTCCTGGAGATCTCCTCGCACCCGGTGGTGACCCACTCGATCACCGAGACGCTGGCCCACCTCGGCGTCGACGACGGTGCCGCGTTCGGGTCGCTGCGCCGCGACACCGACGAGTCGCAGGCCCTGGCCACCGCGCTCGCCCGGCTGTGGTGCCACGGCGCGGCCGTCGACTGGTCCCGGCAGGCGCCGGGCGCGCTGGTCCCGCTGCCCACGATGGCCTGGCAGCACCGGCCGTACTGGATCTTCCCGGAGAACGCCGAGGAGAACGGGCACGGCGGCGGGCACGACCCGCGTACGCACACCCTGCTCGGCGGGCGCACCACGGTCAGCGGCGCGCCGCCCCGGCAGGTCTGGCAGACCTACCTGGACATGGACAGCCGGCCGTACCCGCAGGACCACGAGGTGGTCGACGTCGAGATCACCCCGGCGGCCATCATCCTCAACAGCTTCGTCACCGCCGGTGCCCGCGACGGTCGGATCCCCCGGCTCGCCGACGTGGGCCTGCGTACGCCGCTGGCCGTGGAACCGGCCCGCGTCGTGCAGGTGGTCCTCGCCGAGAACACGGTGCGGATGTCCACCCGGCTGGCGTCCACCGAGGGCAGCGAGGAGGCGGACCAGGAGTGGATCACCCACTCCACCGCCACCATCGACTGGGGCACCGACCCGCTCGTCCGACCGGACGACCCCGAGGTGGTGCCCGCCCGGTGCACCGAGGAGTGGGACTTCACCCGGGTCGACAACATGTTCCGCCGGATGGGCGTCGGCGGGTACGCCTTCCCGTGGACCCTGGAGGCCATGCACCGCAACGACAACGAGCAGTTGGCCCGGCTGACGCTCGAACCCGCGCCGGCCCGGCACAGCGGCAGCTGGGCGCACGTCATCGACGGCGCGCTGACGATCAGCGCGGTGCTGGTCACCCCCGAGTTCGCCAAGCACCAGTGGATGTCCTGCTGGATCGACTCGGTGGCCTTCGACGGCGAGCCGCCGGCCCGGATCGTCGTCCACTCGATCCGCAACCCCAAGTCGCCGGACGACACCGTCGACGTCTGGATCACCGACGAGGACGACGGCCGCCTGGTCAGCGAGGTGCACGGGCTGCGGTTCTCCGCCATCCACGACGGCGAGGGGCACGTGGCGGCGCCGCGGGAGCTGGTGCACGAGGTGGTCTGGCAGCCGGTCGACGTCGGCTCCCTCGCGGAGCGGGGCAGCCTGCGGGCGGCCACCGTGATCGGGGCCGGCGAGACGGCGGAGTGGCTCACCGCCACGCTGACCACGGCCGGCGTGACGGCGACCCGGGTCAGCTCGCCGGAGGACCTGGACGCGGGCGCCCTGGCCGGCCTCGACGCCGTGCTCGTCGCCCCGGCGGCGCACGGCGTGGGCGAGCCGGTGGAGCAGGCCGCCGAGCGGTGCACCTGGTCGCTGATCCGGTCGATCCAGCGGCTGGTCGACGCCGAGGCCGGCGCGGTGGCGCCGGTGGCGCTGCCCCGGCTCTGGACGGTCACCTCCGGGGTCCGCGACGCCGGCACCGAGGAGTCGTTGGCGCACGCCCCGCTCTGGGGCACCTCCCGGATCATCGCCGGCGAGCACCCGCAGCTCTTCGGCGGCGTCATCGACCTCGACGGTCAGGGCAGCGGCGCCGCCCGGCAGGTGGTGGAGGTGCTGCGCCGCCTCGGCGGTGAGGAGGACGTGATCAGCGTCGGCGAGGACGAGGTGGCGGCGTGCCGCCTCCAGGCCATCGAACGCGCCGCCGACGGCGCCGCGCTCCAGTGCCGGCCGACCGACACGTACCTGATCACCGGTGGTCTCGGCGCGCTGGGCCGGCTGGTGGCGCGGTGGCTGGCCGACCGGGGCGCCCGGCGGCTGCTGCTGGCGGGCCGACGGGCGCTGCCGCCGCGTACCGAGTGGGACGCGGTCACCGACCCGGGGGTGCGCCGCCAGATCGACGGCGTGCTGGAGTTGGAGGCGCTGGGCGTCACCGTACGCCCGATCGCCCTGGACATCACCGACGCGGAGCAGGTGGCGCTGGCGCTGGACCCGGCCACCCACGGCCTGCCGCCGGTACGGGGCATCGTGCACGCGGCCGGCGTGGTCCGGGACGCCCTGGTGGACAAGGTCGACCGGGAGGGCCTGCTGGAGGCGATGGCGCCGAAGGTCGACGGGGCGATGGTGCTGCACCGGCTCTTCCCGCTCGGCTCGCTCGACTTCTTCGTCATGTTCTCCTCCTGCGGCCAGTTCGCCCGGCTGACCGGCCAGGCGAGCTACGCGGCGGCGAACTCCTTCGTCGACGCGCTGGCGGCGCACCGCCACCGCGGCGGTGACCGGGGGACCACCAGCTTCGGCTGGACCTCCTGGCGGGGCGTCGGCATGTCGGAGTCCATCGGCACCACGATGATGGAGGCCAACAGCCGTGGTCTGGAGGCGGTCTCCGCGGCCGAGGCGTTCCGGTCCTGGGAGTTCGCGGACCGGTTCCAGCTGCCGTACCAGGCGGTGCTGCGGGTGCTGCCGACGCCGCCGAGCGTCCCCCGGCCGCCCATGCTGCGGCTGCTCACCGCCACCGGTGGCGGCGGCGCGGAGGACGCGGCGCTGGAGGGCTTCACCGTCGACTGGTCGGCGCCGAGCGCCGAGCAGGCCGCCACGATGCTCGACGACGTGCGGGACCAGGTGGCCGCCGAGCTCAACCTGGAGCCGCAGCACGTCGACGTGCGCCGGCCGCTGGTCGAGATCGGCTTCGACTCGATCATGACGGTCGCGCTGCGGGTGCGGCTGTCCCGCCGCTACGGCATCGAGCTGCCGCCGAACATCCTGTGGAACAAGCCGACGGTGGTCCGGCTCTCCGGTCACATCCTGGAGGTGCTGCGGCCGGAGGCCCCGGCCGAGCCGTCGGCCGAGCCCGAGCCGGCCGCCGTGCCGGCCTGACGTACCGTCCGCGAAGCCCCCGCCCGGATCCACCGGGCGGGGGCTTCCCCGTGCCCGGGGGCGACGGCCGCGAAGAAGGGGCCCCGCTCACCGGTCGGTGAGCGGGGCCCGGCGTGCTGCCGCGCGGTCAGCGCAGCGTACGGAAGAACGCCCGCACGTCGTCCACCAGCAGCTCCGGCTGCTCCAGGGCGGCGAAGTGGCCGCCCCGGTCGAACTCGGTCCACCGGGTGATCGCCTTGAGGTCCCGCTCGGCGAAGCGGCGGATCGGCAGGAAGATGTCGTGCGGGAAGACGGCCACCCCGACCGGTACGGTCACCGGCGGGCCGGACATGCCGGAGGCCAGCGCCCGCACCGCCTCCGCGCCCTCGTAGTAGAACTGGGCCGAGGAGGTGGCGGTGCCGGTCAGCCAGTACAGCGAGACGATCGTCAGCAGCTCGTCCCGGTCGACCTCGCCGTCGGTCCACTCGTCGAACTTCTCCGCGATCCAGGCCAGCAGGCCGACCGGGGAGTCGGTGAGCGCGTAGCCCAGCGTCTGCGGCCGGGTCGCCATGATCTTCATGTAGCCGGAGAGGTGCTCGTCGAAGCGGGTGAGCTGGCCCAGCCGCTGCTGCTCGGTCTCGGTGAGTTCGGCCAGGTCGGCCGGGTCGCCGGACGGGAAGGTCATCAGCATGTTCACGTGTACGCCGGCCACCTGCTCCGGGCGCATCGCCCCCAGCGCGAGCGAGATCGGCGAGCCGGCGTCGCCGCCCTGCGCGCCGTACCGCTGGTAGCCGAGGCGCCCCATCAGCTCGCTCCACGCCGCGGCGATGCGCGGCACGTCCCAGCCGGTGCTGCGCAGCGGCGTGGAGAAGCCGTACCCGGGCAGCGACGGGATCACCAGGTGGAACGCGTCGGCCGGGTCGCCGCCGTGCCGCCGCGGGTCGCGCAGCTGCTCGGCGATGCCGGCGAACTCGGTGAACGCACCCGGCCAGCCGTGGGTGAGCAGCAGCGGCAGCGCGTCCGGCTCCGGCGAGGGCAGGTGTACGAAGTGGATGGTCTGGTCGTCGATCTCGGTACGGAACTGGGGCAGCCGGTTCAGGCGCTGCTCCACCGCCCGCCAGTCGAAGCCGTCGCGCCAGTACTCGGCGAGCCGGCGCAGGTGGTCCAGCGGGACGCCGCGAGCCCGCCCGATGCCGGGCAGCTCGTCCGACCAGCGGGTGGCCGCCAGCCGGCGGCGCAGGTCGTCGATGTCCGACTGAGGGATGTCGATGGTGAACGCTTGCATCGGTCCTCCTTCTCCGGGGGTGCTACGACTTCTCCGGGGTGCTACGGGACAGGGCCGCCGGATGACCGGGCGGCCCTGGACTTCGCCGTCTGCGGCGCGACGCGGGGGTGGTTCAGATGTCCCTGCTGCGTTGCAGCTCGACCGCCTGATAGAGCGCCTTGATGTTGCTGCTGCCGAAGGTGCGGGCACCGACGCGCTCGATGATCTCGTTGAAGTAGGTGCCGCGCGGGTGCACCGAGCGCGCGAAGATCTGATAGAGCTGGCCGTGGTGGTCCTCGTCGACCAGCACGTTGAGCTTGCGCAGGTCGGCGATCGAGTGCTTGACCAGCACCAGGCGCTCCTCGACCAGCTGGAAGTAGGTGTCCGGGGTGGTCAGGAACTCCTGGTTGCGGGCCTCCAGCGTCGAGACGGCGTCCACGATGTCGTCGGTGCTGAACGCCATGTGCTGCACGCCGGCGCCGCCGTGCCGCTCCAGGAACTGGTTGATCTGGCCCGGGTCGTGGCGCGGGTCGGGCTCCAGCATCGTCAGGGTGACCTTGCCGGACCGGCTCTGCACCACCTTGGAGTTCATCGCCTGGGTGCCCACCACGATGTGCTCCGTGAAGATCATGTCGAAGCCGAACACCCGCTCGTAGAACTCCACCGTCGAGTCCAGCTCGCCGGCCGGCAGGCAGACCGCGAAGTGGTCGATCTCGTGCAGCCGTGGGGCGTCCCGGTCCCGGGTCGGCGCGACCGGGAGCAGGCCGGGCAGCACCTCGTCGTCGCCGCCGGGCACCCGCTCGACCAGGGTGTGCGCCACGTCGCCGAAGCCGAGCACCGTCGCGGTGGTGACGCCGTCGCGCTGTTGCAGCGGCCGGAGCAGCTCGGCGCCGCGCGACAGCGCCGCGTCCAGGGCGGCGGCGGCGTCGTTGACCCGCAGCGCGATGTCGGCGACACCGTCGCCGTGCCGCTGCACGTACCGGCTGCCGATCCCGTCCGCCGGCGTCGGCTGCGTGACCAGCAGCCGGATGCGCTCGCGGCCGATGCCCAGGGCGGGCGAGGGCGCTCCCGGTGCCGAGCGGGCGAACGTCGGGAGCCCGTAGCCCCCTTCGAGCCAGTCGACGGCGGCCCGCAGGTCGCCGGTGCAGTACTGCACATGGTCGACGGAGAGGTCGTCGAACGGGTGCGCGGAGAGATTGCTCATGATGACTCCCGGTGGGGCAACGGAGGGGTCGCGGCGCGGTCGTCCGGGCGGATCGGGAACGCGGGTGGCGAGTTGCCGGGCCGGGCCGGCCGTCGAGGGCCGGGAGGGCACCGGTGAACACGATCAGCGTCGCACCGGGGCCGTGGGGCGGGCATCTCTGAGCGTGCCGTGCGCTCCCGCCCCCGGCCGGGAGCTAGGCGGGGACCGCGGTGACCGGCCCGGCGAGCGCGCCGTAGCCGGTCGCACCGGTCCAGCTGCCGACGGTCAGGTGGGCGTTGAACGGCTCCCCGTCGTCCCGGCGCATCGCCGGGCGGGCGTGCGCGAGGTGCGCCAGCACGTCGTCGTACTGCACTGTGCTGCCGGCCCGGGCCGTCCGCACCAGCATGTCCTCGTCCTCGCCGCCCCAGCCCAGGTAACGCTCGTCCAGCCCACCGACCTCGTCGAAGACGGAGCGTCGCAGCCACAGGCACGCCCCCGGGACGTCGCGCAGCAGCAGGCCCCGGGCCAGCCCGAGCGGGGCCTCCGGGCGGCCCACCCGGCAGCGTTGCGCGATCACCGCGTCGCTGGCGGGTACGTCCAAAGAGAGCATCTCGGTGTGCGGCAGGTGCGCGGCGTGCGACCGGTCCGCGAAGCGCGCCAGGTTACGGCGCAGGAAGTCCCGGTCGGCGAGGATGTCGGCGTCCAGCAGGCAGAGGACGGGCGCGTTCCCGGGCGTGTGCCGGACGCCCACGTTCACCGTCCACGACTTGTTGAACGGCCCCTGGGCGGACGCGTGGACGTAGTGGTCGACCAGCGGGCGGAGCACCTGCTCCCAGCGCGGCTCGGTGTCGAACTCGGCGACGGTCACCCGGTAGCGGGAGGCCGGCAGGGTCTGGTCGCGCAACGCCAGCAGGCAGGCCAGCACGTTGCGCAGCCGCCCGGTGCCGCCCCGGTCCATCAGCGGTACGACGACCAGCAGCTCCGGCTCCCCGCCGACGCTCCGGGGCGGGACCTGACGGGTCTGCTCGCGCAGACCGGCCACCGTCACCGGGGCGGGTGCGGGGACGTACTGCGGGCCGCGCAGGTAGTCGATGTAGACGTTCCCGTCGGCCTCCCGGACGGCGTCCGCCGCGGCCCGGGCGGCCTCCGGCCGGGTCGCGGTCAGCCGGGTCAGCATCCGCTGGACCCGCAGCTCGGCGCGGATGTCGTCGGGTCGGTCGAAGAGTTCGCGCACGGCGGCGCGGGCGGCCGGCTCGCCCTCGGTCAGGTCGGTCAGCGTGTCCAGCACCCGCCGGTAGTACGGCTCGCTGTGCAGCCAGTAGTCCAGCGCGACGATCCGGACGGCGGGATCGTGGGCGAGCACCGCGTAGCTGGTGAGCCGGTCCGCCAGCACGGAACCCTCCGGCCGGTAGACCGACTGGGCGGCGCGGTCGACCCGGGTCGGGCGCACGTTCATCGGGTTCTCGGTGCGCAGCACGCACATGGGCGTGCAGGCACAGGGACGAGGTTGCACGGGTCCTCCGGGAGGTTCGGGCGGTTACGGTTGCGTGGTGACCGGGGCGCTGAGCGTCAGCACCACGCTGGCCAGCACGAGCCAGTCGGCGCCGAGCAGGTCGTGACCGGTCTGCGGCAGCCTGAGCAGGGTGGCACCCGGTATCTCCGCACTCAGCGCGTGGCCGTGCGCGGGCGGGAAGAGCGGGTCCGCGTCGCCGTGCACCACGAGGGTCGGGGCGGTGATCCGGGGCAGCAGCGGGCGCCAGGGCGGCCCGTGCTGGATCAGCCCGTGATTGGTCATCGCGGTCCGCAGGTCCCCGCCGTGCGTCACCGCGGCCGTCGCCGTCCGCCGCGCCGACGACTCGTCGAAGGGGCGGGCGTGGCCGGCCCGGATCCGGGCCAGGTCGACGAGGTGCTGCACGACGGACTCCGGCCGGTCCCAGTCGGGCGGGTCGACGTCGTCCAGGTCGCAGAGCGTCCGCAGGGACGGCTGCGGCAGGTCGGCGGTGGCGTGGCCGAGGGCCGCCGGGCTGCTCGACACGAGGGTCAGCGACAGCACCCGGTCCGGGTGGGCGAGCGCGACCGCCTGGGCGAGCTGGCCGCCGAGCGAGATGCCGACCAGGTGCGCGGCCGGCAGGTCCAGGGCGTCGAGCAGGCCGACCACGTCGGCGGCGAGCGTGGGGGCGTCGTAGCCGGGCGCGCCGGGCGGGTAGGAGACCGACCGGCCGAGATCGCGGTGGTCGTAGCGGACGACGAAGCGGCCGGCCGTGGCCAGCCGGGTGCAGAAGTCGTCGGGCCAGGAGACCATCGGCGCGGCGGCGCCGGCGATCAGCAGCACCGGGGGATCGGCCGGGTCGCCGAAGCGTTCGGTCGCCAGCAGCACGCCGTTGGCGCTGATCAACTCAACCGGCATACTGCGACACCCCCGTGACGGGCGCCGTCACCACGGCGCGGACCAGCTCGTCGTACGCGTCCTGTTCCAGTTGCGGGGCGTGCGCCTCCCAGGCGTACGCCCGGGCCTGCACGCCCAGTCGGGTCCGCAGCCGCGGCTCGGTGAGCAACCGCCCGGCCTGCTCGCGGAACCCGGCCGGATCGGTGAAGAGCAGGCCGGTGTCGTCGTGCCGGACCAGGCAGGTGTTGCCGGGCACGTCCCGCGCGATCACCGGGGTGCCCAGCCACATCGCCTCCAGCACGGCGTTCGGCATGCACTCGCTCTGCGAGGTGTTCAGCACCGCCGTCGCCTCCAGCATCGCCGCGTGCAGCCGGGGGCGGGACAGCAGTCCGGCGTACCGGACCCCCGGGCCCCGGGCACAGCGACGGCGCACGATGCCGGTGAACATCTCGTCGTACTCCATCCCGGTGACGACCAGGTGCACCCGGGGGTCCTCGCGGTGCCAGCGCTGCACCTCGTCGATCAGCAGCAGCGGATCCTTGACCGGGCGCAGCCCGGCCGGCAGCAGCAGCAGGACGCCGTCGTCGCCGATCCCCAGCTCGGCGCGGAGCGAGTAGGACAGGTCGGGTTCGCCGGTGACCGACTGCGGGATCAGGCGCATCCGGTCGGCGGCCTCCGGCCAGAGCCGCCGGCCCTGGTCCAGGAAGTCCGGGGTGAAGGCGACCAGTCCGGCGGCCCGCCGTACCGCACGGGTCATCACCGCCAGCGCCTCCGGGTCGTACGCGAACTCGTTGAGGTCGGTGCCGCCGAACATGATCACCGAGGGCACCCGGACGTCCTGGAAGAGCCGTCCGGACAGGTAGGCGTGCGAGCCGACGAGCAGTTCGGCGCCGTACCGGTCGGCCGTCGTCGCCAGCTCGGCGGCGTCGTGCGGCGCGGGTACGACGGTGACCGCGTGCCCCGCGGCGCGGAGCTGGCCGGCGACGCGGCTCATGGTGGTGTGGCCGCCGCTGCCGGGCGGACTGTGCACGACCGCGACGATTCTCACGACGGTCACCCTTCTCGGGACAGGACGACGTGCGAGCAGAAGCGTAAAAATGTTGCGCCGATGTCACGTCTCTTGACGTGCGCTCTCGTCTCGGCACTTCCGGAGATGCGGCCCGGTCACCCGCACTGCGAAGGTGGCCAGAGCCCATGTCCGCGGCTTCCCCGAGACGAGAGGACCGCCATGCGCAACCCCTTCGACGATCCGGATGCCGCCTTCCTGGTCCTGGTGAACGCGCAGGACCAGCACTCGTTGTGGCCGGCGTTCGCCGAGGCGCCCGCCGGCTGGGCGGTCGCGCACGGACCGGCCGGTCGCGAGTCCTGCACGGAGTACGTCGACAGCCACTGGACCGACCTGCGGCCGGCCGCCCTGCGCGGCCCGGAGAAGGTGAGCCCGCGATGACCGCCGCACCGCAGGCGCCGGCCGACGTGCCGGTCCGCGCCCCGCTCTCCCTCCCGCAGGCCTTCCTGGTCGCCTTCGACTCCGGAGACGAGGGCGGCCCCTTCGGCAACCGCTACTTCAACACCCAGGTGCTGCGCCTGACCGGCGCGCTGGACGTCGAGGCGTTGCAGCAGGCCCTGGACGACCTGGTCCAGCGGCACGAGGCGCTGCGTACCGTGGTGGTCCGCGGCGGCGCCGAGCCCTACCAGGAGGTCCGCCCGGCCCCGCCGGTACGGCTGGTCACCTCGACCCTCGGGGACGTCCCGGCCGACGACCGGCACCGGCGGGCCGAGGAGTTCGCCGTCGAGGTGGAGGCCGGCACCCTCGAGGTGGACGACCTGCCGCTGCTCCGGGCCCACCTGGGCCGCTTCGACGAGACCGACGCGGTGCTCGTGCTGATCGCCCACCACGTGGCGACCGACGGCTGGTCGCTGCGGGTCCTGGCACGCGACCTGAGCCTGCTCTACGCCCGGCGGACCGGGGAGGCGGTCGAGCTGCCGGGCGCGCCGAGCTACCGGGACTTCACCGTTCATCAGCTCGGTCAGACGGCCGGGGAGCGGGTGGAGCGCAGCCGGGCGTACTGGGCGCGGAAGCTCGACGGGGCGCGGATGCTCGCCGTGCCGATGGACCGGCCGCGTTCCGCCGGCGGCGCCAAGGTGACCTCCACCTACCGGTACGTGCTGGACCCCGACCTCGCCCGCGCGGTCGGCCGGTTCGCGGCGAAGGAACGCAGCTCGACCTTCATCGTGCTGATGGCCGCCTACGCCGCCCTGCTGCGGCAGCGGACCGGGAACCCGGACGTGGTGACGCCGACGATCACCGCCGGCCGCAACGAGCCGGAGTTCGAGAACACCGTGGGCGCGTTCTTCAACTTCATTCCGCTGCGCATCGACCTCTCCGACTGCCTCACCTGGCGGGACGTGGTCGCCCGGACGCGGGCCACCTGTCTGGAGGCGCAGAACCACGAGATCCCGTTCGCCGAGATCGTGCCCCTGGCACCGGAGCTGATGTCCACCTTCGCGGCGGACGACCTCGCCGTCGGCGCCATGCAGGTCTTCCAGAACCCGTTCCAGCGGACCGGCCGGTTCGGCTCCGCCGTGTCGTACACGGAGATGCGCGAGCGCCAAGTGTTCCAGGAGGTCAGCTCGCACATCCCGGACGGGGTCCTGTGGACGCTGGAGGTCGCCCCGGCCGGGATGGTCGGCCAGCTGAAGTTCAACCGCAGCCAGTTCGACACCGACACCATCGCCGGCCTGGTCGAGGAGTTGCAGGCGACCCTGCGCGCCATCGTCACCACGCCGGACGCGCCGCTGCCGGGCGTCTGACACCCCGGGGTACGGGGGGAGGGGCCGGCCAGCTGGCCGGCCCCTCCTCGTGCGGCATCCCTACTCCGCCAGGAACTTCTCCACCACGGGGAAGACCACGTCGGCGTTGAGGTTGTGGTTCTGACCCTCCAGCGAGCGGCGCTGCCCGTCCGACGCCGCCTCGGCGATGGCCGCCACGGTGTTGCGCGCCCACTGCGGGCTTTCCGCGCCGTCCATCACCAGCGTCGGCGACTTGACCTGGGCCACCCGGTCGAGCGGGAGCCGGTAGTCGCCCATCACGGCGGCGTCGTAGCGCAGCGACGGGGCCATGCTCTCCAGCCAGTCCCAGACCGGGCTGTTGGTGATCTTGCTGATCACCTCCGGCGGCATCTCCACCGCCTCCGACATGAAGTAGAGGATGGCCTCGCCCCGCCGCCCCTCGTCCAGCAGCCGGCCCAGCCGCTCGGGATACTCGGCGGAGACCGCCCGGCGCTGCCCCTCGATGATGTACGGCGGTTCGTAGAGCGCCAGCTTGGTGATCGGCACACCGCGGGCCGCCGCCTCGATGGCGATCGCGCCGCCCGAGCAGTTCGCGAAGACGTACGCCGAGCCGCCGGCCACGTCGATCATGTGCGCGAGGTCCTCGACCTCGCGGTCGACCTCGTAGGGCTGGCTGTTGCCGCTGGCGCCCCGTCCGCGACGGTCGTAGTTGTAGACGGTGAACCGGTTCGACAGCAGGTCCGCGAGGGGTGCCAGCGCGGCCTGGTCGTTGAGGGCGCCGCCGGTCAGGACGACGGCCGGGCCGGACCCGGTCTTCTCGTACGCCAGCTCGGTCCCGTCCACTGATCGCGTCGTACTCATGTGACTCCTTAGTCGACAGCCGCCCGAGGACGGGGTTTCGGAATCGGTCCGGGACGTCTGCGCCCGGTAGTCTCTCCAGAGTGTCGCGGTCACCGTTTTGCCCGGGCATCTCGGAAGTTGCGCACCCGCTGCCAGTCGCGGGTGGGGGAGAATGGTGCGGCATCGACCTGCCACCGTCCGCCCGACAGGGGGCTACATGCAGTACATGCTGATGATCTGCGGTAACGAGGAGCAGATGCCCTCGCCCGGGCCGTTGAGCACGCTCCAGGGCTGCTCCGGCTGGGCGCAGGAGATGAGCCGGCGGGGTGTCCTGCGCGGCGGGGCCGGCCTGCGCCCCAGCACCGACGCCACCACCGTCCGGGTCCGTCAGGACGGCGTGCTGCTCACCGACGGCCCCTTCGCCGAGACGAAGGACCAGATCGCCGGCTACAACGTGATCGAGTGTGCCGACCTGGACGAGGCGATCGAGATCGCGTCGAAACACCCGGCGGCCCGTTTCGGCTCGATCGAGGTACGCCCCCTCTGGGACGCGTGACCGACGTCCAGGCGGCGGTCGCCGTCGCGTTCCGCAGCGAATGGGGCCAGCTCGTCGCGACCCTGATCCGGCTCACCGGCGACTGGGACCTGGCGGAGGAGTGCGCGCAGGACTCGTTCACCCTGGCCCTGCAGAGCTGGCCGCAGAACGGGATCCCGGACCGGCCGGGGGCCTGGCTCATGCGCGCCGCGCGTAACCGCGCGGTGGACGTCCTGCGCCGTCAGGCGATCGGCGCGGCCAAGCTGAAGGAGGTCGCCGCCCTCCAGGTGGCCCAGGCCGAGGTGGAGGACCACGGCGTCCTCTCCGACGACCAGCTCCGGCTGATCTTCACCTGCTGCCACCCGGCGCTCGCCTTCGAGTCGCAGGTGGCGCTCGCGCTGCGCACGCTGGCCGGGCTCAGCACCGTGGAGATTGCCCGGGCGTTCCTGGTCTCCGAGCAGACCATGTCGCGCCGGCTGGTCCGGGCCAAGAACAAGATCCGCAACGCCGGCATCCGCTACCAGGTGCCGGGCGCCGCGGCGCTGCCGGAACGCACCATGGCCGTGCTGGGCGTGCTCTATCTGCTGTTCAACGAGGGCTACTCGGCCACCGCCGGGGCGGACCTGATCCGGCACAGCCTCTGCGGTGAGGCCATCCGGTTGACCCGGGTGCTCGCCGGGCTGATGCCGGACGAGACCGAGGTGGCCGGGCTGCTCGCCCTGATGCTGCTGCACGACGCGCGCAGCGCCACCCGCACCGACGAGACCGGTGGGCTGGTCACCCTGGAGGAGCAGGACCGCACCCGGTGGAACGCCGACCGCATCGCCGAGGGCGTCGCCCTGCTCGAGACGACGTTGCGCCGGGGGCGCCCCGGGCCGTACCAGATCCAGGCGGCGATCGCGGCCTGCCACGTCCGGGCCCCCGCCGCCGAGGAGACCGACTGGGCCCAGATCGCGGCGCTGTACGAGCAGCTCGCCCGCTGGGTCCCGTCGCCGGTGGTGGAGCTGAACCGGGCGGTGGCGGTCAGCATGGCCGACGGCCCGGCGGCGGGGCTGGTCCTGGTCGACGCGTTGCAGGCGGCCGGCTCGCTGAACGGCTACCACCTGCTGCCGGCCACCCGGGCCGAGCTGCTGCGCCGGCTGGACCGCCCGGGTGAGGCCGCGGACGCCTACCGGGAGGCCATCTCGATGGCCGCGACGGCCGCCGAGCAGCGGCACCTGGTGCGGCGGCTGGAGGAGGTGGCACCCGGCGCCGACCCGGGCCGGGACGCCGCGGAAAAAGTCTGAGGTGAGGTGTCGGTCTGGGTCCGCCTTGTTCGTCGGTACAGCGAACAGGGAAGGAGAACACCCGACATGGACGTGAGTCTGCCCGAGGGCGGGCGGCGTGACGCCGGGCGGCGCGAGTGGCTCGGCCTGCTGATCCTGGCCCTGCCGACGCTGCTGCTGTCCCTCGACCTCAGCGTGCTCTATCTGGCACTACCGCACCTTGCTGCCGATCTGGACGCTTCCGGCACGCAGCAGCTGTGGATCCTCGACACCTACGGTTTCATGGTCGCCGGCTTCCTCGTCACGATGGGCACCCTCGGTGACCGCATCGGGCGTCGCCGGCTGCTGCTGATCGGTGGCGCCTTCTTCGCGGTGGCCTCCGTGATCGCCGCGTTCTCGACCAGCGCGCCGATGCTCATCGGCGCTCGGGCACTGCTCGGCGTCGCCGGTGCCACGCTCGCCCCGTCGACGCTGGCGCTGATCACCAACATGTTCGCCAACCCCAAGCAGCGCGGGGCGGCGATCGGCATCTGGTCGGCCTGCTTCATGGGCGGCGCGGTGATCGGCCCGGTCATCGGCGGCATCCTGCTCTCACAGTTCTGGTGGGGCTCGGTGTTCCTGCTGGCGGTGCCCGTGATGATCCTGCTGCTGGCGGCGGGCCCGGTGCTGCTGCCGGAGTTCCGCAACCCCGACGCGGGCCGGGTCGACCTGCTCAGCGTCGCGATGTCGCTGGCGGCGATCATCCCGTTCATCTACGGCCTGAAGAAGCTCGCCGCCGACGGCTGGGAGCTGCCGGCCGCGCTGGCGCTGGTCTTCGGCGTGGTGATGGCCGTGCTCTTCGTCCGCCGTCAGAAGCACCTCGCCGACCCGCTCTTCGACATGAGCCTCTTCTCGATCGGTCCGCTGCGCACGGCGCTCGGGTTGAGCCTCGTGGTCGGCACCGTGCAGGGCGGCAGCCTGCTGCTGGTCAACCTCTTCCTCCAGCTGGTGCACGGCTATTCACCGCTGCGCACCGGGCTGCTGCTCGGGCCGCCGGCCCTCGGCATGATCCTGAGCATCATGATCAGCGTCGGTCTGGCCCGGTTCATCCGGCCGGCCTACCTGATGGCCGCCGGCCTGCTGATCTCCGCCATCGGCTATCTGGTCCTCACCCGCGTCGAGGCCGACGGCGGCCTGACCGGCGTGCTGGTCGGTGCGGCCCTGGCGATGGCCGGGGTCGGTCCGGTCGTCTCGCTCGGTTCCAACATCATCGTCACCTCCGCGCCCCCGCAGAAGGCCGGTTCGGCGTCGGCGGCGGTGGAGACGAACGGTCAGTTCGGTGTCGCCTTCGGCGTCGCGGTCAGCGGCAGCATCGCCGCCGCCGTCTACCGCGACCACCTGGTCGTGCCGGCCGGCGTCGTCGGTGACGCGCTGAACACCGCCCGGGAGAGCCTGCCCGGTGCCCTGGCCGTGGCCGCCCGCCTGCCGGCTGCCCTGGCCGGGCCGCTGGTCGCCTCGGCCCGGGATTCGTTCACCAGCGGCCTGCACGTGGTCGCGATCGCGGCCGCCGCGCTCTTCATCCTGCTCAGCGTCTTCACCTGGGCCAGCCTCCGGCGGATCGAGCCGATGCGGGACGGGTTCGCCCCGCCCGGTGGGGCGCCCGTGGAAGCGGCCCCCGAGGCCGCCGCGGAGAACCGGGTGCCGGCGGCGTCGGTGGGCACGAAGTCCGGCCCCTCCAGTCTCGCCGTGGGCGACGGCGTTCATCAGTTGGCACACAACGAGGAGGAAGCATGATCATTGTCGCTGGGTGGTACACGGTTGCGCCCGAGGACCGGGACAAGGTCGTCGAGAGCCACGCGGAGATGGTCGGGCGTGCGCGCAAGGCGGACGGCAACCTCGACCTCGCCATCTCCGCGGACCCGGTGGACCCCGGTCGCGTCAACATGTTCGAGCTCTGGGAGTCCGAGGACGCGCTGAACGCGTGGCGCGCCATCGCCAACCCGCCGGCGCAGATCTCCGAGATCCGCGGCGGCGACGTGCAGAAGCACGAGATCAGCAAGTCGGGTCCGCCGTACTGATGCCGACCTGATCGCCCAGGCGCGAGAGTGCGGGCGTGGCCGCTGACGGCGGTCACGCCCGCATTTTGTTTCCCTCTCCTAAATTGCGCACCTTTATCGAGCCGTTCGGGACACCCATTCACGCCGGTAATATCGGCGTTATCGAGGCACTTTCCGTCTCGTTGTCTCCCGCAACAGATCGGAGGTGCGTGCCATGGGAACGCACAGGATGTCCTCCGTCACGGTGGGGGTGCCGAACCTCGCCGAAACCAGCGCCTATTACGCCGAATTCGGGCTCACGCCGGTCGGTGCCGGCTGGTTCGCCACCTCGGAGGGCGGCCCGCAGTTGCGACTGGTGTCGTCGCCGCTACGCCGACTCGTCGGTTTCGTGATCGGGGTCGATGACGAGGACGACCTGGCCCGCGCGGAATCGCGTTTCCGGCGTATCGAGGTGCCGGCGCACCGCGCGGGGGACCGGTTGATCACGGTCGACCCGGCCTCGGGCACGGAGGTGACGCTCCGTATCGAGCCGCGGCGGCCGCTCGCGTACGTGCCGCCGCCCCTCTACAACGGACCGGGCCGCCCCGACCGGATCGGCACCCGGGCGCCCGGCATCATGCGCCCCGGCCCGGTACGCCCCCGCGCGCTCGGCCACGTGGTGCTCGGCACGGTCGACTGGCCGATGTCGCTGCGCTACTTCACCGAGGGCATCGGCTTCAAGGTCAGCGACCTCGTCAAGGAGGCCGGCGCGTTCCTGCGGGTCACCAAGGAACACCACAATCTGCTGCTGCTCAAGACTCCGGTCAACTTCCTGCACCACACCTCGTGGCAGGTCGCCGACGTCGACGAGGTCGGCCGGGGCGCCATGCAGATGCTGCAGGACAATCCGGAGCGCCACGTCTGGGGCCTGGGCCGACACCACGTCGGCTCGAATTTCTTCTGGTATCTCAAGGACCCGGCCGGCAATTTCTCGGAGTACTACGCCGACACCGACTGCATCGTCGACGACCAGCTCTGGAAGCCGGAGACGTTCGAGGGCGTGCTCGGCCTGTACAGCTGGGGGCCGCCACCGCCCCCCTCGTTCATCCGCCCGGACGACCTGGCCGCGCTGATGACCGGCGCACACAGCTCACGGTGACCGCCGTACCGACCCGAGGAAGGGACCCCTGGTGCCCGACGATCCGACGCCGACCCGGCCGCTGACCGGCGACGAATACCTGGAGAGCATCCGTGACGGACGCGAGATCTACCTGTACGGGGAGCGCGTCAAGGACGTGACCACCCATCCGGCCTTCCACAACCCGGCCCGGATGACCGCCCGCCAGTACGACGCCCTGCACGACCCGGCCCGCCGGGACGTCCTCACCGCACCCACCGACACGGGGAAGCCCGGCTACACCCACCGGTTCTTCCTCACGCCGCACAGCGCCGAGGACCTGATCGCCGACCAGCGGGCCATCGCCGAGTGGGCGCGGATGAGCTACGGGTTCATGGGGCGCAGCCCCGACTACAAGGCGTCGTTCCTGGGTACCCTCGGCGCGAACTCCGACTTCTACCGGCCGTTCGAGGAGAACGCCCGCCGCTGGTACCGGGAGTCGCAGGAGAAGGTGCTGTTCTGGAACCACGCCCTGGTGCACCCGCCGGTCGACCGCAGCCTGCCGCCCGACCAGGTCGGCGACGTCTTCGTGCACGTCGAGAAGGAGACCGACGCGGGGCTGGTGGTCAGTGGCGCCAAGGTGGTGGCCACGAGTTCGGCCCTGACCCACTACAACTTCCTGGCGCACTCCGGCCTGCCGATCAAGGACAGGAAGTTCGCCCTGGTCGCCACGGTGCCGATGGACGCGCCGGGGATGAAGCTGATCTGCCGCCCGTCCTACACCGCCACGGCCGCGGTGATGGGCACCCCGTACGACTATCCGCTGTCGTCCCGGATGGACGAGAACGACAGCATCCTCGTGCTGGACCAGGTGCTGATCCCGTGGGAGAACGTCTTCATCTACGGCGATCTGGGCAAGGTGTCGCGCTTCACCGGCTACTCCGGCTTCAACGAGCGGGCGATGTTCCACGGCTGCACCCGGCTCGCCGTCAAGCTGGAGTTCCTCGCCGGCATGCTGCTCAAGGCCCTGGAGATCACCGGCACGCACGAGTTCCGGGGCGTGCAGACCCGGCTGGGGGAGGTGATGGCCTGGCGCAACCTGTTCTGGGCCCTCTCCGACGCGGCGGCGCGCAACCCGGTGCCGTGGAAGAACGGCGCCGTCCTGCCGAACCCGCAGTACGGCATGGCGTACCGGTGGTTCATGCAGCTCGGCTACCCGCGGATCCGGGAGATCATCCTCCAGGACGTGGCGAGTGGGCTGATCTACGTCAACTCCAGCAGCCGCGACTTCCAGAATCCGGAGATCCGCCCCTACCTCGACAAGTACGTGCGCGGGTCGGGCGGGGTGGAGGCCGTCGACCGGGTGAAGCTGATGAAGCTGCTCTGGGACGCGGTGGGCACCGAGTTCGGCGGCCGGCACGAGCTCTACGAGCGCAACTACTCCGGCAACCACGAGAACACCCGGGTGGAGCTGCTGATGTCGCAGCTGGTCTCCGGCGACGCGGACCGGTACAAGTCGTTCGTCGACGACTGCCTCGCCGAGTACGACCTGGACGGCTGGACGGTGCCGGACCTGGCGAACTTCTCCGACCTGCGACGGATCCGGGACGACCTGCTCAACCAGTGACCGCACGAGGGAAGGGCCCGGCTGCGAGAGCCGGGCCCTTCGTCGTACGCGGATCAGTTGTCGTACTCGTCGTGGTAGCGGAGCCACGACTGCGTCCACGACAGCCCCTCCTCCTGCCGCCCGAGGGCGGTCAGGTCGAGGTAGTTGTAGGTGCCGTTGAGCAGGTCGCTGCCGCGCTGGTGCGTCGAGTACGTGTGGAAGACCCGGTCCCCGTCGCGCAGGAACGCGCTGATCCCCGGGGGGAGCGGCTTGTCGGCGCCGTCCATGGTGACCCAGAGGTCGCGGTAGAAGTCGCTGCCCTGCGACGACGTCCACGGCAGCCGCTGCCACCCCATCCGCTCGACGACCGGCTCGATCTTGGCGAGCGGCTCCGGGCAGTCGATGACGAACGAGGTGTTCCGGGCGTGCAGGTGGGCCAGGTGACCGATGCTGTCGATCCAGAAGGAGCAGCTGAGGCAGAAGGAACCCGGGTCCTTGAACGGCATGGCGTGGTAGACGATGAGCTGCCGCCGCCCCTCGAAGAGGTCGAGCAGGCTCTTCTTCCCCTGTGCGGTGTCGAAGACGTACTCCTTCTCCATCGCGACCATCGGCAGACGCCGGCGTGCCGCGTTGACCTCGTCGCGGGCCCGGGTCAGTTCCTTCTCGGTCGCCAGGAACCGTTTCCGGGCGACCAGCCACTCCTCGCGCGACACCACATCGGGCAAGCTCACCACGACCTCCGCAACGTCAGGATCGAGCGGTGGACACCGCCTCTGTCAGCTTCGACCCGCTGGCACCGGCATGTCTTCTTCAGCCGTGCGGGCCGGTGCCGCCGGCCACCACAGCCGGCGCCCCAGGTCGATGCTCAGCGCCGGTACGAGCACCGAGCGGACGACCATCGTGTCGAGCAGGACGCCCAGGGCGACCGCGAAGCCGAGTTCGGCGAAGAAGACCAACGGCAGGGTGGCGAGCGCGGCGAAGGTGCCGGCGAGCACCAGACCGGCGGAGGTGATGACGCCGCCGGTGCTGGTGAGTGCCCGTTTGACGCTCTCGGTCGGATCGTGGCCGGCCGCCTCCTCGCGGACCCGGGTCATCAGGAAGATGTTGTAGTCCACGCCGAGGGCGACGAGGAAGACGAACACGAAGAGCGGGAACGAGGTGTCCGCGGCGGTGAAGCCGAAGACGTGCCGGAACACCAGGGTGCTCACCCCGAGGGCCGCGCCGAAGGAGAGCACCACCGTGGCGATGAGCATGACCGGCGCCACCACGGCCCGCAGCAGCAGGCCCAGGATGATCAGCACGACCAGCAGGACCAGCGGGATGATCAGTCGGTTGTCCCGCGCGCTCGCCTCGCTGACGTCGAGAGCCGTCGCGGTGTTGCCGCCGGTGATCGCGTCCGCGCCGGGCACGGCGTGCACCGCGTCGCGGACCCGTTTCACCGTGTCGGTCGCCGCGTCGCTGTCCGGCTGACTCTTCAGGGTGCCCTGGAGCATCACCCGGTCGCCGTGGAGCTGCGGCTCGCCGACCTGGGCGATGCCGTCGGTGCCCTGGAACGCCGCGGTGAGCTGCGGGGCCGCCGAGGCGTTGCCGATGACCACGACCGGCTGGCCCTGGCCGGCCTCGAAGTGACGGGCCAGGGTCTCCTGGGCGGTGACGCCGGCCGGCTTCTTCACGAATGCGTTCTCGGCGGCGAAGCCGTGCGCGTCGAGCTGCACCACGCCGAGGGTGAGGACGGCCAGCACCAGCGCGATGGCGATCCACGCGGGGCGGGGCCGGCGGGCGACGGCGTCGGCGATCCGGGCCCAGAGGCCGCGGGAGTGGTCGGGGACGACGCCCGCCTTGGGGCGTACCGGCCAGAACAGCCACCGTCCGAAGATCACCAGCAGCGCCGGTAGCAGCGTCATCATCGCGATCAGGCCGACCGTGATGCCGATGGCGACCACCGGGCCGAGGCCGCGCGTCGAGCTCATCTGCGCGACGACGAGGCAGAGCAGGCCGATCGCGACAGTGCCGGCGCTGGCGACGATGGCCGGGCCGGCCTGCCGGAGGGCGACCGACATGGCGACGTGCCGGTCCTCGTGCCGGGTCAGCTCCTCGCGGTACCGGGCGATCAGCAGCAGCGCGTAGTCGGTGGCGGCGCCGAAGACCAGCACGGTGAGGATGCCCGCGCCCTGGCCGGAGACGGTCAGACCGGCGTGCTTCGCGAGCAGGTAGATCACCGCCTGCGAACTCATCAGGGCGAGACCGGCCGAGACCACCGGGAGCAGCCAGAGGAACGGGCTGCGATAGGTGAACAACAGGATGACCACCACCACGGCGACCGTGGCGATCGTCAGGGTGGCGTCGATGCCGTCGAAGGCGTCGGCCTGGTCGGCGAAGATCGCGGCGGGGCCGGCGACGACCACGGTGAGCTGGTCGCCGCCCTTGCCGACCACGTCCCGGATGGCGTCGACCCGGGTGGCGCTCTGGCTCCACCCGTCGCCCGCCATGCTGAGCGGGACGATGACCTGCAACGCCTTGCCGTCCTTGGCCGGTACGGGTGGCGACACCGGCCCGGCGAGGCCCTCGACCCCGCCGAGCCGCTGGGCGTCGGCCGCCGCCCGTTCCTGGTCGGCGGGGGTGATGCCGCTCGTCCGCTCGTAGACCACGATGGCCGGGGCGGCCTTCTGGCCCTGGAAGGTCGGCATCTCGTCGAGGACCTTGGCGGCCTCCGACCGGTCGGGCAGCCACTGCTCCGACTCGTTCTTCTGAATGTCGCCGACCTTGCCGGCCAGCGGTCCGGCCAGGACCACCAAGATCAGCCAGGCCGCGAGGACGACCCACTTCGTGGCCCGCCCACAAACCAGGCGTGCCCAACCACTCACGCGATCCACGTCGTCTCCAGCGAAGTTCCGTCGGTGTCCGGTGCCGACCCGCGGCGTCCGTGGGTGGGTACCGGGCTGTCGTACAACCGACGAGTGGGGCACCGCCAGACCGACAGCTACGGCAGAAACCTCCCGAACTTCGCGGGTACGCCGTGCGGACAGTGACGGCGCAGCCCCCGCCGGACGGCTTGGCTTAGCTGAAAAAAGCGGGATATGCCTGATTAAGTCGCCGGTCGGAATTGGATAGTAACTATTTCTACTTTCGTTGCCGAGCGGGCCGAGAGCCATTCACGAACGGCTTTGAAAGGTATTGCGGGTGCCGAGTCCGTCCGGGTAGCCTTCCACGCAGGGAGATCAGGGGGTCACTCTCCGTGAACGGATGAGGTGTCCCCGACAATTCACGAAACGGTAATAGAGCCGTAGCGTAAATCCCTTCGCTGTCCGTTCTGTCCTGGGGGAGTGCAATCATGGACGAATCCACGAGTCGAGCGGTCCATCGTGCTATTGCTGCAATGGAGGAGAATCTGTCGGAACCCATCACGGTCGACGATATGGCGCGAGCGGCGTTGTTCAGTAAATTCCACTTCTCCCGCGTCTTCCATCGTGCGACGGGGGTTTCCCCGGGCCGTTTCCTGTCCGCACTGCGGCTGCAGCGGGCCAAGGATCTGCTCGTCTCGACCACGCTCAACGTCGCGGACATCAGCCTGCGGGTGGGCTACAGCAGCGTGGGCACGTTCAGCTACCGGTTCAGCCGCAGCGTCGGCATGTCGCCGACGGCGTACCGGCGGGGGCGCGGGTACACCGACCGGCTGAGCCCGGCCAAGAGCGCCCGGCGCGACTCCGGCCGGGGCGCGCGGATCTTCGGGAAGATCACCGGTGGGTCGGTGTCCCGGTCGACGATGGTCTTCATCGGCCTCTTCCAGGACCGCATCCCCGAGGGCCGGCCGGTGCGGTGCGCCGCGCTGGAGCTGCCGGCCGTCTACGACTTCACGGCGGTGCCGCCCGGCACCTGGTGGGTCCTGGCGCAGGCGGTGACCGCGGATCCGCGTCCGGTGTGGGACGCGGCCGGCGGCCGGGACGAGGTCAGTGTCGCCACCTACGGGCCGTTCACCGTCACCCACGACGACGTGCTCCAGGTGGAGGTCGCCCTGGAACCCGCACAGGCGCTCGACCCGCCGGTGCTGCTCGCGCTGACGGACGCGCGCAAGGAGGCGCTCGCCCGGGTCGCGGCCGCGGAGCGGTCGACCGTCACGGCGGCCTGACCGGCGCCGGACCGCCACAGCCGCGCACTCTCGGAGTGGAGCGACGGCGCCACGGTGGCGACGATCGACGGACGGGTGCGACGACGTCGTCGCACCTCCGCCGCATCGCCGCCACCGGAGGAGCCGACGATGGACCACAGTGATCCGAGCACGATGGACCTCCTGGCGTTCGGCCGCTACGTCGCCGGCGCCTCCGCCGCGGAGCTGGGTCGGCTGGTTCAGGGGGACGGGCGTACCGCCCTGCTGGACCGGTTGTTCCACAGCATGCCCGACGTGTTCCGGGCCGACCGCGCGGGCAACCTGAAGGCGGTCATCCACTGGCACGTCGGCGACCGCGTCGACGGGGGCGCCGACCACTACGAGATGGTGATCGCCGACGGCCGGTGCGTCGTCTCGCCGGCCCCCACCGGCCGCCCCGACCTCACCCTCACCCTCGGCGCGGTCTCCTACCTGCAGCTGGTCACCGCCAACGCGCACGCGGTGGCGCTGGTCGTCCGGGGTCGGTTGCGCACCAGGGGCGACCTGGCGCTGACCGCGAAGTTCCCGAGCCTCTTCGATCCGCCCAAGCCGTGACCGGTGGTCCGGCGTCATCCCGTTCGGAAGGTGCAACCATGACCACGAGTTCCTCCGTGCAGAGCCCCATCTCCGGCCAGGACCAGGCGGCGGTCGCCGCCGTGCCGGCGCGCATGATCGAGACCTGGGCGGCGCACGACGCCGACGGCTTCGCCGACCTCTTCGTCGAGGACGGCACGATGATCCTCCCCGGCCTCTACCGCAAGGGCCGGGACGAGATCAGGGCCTTCATGGCCGCCGCCTTCGCCGGGCACTACCAGGGCACCCGGGTGACCGGTACGCCGCTGGAGATCAAGCCCCTCTCCGGCGACGCGGTCGCCCTCATCACCGAGGGGGGTGTCATCCGGGCCGGCGCCGATGAGCTGGCCGACAGCGACGCCATCCGGGCCTCCTGGATCCTCGTCCGACGGGGTGACGGCTGGAAGCTCGCCGTCTACCAGAACGGCCCGCGCGACCCGAAGTAGAACGGAGCACGCATCGGGCGGGTCCGCGTCGCGGGCCCGCCCGATCGTCGTCTCCCAGGGTCCTCAGGCGGCCCGGAAGCGCTGTGCCGCCTGATGCTCCTGGGCCAGCCGGCGCAGCGAGCTGAGCACCTCGCCGAAGAGCACCGCCCGCAGCACGGCCGCCGCCCGGTCGGTCTTCATCCCGTCCGAGGGCAGCAGGTCCATCTCCTGCTCGGCGAGCTCGGCGGCGGCCCGCGCGTGCGGCAGGAAGAAATCCATCCCGTCGGCGCCGCCGAGGCTCCGCAGGGTGCCCATCATCGCCACGATGTGCTGGCGGGCCGGTGAGTCCGGGTCCCAGCCGAGCGTCTCGAAGAAGCGGTCGACGTCCTCGCGTACGGGCTCCTCGGCGACGATCTCGTCGATCACCGGGTCGTGGGCGCAGATGGTGCGGTTGACGATCGCGTACAGCTCGGCGAGGGGCAGGTCGTCGTCGGCGATCGCCTCGAGCAGGGTGCGTACGGAGGCGAGGCCGAGCCCGCCGACCGTGGTCAGCGCCCGGATGAGCTGCAGTCGGCGCAAATGGCATTCCGAGTAAACTGCCTGGTTGCGCGCGGTGAGTCTACCGGGGGGTAGAAGTCCTTCTCTGATATAGAACTTGATCGTGGCTGTGGACATGCCAGTCTGTCGGCTCAGGTCCGAGATCCGCATCAAGCTCCCTCGCTGAGGTCCGGGCTCGAGCGGCCGAAGCCGCACCAGTCCAAGATGCAACTCTTAGGATCTTCATGCAATACCCACGCCGCGACAATTCAATGACGTCGAATCCTATGGTTATAAAAAGTCCGCTTTTCATGGACGGCACGGTTTTCGCCGGTTTGTCGGCGCTCCGGGCCGGAAAAAGCCGGCGCCGCGGATTCGCGGCGCCGGCCACCGGCTAGAAGTACAACGTATTGGGGGCCAGCCCGCAGAGAATGCGGCCGTACAGCTCGTCGTTGGTGTCGGGGTGCATCAGGCCGTGCAGGTTCACGGCGTGGATGTCGCGGACCAGCCGCTGGATCGGCACCGAGGTGTAGATGGACGAGCCGCCGCTGGCCGTGCCGAAGACGTCCACGGCGGACTTCGCCAGCCGGACCGCCCGGCCCATCCCGGCCCGCGCCCGGGCCCGCTCCTCGGGCGTCCAGGCCGAGCCGTCGGCGCCCTTGCCGTCCACCAGGTCGGCGACCGACCGGGCGTGGAACCCGACCTCGTCGATCAGCAGGGAACCCTCGGCGACCTGGAGGTGGGTGATCGGCGCGTCGTGCTGGTTGTCGTACGCCGTGTAGGTGATCTTCCGGCCGGGGAGCCGGTCGAGGAACTCCCGCTTCGCCGCCCGGGCCAGGCCCCACACCGGACCGACCGACAGCGCCGAGGCGGTCGGCAGCAGCGGCGTGCGGTAGACCGGGGAGGCGGCGTTCGTGGCGGAGGCGTACTGCTCGGCGAGGACCAGCGGCAGCGGCAGGATCCGCTGCGCGGGCACGAAGACGTTCTCCGCCGCCGTGCTGACGCTGCCGGTGCCGCGCAGCCCGGAGGTCTCCCAGTCGTCGATGATCTGCAGCTCGCTCATCGGCACCACGGTCATGATCGGCCAGAACTCGCCGGGCGGGCTCGGGGCCGGCGCGACCGCCACGATCACCTGCCAGGTGGCGTGCTGGGCGCCGCTGATGAACCCCCACTTGCCGCTGAGCATCATGCCGCCCTCGACCGGCATGCACATGCCGGTGGGGCTGAGCGTGCCGCAGAGCCGGGCGTCGCCGTTGCCGAAGACCTCGTCCTGCACCTCGTCCGGCAGGAGCGACGTCATGAAGGTGGTGATCGCGTTGACCCCGCCGATCCAGGCGGCCGACGGGTCGCCCTCGGCGACCTGGCCCAGCACCTCCACGGCGGTCCGGGTGCCGGCCTCGTAGCCGCCGTAGCGGGCCGGCAGCATCAGCCGGAAGACGCCGGCCTCGGTCAGCGCCTCCACCGTCTCCTCGTGCAGGCGGCGGTTCTGCTCGCCCCACGCGATGTTCGCCCTCAGCGTCGGCCCGATCGCCGACGCACGTTCCACCAACTCGGTACGCGAGGGAAGCTGGGTGACATCCATCGGAGGTTCTCCTTCGCTCGTGGCTGTCCGGCGGGGCGTCACCGCCGCCGCGCACAGGCTCGCACGCGCCATGACGGCGCTCATCTTCCGAAATGCCGACCCGTCCCGCCGGCGCTCGGCCCGGGCCAGGCCACCGCCGGCGGAGCGCAATCGCGGAGATGGTCCTCGATGGGCACCGATGAGACGGTCGAGGTTGAGCTGTCTGACCCCACGATAGGGAAACAGGAGGGAACCGCGATGGAGGTTCTTCCGGAGGACCGCGTCGTCGTACTGGGCGGGAGTATGGCCGGGCTGCTGGCCGCGCGGGTCCTGGCGGACGCGTACGCCGAGGTGGTCGTCGTCGATCGCGACAAGATCGTCGGCGTCACCACCGCGCGCCGCGGCGTCCCTCAGGGACGGCACGTGCACGGCCTGCTGGCCCGCGGCCAGCAGGTGCTGGAGGAGTTGTTCCCCGGCTTCACCGACGACGCGATCGCCGCCGGGGTGCCCACCGGCGACCTCGGCGAGCTGCGCTGGTTCTTCAACGGCCAACGGCTGCGCAAAGGCACCACCGGGCTGATCTGCGTCTCGACGGACCGGCCGGTGCTGGAGGGGATGGTCCGGGCCCGGGTCGCCGCGCTGCCCAACGTGCGCTTCGTGGAGAGCACCGACGTGGTGGGGCTGGTCGCCACCCCGGACGCGGCACGGATCACCGGCGTCCGGGTGAGCGAGCACGCCGGCGACGGCACCGAGGAGGTCATCGAGGCCGGGCTGGTCGTCGACGCCACCGGGCGCGGCTCCCGGACGCCGGTCTGGCTGGAGGAGCTCGGCTACCAGCGGCCCGAGACCGAGAAGGTCCCGATCGACCTGACCTACACCACCCGGCACTTCCGGCTGCGGGACGAGAGCATCCTTGACGGGGACCTGTCGATCAACCCGGTCTCCACCCCGGCCCAGCCCCGCGGGGCGTTCTTCTCCCGGGTCGGTCACGGCCGGTGCATCGTCTCGCTGACCGGCGTGCTCGGCGACGCGGCCGCCCCGGACGACGAGTCCTTCATGGAGTGGACCCGCACCCTGCCGGTCTCCGACGTCTACGACGTCATCCACGACGCCGAGCCGCTGGACGACCCGGTGTCGTTCAAGTACCCGGCCAGCGTCCGCCGCCGCTACGACCTGCTGGAGCGCTTCCCCGAGCGGCTGCTGGTGGTCGGCGACGCGATGTGCAGCTTCAACCCGGTCTACGGCCAGGGCATGACGGTCGCCGCGCTGGAGGCGCTGGCGCTGCGTACGCACCTGGAGAGCGGCGTGCCGGAGCCGCTGGTGTTCTTCAAGGACATCTCCGCCGTGATCGACGTGCCGTGGCAGATCTCGGCCGGCGCCGACCTGGACTTCGCCGAGGTGCCCGGCCCCCGGCCGCCGGAGCTGCAGATGATGAACTCCTACATGTCGCTGCTCCAGTCCGCGGCGACCCGGGACGGCGAGGTGACCCGGACGTTCATGCGGGTGGCCGGCCTGGTCGACCCGCCCACCGCGCTGATGAGCCCGGACATGATCTACCGGGTGCTCAAGCACGGCACGCCCCGGCCGCAGGCCGCCTGACCGCACACGAGAACGGCGGTGCGCTGATGCGCACCGCCGATTTCGCGTACCGGCCCGGGTCGTCTCAGACGGCCGCCGGCACCTTGGTCAGCCGGACCGGCAGGGTCCGGTGGCCGTTCATGATGAACGTCGGCAGCGGCTGGAGCTCCTCCGGCGGGACCCCCAGGGACAGGTCGGGGAAGCGCGCGAAGAGACGCGACAGGCCGGTCTCGGCGATCAGCCGGGCCACCCCCGCACCCAGGCAGTAGTGCGGGCCGTGCCCGAAGGAGAGGTGCTCCTTGTCCGGGCGGGAGATGTCGAAGACGTCCGCGTCCGACCCGTGCAGGGCCGGGTCCCGCCCGACCGCGCTGTAGTTGACGAGGATCGGGTCACCCTTCGGGATCACCACGCCGTCGACCTCGACGTCCTCCACCGCGTACCGCAGGGGCAGGTGGGCGAGCGGGGACTCGGTGCGCAGCACCTCGTCCGTCACGTCGTCCCAGGAGCGCTGGCCCGAGAGCACCAGGTCGAGCTGCTCGGGGTGGGTCAGCAGCGCGGTGACCGCGTTGTCCAGGAAGTTGATGGTGGTCTCCGAGCCGGCGCCGAGGATGGCGAAGATGGTGTCGGTCAGCTCCTGCTCGCTGAGCGCCGAGCCGTCCTCGTCGCGGGCCGCGATCAGGTCGCTGGTGATGTCCTCGCCCGGGTTGCGGCGCTTCTCCTCGATCAGCTCCAGCATCGCCGAGCGCCAGCCGGCCAGCACCGCCTGGGCCTGCTCCGGGGTGACCGTCGTGTCGACCATCATGTCGATCACCTTGGCGGTACGCGCCCGGGCGGTCTCCGACATGCCGATCAGGTCGGCGACCAGCCGGGCCGGCAGCGGATAGGCGAACTTCTCCCGCAGGTCGACGATCTCGCCCGGCCCGGCGGTGGCCATGCCGTCGAGCAGCTCGTCGGTCAACTCGATCACCCGCGGCCGGAGGCTCTCCGTACGCCGGGGGCTGAACGCCTTGCCGACCAGCCGCCGCAGCCGCACGTGGTTCTTGCCGTACGCGGTGACCATGTTGTCCATCGCGATCCAGCTGATCATCTCCCAGTCCGGCGCGATCTCACCGTTGATGAACGCCGGCCAGTGGTTGCGCGCGTTTTTGGTGACCCGCGGGTCGGACAGCACCTGCTTGATCGACTCGTAGCTGTTGAGCGACCAGGCCCTCACCCGGCCCGGCAGCTCCACCTGCACCGGACCCTCGGCGCGCAGCCTGGCCGCTTCGCCGTGGAGGTCGCGGCCCAAGGTGTCGAGTGCGAAGGGACATTTGTTCTCCTGCACGGTTCCTCCCGGCATCGTGTTCTATGAGGTGGCGACGGCACCAGCGGCCGCGCCACGGGTCTGTTCGAGCGCGATCTGCCCGGCCAGCAGGGCCGGCGTGGGGTTGTCGTAGAGCGTCTCGATGGGCAGGCGGATGCCGGTGGCCTGCTCGATCCGGATGATGATCCGGATCGCCTGCAGGGACTGGCCGGAGAGTTCGAAGAAGTCGTCGTCCAGGCCGACCGTCGGCTGACCGAGCGCCTCGGCGAAGGCCGCCGAGGTCATCTCCTCCAGCGGGCTGAGCACCGGCGCCGCCTCCTGCGACCTCGCCGCGCCGGGCTCCGGCAGGGCGGCCCGGTCGAGCTTGCCGTTGGGGGTCAGCGGCAGCTCGTCCAGCACCACGAACGCCTCCGGGACCATGTAGCCCGGCAGGGCCGTGGCCGCGTACCCGCGCAGCTCGTCGGTCCGCAGGCCGGGCTTCGTGACCACGTACGCGAGCAGCCGCTTGTCGTCCCGGTCGTCGAGGGCCCGGGCCACCACCGCGGCGTCGACGACCGCGGGATGCGCCGCGAGCACGGCCTCCACCTCGGCCGGCTCCACCCGGAAGCCACGGATCTTCACCTGGTCGTCGGCGCGGCCCAGCAGCTCCAGCGCGCCGTCGGTGGTCCACCGGCCGAGGTCGCCGGTCCGGTACATCCGGGAGCCCGGCTCGCCGAACGGGTCCGCGACGAACCGCTCCGCGGTCTGCCCGGGGCGGCCGAGATAGCCGCGGGCGATGCCCTGACCGCCCACGTAGACCTCGCCCTCGTCGGCCGGGCGCAGCCGCTCGTCGAGCAGGTGGACCCGCTTGCCGTGCAGCGCGCGCCCCACCGGCACGGTGCCGTCCGCCCGGTACGGCGCGGTGATCGGCGACTGGGTGGTGAAGAGGGTCGTCTCGGTCGCGCCGTACATGGCCCGCACGACGAGGTGCGGGTTCGCCGCCAGCACCCGGGCGACGGCCGCGCCGGAGATCACGTCGCCGCCGGTCATCACCTCGCGCAGCGGGGCCAGCAGCTCCGGGGCCTCCTGGGCGACGACCCGGAAGAGGCCGGCGGTCAGGTGCGCCACCGTGACGCCCTCCCGGGCCAGCACGTCGCCCAGCACACCGGCGGTGATCTCGCCGGGCGGGAAGAGGACGATCCGGCGGCCGTGCAGCAGGGGGACCCAGATCTCGAACGTCGACATGCCGAACGCGAAGGGCGCGATCAGCAGCGACCGGTCGTACACCTCGGAGTCCCAGGTGGGCTGGCGGATCAGGCTCAGCGCGTCGCCGTGGGTGATGGCGACGCCCTTGGGCTCACCGGTGGAGCCGGAGGTGAACATGACGTACGCGAGGTTCTCCGGGCCCACCGCCGGCGCGGCGGCGACCTCGGCCTCGGCCCCGGCGTCGGTGTCCTCGGTGGGCACGAGCAGGGTGCGGCAGCGCTCGGGCAGGCCCCGCGCGCTGGTCGTGGCGTCCGCCAGCAGCACCGGGCCGCCGAGCTGGTCCACGATCCGCTGCAACCGGGCCGCCGGGTAGGAGGTGTGCAGCGGCACGTAGTAGGCGCCGGTCCGGGCCACCGCGAGCGTGGCGACCACCAGGTCCACCGAGCGTTCCATCAGGATCGCGACCGGCACCTCGGGGCCCGCACCCAGGGCGGTGAGCCGCCGGGCCAGCGCGGCGGAGCGGCGGTCGAGGTCGGCGTACCGGAGGGTCACGTCCCCGGCGGAGAGGGCGACCGCGTCCGGATCACGCGCCACCTGCGCGGCGAAGGCGGCCGGAACGGAGGAGGGTTGCATACCGTACTCCCATCGTGTGCGAGCGTCGCGGCGAACCCGTCGGCACGCGAAGCGGTCCGTCCTCACGATCGCTTCGGCCGATGCGCCGGGTCATCTCTCTGAGTGCTGTCGGTCCGGCCCGGGCGGCGTCGTGGTCGCCCCACGCCACCGCCCGGGCCGGGTACGCGGCCGAGGGCTACGGACGCTCGCCCGCCGTGGCCACGGGAAGGCTGGCGGCCAGCCGGGCGCCCTGCGCCCGCGCCGCCGTGAACGCGGCCCACGCCGCGATCGCCAGGAGGTCCCGGTCCGCCGCGCCGTCGCGTCGCACCGCCGCCACGACCTCGTCGCCGACCCGCCACGACGAGACGCTCACCAGCAGCGCCAGCCGGGCCGCCGCCCGTTCCGCCGCCGGCACCCCGCCGAGCGCCGCCTCCAGCGCCGGCCCGGCGCCGAGCGCGAGCAGGCGGGGGTCCGGCGCGTACGCCTGGTCGCGGACCAGCTCCCGGACCGGCGCGGAGAGCACGTCCGCCCCGGCCCGGTCGATCGCGGCGCCGGCCCGGGCCAGCGCGGAGCCGAGCACCGAGTCACCGGCCCAGCCCAGGTCGGCCGGCACCGGCGCGGCGGGCAGCAGGTGCAGGACCGCGCCCGGCGCCGGCGCCCGGCGGGCGAACCGGCCCAGCACCGAGGAGGTGACGGCCCGGATCCGGGGCAGGGCGACGCGGGGCGCCGGCGGCAGCGGCGTCTCCGGCAGGAAGACGTTCACCATCCGGTTCAGGTAATGGAAGGTGAGCGCCACCCCGATCAGCCCCGGGCGCAGTGCGGCCGGGCACCGCGGCGCGCCGTCGTCGAGCCCGGACGCCCACCGGGCCAGCGCGGCGCGCCACGGATCGGCGATCCCGTCGATCCGACCGGCGGCCACCGCCGCCGCGTCGGGGTGCCGGATCAGCCCGCGCAGCGCCGCGCCGTGGATCTCCACGCAGTACGGGCACCGGTTCGCCGCCGACACCGCCGCGGCGACCACCTCCCGGTCCGGCCGCGGCGGCTCGCCCGCCACCAGCAGGGTCTCCCGCACCAGCAACCACGCCGCAGCCAGCAGGGTGGGCTCGGCGGCGTGCAGCGCCACCGGCGGTGCGAGCATCCCGAACTCGTCCTCCATCCGGGAGTACACGGCGGCCACCGTGCCGGTGGCCGCCCGGTGCCGCACCGGCGTCACGTGCCGGATCTGCGCCAGGGTGATCCCGCGGGTCACCCGGGCGAACAGGCTGGACATCGTGGTCACCGCCGTCGCCCGCCGGTCACCGGGCCACGGGCTGACGCGTGGTGGACGGGACGCCCTCCGGCAGGGTGCCGCGGTAGGTCACCCGGACACCCCGGTCGGCGGCCGCCTTGACGATGCCGGGCATGGCGCGTTCGGCCAGCGCCGCGATGGTGAGCGCCGGGTTGACGGTCAACGCGCCGGGCACCGCCGAGCCGTCGGTGACGAAGATGCCGGGGTGCCCGCGCAGCTCGTGGGTGTCGTCGAGCGCGCTGGTCGCCGGGTCGTCGCCGATCCGGCACGACGCCAGCGGATGCACGGTGTACGCCCCGACCAGGTCGTTGGTCCACGGCCGTACCTTGGCCAGCCCGTCTCGCTCCAGGATCTGCCGCACGTCGGCGTCGGAGAGCGCCCAGCCGCGCCGGGTGTTCGGCGTGGGGTCGTAGCTCAACGGGCCGGTGCCGAGCATCTGCTGGGACAGCCGTACCGCGTTGCCGGTCTCCGGGGGCGGCCCGAAGACGCCCTCGTTGTCGTCCTCCGACATGGTGAAGACGGTCAGCCACGACTGCCAGCGCCGGAGCATCTCCTTCTTCTGCGGGCCGAACCAGGTCGGGCCGGTGGCGTCCGGCACCTGCGCGAGGATCGTCCCGAGGCCCGGCGGGAAGTAGAGCTGCTCCAGCGAGTAGCGCTCGTACTCCGGCAGGTCGCCGTCGAGCTTGTCCCAGCAGGCGACGGTCGGACCGCGGCCGATCTGGTTCGCGGCGAACGCCTGGCCGTCCTCCCGGCTCAGGCCGAGGACCTCGCGGACCCGGTCCTCGTCGAAGACCGCGGTGTTGAGCCGCTCGCCGTTGCCGGAGAAGTACCGGCCGACGGCGTGCGGCATCTTGCCGAGGGTCGCCTCGGAGCGCTGGAGGATGACCGGGGTCGCGGCGGTGCCGGCGGCGAGCACCACGATCTTGGCGTCGATGGCACCGGCGTCGTGCAGGATCCGGTAGTCCTCGTCGTCGACGATCCGGTAGTGCACCCGGTAGCCGCCGTCGTCGTTGCGGGTCAGGTGCTGCACCTCGTGCAGCGGCCGGATCTCGGTCTGGTGCTCCAGGGCGCCCGGCAGGTAGTTGAGCAGCATCGAGCGCTTGGCGTCGAACTTGCAGCCCGCCATCATCCAGTTGCAGTTGGTGCAGAGGTCGAGGTCGACCGCCGAGGGTGAGGGGTTCGCCGTCCGGCCGGAGTGGTGGCAGGCGGCACCGAAGAGGCCACCGGAGTACGGCACCTTGTCCCAGCCCTGCTGCTTGATCGGCAGGGCGGCGGAGACCCGGTCGTACCAGGGGTCGAGGCTCTCCCGGGTGATGGCGGCCGGCCACATCCGGCGGCCGATCGAACCGTGCCGCTCGAAGACGAACTTCGGCGCCCGGGGCATCGTCGCGAAGTAGACCACGCTGCCGCCGCCGACGCAGTTGCCGCCGAGCACGCTCATGCCGTCGCCGATGACGAAGTCGAAGATCCTGGTGTACGACTTGCCGAGCTCGAAGTTGTGGTCGAACTCGTCGGCGGAGAGCCACGGCCCGCGTTCCAGCATGACCACCTTGGCGCCCCCCACCGCCAGGTGGTACGCCGCGATGGAGCCGCCGAAACCGGTGCCGACCACCACGACGTCGGCCTGTTCGATTGCTGTCATTCCGGACTCCCCGTCGACGTCGTACGCGGGTGCGGGTCGGCCAGCGGCCGCCCGTAGGAGAAGGCGGGGAACCGCCAGAGCCCGTCCGAGCCGGGCCGGTTGTAGCCGATGGTCAGCAGGCCGGGGTGGCCCTGCGCGAGCGCGTCCAGCGTGTCGAGGTGCGCGGCGCTGTCGAACGCCATGTTGCTGAACAGCGCCAGCCCGACCCACATCGCCTTCTCCGGGTGCTCCGGCGCGGTGAGCTCCAGCACGAGCGCGGTCCGGTCCTCGAACGACAGCGCCACGAACGGCGGCACGGCGGAGTCGAGCGGGCGGCCGTTGTCGCCGGCGTACCGGAGGGCGTGGTCGTTGAGCGTGATGACCAGCGAGTCCAGCGACGGCGCGACGCCGGTGGCCGGGTCGTGCAGCAGGTCCAGGGCGCCCGCCGCCACCGCACCACCGCCGGGGGCGGCACCGGCCACGGCGCGGTCGCCGGCATGGCGCTTCTCGCCCGGGATGATCGTGTCGGCGAAAGCCTCCAACGTCATGGTCCGTGCTTCCTGGTAATTGTCCGGTGGGGCTGACATGGGCACCTCTTACCGGTTTCGTCATGCGTCGGACAAGGCGGCGGAAACGGGCGCGTACACCGTTCCCGAAGTGGCACCATCGTCCGACCCGGCCTCCTGGCGGCGCATCTTCGTAATTGCTTGCCGGCCTGGGGTCGGCCGTTTCTCGCGGCGTGCGCACCTGGGCTGCGGCCGTTGCTCGGGATTGATGAGCGGGAATAGCCTCCGGAAATTGAAGCTACTCGGGGGGGAGGAACAATGATCGCAGGCAGGGCAGTGTCCTCGGTGGCCCAGCGGCAGGTGCGGCACGTCTCGCCCGTGTCGCCGAGCGCCGCGCGGGGGCTGGTCGCCGATGTCTACCAGCAGGTCGCCGAGGAGATGCGGATGGTGATCCCGCCGGCGTCGCTGCACTCCCCGTCGCCCGAGGCGCTGGCCGCGTACTGGATGCTGCTGCGCGAACCGCTGCTGCCCAGCGGCGCGGCCGGTCGCCGGGTCAAGGAGGCGGTGGCGGCGGCCGTGTCGGTCGCCAACACCTGCCCGTACTGCGTGGACATGCACACCATGGGCCTCTACGACCTGGTGGGGGAGCGGGACGCGGAGACCATCGCCACGGGGGACGGCGACCGGCTCGCCGACCCGGTGCTGCGCGACCTCGTCGTCTTCGCCGGGGCCGCGCACCGCCCCGACGCCGAGCTGCCGGAGCTGGTCGCCGGCCCGTGGCGCGCCGAGATCGTCGGCGTGCTGGTGAGCTTCCACTACCTGTGCCGCATGGTGAACGTCTTCCTGGCGCCCTACCTGGTGCCGCCGAGGCTCGGCCCGCGCGGGCGACGCCGGTTCAAGCAGGGCATGAGCGTCGTGCTCCGCCCCACCCTGCACGACCTGCGCACGGCCGGCCGGTCGCTGGCCCTGGCCCCGGCGGCGGAGCTGCCGCCGGCCGCGGCCTGGGCGGCGGGGGACCCGGCGATCGCGGGTGCGGCCGCCCGGGCGTACGCCATCTTCGACCGCCTCGGGGAGCGGGCGGTGCCGGAGTCGGTCCGTGGGCTGGTCGAGGCGCGGACCGGGGCCTGGCAGGGCCAGCCCATGGGACTGAGCCGCCGGTGGTGCGAACCGGACGTGGACACCCTGCCCCCGGGCGACCGGGCGGCCGGCCGGCTCGCCCTGCTCACCGCACTGTCGTCGTACCAGGTGGACGACGAGGTCGTCGCCGCGTTCCGGCGGGAGCGGCCGGACGATCGCGACCTCGTGGAACTCGTCGCCTGGGCCGGCTACACGGCCGCGCGCCGCATCGGCGTGCGGTTCACCGGGGTCGCGCAGCGCTGAGGAAGCCCTGCGCACGCCTGAATAACCGCTCAGCCGCCACCGTCTGGCACAGTCTGTGCCGGCACGGTCACGCAAATGGCTGATTCTCGTATCAGCCGGAGGGAGTCCGTCATGCCCGCGCTACTGGGGACCGCCCGACGACTGCTGCTGGCACCGTCGTTCGCCGACGTCGGATTCGAGGCCCGGGGCTTCGGCGGCACGCCGACCGCCGCGACCCGCCGGCTGGAACAGATCCCCCAGTCCGTGGTGATGGGCTTCGAGTGGGGCATCGAGCTGCGCTCCCAGGAGGAGCTGGAACGGCACCTGGCGCTGGTCGAGCCGGAGATGCGCGGCTTCGCCTACGAGGGCGCCGCGATGGCCTGCACCGTCCGGGACGCGATGGCCGCCGGTCGCGGCCACCGCACCCGGGACCTGCTCGAAGGGCCCGGCCGCCGGCACATCTTCCTCACCTACATCGGCATCGGCTTCGCCATGGCCCGGTTGCCGCGTCCGCTGTGGCGCAACGTGATCCCCGACCTGCGCGACGTGCCGTACCACCCGGTGATGAGCTGGCTGGCGGTCGACGGCTACGGCTTCGACCTCGCCTACTTCGACACCCGCCGCTGGGTGGACGAGCAGCGGCGTCCCAGGCCGTACCCGTTCGACGGGCACCCGGACTACTTCCTGCGCGCCGTGGACCACGGCATCGGCCGGGCGCTGTGGTTCATCCACGGTGGCCGTCCGACCGACGTCGCCGCCGCCGTCGGGCGCTTCGCCGCCCACCGGCAGGCCGACCTGTGGGCCGGTGTCGGGCTGGCCGCCACCTTCGCCGGCGGCACCGACGCGGCCGGCTACGAGGCGCTGCGCCGCTCCGCCGGCCTCCACCAGGGGCCGCTGGCCCAGGGGGCGGTCTTCGCCGCCAAGGCCCGGGACCTCTCCGGGTACGAGCCGGCGCACACCGCGGTCGCGCTGCACGCGCTGACCGGGCTGTCGCCGCAGGCCGCCTCGGCCTTCGCCGACGAGGTCGCCGTCGCCCCCACGGTCGACGGCGACGTGCCCGCGTACGAGCAGTGGCGGTGTCGGATCGCCGACCGTTTCGATGTGCCGGCGGCGTCCATTTCCTAGCGCCGCCCGCCGTTTCTCTGCGGGTCCAGCAATGCCGAAGATGACGACGCGTGTGCTTTTGGCAACAATTTTTCCATGACTCCCGGCGATTCTTGATCGCCATTCGGCTGGAGGATTCCATGAAAGCCTGGCGCAATCTGCGGCGCGCTTTGCTGACTCCCGACGTGTCAGCCACCAAGGTTGACGTCCGCGGCTTCCACGTCAAATCCGAATCGGCACGCGACCTCTTCGAGCGGGTCGGCAGCAGTTTCCTGACCGGCTACGCGGCCGCCGCCGGCGCCACCCGGCACGCCGACGTCACGCCCGAGCTGGCCGGCCTGACCACCCAGTTCCGGGGGTTCGCCTTCGAGGGCGCGGCGATGGCGTACGCCATGCGGGACGCGCTCAACCCGTTCGGCGGCAACCTGGTCGCCCGGTTCCTCGCCGGTCCGGGCGACCCGCACGTCTACATGGCGTACGTCGGGGTCGGCTGGGCGATGGCCCGCCTGCCCCGGCTGCGCTGGTCGGCGCTGCACGCCCCCGACCCGGTGCTGCGCTGGCTGGTGCTCGACGGCTACGGATTCCACCAGACCTACTTCAAGACCGACCGCTACGTGCGCGGCCAGCAGCGGCACGAGCGGTTCCCGTGGCCGGCCGGCCCGCACAACTGGTACGCCGGCCACGCCATCGACCAGGGCGTGGGCCGGGCCATGTGGTTCGTGGCCGGCGGCGACGTCGACCGGGTGGCGGGTCTGATCAACGGCTTCGCCGAGGAGCGCCGCGCCGACATGTGGAGCGGCACCGGCCTGGCCGCCACGTACGCGGGCGCCACCGGCGAGGGCGAGCTGACCCGGCTGGCCGCGCTGGCCGGTCCCTACCGGGCGAACCTGGCGCAGGGCTCGGCCTTCGCCGCCGGTGCCCGGGTCCGGGCCGGCCTGGTGGTGCCGCACACCGACCTCGCCACGGGAGTCCTCTGCGGACTCTCCTCGACCGAGGCTTCCGCGGTGACCGACGACGAGCTGCCCGGCAGCGACGAGGACGGGGGCGACCGGCCCGCGTACGAGATCTGGCGCGAACGCGTGGCCCGACGGCTCGCGTCGCGGGTGGGGGGCTGACAGCGATGAACACAGTCGGGGAGGAACCGGACCGCATGACAAGAATCGCGATCATCGGCATGTCGTGTCGGTATCCCGACGCCACATCACCGCGAGAGCTGTGGGAGAACGCCCTGGCCGGGCGCCGCGCCTTCCGTCGCCTGCCGGACGAGCGGATGCGGCTGGACGACTACTACGACCCCGATCCGGCGACGCCGGACAAGTTCTACGTGCGCAACGCCGCCGTGATCGAGGGGTACGAGTTCGACCGGGTGGCCTACAAGGTGGCCGGCAGCACGTACCGGTCGACGGACCTGACGCACTGGCTCGCCCTCGACATGGCCGCCCTCGCCCTCGCCGACGCCGGGTTCCCGATGGCCGACGGGCTGCCGCGCGAGCGGACCAGCGTCGTCGTCGGCAACAGCCTCACCGGCGAGTTCACCCGCGCCGGGCAGCTGCGCCTGCGGTGGCCGTACGTGCGGCGGATGATGGCCGCCGCGCTCAAGGAGGAGGGCTGGGACGACGACCGGCTCGCCACCTTCCTGGGCGGCTTCGAGGCGATGTACAAGGAACCGTTCCCGCCGGTCGGTGAGGACAGCCTCGCCGGTGCGCTGGCCAACACGATCGCCGGCCGGATCTGCAACTACTTCGACCTCAAGGGCGGCGGCTACACCGTGGACGGCGCCTGCTCGTCGTCGCTGCTCTCGGTGGCGACCGCCTGCCGCTCGCTGCTCGACGGCGACGTGGACGTCGCCGTGGCCGGCGGCGTCGACCTCTCCATCGACCCGCTGGAGATGGTCGGCTTCGCCAAGACCGGTGCCCTGGCCACCGGCGAGATGCGCATCTACGACCGCGGCTCCAACGGCTTCTGGCCCGGTGAGGGCTGCGGCATGCTGGTGCTGATGCGCGAGCCGGAGGCCCGCGCCGCCGGTCACCGCATCTATGCCACCGTGGCCGGCTGGGGCATCTCGTCCGACGGCAAGGGCGGCATCACCCGTCCCGAGGTCGACGGCTACCGCCTCGCGCTGCGGCGTGCCTACGAGCGCAGCGGCTTCGGCATCGACACCGTGGCGCTCTTCGAGGGGCACGGGACCGGCACCAAGGTCGGCGACCAGACCGAACTCTCCGCCCTCGCCGCCGCCCGGGCCGCCGCCCGCCCCGCCCCGGTGCCCGCCGCCGTCGGGTCGATCAAGGGCATGATCGGCCACGCCAAGGCCGCCGCCGGCGTGGCGGGGCTGATCAAGGCGACGATGGCCGTGCACCACGGCGTGCTGCCGCCCGCCATCGGCTGCGTCGACCCGCACGAGATCCTGGCCGGCGACTCGCCGCTGCGGGCCCTGCGCACCGCCGAGGAGTGGCCGGCGGAGATGCCGCTGCGCGCCGGTGTCACCGCGATGGGCTTCGGCGGCATCAACGTGCACGTGGTGCTGGAGAACCCGACGCCGCGCCGCCGGCAGATGAACAGCCGGCACCGGGCCATCGCCGGCGCGCTCCAGGACGCCGAGCTGCTGGCCGTCGACGCGGCCGGACCGGACGAGCTGCGGGAGAAGCTGGCCGGGCTGACCGGCACCGTGCGGGACCTGTCGTACGCGCAGCTCGCCGACCTGGCCGCCCAGCTCCACGGCGAACTGCGCAACCTGCCGTACCGCGCCGCCGTGGTGGCGGCCCGGCCGGAGCAGGCGGTGCAGCGCCTCGACCGACTGGTGCAGGCCCTGGACGCCGGGGAGACCCACGTCTTCGCCCCCGGTCACATGCTCGGCCACGTCACCGGACCGGCCCGGATCGGCTTCCTCTTCCCCGGTCAGGGCTCCGGCCGCGGGGTGAGCGGAGGCGCGCTGCGCCGCCGGTTCCCCGAGGCCGCCGCCGTCTACGAGCGGTCGGGCCTGGCCGCCGGGGCGGACGCGGTCGCCACCGAGGTGGCCCAGCCGAGGATCGTCACCGGCTCGGTCGCCGGCCTGCGGGCGCTCTCCGCGCTCGGGATCGACGCCGCCGTGGCGGTCGGGCACAGCCTGGGCGAGCTCAGCGCCCTGCACTGGGCGGGCGCGCTGGACGAGGACGGGCTGCTGCGGATCGCCGGTGTGCGGGGTCGCACGATGGCCCGGCACAGCAGCTCCGGCACGATGGCCGGCATCGCCGGCTCCGCCGAGGCCGTCGCCGGGCTGGTCGCCGGGATCGACGTGGTCATCGCCGGCTACAACGGGCCGGAGCAGACGGTGATCGCCGGCACCGAGGAGGCCGTCGAGGAGGCGTGCCGGCTGGCCGCCGCGGGTGGGCTCACCCCGACCCGGCTGCGGGTGTCGCACGCCTTCCACTCGCCGTTGGTGGCGCCCGCCGCCGACGCCTTCGCCGCCGAGCTGGCCGCCGAGCGCTTCGCGCCGGTGCACCGGCGGGTCGTCTCCACGGTGACCGCCGAGCCGTTGGCCGGCGACACCGACGTCGCCGACCTGCTGCGCCGGCAGATCACCGAGCCGGTGCTGTTCAGCCAGGCCGTGGCGCTGGCCGCCAAGGACATCGACCTGCTGGTCGAGGTCGGGCCGGGGCACGTGCTGGCCGACCTGGCCGGGGCGATGGCGGACGTGCCGGCGTACGCGCTGGACACCGACAACGAGTCGATCGCCGGGCTGCTCGGGGTGGTCGGCGCCGCCTTCGTGGTGGGCGCCGCCGGGATCGACGCGACGCTCTTCGACGACCGGCTGGTCCGGCCGCTGCGGCTGGACCGGGAGAACCGGTTCCTGGCCAACCCGTGCGAGGCGGCGCCCGCGCTCGGTGTGGCGGTCCGGACGCCCGTCGCCGTGCCGTCGCCGTCGCCGTCGGCGCAGCCGGAGACGCCGGGCCGTACCGGTGAGAGCACCCAGGACCTGCTGCGCCGGCTCGCCGCGGAACGCGCCGAGCTGCCGCTGGAGATGATCGGCCCGGACAGCCGCCTCCTGGACGACCTGCACCTCAGCTCGATCACGGTCGGCCAGGTGGTCAACCAGGCCGCCCAGCAGCTCGACGTCCCGGTGGGGCAGCTGCCCACCAACTTCGCGGTGGCCACCATCCGGGAGGTCGCCGAGGCGCTGGACTCGCTGGACAGCTCGGCCGTCGAGCTGGCGGCCCGGCAGACCTCGGTCGCCGGGGCCGCGCCGTGGGCCCGGGCCTGGCGCATCGACGAGGACGAGGCGCCGGTGCCGGCGCGTACCGAGCCGCGGGAGGCGGGTGAGTGGCGGGTCTTCGCGGCCGACGGCCACCCGTACGCCAGCGAGCTGGCCGCCGCGCTGCGGCAGGAGCAGCTCGGGGCGGGCGTGCTGATCTGCCTCCCGAAGGAGTGCACCGAGGCGGACCTGTCGTACGCCCTCGCGGGAGCGCAGGCGGCGGCGACCGGCGGCAACGGGCGGCTGGTGCTCGTGCAGCACGGGCCGGGCGCGGCGGGCATCGTGAAGACCGCCCAGTTGGAGTCGCCCGGCCTGCGCACCACGGTCGTGCGGCTGGCCGACGCCACGGACGCCGTGTCGCGAGTGGTCGCGGAGGTCGCGTCGAACGACGGCTTCCGCGAGGTCGGCTACGACGCGGCGGGGCAGCGCCGCCAGCCGGTGCTGCGGGCCATGCCGGTCGCGGCCGAGCGGCCCCGGCAGCTGCTGGACGACAGCGACGTGCTGCTGGTCACCGGCGGCGGCAAGGGCATCACCGCCGAGTGCGCGCTCGCCGTCGCCAGCGACAGCGGCGCCGCCCTCGCGGTGCTCGGCCGTTCCGACCCGGCGACCGACGCCGAGCTGGCGGCCAACCTGGAGCGCCTCGCGGCCGGCGGCCTCACCGTCCGGTACGCCCGCGCCGACGTCACCGACCCCGCGCAGGTACGCCGGGCGGTGACCGAGCTGACCGCCGAGCTGGGCCCGGTGACCGCCGTCCTGCACGGCGCGGGACGCAACGAGCCGGCCGCGCTGACCAGCGTGACCCCGGACGTGGTGCGCCGCACCTTCGCCCCCAAGGTCGACGGCCTGGCGGCGGTGCTGGACTCGGTCGAGGCGTCCGGGCTGAAGCTGCTCGTCACGCTCGGCAGCATCATCGGCCGGGCCGGCCTGCGCGGTGAGGCGCACTACGCCGCCGCCAACGAGTGGCTCGCCGCCCGTACCGAGGAGTTCGGTCGGGCGAACCCCGGCTGCCGGGCGGTCTGCCTGGAGTGGTCGGTCTGGTCCGGGGTCGGCATGGGGGAGCGACTCTCCGTGGTGGAGAGCCTCGAACGGGAGGGCGTCACCCCGGTCACGCCGGAACAGGGGCTCGCGGTGCTGCGCCGGATCCTCGCCGACCCGGACGCCCCGGCCACGGTCGTGGTCAGCGGGCGCACGCTCGGCATCGACACCGTCCGCTACGACCTGCCGGAGCTGCCGCTGCTGCGGTTCGTCGGCGAGCCGCTGCTGCGCTACCCCGGGGTCGAGCTGGTCACCGAGGTGGAGCTGAGCGCCGGAACGGACCTCTATCTGGCCGACCACCGGCTGGACGGCAACCTGCTCTTCCCGGCGGTCTTCGGCATGGAGGCGATGGCCCAGGTCGCCGCCGCCGTGACCGGCCGTGCGGAGACCCCGGTGGTGGAGGACGCCCAGTTCCTCCGCCCGATCGTGGTGCCGCCGGACGGGTCGACCCGGATCCGGATCGCCGCCACCGTCGTCGCGGACGACGCCGTGGCCGTGGCGATCCGCAGCGCGGAGACGCTCTTCGCCGCGGACCACTTCACCGCCACCCTCCGCTACGGGGTGCCCGTCCCGTCGGCCGGGCTGGTCGACCAGGTGCCGGAGGGGCTGCCGCCGGTCGAGCTGCACCCCGCCGACGACCTGTACGGCTCGGTGCTCTTCCAGGGCGACCGGTTCCACCGGCTGCGGACGTACCACGGGGCGGCGGCCAAGCACGTCGACGCCGACCTGGCCACCGACGAGTCGGTGCACTGGTTCGCCACGTACCTGCCGGGCGAGCTGCTGCTCGGCGACCCGGGCACCCGGGACGCGCTGATGCACGGCACCCAGATCTGCGTGCCGGACGCGACCCTGCTGCCCGCGGGGGTCCGCCGCATCGTGCCGGCCGGTCCGGCGCTGGGCGGCTCGCGGACCGTCCGGTACAGCGCCGTGGAACGGTTCCACGACGGCGACGACTACGAGTACGACGTGGAGCTGCGCGACGCCGACGGCGCCTTCCTGGAACGGTGGGAGGGGCTGCGGCTGCGGGCGGTCCGCAAGCTCGACGGCCGCGGGCCGTGGGTGCCGGCGCTGCTCGGCCCGTACCTCGAACGGGTCCTCGACGACCTGGTCGGCGCGGGCGTCTCGGTGGCGACCGAGCCGGACGGCGCCCCGCTGCGGGCGGCCCGCAGCGGCGACCCCGACCAGGTGGCCCGCCGCCGGGCGGCGACCGCGCTGGCGGCCGGCCGGGCGCTGGGCGGCCCGGTGACGGTGCGGTACCGGCCGGACGGCCGGCCCGAGATCGACGGCGGCCGGTCGCTCTCCGCGGCGCACGGTGCCGGGCTCACCCTCGTCGTGGCCGGCACCGGGACCCTCGCCTGCGACGTCGAGGTGGCCGAACCACGGCCGGCCGGCACGTGGCCGGGCCTGCTGGGGGAGCACACCGACCTGGCGAAGCTGGTCGCCTCGGCGACCGGTGAGGACGACGACGTGGCCGGCACCCGGGTGTGGACCGCGCGGGAGTGCCTGCAGAAGTCGGGTGCCTCCGCCCACGCCCCGCTCGTCCTCCAGCCGTCGACCCGGCCCGGCTGGGCGGTCTTCGCCGCCGGCGGCGTCCGGGTGGCGACCTTCGTGACCCACCTGCGCGACCTCACCGACCCGGTGGTGTTCGCGGTCCTGACCGACGGAGGTGCGCGCTCGTGACCGCCAAGTACTTCGAATACCTGCACACGGTGGGGTTCGAGGAGACCAACCTCGTGGGCAACGTCTACTACGTCAACTACCTGCGGTGGCAGGGCCGGTGCCGGGAGATGTTCCTGAAGAACCGGGCGCCGGAGGTGCTGGCCGACCTGCAGGACGACCTGAAGCTCTTCACGCTCAAGGTGGACTGCGAGTTCTTCGCCGAGATCACCGCCTTCGACGACCTGTCCATCCGGATGCGGCTCGTGGAGCTGGGCCAGACGCAGGTGCACTTCGGCTTCGACTACGTGCGGCTGGACGCGGGCGGCGGCGAGACGCTGGTCGCCCGCGGCAGCCAGCGGGTGGCCTGCATGCGCGGACCCAACACCCGTACGGCCCCGACCCGGGTTCCGGAAGCGCTGGCCCGCGCGCTGGCGCCGTACGCGGCCTAGCCGCCGCAGGGAGGAGGGATGACCGTGGAGAGCACGCCGGTCGCCGACATGGCCGACCACCGGGCACTGCGCAGCATCCTCGGTGTCTTCGCCACCGGAGTCACCGTGCTGACGGTCGGCGGTGAGGTCCCGCACGGGATGACCGCCAACTCGTTCACCGCCGTGTCGCTCGACCCGCCGCTGGTCCTGTTCTGCGTCGGGCGGGAGGCGCTGATGCACAGCGTCCTGCTGACCGCCCCGGCGTTCGGGGTGTCGGTGCTCGCCGCGGACCAGGAGCCGGTGGCGCGGTACTTCGCCAACCGGCACCGGCCGGTGGGGGTGGACGAGTTCGCGTCGGTGGACTGGCTGCCGGGGACGCAGACGGGGGCGCCGCTCATCGTCGGCGCCGCCGCCCACTTCGAGTGCGTGCCGTGGCGCACCTACGACGGTGGCGACCACACCATCTTCCTCGGCCGGCTGCTCGCGGCGGACAGCGTCCTCGACGAGGACGCGCTGCTCTTCCTGCGCGGGCGGTTCCACCACCTCCGCTCCGCACCCAGCGACGTGACGGCATGACCGCGACGATCGACCGGCCGCAGACCATCGCGGGTCCGCCGCGCCGGGCCCTGCTGCGGATGCTCGCGGTCATGTCCACCGACCGGCTCGGCATGATGACCGACGCGGCCCGGCGGTACGGCGACGCCTCCCGGCTGCCCGTCGGGCACAAGACCCTCTACTTCTTCAACCACCCGAAGCACGTCAAGCACGTGCTGACCGACAACGGCGCCAACTACCGCAAGGGCATCGGCCTGGTGCACGCCCGCCGCGCGCTCGGCGACGGCCTGCTCACCAGTGAGGGTGAGCTGTGGCACGAGCAGCGCAAGGTGATCCAGCCGGCCTTCCGGGCCCGACGGGTCGCCGAACAGGCGGGCACCATCGCGGAGGAGGCGGACCGGCTGGTCGCCCGGCTGCGGGACGCGGCGCGGGCGGGGCGGCCGGTCGAGGTGACCGACGCGCTGACCGAGCTGACGCTGGGGGTGCTGGGTCGGGCGCTGCTCAACGCCGACCTGTCCCGCTTCCCCGGCATCGGTGCCTCGTTCGCGGCGGTCCAGGACCAGGCGATGTTCGAGCTGGCCACGCTGAGCACGGTGCCGACCTGGGTGCCGCTGCCGAAGCAGCGCCGGTTCCGCCGGGCGCGGGCCCACCTCCAGTCGGTGGTCGACCAGCTCGTCCGCGAGCACGACGACGGCGGTGACCCGGAGAACGACGTGCTCAGCCGGCTCATCGCCTCGGCCGCCAAGGAGGCCGACCCGAGGGTGGGCCGGATCCGGATCCGCGACGAGCTGGTCACGCTGCTGCTGGCCGGGCACGAGACCACCGCCAGCACGCTGAGCTGGACGCTGCACATGCTGGACGAGCATCCGCAGGTGTGGGAACGGCTGCACGCCGAGGCGACCTCGGTGCTCGGCGGCAGCGGCCCGGTGACCGCCGACGCCCTGCACGGCCTCCGCTACACCACGATGGTGATCGAGGAGGTCATGCGGCTGTACCCGCCGGTCTGGCTGCTGCCCCGGGCGGCGATCGGACCGGACGTGGTCGGCGGCTTCCCGGTGCCGGCCGGGGCCGACGTGCTGGTCTGCCCGTACACCCTGCACCGCCATCCGGCGTTCTGGGACGACCCGGAGCGGTTCGACCCGGAGCGCTTCGACCCGGACCGGCCCACCGACCGGCCGCGCTACGCGTACGTCCCGTTCGGGGCCGGTCAGCGGTTCTGCGTCGGCAACAGCCTCGGCATGATGGAGGCCGTTCTGGTCACCGCGATCCTGGCCCGTGACCTGCGACTACGCAAGATTCCCGGCCGAACAGTGGTGGCGGAGCCGATGCTCTCGCTGCGGGTGCGCGGCGGCCTCTCGATGACCGTGCAGGACGCCTGACGACGCGCCGATCCTCGCCATGCAAATCGACATACTTCCATCCCTGTAGGCCCGGAACCGTCTCGAGGGGGACTCCTTGCCCGCGAAACCCGTCGGTATGTTGCGCCGACTCGCACCCGCCCTGTTCGTACTCGTCCTGGTCGCCGGCTCGTACCTGTTCGCGCGCATCCCACCGGTGTCCGCCGAGGCGCGCGACGCCGTCGGCTCGCGCTTCCAGTTCACCAAGATGGCGATCGCCCTGCCCCCCGGCCTGCCGGAGCGGACCGTCCGCGTGGTCAACCCCAAGTACGAGCGCATCCGGTCGTGGGTCTCGTCGGTCGGCGCGGCCATCGCCGTCAACGACCTCGACGGCGGCGGCAAGCCGGACGACCTCTGCCTGGTCGACACCCGCAGCGACAGCGCCATCGTCACCCCGGTACCCGGAACGGGCGGCACCTACGCCCCGTTCGTGCTCGACCCGGCGCCGCTGCCGGTGAGCGCCACGTCGGCCCCGATGGGCTGCGTCCCCGGTGACTTCAACCAGGACGGTCGGATGGACCTGATCGTCTACTACTGGGGCCGCACCCCGGTGCTCTACCTGCACCGCGCCGACGCCACCGGCCTCACCCTGGCGACGTTCCAGCCCACCGAGCTGGTACCGCAGGCCGAGACCAGCGGCGACGGCTACCGCGGTCCGCTGTGGAACACCAACGCGGTCTCCGTCGCCGACTTCGACGGTGACGGCTACCCCGACGTGGGCGTCTTCAACTACTTCCCGGACACCGCCGTCCTGGACCCGAACGGTCAGCCCAACGTGCAGATGAACCACTCGATGTCCCGGGCCCGCAACGCCGGCGGCGCGCACATCCTGCGCTGGACCGGTGCCACCGGCGGGGCCAAGCCGGCCGTCACGTTCCAGGAGCAGCCGGCCATCGACCCCCAGTACGCCACCGGGTGGACGCTGGCCGCCAGCGCCGCCGACATCGACGACGACCTGCTGCCCGAGCTGTACGTGGCCAACGACTTCGGCCAGGACCGCTTCTTCCACAACGTGTCCACCCCCGGCCGGATCGCCTTCAAGCTGACCGAGGGCACCCGCGGCCCGTTCGACCCGAAGTCGCTGGTGGTCGGCCACGACTCGTTCAAGGGCATGGGCGTCGACTTCGGCGACCTGCGCAACACCGGCTCGTTCGACATGTTCGTCAGCAACATCACCACCTCGTGGGGCCTGGAGGAGAGCAACTTCTTCTGGAAGGCCAACACCAGCACGCCGGCCGAGGCGCGCAAGCGGATGGCGAAGGGCGAGGCCCCGTACGACAACGACGCCGCCGACATGGGCCTCGCCTGGGTCGGTTGGGGCTGGGACACCAAGATGGCCGACTTCGACAACAGCGGCGACCTGTCGATCGTGCAGGCGGCCGGCTTCGTCAAGGGCACCATCAACCGCTGGTCCTGGCTCCAGGAGCTGGCCATGACCAACGACCTGATGCTCCAGGACCCGACGCTCTGGCCGAACGCCCGCCCCGGTGACGACATCGCCGGATCGCAGCCGTTCGCGTTCTGGGCCAAGGACAAGCCCGACCACTACATCAACGTCGCCAAGTCGCTCGGCATGACCGACGGGACCCCCAGCCGGGGCATCGCGGTGGCCGACACGACCGGCACGGGCGTGCAGGACTTCGCGGTGGCGCGCCAGTGGGGCGCCCCGGAGTACTGGCGCAACGACCGGAAGGCCGCCCAGGACTTCCTGGGGCTGCGCCTCTGCCGGCCGGCGATCGGCACGCCCGGCGCCGGGACCCCCGCGTACGGCGCCAAGGTGAAGATCACCATGGCGGACGGCCGGACCCGCATCGCCCAGCTCGACGGCGGCGGCGGGCACTCCGGCAAGCGCAGCTTCGACGTCTTCTTCGGGCTCGGCGAGGCCGGGTCGAAGCCGGTGTCGGCGGAGCTGAGCTGGCGGGACACCGACGGCGGTGTGCACCGGCAGACGCTCTCGCTGGCGTCCGGCTGGCACACGCTGATGCTCACCACGGAAGCGAAGGAGGTGCCGACGCGATGACCGAGGCACAGCCCGTCAACATGACCCGACCGAGCGCCACCGCGGCGCGTACCCGGATCGCCGCCCCCGTCAGCCCCGCGGTCCCGGCGGTCACCAGCAACGGGCACGCGCCCGCCCGACCGCCGGCCGTACCCCGGGTCGACGCGCGGGACCCGCGCTACCTCGCCCTGCGCAACTTCGCCATCTCGATGTCCGTCTTCAACATCATCGGCTACACGATCCTCGGCTTCGAGCAGCCGTGGACCTGGCCGCTCTTCTCGGTCGCCATCGGCTACGCGGTCGAGCTGAGCGTGGAGTTCATCTCCTCCCGGGTGAACAACCGGGCGCCCGGCTACGCCGGCAACGGTGGCTGGGGCCTCTACACGTTCCTGCTGCCGGCGCACATCACCTCGCTCGCCGCGAACATGCTGCTCTACGCCAACGACCGGTACTGGCCGATCGCCTTCGCGGTGATCGTCGCGGTCGGTCAGAAGGCGCTGTTCCAGGCCCCGATCAAGGGTCGGATGCGGCACTTCATGAACCCGTCCAACCTGGGCATCACGGTGGCGCTGCTGGTCTTCCCGTGGGTGAACGTCGCGCCGCCGTACCAGTTCACCGAACAGGTGCCCGACACGTTCCGGATGATGGTCCCGATGATCATCCTGACCGCGGGGACCGTGCTGAACAGCATGCTCACCAAGAAGGTGCCGCTGATCCTGGGGTGGCTCGGCGCCTTCGTCATCCAGGCGCTGATCCGGCACTTCGTCTGGGACGTCGGCCTCTGGGCCGCGCTCGGCCCGATGACCGGTGTCGCGTTCGTGCTCTTCACCAACTACATGATCACCGACCCGGGCACCACGCCGTCCCTCGGTCGCTGGCAGTTCATGTTCGGCGCGAGCGTCGCCATGGTGTACGGCGTACTGATCCAGCTCAACGTCGTCTACACGCTCTTCTTCGCGGTCTGCATCGTCTGCGCCCTGCGCGGCGGCTACTGGTGGGCGCGCTGGCTGCGGGAGCGGCGTGCCGACGAGCCGGTGCCGCCGATGGGGCGGACGTCCACCCCGGACGTGGTGGCCTCCACCAGCTGAGCCGCACGAGAACACCCCCGGCCTCGGCCGGGGGTGTTCCGTCGTACGCCGACGGTCAGGCGTGCGCGGCGAACTGGCCCGGGGCGCGACCCTCGCCGGCCGGCCCCCGGTACGCCTGGGCGATGGTCAGCCAGTGCCGGGCCACCTCGCCGGTCGCCGACAGGTCGAGGTCGTCCACGTGCCGGCGACGGGTCACCAGCAGGCAGAAGTCGGCGGCCGACCCGGAGACGACCTGGTCGGAGTCCGCCGGCCCGAAGGTCCACCGGGCACCGGACGGGGCGGTCAGCTCGAAGCGCAGCTGCGCGTCCGGCGTCTCGAGCCCCCGCGCCTGGTACCCGAAGTCCCAGGTCCGGACGGCGAAGCCGACCAGGAACCGGATCCGGTCGGTGAAGGTGCGCCGCACGCCCAGCGCGTCCGCGATGTCCTGACCGTGCCCGAACAGCTCCATCATTCCGGCGCAGGCCAGCACCGACGCGGGCAGCGGCCGGACCAGCCACGGCACGATCCGGTCGCCGGGGATCGCGCCCAGCGCCTTCTCGGCGAACGCCTTCTCCTCCTGCCAGCGGCTCAGCAGCACCGGTGGCGGGTCGGCCAGGTAGCCGGCCAGCGCCGCGTCGACGTTGGCGTTGAAGTCCGGGCTCAGCCGGCTGGTCACCGCCTGGAAGGTGTCCGGGTCGGCGGCGGCCAGGCCGGCCAGCTTGAAGGTGGCGGCCAGGTGCGCCACCTGGTGGGCGACCGTCCAGCCGGGCGCGGGCGTGGGCGTACGCCACCCGGCCTCGTCCAGACCGACGATCATGGCGTCCAGTTCGGCGCCGTCCGCGGTGAGGGCGGCGACGACGTTCGGCGCGGCCGCGCCGGCGGTCTCCTGGTCAGCCATCGGGGCTCCTTTCGATTGGCGGGTCGGGCGCTCCCAGCATCGGATCCGGTCCGATCGGGTGTCTTCTCGGACCGTGCGGAGATCGTCACCGGTGATGGGTGGCCGGACATTGCGCACGCCAGGAGAACGTGTCGGGGCGGGTGGAACGGAAGCCTGGGGGAGCAGACGACTACCGCAGGAGGACCGGATGTCCGTGACGAAGACCCAGGCGCCCGCCGCCCGCACCGGCTGGCTCGCAGCGCTGAACGGCAAGCACCATCGGGCGGCCCTGACCGCGTTCCTGGTCGTGGTCATCGGCCACTGGGCCGAGCACATCGCCCAGGCCTACCAGCTGTGGGTGCTGGGCTGGGCCCCGGCGCAGGCGCGCGGCGTGCTGGGTCTGCCCTTCCCGTGGCTGATCAAGTCGGAGTGGCTGCACTACGGCTACGCCATCGTCATGCTGATCGGCCTGTTCCTGCTGCGCCCCGGCTTCACCGGCCGCAGCCGCACCTGGTGGACCATCGCGCTGGCCATCCAGTTCTGGCACCACATCGAGCACTTCCTGCTGCTGCTCCAGGCGCAGCTCGGGCACAACTTCTTCGGCCGGCCGGTGCCGACCAGCCTGCTCCAGCTCGTCGTGCCGCGGGTGGAGCTGCACCTGTTCTACAACACGATCGTCTTCATCCCGATGGTCGTCGCGATGTACCTGCACCTGCGGCCGTCGCCGGCCGAGGCCCGCCAGATGGTCTGCAGCTGCCGGCCGGTCGTGGCGACCGCATGACGCCGGCCGCCGACCGCCCCGCGCCGCGCCCCGGCGCCGCCGCGGCGGTGGCCGTGATGGTCGCGGTCGTGGTGGGCATCCTCGCCATGATGTACGCCGGAGGGTCCGCACCCGTGCGGCTCTCCGGCGTCACGCCGGGCGACGGCGCGTCGCTGGCCGCCGGCCCGTCCCAGGTGACGCTCTCGTTCTCCGGTACGCCGAAGCTGGGCCAGGCGCACCTGACGGTGGTCGGGCCGGACGGCGCCACGGTCTCCCGCGGGTTGCCGGCCCGCTCCGGCTCGACCGTCGTGCAGCCGGTGAACGCCACCGGCGCGGGGCGTTACCAGGTCGCGTACCACGTGGAGCTGACCGACGGCACGCAGTTCTCCGGGGTCACCGCCTTCACCGTGGGTCAGGTGACCGGTGACGCGGCGGCCGTGCCCGCACCGACCGCCGTACCGGCGGGCCACCAGCACGAGATGCAGCGGGACGCGACGACGCTGGTGCTGGTCCTGGTGGACCTGGTGCTGGTCGGCGTGGTCGTGGTCGTGCTGCTGCCGCGCCGCCGCAGGGTCACCCCTGACGCACCGGCGCAGGAGCGGCGGCCGGTGTAGCGGCGGCCGGTGTAGCGGCGGCCGGTGCGGCGGCGGTGAGCAGCCGCAGCACCCGGGGCGCGGTCACCGTCACCAGCACCACCAGGGCCGCGGGGATGACCATGGCGGACGAGAGCGAGGTGGCGGACGCGGCGTACCCCATGACGGCCGGACCGAGCAGGCCGCCGCCATAGCTCAGGGTGGTCACCAGCGACAGGCTCTTCGCCCGCCCCGGGAACGCCGCACCCACCGTGCTCGACACGATCGGCCACATCAGCGCCATGCCGGCGCCGGCCAGGACCCAACCGCCGAGCGCGACGGCGACCCGGCCCGCACCCAGGGCCGGGGTCAGCAGGATGACGCCGTAGCCGACGGACGCGGTCGTCCCGGCCAGCAGCACCACCCGGGCCGCGCCGAGCCGGGCGCGGACCGCGTCGCCGAGCAGGCGGACGCCGGTCATCGCCGCGAAGAAGACGGTGTACGCCAGCGACGCCGTCGCCGTGTCGGCGCCCAGCACCCGTCGGGCGTGCACCCCGGCCCAGTCGGTCGCCGCGTTCTCGGTCAGGAACGCGGCGGCACCGATCAGGCCGAGCAGCACCACCAGCCCGAAGGTGGGCAGCGGTCCGGCCGGCCCGGTGCTGGCGGTGGTCGGCGCGACGGGTGCCGGCGGCGGCAGGAGCCGGCCGACGACCAGCAGCGCCGTGGCGGCCACGGCCGCGCCGCAGAGCATGATGAGCCGCGAGTCGGCACCGGCCCGCAGCGCCGCCGCGGTGGCTCCGCCGCCGGTCAGCGCGCCCAGCGCCCACACCCCGTGCAGGGTGGCCATGGTGGGCCGCTGCTCACTGCGTTCGAGGTCGACCGCCTGCACCGTCAGCGCCACGTTGAGGACGCCGAGCACCAGGCTCAGCAGCAGCATGCCGGCGACCAGGGCGGGATAGGAGCCCGCCACGGCCGGCCCGGCCAGCGACGCGGCGAAGAGCACCGACGCCACCCGCAGCACCCGGCGGCCGCCCACCCGGTCGGCCAGCGCCCCGGTCACCGGCATGGTGACCAGCGTCCCGACGCCGAGCACCAGCAGCACCACGCCGAGTCGGCCGGGGCCGAGATCGAGCCGGGCGTCGACGGCCGGCAGGCAGGCGCCCCACAGCCCGTTCCCCATGCCGGTCAGCCCGAAGAAGCCGGCCATGACCAGCCGGTAACGCGTCCATCCCACCATGGTCCGACCCTGCCCGTCGCCGGCCGCCCGGGTCCAACACCGGCTGCGGCCCGATCGACGCGTTCCCGTTGTGGGTCAGGGCCGCCAGGCGCCCGGCGGCGGGGTCAGCCAGCCGTCGGCTACGGCCAGCTCGTCGGCGGCCCGCAGGAGCGCGCGCAGTCCCCGGGGCGCGGGCTCCCCCCGACGCCAGACGAGACTCCACGGATAGACCGCGCCCGGCTCGACCAGGGGCCGCAGCACCGCCCCCGGCACCGGCGGCTGGTCCAGCAGGGTCAGCACGGGTGAGTCGCGGGCCCGGACGTGATGGGCCAGCTCCTCGATGCTGTGCACGTACGGATGGGCCGGGCCGTTCCCGGCGTCCGCGCCGCAGGACCGCAGCAGCCGGACGGCGGCGTCCTCCCACTCCGGGGTCACGTGGTCGCCGGCGAGGAAGCAGACCCCGGCGTCGCGCAGCTCCGCCAGCGCCACCGCCGGCCGGGCGGCCAGCGGACTGCGCTCCGGCACCAGCAGCGCCATCGGCTCCCACCGGACCAGCCGGTGCGCGAACGCGTCGGCCGCCGGGTCCCACCGCCCGAACGTCGCGTGCAGGCGGCGCTCCCGCAGCAGCGTGCCGGCCCGGTCGAGGCCACCGTCGAAGCGCGCGAAGAACTCGGTCGCCGGGTCCAGCCGTCGGGCGGCGGCCAGCACCCGGGCCGGGGTCAGCCCCGGCGCCACCACGTTGACCAGCAGTGCCGAGTCGTCGCCGCGCAGGTCGCGGACCGTCTCGTCGTGCAGGGCCAGCAGCTGCCGCGCGCGGGGCAGCAGCCGTTCACCGGCCGGCGTCAGGCTCACCCGGCGGCTGGTCCGGTCCAGCAGGAGGACGCCGGCCCGCTCCTCCAGGCGCCGTACGTCGCGGCTGAGCGCCTGCTGCGCCACGAAGAGCCGGGTGGCGGCCCGGCCGAAGTGGAGTTCCTCCGCCACGGCGACGAAGTGGCGGAGCAGACGGATGTCGAGGGTGGGCCACACCCGGCCATCATGGCCCGCCGCGCCCCACCCGCGCGTCCCGCGCCGGGGGTGATCCGGTGCGCTCCACCGCGCGCCGAGGTCGGTGCGGCGGGTCAGAGCTCCGCGACGGCCGGCACCAGTTCGCGGCCGATCAGGCGCAGCCGCCGCAGGTCCCACACCTGCGGCACCCAGCCGTGCGCGTGGCTCACCCCCGCCCTGGCCAGTGCGGTCAGCTGCGCCAGCAGCGCGTCGACGTGTTCGCCCCGGTCGCCCACGTCCAGCTTGACCAGCACGGTCTTCTCGATGTCGTCGTAGTCCCGCCCCTCGGCGGCGCAGTGCTCGCGGAGGATCGCGAACTTCCGGTCGAGGTCGTCGTGGGCGAAGAGGTTGCACGCCTGCGCATAGCGGGCGACCAGCCGCAGCGTCTTGCGTTCACCGCCACCGCCGATGAGGATCGGCGGCCGGCGCAGCGGCTGCGGCGAGTTCAGCGTCCGGTCCAGCCGGTAGTGCCGGCCGTGGAACGGGGCGTCGCCCTCGTCCCACATCTGCCGGCAGATCCGCAGCGTCTCCTCCAGGCGTTCGAAGCGCTCCGCGACCGGCGGGAAGGTCAGGCCGAGCCCGGTCGCCTCGTCGGCGTTCCAGCCGGCCCCGATGCCCAGCCAGGCCCGCCCTCCGCTGAGCACGTCCAGGGTGGAGACCAGCTTCGCCACCATGCCCGGCGCCCGGTAGGTCGCCGCGGTCACCCACGCCAGCAGCTCCACCCGCGTCGTGCGGGCGGCCAGGTACCCCAGCGTGGTGTACGCCTCGAGCATCGCGTTCTCGGTCGGCCCGACCGAGGGGATCTGCCAGAGGTGGTCCATGACGCTGACCCGGGCCACCCCGGCCTCCTCGGCCGTCACGGCGATCCGGGTCAGGGTGTCGGCGAGGCCGGCCGTCCCGTCCGGGAAGGTGAAGTCCGCGATGTGCAGGCCGATTCTCATTCGCTCTCCTCCTCGTCCGGGTGCGGCTGCTCACCGGTTCGACCGGACCCCCGCGCCCCGCACACTACGGACGCTGCGTCGCCCGCGTCGCGGCCGGCGGACCAACACCGCAAGATCCAAGAAGTTGGCTCCGTAAACCCGTGTTTGACTGACTGCCGAGCCGAATTCGGCGGTGTGAAACTGGGGGGCAATGCACATGGTGGACAACTCCGCCCTGCTCGTCGACGACGAATCCGTCCTCGTCGCCGAACCGGCATTGTTCGGGCGCAAATTCACCCGGCAGATCGAGTTGGCCGCCGCCGGATTCCGGGTGCCGCCGCTGGCCTGCGTGCCGGCGACCGTGTTCGACCGGGCGGTCGCCCCGGTGCTCGGTGACCCGGCGCTGCCCACCGGGCCGCCGGACGTACGCGCCGAGGAGCTGCGCAAGCGGGTGCTGGCCGGTGGTGTGCCGGACGAGCTGCGCCGCGTGCTCGACGAGCGCTTCGACGCCATCGCCGGGCCGGACGGGCTGGTCGCCGTACGCGCCTGCGTGGTCCCCGACGCCACCGATCCGGATTCCGGCGAGGATTCCGCCCAGGACCCGTTCGCGGGTCTCAGCGACAGTTTCCTCTATGTCCGGCGGGAGGAACTGCCCGAGCGGGTGGCCGCGTGCTGGGCGTCGGCGTTCAATCCCGAAGCGGTTCTCTACCGCGCACACAAGAATATCGACCCGTTCGCCGCCCGGGTCGCCGTGGCGGTGCAGAGAATGGTGTGCGGCGAACGCTCCTTCGTCGTCTTCACCCGCGATCCGTTGAACGGTTCGGATCGCCGGGTGATTGCCGCCGCGTACGGAATCGGCGAAGGAGTCGTGCAGGAGAAGGCGGACGTCGACCATTTCTTCGTCGACCCGGCGACCGGTGTCGTGGAGGCCCACGTGGCGGCCAAGTCGCGCGCGGTGGGCCGGGACCCGGCGAACCCGGCGGCCGGTCCGGTCCCCGTCGAGGTGCCGCCCGAGCTGGCGGAGCGACCGGTGCTGGACGACCCGCAGGCGCGGGAGATCGCCACGCTGGCCGGGGCGATCGCTGAGCACTTCGGCGCCCCGCAGGACATCGAGGGCACGATCACCGCCGACGGGGTGGTGCACGTGGTGCAGGCCCGGCCGATCGTGATCCCGACCGTCGCCGCACCCGTCGCGCAGATCCTCTGGGACAACAACAACACCACCGAGACGTTCCCCGGGGTGAGCTGCGCCCTGACGTACTCGGTGGGCCGCGAGCTGATGGAGGTCGGCTTCACCGACCTGTACCGGCGGATGGGTGTCCCCGAGGAGACCATCCGGCACAACAGGCCCCGGCTGCGGCAGATGATCGGCTACCTGGACGGACACGTCTACTACGCCATCGACAACTGGTACCACCTGCACGGGATGATGCGCTGCTTCCGCCCGCTCTGGAGCACCTGGGAGCAGGCGGTCGGCCTGGCCGGCCGGCACGACGAGCGCACCCCGCCGAACCTGGCGCAGACGATCGTCCACCTCGGAGAGATCGGGCTGCGGATGGCCGCCCACCCGCGCCGGGTACGGGACTTCCTCCGCTGGTGGGACGAGCGGCACGCCACCCTGGACGTGGCCGACCTGACGCCGTCGGAGGTGGTGGCGACCTATCGCCGCCTCTGGACGGAGGTCGGCGAGTGGTGGGGGGTCACGCTCGTCAACGGGGTGTTCCTCTTCGCCGCGACCTGGGCGGCCAACGGCCTGCTGCGGCGCTGGGCGCCGGAGGCGGACCGCGCGGTCCTCAACGGCCTGCTCAGCGGCGGGAAGATGAACAAGTCGGCGCTGGCGGTGCAGTCCGCCGTCGACCTGGCCGCCCGCGCCGCCGCCGTACCGGAGCTGCGGGCCGCGCTGCTGGCCGACACCGACGCCCGCGAGCTGTGGGACGAGCTGGTCGCCGGCCGGTACGGCGACGACTTCGCCGAGGCGCTCCGCACCCACCTGCGGGAGTACGGCGATCGGGCGTTGCAGGACAACAAGATGGAGGCGATCACGCCCCGGGAGCAGCCGTGGACGGTGCTGCACTCGGTCCGCGCGTACCTGCGGCAGGGCCAGGACGTCGAGCGGAGCCTCTCCGCCGGTCGGGACGCGGCCCAGCAGGCCCGCCGCGAGCTGCGCCGGCACCTGCGCGACCCGGCCCGGCGGGCGCTGGTGCGGGGCGCCTTCGGCACCATGCGCACCTTCCTGCGGCTGCGCGAGGACATGCGGTTCCGGCGCAGCCAGCTGATGGGCGACCTGCGTGCGCTGCTGCTGCGGCAGGGCGATCACCTGGTCACGGCCGGCCGCCTCGACACGCGCCGGGACGTGCTCGACCTGACCGTCGAGGAGGTCCTCGGGGCGTTCGACGGCACCGCGCCCACCGCCGACCTGCGCGGGATGGCCGCCGTCCGGGCGGCGGAACGCGCCGCGTGGACCGCCGCCGAGCTGACGCTGCCGGCGCGGTTCGCCACCGACGCCGACCGGCCGGTCACCGACGCGCTCGCGACGGTCGCCCCGGCCTCGGTGGCCGGGCCCGACGGCGAGGCGGTGCTGCGCGGACTGGCCTCCAGTTCCGGCATCGCGCGGGGCCGGGCGATGGTCGTCCTCGACCCGTCGGTGACCGCGGACGAGACCCGCGACCGGATCCTGGTGGCCCGGGAGACCGACCCGGGCTGGCTGTTCCTGATGATGTCGGCGAAGGCGCTGGTGGTCGAGCGCGGCACCCTGCTGTCGCACACCGCGGTGACCGGCCGGCTGCTGGGCATCCCGACGGTGGTGGCGGTGCCGGGGGCCACCACGCTGATCCCCGACGGCTGCGAGATCGAGGTGGACGGGGCCGCCGGCACCGTGCGGATCCTGGGGAGCGCCGGATGATCCGCCGGTGGGGCCGCTACGTGGGGGCCGCCTACCGGCCGGCGGTGCAGATTCCGTACACGGTGTCCTGGGCGGTGGGGCTGACCGCGCTCTTCGCCACGGTGACCGCCGGGGTGGCCCGCTGGCGGCCCGGTGTCGACCTGCTGGTCACCACGGTCACGCTGATGGTGACGATGCTGCTGATCAGGGCGCTGGACGACCTGCGCGACCTGGAGTACGACCGGGCCCTGAACCCGGGCCGACCGCTGCCCAGCGGGCTGGTCCGCCCCGGCGACCTCTACACCCTGGTGGCGGTCGGCGGGGTGCTGCTGCTGGCGTTGAACGCCGGCCGGGGCGTCGCCCTGGTCGCGCTGGTCGTGCAGATGGTCTACACCGCCGCGGTGATCGTCGCGGAGCTGGTGGGCGGTTGGCCGGCCCCGGACCGGATCGGCCTCCAGGCCGCCGTCAACCTGCCGATCCTCAGCATGCTCAGCCTCTACGTCTACGCCGGGTTCCTCCGCGCCGAGCACGTGCGCCCGAGCGCCGCCGGGTTCGTCGCGGTCGCCGCGGTCACCCTGGGCGCCCTCGCGGTGGAGTTCGGCCGCAAGACCAGCCGCCGACCCCGCCCGGGGGAGCGGACGTACGCCACCATCCTCGGCGCGGCCGGCACCTCCGCCGCCGGGCTGGCCGCCGCGGTGCTGGCCACCACGGCCGTCGTGGTGATGGTGGCGCCCTGGCGGCCGGGTGCCGCCTGGGGCTGGCTGGTGCTGGCGCCGCTGGCCCTGCCGGTGATCTCGGCGGGCCGGTTCGCCGCCGGCGACAACCGCTGGCCGGCGCTGCCCACGATCGCCTACGTCCCGGCCATGTACGGCAGTTTCCTGGTGGTCGGCTGGCTCACGAAGGGAGCACTCGGATGACCGCCTTCTGGACCCTGCTCGGCCCCGACTTCGCCGGCAAGTCCACCGCCCTGCGCCGACTGCGCCGCGAGCACGGGTGGCGGGTCGTGTCGCACGACGACGAGTTCCTGGGCGACCGGCCGCTGATCTCGACGCTGCGCCGCTGCTGGGTGGACCAGGCGCTGCGGCACGCGGGCACCCGGTACACCGCCGAGCTGGTGCTGTCGGTGATGCACCCGGTGATCCTGCACCAGCGGGACGAGCTGGACCGGCAGGCGACGGGGGAGGGCGGCCCGCTCGTCGTGGACTCGTCCTATTACAAGGTGCTGGCCGCCTGCACGCTGCTCGGCGTGACGGACGACGGCGTCTTCGACCGCTGGCGCGCGATGCGTCCGCCGTGCGGCGTCGTCTATCTGGACGTGCCGCCCGAGGTGACCTGGGAGCGGACCGGACCGCTGCGGGAGGTCAGCGCCTTCGAGCACTACGGCCCGACGCTGACCCGGGAGGGGTTCGTCGCCTTCCAGCGCGACCTGCGCGCCCTGATGCTGGAGCAGCTCGCCGACCTGCCGGTGACCATGGTGGACGGCGCCGCCCCGCCGGACGAGGTGCTCGCCAAAATCATCTCTGCGGTCGGTCGGTCATGATCACCCACGACCGCCTCGCCGCCGACCTGCTCGCCGAACGCCTGACCTGGGTCGGGAACGACTCCGCCGGGGACGCCGACGCGACCGTCCTCGTCGTGCTGCGGGCGTTGGACCTGGTCGACCTGGTGCACGGCACGCGTGCGTTCGTGGCCGACCTGGACCCGGCCGACGCGGCGCGGTGGCGGCGGTCGTACACCCGGACCCGGTTCCTCTTCGGCAACCCGTCGAGCCTCGGCGACCAGCACGCCCCCCGGCGGTCGCGGCGCGCCACGGCCGCCTGGCTCGGGCCGTACCGGGACTCGACGCCCGGGGTGGCCCGACTGCTCAAGCCGGTCACCGGACGGATGCCGCCGCTGCCGCGGACGGTCCGGGTCCCCGGCATCGGGCGGGCCCGCCGGCTGGAGATCGCGATGGGCGCCTCCGTCGTGGACTACCTCGTGCACCTGCACCACACCCTCGCCGAAGCGGCGCTGATGGGCCGGCTCGCCCCGGAGGAGCCGCTGCTGCTGCGCCACCGCGCCGACCTGGCCGACCGGGCCGACAGCCCCGCCGCGTACGCCCGGGTGCTGCCCGACCCCGACGCACCCGACGGCCTCCGCCTGCACACCTGGCTCTCCCCCCGCTAAGGAATCGCCGTGGACATCACCAACTTCACCGAGTCCGACCTGGCCCGCCTCGAGGTGTCCCTGCGGCTGCGCGACCTGTCGGAGGCGTGCCGCCAGGCGGTCGCCGCCGAGGAGACCGCCGGCCCGGACGAGCCCGGCCTCCAGGCCCGCCTCCGGCTGCTCTGGGAATCCCAGGTGCCGCAGTTGCAGGACGCGATCGCGCGGCACGTCCGGATCCGCGGCGGGTCGTGGTCCGACATCGCCGCGCTCGGCGCGCTCGACGAGCAGGAGGCCCGCGAGCGGGCCGCCAACCCGGAGGCGCCGGTGGCGGGCGACCCGGTCGCCGAGGCCGCCGCCCTCGACGACTGGTACATGCGGCACGCCCAGCTGGAACCCCTGGCCCAGTTCCGCGACCCGTTCAGCCGGCTGCTCAGCGCCCACCCGGCCCAGGAGCACGAGTGCCTGATCTGCGTGAAGTACCGGGGCGGGACGCTGCCCGCGTACGGCGGGTACACCTCCCCGCCGGGCGGCTACCTGCTCGACGACGGCTGCTGGCGGGTCGGGCACGGGCCCACCCCGTACTGGCCCGCCGGGACGCTGCTGATCGAGTCGCACCGGCACTTCCTCGACCACGCCGAGATGACCCCGCACGAGGCCGCCACCATCGGCCCGCTGATCCAGCGCTTCGTCGGGCCGCTCAAGGAGGCGATGGACGCCCCCCGGGTGCACGTCTTCTCCTGCATGGAGGGCGCCGAGCACTTCCACACCTGGCTGGTGCCCCGGGTCGGCAAGGTGAACAGCGGCCGGGCCTTCATCGCCGCCCCCGGCCACTGCAGCATCCGCGAGGCGGAGGACGCGATCGCCCGGGTGCGCGCGGCACTCGCCCGGGCCGAGGCAGTCCGGTGAGCGGCGCCGGGGCACCGCCCGGGCGGCTGCTCCTCGCCCCGGTCACGGTCAGCCCCACCAAGCCGCTGACCCCGTCCCACCTGAAGCTGCTCCTGTCGGTGGACGTCCTGCACCGCGCCACGTCGACGCTGACCGACGTCACCTTCCTCTACCGGCCGCTCGCGCACGCCGGCAGCCGCCAGATCGCGGGGTTCTGGGAGTTCCTCGACCGGCGCCACCCCGGCACCTCGTACGACGACTGGAGCGAGGAGCGGATCGGCGACGCGTACGGCGAGTTCCAGCGCGCCGAGCGCGTCCCGTACGCCCGGCTGGAGCCGCTGGTCCGGCGGGCCGCAGCCGGCTGGGTCCACCCGGTCAGCCGGCGGGTCGTCGACCTGTGGCACGACCACTACCGGCGGCTGGCGCTCACCGACCCGATGGAGGCGCCCGGGCCGACGCCGATGCCGCTGGACGAGCTGATCGACCTGCTGCTGCGGCACGGGCTCTGCGTGGACGGCCGGCCCTTCGGCGCGCCGGTCTATCTCGACGCCACCCCGGCCGGTCTGCCGCTGCGCACACTCGTCGGCGCGGACGGGCACGCCAACTATCTCGCCTCCACGCTGGCCGAGCTGCTGCCGCTGCGCGCCGGCCACGACCACGTGGTGCTGCCGCACGACGTGGAGATCCGCACCGACTACCGGACCCTGGCGTACGTGCTGACCCGGCTCGGCACCCCGGTGTCGCGGATCGAGTTCCCCCGGGTGCCGCTGGACGGGACCGCCCGCGCCACCCGGTACGGCGGCTGGCACGCGTACACCGTCGACGCGCTGGCCGCGCGGGCCGCCGCCGACGGACCGGTGTTCGCCCTCGGGCTGCGGCTCTATCTGATCGCCGGGCTGGGCCGCACCGCCCGCGAGTCGTTCGACCGGCGGCAGCTCGACCGCTGGCTGCGCCGCGCCGAGCGGCTGCTCGCCGGGGGCGTCGGCGCCGCCGATCCCGTCGCGCTGGCCGCACTGGCCGGACGGCTCCCGTACGTGGACCCGTACCGCCTGGTCACCTCGATGCTCGGCCGCACGGGGGGCGCCGCCGCCGGTGACCTGCTCGCCGTGGTGCTGGGTGCCGACGCGTTCGCGCAGCCGATCCTGTCCGCGTCCTGAGGCCGAGGGGAGACAGAGGATGTCCGTCGTCGACGAGGGACCACCCCGGGTGGACCGGCTGCTGCTGCACCGGGTGCATCCGGAGGAGGCGTTCCTCCGGGGCGCGGTGGCGACCGGCCCGTCCTCCTTCGAGGCCGTGGCGCTGCTGCCGGCCGCGCACCCGCACTACCGGGGGCACACCGGTCCCAGCCGGGACCGGGACCCGCTGCTGCTGCTGGAGTGCGCCCGGCAGGCCGAGACGTACGCGGCGCACGCCTTCTACGGCGTCGACACGGACGCGCGGTTCGTGCTGCGTACCTGGTCCGCCACCTTCGACCCGGCGGCGCCGGCGGGGGCGGAGGTGCGGCTGACCGGCACCACCAGCGGCGCGCGCCGGGTCGGCGACCGGTTGCGCGGGATGACGTACGACCTGGAACTGCGGGCCGGTGACGACCGGCTGGGCGCCGTCCGGATGGACGTCGACCATCCGAGCGCCGCCGCGTACCGGATGCTGCGCCGCCGCAAGCACCCCGGCGGCCTGCCCAGCTCCGACGACCTCGCGCCGACCCCCGGCCACCCGGTCGACCCGGCCCGGGTCGGCCGCCTGCGCGCCACCGACACGCTGTTGCAGGACGTCGCGACGACGGACGGCACGGTCACCGCCGTGCTGCGGGTGCCGGTGGAGAACCCCAGCCTCTTCGACCACGCCCAGGACCACGTGCCGGCGATGGTGCTGATGGAGGCGGCCCGACAGGTCGCGGCGCTGGCGACGGCCGCCTGGGGCGGCCCGGCCGCCGACCGCACCGTGCTGACCGCCCTGACGGCGACCTTCGTCGACTACGCGGAGCTGGGCCCGCCGCTCGTCCTGGTCGCCGACCGGCCGCCCGGCGACGACCCGGTGCGGATCACCTTCACGCAGGCCGGCGCGGTGGTCGCCACGGCCCGGATCACGATGACCGCACCGCTGTCGCCCCGGGGGAGGCGGACGTGTCCCGCGCCGCGGTCCTGACCGGCCTGGGGGCGTACCTGCCGCCCACCGTGCTGCCCAACGACGAGCTGGCGTCGTGGTGGGACCGGGATCCGGAGTGGATCCGCAGCCGCACCGGCATCGAGCGCCGGCACGTGCTCACGCCGGGCTCCGCCACCAGCGACCTGGCCGTCGAGGCGGGGCGGCGGGCCCTGAGCTGTGCTGGGGCGGACCGGGCCGGCGCGGTCGTCGTCGCCACCAACACCCCGGACCGGCTCAGCCCGGCGATCGCGCCGGACGTGGCGTACCGCCTCGGCCTGGACACGGTGGCCGCCGTCGACGTGAACGCGGTCTGCACCGGCTTCGTCTACGCGCTCGCCACCGGTGCCGGGCTGATCGCCGCGGGCGTGGCCGGCAGCGTGCTGGTGATCGGCGCCGACGCCTTCACCACCGTCCTCGACCCCGACGACCTGACCACCCGGCCGCTCTTCGGCGACGGCGCGGGCGCGGTGCTGCTGCGCGCCGGCACGCCCGACGAGCCGGGGGCGCTGGGCGGGTTCGACCTGGGCAGCGACGGCGCCCGTCGCGACCTCATCGAGATTCCGGGCGGCGGCTCCCGGCAGCGCTCCGCCGGGCTGCCGGTCAAGGAGCAGGACACCTGGTTCCGGATGCAGGGCCGGGCCGTCTTCGCCCAGGCGGTACGGCGCATGTCGGCGTCCGCCGCGCGCGCCGCCGACCTGGTCGGCTGGCCGACCGGCGAGGTCGACCGGTGGGTGCTGCACCAGGCGAACGCACGCATCCTCGCCGCGGTCGCCCGGGAGATGGACGTGCCGGGCGACCGGTTCGTGTCGAACATCGCGGCGGTCGGCAACACCGTCGCCGCGTCCATCCCGCTCGCGCTGCGCGACGGGCAGGCCGACGGGACGCTGCGGGCCGGGCAGCGCGTCGTGCTGTCCGCCTTCGGCGGCGGGCTCACCTGGGGCTCGGCCGCCCTGCGCTGGCCGGAACTGCCCGGCGCCTCGGCCGTCGCGCCGGACCGCTGCGCACCCTGACGAGGAGGTCGATGATGAGTTCCATCCAGGACCGGATCACCCGGACGCTGGTCGAGGAGTTCCGGATACCGCCCGGAGCGATCACGCAGGAGACGAGTTTCACCGATCTCGGCTTCGACTCGCTGGTCATCGTCGAGCTGGCGCTGGTCCTCGACCAGCGGTTCGGCGTCGCCCTCAAGGACGGCGAGCTGGCCGAGACGATGACGCTCGCCGCCGCGGCCGACCTGCTGGCCGCCAAGGGCGCGGTGCCGTGAGCCGCCCCGCCGCCGAGGTCGCCGTCACCGGTCTCGGGCTGGTCACCCCGGCCGGGATCGGCGTCGCCGCGAACTGGCGGCGGGTGCTCTCCGGCGTCTCCACCGCCGCCCCGGACGACCGGTTGCGCGACTGCCCGGTCGCCTTCAGCTGCCGGGTCCCCGACTTCGACCCGGACGCGCTGCTCGGCGGCTTCGCGGCCCGGCAACTGGCCCGTTACACCCAGCTCGCCGTGGTGGCGGTCCGGGAGGCGGTCGCCGACGCCGGCTGGGACCCGCGCACCTGGGACGGGGCCCGCGTCGCCGTGGTCTTCGGCACCTCCTTCGGGGGCGTGGAGTCGTACGAGTCGGCGTACGAGGCGCTGGCCGGTCGGGGCCCCCGGGCGGTGTCCCCGCTGACCATCCCGATGCACCTGGTCAACATGGTCGCCGGGCAGCTCGCCATCGACATCGGCGCACGCGGCCCGAGCCAGGTGACGGCGACCGCCTGCGCGTCCGGCGCCACCGCCGTCGGGACCGGCCGGGAACTGCTGCGGCGCGGCGACTGCGACATCGTGGTGGCCGGTGCCGCCGAGGCCGCCCTCACCCCGCTGGTCGTCACCGGCCTGGCCCGGATGGGGGCGCTCTCCGGCCGGGCCGACGCCCCCGCGGAGGCGTCCCGGCCGTTCGACCGGGACCGCGACGGCTTCGTGCCAGCCGAGGGCGCGGGCGCGCTGGTGCTGGAACGGGCCGCCGACGCCCGGGCCCGGGGACGGCGTCCCCGCGTCCTGGTCGGCGGCTACGGCGCGTCGACGGACGCGCACCACGTCACCAGCCCGGCCCCCGGCGGCGAGGGCATCGAGCGGGCCCTGCGGGAGGCGCTGCGGGACGCGGGCGTCGACGGCACGGACGTCGACCACGTCAACGCGCACGGCACCTCCACGCCGCTCGGCGACGTGGTCGAGGGCCGGATGCTGCGCCGGGTGCTCGGCGCGCGGGCGGCGGTCACCTCCACCAAGGGCGTGACGGGTCACCCGCTGGCCGCGGCGGGGGCCATCGAGGCGGCGTACACCGCCCTCGCGGTCGGCGCCGGCACCGCACCGCCCACCGCCAACCTCACGCACCTCGCGCCCGAACTGGACCTCGACGTCGTCGCGGGCGTGCCCCGCGACCTCCCCATCGACGTCGCGGTGAGCATGTCGATGGGTTTCGGCGGTCACAACGCCGCGCTCGTGCTCACCGCGACGTGACCACCCCCGCCCGAAGGAGACGGCAGCCATGAAGAAGATCCGACTCGTCGCCCTGGACAGCGACGGAGTCCTGCTGAACGACACCTACAGCCCGGTGATCGAGCGCTTCGTCACCCGGCACGGAGGCGAGTACACCGCCGCGGTGGAGCGCGGCGTCTGGGGCTCGCCGCAGCTCGCCGCGGGGCAGAACATGGCGCTGGCCTGCCGGCTGCCCTGGTCGGCGAAGGACACCATCGCGGCGTTCTTCCGCGAGCGCGACGACTACCTCGCGACGCACCCGGTGGAGGTCATGCCCGGCGTCGAGGAGCTGCTGGCGATGCTCCGCGACACCGGTGTCCGGATCACCTGCTACGGCGGCCGGCACCGGGAGTACACCTTCGACCGCTACCTCGGCCGCTACGCCCGCTACTTCGACGCCGACCAGCCGTACGTGGACGTGAACAACTTCCGTCCCGGGGTCAAGGAGATCGTCGAGGACTTCTTCGGCTACCGCTACGACGAGGTGCTCTTCGTCGACGACATCAACCGGGTCGCCGAGGTCACCAAGGCCCTCGGTGCCGGTTTCCTCGGCGTACCGGCGAGCATGCCGCACAACTTCCAGCGGGCCGAGATGGAGCAGACCGGGGTCCGGCACATGGTCGGCGACATCCGCGAGATCGACCGGGCGCTGATCGAGCGGCTCGACGAGGAACTCGCCGCCGGGGAGCACTGGGCGCCGGTCCCGGTCACCGGTGGTGCCCGGTGACGGCCGGAGCGCGCCGGTTCCCCTTCTTCGAGGAGGTGCCGGCGCCGGCCGGGGGCGAGGGCTGGGAGTCGATGTACCCCTACTATCTCGTCCCGGCCGCCGAGACCCGGGAGCAGGAGCAGGGCCGGCTCTGGTTCGCCGACACCATGCACTGGTCGCGCGGGTGCTACCCGCTGGGCAGCGTGATCGCCGAGGCGGCGTACCTGGGGGCCGGGCAGAACAGCACCCGGATCTTCGCGCTGCCCGGCTCGCTCGGGCTGGACCTGCGGGTGCAGCACGGCTACGTCTACATCGCCCCGGTGCCGGTCACCGACCCGGCCGAGGTGGCCCGGCGTACCGAGCTGTTCCAGGCCCGCGCCGGGCACTACTACCGCAACTGGGACGAGCTCTACGAGCGCTGGAAGAACGCCGTGCAGGGGCTGGTCGAGGACATGCGCGGGGTCCGGTTCCCGGCGCTGCCGGAGTTCGAGCCGATGGAGACGGTCACCGAGGCGCGCGGGCGCTCCGCCGGCTGGCAGCTGCTGGCCGACTTCCGCCGGGTGATCGACGACCTGTTCCTGGTCTGGCAGCGGCACTTCGAGTTCCTCAACCTCGGCTACGGCGGCTACATCGTCTTCTTCCAGTTCTGCCGGCAGGCCTTCCCGGAGATCCCGGACCAGGTGATCGCCCGGATGGTCGCCGGGATCGACGTGATCGCGTTCCGCCCGGACGACGAGCTGCGCCGCCTCGCCCGGCTCGCCTGCGAACTGGGCGTCGACGACCTGGTCGACGGCACCGACGTGGACCGGTCGCGGGCGGCGCTGGCCGGCACCGAGCCGGGGCGGGCCTGGCTGGCCGCGTACGAGAAGGCCCAGGACCCGTGGTTCTCCTACTTCGCCGAGTACGGGTTCACCCACGACCAGGACACCTGGCTCAGCAACCCGTCCATCCCGATGACCGGCATCGCCCGGTACGTGGCGCGGCTGCGCGAGGGCGCGGAGATCGACCGGCCGGTGGCCCGGCTGCGGGCCGAACGCGACGAGCTGGTCGCCGAGTACCGCGCCCTGCTCACCGAGGAGGAGGCCGCCCAGTTCGACGACCTGCTCCACCTGGCCCGGACGGTCTTCCCGTACATCGAGGAGCACAACATCTATGTCGAGCACTGGGCGCACGCGGTCTTCTGGGACCGGATGCGCGAGCTGGGCGACTTCCTGGTGACGTCGGGCTTCGCCGAGGCGGGCGACGACGTCTTCTATCTGCACCGGTTCGAGCTGGAGCAGGTGCTCAACGACGTCGCGCAGTCCTGGGCGATCGGGGTGCCGCCGCGCGGGGCCGGGCGCTGGGCGGCCGAGGTGCGCCGACGGCGGGGCGTGGTGGCCGCGCTGCGCGAGGCGGCGCCGGAGCCCGCGTACGGGACGCCACCGGAGACGATCACCGACCCGTTCGCGATCATGAACTACGGGATCACCGACGAGCAGGTGGCGGCGTGGCTGGGCCGCTCCGGCCCGGACGCCGGCGAGCTGACCGGCATCGGCGGCTCGCCCGGTGTGGTGGAGGGACCGGTCCGGGTGCTCCGCTCGGAACGCCTGCTGGACCGGCTGCGGCCGGGCGAGATCCTGGTCTGCCCGATCACCGCCCCGTCCTGGGGGCCGGCGTTCTCCGTGGCGGGCGGCGTCATCACCGACATCGGCGGGCTGATGAGCCACGCCGCGATCGTGTGCCGCGAGTACGGGCTGCCCGCCGTCGTGGGCACCGGCGCGGCCACCACCACCCTGCGCACCGGCGACCGGGTACGGCTGGACGGCCGGACCGGCGCGGTGACCGTGCTGGAGCGGGCCCCGGCGGTGGCGACGTGACCCCGTACGTCCGGCGGCTGGACGACCCGGCGTGCCGCGACCCCCGGGAGTTCGGCGGCAAGGCCGCCGGCCTGGCGGCGCTGGCCGGGCTGGGGGTGGCGGTGCCGCCGGGCTTCGTGCTCGGCGCCGCCGCCTACCGTGCGTTCCTCGGCTCCGGCGACCTCCGCGCGGCCGTGGACGCCGGCCGGCCCGCCGCGGAGCTGGCCCGGCTGGCCGCCGTGACGCCGGTGCCGGCCGCGGTCGCCGACGCCGTCCGGGACGCGTACGCCGCCCTCGGCGGCCCGTCCCCGGTCCCGGTGGCGGTCCGCTCCAGCGCCACCGCCGAGGACGGCGCGGCGGCCAGCTTCGCCGGCGGGTTCGAGTCCTGGTTGGACGTGACCGGCCCGGACGCCGTGGTGGCGCACGTGCACCGGTGCTGGCAGGCGGTCTTCGCGCCCCGGGTCGGCGACTACGCGCGGGCCGGCGGCGGGCACCCGGCCGCCATCGAGATGGCCGTCGTCGTGCAGCGGGTCGTCCGGGCACGCGCGGCGGGGGTGATGTTCACGGTCAGCCCGGTGACCGGCGACCGGTCGCGGATCGTCGTGGAGGCGAGCTGGGGGCTCGGGCTGGCGGTGGTCGGCGGTGAGGTGACCCCGGACCGCTGGGTGGTGGACAAGGTGGGGCTGGAGATCGTCGGGTTCGAGGCGGGCGACAAGCGCATCGAGTACCGGCACGGCGGCGCCGCCACGCCCGTCGAGCCGGCCCGCCGGTCGGTGCCGTGCCTGACCGACGGGCAGGTGCTCGCCCTGGCCGGGCTGGGCAAGCGGCTGGAACGCGCCCAGGGCGCCCCGCAGGACGTGGAGTTCGTGGTCGGGGAGGGGGCCGACGCCGGCCCGGTGCTGGTGCAGTGCCGGCCGGAGACGGTCTGGTCCAACCGGCCCCGGCCGCCCCGGTTCACCGGCGGTGACCCGGCGGCCTGGCTCGGCGAGGCCGTCGGGCTGCTACCCGGCGGCCCGGCCCGCTGAAGGCCGGCGGGCTGTCAGTCGGCGGGCCGCGCCACCAGCAGGCCGGTGGACGCGCCGACCTCCCGGGTCTCGGTCAGCCGCAGTCCTGACCCGGCGAACAGGGCGGCGAACTCGGCCTCGGTGCGTTCCCGACCGGGGTGCAGGGTGAGCATGATCAGGTCGCGGATCTTGCCGTCGTGCGGGACGTCGCCCGCCGGGACGATCGCGTCCACCACCAGCAGCACGCTGTCGTCCCGCATCGCCCGGCGTACCGCGCCCAGCAGGGTGGCGGCCCGCTCGTCGTCCCAGTCGTGCAGGATCATCGACATCAGATAGACGTCCGCGCCGGGCGGGACGGCGGTGAAGAAGTCCCCGCCGACCGTCTCCGCCCGGTCCGCGACGCCGGCCGGTCCGAGCACCGCCGCGGCCCGCGCCACCACGGCCGGCTGGTCCAGCAGTACGGCCCGCAGCCGGGGATGGCGACGCAGCAGTTCGGCGACCAGGTGCCCGTGCCCGCCGCCCACGTCCACGACGAGCGAGACGTCCGACAGGTCGTACGCGTCGAGCGTCGCGGCGTGCAGCCGCCGGGACAGGTCACCCATCGCCCCGGCGAAGATCGCGGCCTGCTCCGGGTGGGTTGCGAGATGCGTCCACCAGCTCGTCCCGTACAGGTGCGGGAAGGACGGCTGGCCGGTACGCACGCTGTGCCGCAGTGCGCCCAGCGCGGCGTTCCGTTCGGGCAGTCCCCACAGCCGCGCCCAGTCGCGGAGCGAGTCGGCGCCCCCGCGCAGCGTGTCGGAGAGCGGCGTCGCCGCGAACGTCCCCGCCGCCGTCTCGGTGAACACCCCCTCGGCGGCCAGCGCGCGCAGCACCCGGTGCAGCGCGCCGGGGTCGGTCCCGCTGGCGTCGGCGAGGTCCTTCACGTCGCGCGGCCCCTCCGCGACGAGGTCCGCGAGGCGCAGCTCGGCGGCCACCGCCAGGGCCTGGGTGATCACCGGGGCGTGCAGCAGCCGCATCATCCTCTCGTGTGCGCTGCCCGTCGGGGTGCTCATGCCGCCCGCCCGGCCAGGTCGGCCGCGGGAGCCTCCTCGCGCGCCGCGGCGACCAGCTCGGTCAGGTACGCGGTGATCGCGCCGATGGTGGGCCGGTCCCAGAGCAGGCTGCTGGGCAGCGGCACCGGGAAGCGGCGGTCCAGCCGCAGGCAGATCGACTGGCCCAGCAGCGAGTCGACGCCCAGGTCGGAGAGGGGACGGCGGCGGTCCAGCCCGTCCGGGCCCAGCCGCAGCTCGGCGGCGACCACCTCGCGGACGACGGATTCGACCTGGTCGGGGAGGAGTTCACCGGGCAGCGACCACCAGTCCGGGCCGGCCAGGTCGTCGTTCGCCGCGCCCGGTGTCTCCGCCGCGGTGGGCTGGACGGCGGCGAACCGGACTCCGCGCAGCCGCAGCCCGGCGCCGTCCGGGCCGGTGGCGGTGATGTCGACGGTGACCTGGTCGGCGACGTCGCCGGTCCACCGCACGTCGACGAGCCGGATCCGGACGGTGGCCTCGGCGGGCGGCTCGCCGTGCACGGTCACCGTGGCCAGGTCGGCGGGCATGCGCAGCAGCGGGGCACCGGGGAAGAGGATCGGGGCGGCGGAGAGCGCGCCGTCGAGCAGCGACGCCCAGGACGCCCGGGGCAGCAGCCCGTCCGGGTCGGCGGCGATCCGGCAGGTGAGCGTCTCCGGGCCGCGCCGCAGCGTGCGGACCTGCCAGGGGAACCCGATGCCGACCACCCCGATCTCGGCGAGCAGCGCCATCACCGCGTCGGGATCCCGCGTCTCCTCCGGCTCCGGCGGCTCCCCGGCGTCCGGCGGGCCGACCGTCGGCGGTGGTCCGTCGCCGGCCGGGCCCCGGGTCGCGGTGGCGTGGGTGTGCCAGCTGTGGTCGTCCGGCTCACCCACCGGCCGGGAGCTGAGGGTCAGCGCGTCGTCCTGCGCCACCACCTGCACGTCGCGCGCCGCGGAGAGGGTCACCGGCACCCGCAGGGCGACGTCGCTCAGCCCGACGTCGGCCGCGTCGAGGAAGGTGGTGAGCACGACCGCGGCGGGCAGGATCTCGGTGCCGAGGACCCGGTGGCCGCCCGGATAGGGGCGGCTCTCCGCGTCCAGCCGGGTCTGCCACAGCGTCGCGGGCACCGGCCCCTGCACCCGGGTCCGGTGCCCGAGCACGGTGTGGCTCTCCACGTCGTGCCGCAGGCCGGCGCTGGCCGGCGGGGGCACCTCGTCGACCCAGAACCGCCGGTGCTGCCACACGGTGGTCGGCAGGTCCGCCCAGGCCGGCGTGGGGTGCAGCGTGTGCCAGTCCACCGGCACGCCGAGGCAGTGCAACCGGCCCAGGTGGGTCAGCAGCGTCGCCCGGTCGCCGGCGCCGCGCCGGAGGGTGGGCACCACCGCGCCGTCGTCCGCACCGCTCGCGGCGAGCGTCTCCAGCACGGAGTGCGCCACCACCGGGTGCGTGGAGACCTCCAGGAAGACCCGGTGCCCGTCGGCGGCGGCCGCGGCGACGGCCTGCGCGAAGCGGACCGGCTCACGCAGGTTCACCGCCCAGTACGCGGCGTCGCGGCTGCGGCCGGAGCGGGGGTCCGCCAGCGCGGTGCTGTAGACCGGCAGCTGCGCGGGGCGGGGCGAGACCGGCACCGCCGCGAGATCGGGCAGCAGCGGGTCCATCTGGGCGCTGTGGAACGCCACGTCGGCGGCGACCCGGCGGACCAGGAGGCCCTCGGCGGCCCACCGGGCGGCGAGGGCGTCGACCGCCGCGACGTCGCCACTGACCACCGTGGACCTCGGTGCCGCCGCGATGGCCGCGGTCACCCCGGCCAGCCCGGCCACCCGGTCGGCGGTGTCGGCGAACGGCAGGTCCACCATCGCCATCGCGCCCCGGCCGGCGACCCGGCGCAGCAGCAGCGAACGGCGGCAGATCAGCCGGGCGGCGTCGGTCAGGTCGAGCATCCCGGCGACGACGGCGGCGGCGATCTCCCCGACCGAGTGGCCGATGATCGCGGCCGGCCGCAGCCCGTACGACTGCCACACCCGGGCCAGGCCGACCTGGAGCACGAAGGTCATCGCCTGCGCGGTGGCGACGTCGGTGAAGTCCCCGTCGGCGATGGCCTGCCGTGGTCCGATGCCCAGCTCGGCCCGGAAGACGGCGTCGACCTCGTCGCAGACCGCGCCCAGCGCCGGCTCGTCACGCAGCAGGTCCCGGCCCATGCCGCTCCACTGCGCGCCGTGCCCGGAGAACACCCAGACCGCGTGCGGGCCGGCCGGGGCCCGGACGACGGACTCCTCGACGGTGCCCGGCGCCGGGCGACCGGCCGCCACGTCGTGCAGGCGGGCGACGAGTTCGTCCCGGTCGGCGGCGAGCAGGCAGGACCGGCTCTGCCGGGCGGTCCGGCGCAGCGCCAGGGTCGCCGCCGCGGCTACCGCCGGCAGGTCCGGGTCGGCGGTGAGCGCCGCCGCCACGGCCGCGGCCTGGGCCCGCAGCGCTGCCGGCGAGGTGCCGGAGAGCGGGACGACCATCGGCGTACGGGCCGGTGCCACCGGCTCGGGCGTCGCCTCCGGCGGTTCCGCGACGACGACGTGCGCCAGCGTGCCGCCGTACCCGTAGTTGCCGATGCCGGCCAGGCGCGGGCTGCGCGGGTCGCGTGGCCACGGGGTGGCGTGGGTGACCACCCGCAGTCCCGAGTCCGCCCAGTCGATGTGCGGGTTCAGGCCGGTGCGGGAGAGCGTCGCCGGAATCTCCCCGTGCCGCAGGGCGAGCACGGTCTTCATGATCCCGACCACCCCGGACGCCGCCTCCAGGTGGCCCACGTTGGTCTTCACCGAGCCGATCAGGCACGGCTGCCCCGCCGGACGGTCGGCGCCGGCCGTCGCGGCCAGCGCGCGGATCTCGATCGGGTCGCCGACGCCGGTGCCCGTCCCGTGCGCCTCCACGTAGCCGAGGTCGGCCGGGGTCACGCCCGCGTCCCGGCAGGCCAGCCGGACCAGCCGGGACTGCGCCTCCTCGCTCGGCGCCATGATGCCGTTGGTACGGCCGTCCTGGCACACCGCGCTGCCCCGGATCACCGCCAGCACCCGGTCACCGTCGCGTTCGGCGTCGGCCAGCCGCTTGAGCGCCAGGATCGCGCAGCCCTCGCTGCGGACGTAGCCGTTCGCCGCCGCGTCGAACGCCCGCGACGTGCCGTCCGGTGACAGCGCGCCAGCCGCCTCCAACGCCAGGGCGAACCCGGGGCTGGTCACCAGCATCACCCCGCCGGCCAACGCCAGGGAGGTCTCCCCGGCCTGGAGGCTGCGGCACGCCTGGTGGATCGCCACCAGCGACGCCGAGCAGGCGGTGTCCAGGGTGACACTCGGGCCGCGCAGGTCCAGCGCGTGCGAGACCCGGTTCGCGACCGCGCACATCGACGCGCCGATGCCGCTCCACGCCTCCAGCCGGGGCAGGTCCTCCAGCAGCCGACGGCCGTAGTCGTCGGTGCAGACGCCCATGAAGACGGCGGTGTCGGAGGCGGCCAGCCCGCCCGGCGCGATGCCGGCGTGCTCCAGCGTCTCCCACGCCACCTCCAGCGTGATCCGCTGCTGCGGGTCCATCAGCTCGGCCTCGCGGGGGGAGATGCCGAAGAAGTCGGCGTCGAAGCCCGCGACGTCGTCCAGGTAGCCGCCGGCCCGGATGGCCCGGCGGACCGCGGCGGCGTGTTCCGGCCCCCGGCCGGCGTACCCGGCCCAGCGGTCGTCGGGGACCGTGCCGATGACGTCCCGCTCGGCGGCGAGCAGGTCCCAGAGCTGGTCGGGCGAGCCGATACCACCGGGCAGGCGGCAGCCCATGCCGACGATGGCAACCGGGCCCGAAACGCTTTCCGAAGACAATGGAATCTCCTCGCGGCGAGGGGTGATCGTCGTTCAGAATGCACTCGTCGTGATTCACCGTCATCTCTGGAAATGCGCTGCGCCGAAGCCTGCGGAACGTTGACCGAAACGGTCGGTCAATGGTCGGATGGCTCGATCGCCGGCCGGAGGGGGTAGCCGTGAATGAGCTGATCGACGTCCATTCCCACTTCGTCACCGAGGAATACGTGGCGGCGGCGACCCAGGCCGGACACCACCTGCCGGAGGGTATGCCGGCGTGGGCCACCTGGTCCGCCGAGGAGCATCTCGCGCTTATGGACAAGGCTGGAATTCGTACGTCGGTGCTCTCCGTCTCGGCACCCGGCACCCATTTCGGCGACGACGCGCGGGCCCGAACGCTGACCCGCCGGCTCAACACGTACGCCGCCGAAGTGGTGGCCCGTCACCCGGGCCGGTTCGCCTTTTTCGCCGCCCTGCCGCTGCCCGACGTGGCCGGCGCGCGGGCCGAGGTGGGGCACGCGTTCGACGAGCTCGGCGCGGTCGGTGTGGTGCTGCTGAGCAACGCGCACGGCGTCTATCCGGGCGACCGCCGCTACGACGACCTCTATGCCGAGCTGAACCGCCGCCGGGCGGTCGTGTTCGTGCATCCACTGTCGTCGGTGGAGAACGCGCAGGTGGCGCTCAACCGGCCCAGCCCGATCCTGGAGTTCCTCTTCGACTCGGCGCGGGCCGCCAGCGACCTGGTGTTCGGCGGCGTCCTGACCCGCTTCCCGGAGATCCGCTGGGTCTTCTCGCACAGCGGCGGGGTGCTGCCCCTGCTCGCCGACCGGATGCAGCTCTTCCGCCACCTGGCCGGCGCGCCGGACGGTCCACCGGTCACCGAGCAGCTCGCCGGCCTCTGGTACGACATCGCCGGGACACCGTTCCCGCACGCCGTCCCCGCCCTGGTACGGGCGTTCGGTGCCGACCGGGTGCTCTACGGCAGCGACTACTGCTGGACCCCGCTGGCCGGGGCGCTGGGGCAGATCGCCGCGGTGGACGGGGCCGTGCAGCCGCCCGGGAACACCTGGCGCGGTCTCACCACCCGCAACGCCGAGCGGTTGCTGCCGGGCCTGCTCGGGCCGGCGGCGGCACCGCACGCAGGAGGGTGTCCGCACGTCACGCCGTCGATAGCGTGACGGGATGCGCGTCTTCGACATGATCGTCGACGAGCGGCGCCGGGCGGCCGACCTGTTCAGCGGACTCACGGCCGACCAGCTCCGTCGGCCGAGCCTCTGCGCGGGCTGGACGGTGCACGACGTGGCCGCCCACCTGACCACCTACCTGCGGTTCGGCCAGTTGAAGATCTACACCGCCATCGTCACCACGGGCGCCGACTTCGACCGCTTCAACCTGCTGCTGACCCGGCGGGCCGCCCGCCTGCCGATCGAGCGGATCGTCGCGCGGCTGCGCCGGGGCGCGGCCTCCCGGACGACGATCCCGCGCTCCGGTTACGACCCGGTCCTGAGCGACCTGCTGCTGCACGACCTCGACGTACGGGTACCGCTCGGCATCCGCCGCGACACCCCGGAGGACCGGCTGCGGGTGGTCTTCCGGCACCTGACCCAGGAGCCGTCACCCGGTTACACGATGGGCGACCGGCTGGCCGGCCTGCGGTTGGTGGCCACCGACACCGGCTGGACGTACGGCTCCGGCGCGCTGGTGCGCGGCTCGGCCGACGAACTGCTGCTCGGCATCAGCGGGCGCGCGTGGGCGTTCGACCGGCTGGCGGGGGACGGGCTGCCGCTGCTGCGGGCGCGGGTGCTGGGCCGGACCCGGCCGGGCGCGGCCACCCGGCTGATGGCGCCGCTGCGGGTGCTGACGAGCCCACCGCCGCGCGACCGGCGTGCCCGGACGGCGGTGGCGCCCGCGCAGGTGCGGCAGGACGGCTGATCATCGCTGGTGGCCGCGCCCGGACGAGCCGAGTGCCACCGGCCGGAGGTCGGGCGTCCCGGCCAGCAGCAGCGCCGACAGGGCCGCGCAGGCCGCCGCGCCGACGAAGACCAACCCTGGTGACCCGTACGCCAGCAGCCAGCCGAACGCCGCGCCGGCCGCGACCGGCACGACGGCCTCCGCGACGGCGCCGAGTCCGGTCAGCGCCCCCTGCACGGTGCCCTGCTCGTGGTCCGCGACGCCCCGTGAGATCCACGACTGGGTGGCCGCACCGGCGACCGACCCGAGCACGCCGACCACCAGGAGGACGTAGAGCAGCCACGGCACGGCGACGAACGCCGTCCCCAGCAGCGACGCGGCGCCGGCCAGGCTGCCGGTCACCGCGGCCCGCTTGTCGCCGAACCGGCGGACGACCGGGCCGACGGCCCAGGCCTGGAAGGCCGCGCCGCCGAGTGCCCCGGCGGCCATCACGACGCCGACGTGCGTGCTGTCCCAGGCGAACCGGTACGTCAGGAAGAACGCCCACACCGACTGCTGGGTCATCCGGGCGACGTCGGCGCAGAAGCGGGCGTACGCGAGCCGCCCGAGCACCGGCCGGCGCAGGACGGCGGCGAGCGAGCCGACCGGGTTCGCCATCCGCAGGCTCAGCGGGGTGGTGCGGTCGCCGGGCCGCGACTCGGGCAGGACGAACCAGCCGTAGGCGACGTTGGCCAGGGAGAGCGCGGCGGCGGCGAAGAACGGCAGGCGTACGTCGACCGCGCCGAGCAGGCCGCCGATGGTCGGACCGGCGACGAAGCCGAGCCCGAACGCGGCACCGAGCAGCCCGTAGGCGCGCGCCCGCGACTCCGGCGCCGTGACGTCCGCGATGTACGCGTTGACCACGGTGTACGTCCCCGCGCACGCCCCCGCGAGAGCGTGGAACACCAGGAGGGTCCAGGGGCCGGACGCCGTCGCGTGAGCCAGCCAGTCGGCGCCGAGACAGGTCAGCGACGCGAGCAGGACGGGTCGTCGACCGTACCGGTCGGAGAGGCGTCCGAGCAGCGGCGAGACGACGAACTGGAGCAGTCCGTAGGTGGAGCCGAGCAGGCCGGACCAGAGGACGGCGGTGCCCGCGTCCCCGGTGACGGTCGTCATCAGGGCCGGCAGGATCGGCACGATCAGGCCGAGCCCGAGCATGTCCAGGAAGACGGTGACGAGGAGGAAGGGGAGGGCGGGTGCCCGGCGCATTGCGGCTCCTGAGTCGTGAGAGGGGCGGGGCCCCCTCGCGACTCACGGCGTGCCGAAAGTACGGAGGATCAGATTATCGGTGCTGTCAAAGGGTTTTTTGTGGTCGCTCGGCGAGCCCTCTGCCGGGCGGCCCTCGTGTGGAACGGTCCCGGGAAGTCCGATCGGTGGTCGACGTGGTGGCCCGTCGGGTCGTTCACGTCGGGTGCCGAGTCCTGCACGATCCGACGGGCCGGCTGGCCCCGCTCACGGCCGCGTGCGGCACCCCGGACTGACTCGCTATCCGCCCGGGCAGCGGGTGTCGCCGCCGCTCAACTCCACGCAGTGCCCCGGTGGCCCGGGCGGGGCCGGTGCCGGGGTGAGGCTCCGGTAGGCGGAGGCGGCGACGACCAGGCCGGGAATCGCGAGCACAACGGCCAGCACCAGGAAGACGATCGCGGTACGGACCAGCCGCAGCCGGTACGCCACGACCGCGATCACGGCGGGCCCACCCGCCGCCACCAGCACCCCGATCAGCAGGGCGTGGTTCGCCTGCCGCCGGAGCCCGTCGACGTCGGTGGGCTCGTCCGAGTAGTTGGCGGCCCACTGGTGCATGCCGATGCCGAACACCCACCAGGCGACCGCGAGCAGGCCGCCCACCCAGAGCAGCACCAGGCACCCCACCAGCGGGCCGCCGGGGCGCCCGGAGGCGGTCGTCGCCGGAGTCGTCATGCGGCCCAGCCTGGTCGAGGCGGGACGGCTTGCGCATGAGCCGGCGTACTCAGCGGGCCATGCCGTCCGGACCTGGCCGGTACGGTGGGCGACGTGACGCAGCTCCGCGTCCCGCCCGTCGGGTGCGTTCCTCCGGGCCCATGAACGAGGAGGATGACGTGCCCGCCGACGGCCATCGGGATTCGTCCTGCTACCACTATTCGATCGGGCTGCCGCTCGGTGACGGGCAGGACGACGTTCCGGCCCTGTTGCGGCACGTGGCGAAGTCGATCGAAGACCTGGCCGAGTACGGCACGGCCGACGTGGTGGGCCTGATGTACAGCAATGACGAGGTAAACGAGTACGGCGAGTGGCCCCGCATGACCGTCTTCTACACCCTCGACCAGTGACGCCGACGAGGGCACGGGTTTCACCAGGCCGAGGGTAGGTGAACCGGCCTCAAGCAGGGGACACCCCGCCGTGGCTACCGCCCGGCCGCCGCGCGGGCGATCAGGGGAGGCCCGTGGTCGGGCATGACGACGATGAACAGCCACGGTCCGAACTCGACCCTGGCAAGTCCGATCGGCCCGTCGACGGCAAGCGCCGCGACCAGGGGCGGTGCCCCTTCGACGATGCGGTCCAGTCGAGCGTGGTGCTTGGCCAGTAAGGCGGCAGGGCCGTTGATCCACAGCTTGATCTCGGCCCCCCGGCGCAGCGCGTCGAGCAGTTCGTCGCGCATCGGTCCCGCCACCGCCGTCAGGACCCGTTCGTGCAGTCGTTCCTGTCCGCAGGGTCGGGTCGGGGCGACGGCAGCCCGGTGGCGGCAGGTCGGGCAGGCCGAGTCGTCCTCGTGGTCGAAGAGGTGCAGGTACAACTCGACCCGGTCCTCGGTGAGCCCGCACAGGGTCTCCTCGCCGCCCCAGGCGTGCTGCACACCCGGTTGACGCCTCTGCACCGCCGCGCCGAACTGGGCCGGGACCCGTGCGGTCGCGAAGGACCAGCCTTCCTGATCAGCAGACATCACGGCGCGAGGGTATCGAGGGGCAGAGAGCGGCCTCCCGGGACGTGACCTAGGTTCGGTGCGGTGAGAGGGACGAGCGACCTTGCCGACCAGACCCGTCAGGCACTGGAGGCAGCGGGGTGGCGTCCCGGCCGGACGATCGAGATCGCGGGCGGGGAGGCGGAACTCGTCGCGGACGGCTTCCCGCCGCTGCACCCGGTCGCCCGCCGGTTCCTCGCCGAGTACGGGGGACTGAGGTTGCCGTACTCCGGGCCCGGCGTGACCCGCGCCCGCGAGGCGATCGAGCTGATGCCGGACGCGTGCAGTGGGGAGGCCGACCGGTTCATCGAGTGGAGCGAGCACGTCCAGCGCCGGAAGAAGTCGACTGAGCCGGCATCTCGACTCGTCACGGCATGTTCGCGTAGCGGAGGGGGAGCCGAGGTCGGGGTCGGCGCCACGCCAGGCGGGTCAGGACGGCGAAGGCGATCAGCAGCACCACCGCCGGGAGGACGATGAACCACCCGCCCCGGTCGCCGACCTCACGCACCCGCAGGCACGGGTCGTTCCCGGCGTAGTGGACGCGAACGGGCTGACCGGTGGTCACCGTCCGATTCGCGTCCACCGTGACGCGCAGGTCTGATTCACAGACCTCGCCCCGGTCCGTGGTGAACCGGACCGTCAGGAAGGTCCTCGCTCCGCGATGCTCGACGGTCAGCACGTCGGCCACTGTCTCCGATCCCCGACGTTCGTCCATGACGGACCAGATGGCGATCGTCGTGAGCGTCAGCGCGAAGACCAGGCCGAACGCCGAGAACACCCGCAGGAGGGTGCGGCCCGGCCGTCGGCGTCTCACAGCCGGACCCTAGGACCGGCCCGCAACGGCTTCCCGTGTCATCGCGGGTGCAGGCGGTCGATCTCGGCGAGGACGTGGTCCACGTGCGGGCGCACCCGGGCCATCAGCTCGTCGCTCCAGCTCTCCTCGGAGTACGTGCGGTTGAGGTAGAGGTCCCGGGCGTGTTCCAGGACGGGGCGGTGCTCCGGCGGGAGGTGGGCCAGCGCCCAGTCCGCGGCGGCGTCCTTGGACCTGATCTCGCCGGTGGCGATCGTGGTCCAGATGCGGGCGAAGGTCAGCAGGACGTTGCGGGTGTCGCCGACCAGGTCGTCGAGCAGGCCGGGAATGCCCGCCACGGTCGCCCGCACGAAGTCCGCGTGCGGAACCGCATCGAGTACGCGGGCCGGCGGCGGGCCGGTGAGCGGATGATCGCCCTTCAGCGTCATGGTGAGCAGCAGGGCCAGGTCGGGCATCGGTTCCGGCTGGGGTGGCCCGTTGGTCTCGAACTCGTCGCGCAGCCACTCGCCGTAGACGAAGTCGGCGGTCGGCGGGTAGCGCCAGGGGCATACCTCGGACTGGACCACCACGGTCAGCTCGACGGGACGGGCCTGGTTGCGAGAGCCGGAGAGTCTCAGGAGACCGTCGAGGAGGCCGCGCCGTTCCTGGTCGGTCATGCCGCGCCGGGTGACGACGAGGACATCCAGGTCGCTGGCCGGTCTGAGGCCGCCGAGCACGGACGAGCCGTGCAGGTAGCTGCCGACGACCTCCGGACCGAGCACCCGTTCCACCAGCCCGACGATCCGTTGAACCTGATCCATCGCGCCAGTCTCGACCATTGTGGAGGTAGAGCGCCTCGGGATTTTCGGTGTCGCCCGCTTCCCAGACGTGATCACCGGCAGGTCAGTCAGCGACGCCAGAACTGGCGGAGCGCGAACCCTTCACGTCGCAGCCAGTGCTCGGTGTAAACGATCCGCTCCGGCTCGACGACCACCAGCGTGTCCTCGGGTGGCTCGGACAGTAATCGCCCCCGCTCGGCGTGCTCGTTCTCCCATCGGAACGCTTCCCAGTAGTGCGCACGGTCCGGATGTCCCGGATCGAGCACCCGGGCAGCTCCGAAGAGTTGAGCCCCGCGGCTGCTGGCCAGCCCAATCAGCGGCGCGAAGATCCCGACGGAGATCCGTGGATCGGCAGCGATGTTGCGCATCTTCGGAGAACCCGGCGCGGCCGTGAACAGCACCGCGAACCCGAGCGAGAAGTACCGCACCGGAGCACCGGAGTGGCCAGCGGCCCGTCCGGACCAGCGGTCGCGAGCACGCACATGTTCTGCGACGACAACAGATTGAGAATGCGCTCTTCAAGCCGTTCACGATCGAGCCGCTTCGCCGGGGTGGGCTCGGCCAGCCACGGATTCGTCAACGGCATGCGGCGTCCTCGATCATGGCGAGCACCCTACCGATCCGGCCTGTCCCGCGCTCACAGCCCCAGCTCAGCGCGGAGTTCGCCCAGTGCGATCGGTCGGTCGCCGCTCTCGATGCGGGCAAGCGCTGCGAGCGCGGCTGCCACGTCCTCGCTGTCCTCCGCGCGTTCGGTTGCTTTCGCCACGTCCGCCGGCTCGATCGCGTCCACCTGTTTCCTCCGCTCTGCCTCCGCCCGATTGTCAGTCAGGGACGGTCAGGCGGTGGGTGGGCGGGTCAGTTCGACCTCGTCGCCCGGCAGGACCTCGACGTCGCCCTTTGCGTCGCGGATCTCCAGCACCGGTACGCCCTCGTCGAGCTGCATCGCCCGGCGCTCGCCACCGCTGGGCATCCGCGCAATGACCGATGCGCCCGGCGGCAACTCGACCCCCCGGCGCTGCGGCGTCTCGCGGACATAGCTGCCGTGTCCGCGAACGGTGTTGACCATTCCCTCGGAGCGCAGCAGCGAGATCGCCATCCGGACCGCCTCGCGGCCGATCCCGTGTTCCTGGGTCAGGCGGGCTTCGCTTGGCAGGGCCGAGCCAGGCGGCAGCTCTCCTGCCTCGATCTGCTCGCGGAGGAAGTCGGCGAGCTGCACGTACACCGGGGTGTGCGACCGCGGATCGATGGCCATAGCGCATAAGCCTCGTTCCCCTGTGGGCAAGTCTGGTTGTGCCCCTGAGCCCCTGGCCGTATAGTCGCAGTGACAGTCAGTGCTCGGGTGGAAACGCTCGAACGCGTGACTGCGTGTGAGCAGCCCTGCTGCCGTACTGCTGAGTGGAGCTGCGGTGGTGGGGCGGGGTGGTCGGCCCGCACGCGGCGGGTGGGTGCGGCCACCCCTTCCATCCGACGACGCAGAGAGGTGGAGCGATCGTGCGTGCCTTTTTCCGAGGCCCAGGCCGACGCCGAGGGCGGAACGAGCGGGCGCAGCGGGGACCGGGGAACACCTACCGCTCCTCGTCGTACGTCCCGCTGACGCCCTGGCAGGTGCGGGAGCGACGGTTCCGGCCGACCCGCCTCGGCCGGCGCGGCCTCGACCCGGCCGAGGTGGCCCAGTTCCTCGACCGGGTCGCCGATGAGCTGACCGCCGCCTACCGGGCGCTCGGCGACAGCCGGCAGGAGACGGCCCGGATCAAGGACGCGCTGCGGCGCTGGCAGTCCGAGCAGGCGCAGCAGCGGGTCAACGCCGGGCACTACCGGTGACGGCCGAGCGGGAGCGGTTCGTCGTACACCTGCCGGTGGCCGCCGGTGACCTGGGCGGCGCGGTACGGCTGGCCCGGGTGGTGGCCCGCTGGGCGAGCCTGCTGTCGGTGGCCGACCCGGGGGAGACCACCGTCTCCGCCGAGGACGACCAGGGCGTACGCCATCGGGTCTTCTGCGACCTGCGGCTGCCCGGCGGCCGGCGCTGCCTGCTGCGGGCCGACCACGACGGGCCGTGCGCCCGTCGGCTGACCCGCTGACGCCGGGGTCGGGGAAGCGCCCCGAGCGCAATTACCGGAGGGATTTCGCCATCACCCGCTCGCGGTGGACGCCGTCGGGCATCAGGTCGCCGACCTGCCCGGTGTACGCCAGCCCGTGCCGCTCGTAGAGCGCCGTCGCCGGGGCGTTGCCGTCCGCCACGGAGAGGCGCAGCACCTCGGCGTCCACCCGGCGGGCCCAGCGTTCGACGTCCCGCAACAACTCGTCGCCGACGCCCCGGCCGCGCCCGGCCGGTGCCACCCACATCGAGATCAGCTCCACCACCCCGGGCTCGTCGGTCGGCACGCCGCTGGCCATGCCGACGGGTTCACCCGCGAGCAGGGCGACCACGTTGTACGAGCCGGGAATGCCGAGCCGGCCGCGCCAGCGCTCCTCGCGGTCGCCGTCGCCCTGCCAGTCGGCGAGCCGGGAACCGAACGCGTGGGGCGCCTCGGCGAGCGCCGCCAGGCGCAAGTGTCGCCAGGTCGGCCAGTCGTCGGGGGTGAGGGTGCGCAGTTCGATCATGTGGGCAGCGTGCCCGGTGGCGGGCGGGTGCCCAACCGGTTTTCCGGCGGTCCCGGGGTCAGCCGGTGCGCAGCGCGTCCTCGACGCCGGTCTCGTGGCGGCCCAGGTGGACGGGATCGCGACCGGTGAGGACGTCCACCGCCGCCTTCACGCAGGCGCCGTACTCCCGGGTGGAGCTGATCCGCCACCGCTCGGCGTAGCGGCGCGCGGTGTCGTCGCCGACGCCGACCGCGTCGATGCCCAGGTGGCGGCAGAGCGCGACCGCCCGGGGCAGGTGGAACGACTGGGTCACCACCGTCGCCCGGTCCACCCCGAAGATCCGCCTGGCCCGCGCGCACGAGTCGTACGTGTCGAAGCCGGCGTAGTCCATCACGACCTTCTCCGCCGGCAGCCCGTGGTCGAGCAGCCAGCGCCGCATCGCCTCCGGCTCGTTGTAGCCGGCGTGCATGTTGTCGCCGGAGACCAGGATCGCGCGGACCCGGCCGGCGGTGAAGAGCCGCCGGGCGATCTCCAGCCGGCCGGTGAGGAACGGTGACGGCGTGCCGTCCGCCTCGACCTTCGTGCCCAGGACCAGGGCGACCGGCTCGTCCGGCACGTCGGCCTCGGCGAAGAGGTGCCCCGCGGCACCGTCACGGATCCAGCGCACGCTGCCGATGGTCGCGCCGGCCAGCAGCACCGCGCCGACGGCGGCCACCACGAGCGCGGTGCGGAGCACCCGCCGGTTGCACCACCGTCTGACAAACCCTCGCATCCGGACGAGTATCGCAGCCCCACCCGGTGCGCCGGGGCCCGCACAAAAGGGAGCGACCCGCGCGGCCGGCCACGGCTACCGTGTCGGGGATGAAGACCCTGAGACTCGCACCGATGACCGACGAGCAGTACGAGCGGTACCGGGAACGCGCCGAGGAGGAGTACGCGCAGAACATCGCCGACTCCGGTGCCATGCCGCTGCCGGAGGCGCGGGAGAAGTCCCGGGCCGACTACCAGCGCCTCCTGCCGGCGGGGCTCGCCACCGAGGGCCACCGGCTGTGGACGGCGTACGACGGCGACGACGAGGTCGGGCGGCTCTGGCTGCACCTGGAGCAGAAGTCGGACGGCGTGCACGCCTTCGGCTACGACCTGGAGGTCCGCGAGGACCTGCGCCGCAAGGGCTACGGTCGCGCGATGATCCAGGCCGCCGAACGGGTCTGCCGGGAGCTGGGCGTGGTCTCGATCGGGCTGAACGTCTTCGGCTTCAACGCCGGTGCCCGCGCGCTCTATGACGAGATGGGCTTCGAGGTCACCTCGGTGCAGATGCGCAAGCGCCTGGGCGGTCAGGAGATGTAGTGCAGGATCACGTTGTGCACGTGGTGGCTCTTCTCCGCGCCCCGGAACTCCACCTCGTAGGTGTGCGCGCCGACGTGGATCGCGATCGCCCCGGTGGAGAAGAACGACCCGCCCCACGACTTGTTGCTGACCACGCTCACGCTGGTGATCTTCGCGTACGGGATGCTGGTGATGGCGAAGCGCTTGCCGACGAATGAGCGGTCCTGGATGATCACCCGCCGGTCGGTCAGGCCGATGAACCCGGTGCCCGTGCCGATCGCGTCGTAGACGGCGATGATCTGTTCGCCGTTGAGCAGGCCGCTCTGGATCTGCTGGAACTGTTCCTTGCGGTCGTACGTCGCCTTGGCCATGCGGTCCACGGTAGGCAGTACGCGCCAGGGGGCCCGCCGACGTGGTCGGCGGGCCCCCTGCGCGAGTTCGGATCAGTGGTTGGTGCGCGGGTCGTTGTCCCGGCTGCGGCTGCCGGACTTCGCCAGGCCCCGGCTGATCAGGTAACCGATGGTCAGCAGGGTGATGTACCACCACGCCTTGTCGGCCGCGAAGTAGTCCGCGCCGTTGTTCGCCGACCCGTCGCCCACGGCGTTGGAGGCGATCAGCACCCCGATCACGGAGAGCAGATAGACGGCCAGCTCGGTGGTCTTCCACGAGGGCTTGGTCTCGTCGCCGTGCCGGTTGAGGTGCCGGGCGTCGCGGTCCAGGTGACCGTGGTCGGTGTGGTCGGTCGTGTGGGTGGTGGACGTAGCCATCTGAAGCTCCCAAAAGTGCGTATCGAGTGGTTCGTCCCTTGCGAGAGGGTTCGTGGTCTCCCGCCGGGATTCAGGTACCCGTACGTACTTCGCCGGAAACAAGAATGTTCTCAGCTTCTTTTCAGCCACTCGCCCCGTACGCCCGGATCGGCGCACGATCAGGGGGTGTCGAGCCGGCGGTGGGAGGTCAGGAGTTGGTGACGGCGCGGACGGCGTCCTCGATGCGGGCGGCGAGCAGGACCTCGCCCTCGGTCAACGGCTCGCCGTCGCCGTGCCCGACCCGGATCTGGGTACGATCCGCCCGCCGGCTGATGTCCGGGCGTACGCGCAGCGCGTCCGCGACCACCTTCACCCGCTCGGTGAGGGCCGCGTGCTGGGTGTCGTCCAGAACCAGGGTCCGGCGGATCTGCTCACCCTCGCGGGTCCACCCGGAGAGCAGGGTGAGCGCGTCGCTGAGGTAGTCGTGCTTCGCCCGGCCGCTGAACAGCACGCGCATCACCGCACCTCCCAGGCGTCGTTGCCGGCTTGTGGCCAAATCGTCGCCATCCCGTGTCCTCGTCGACGACCTCTAGTCTGTCGTCGCACCGAAGGTGTGTCCACGCCCACACTTCCGAGTTCTCCTGGCCTGACGGACGAGGGCGCTACCCAAACCGCCGATTGATCTGGCACGCTGGACGCCCGTGCGGACCGAACGGGTAAGCGGAAACGGACAGGCCGACCGACACGAGCCGAGAGTGGTCGTCGGGGCGGCGATCATCGCGGGCGGGCGGGTCCTGGCCTGCGCCCGGGCCGCCCCACCCGAGGTGGCCGGCCGGTGGGAGTTCCCCGGCGGCAAGGTCGAGCCGGGGGAGAGCGAGACCGCAGCCCTGGTCCGCGAGTGCGCCGAGGAACTCGCCGTACGCGTCGAGATCGGCGACCGGGTCGGCCGCGACGTGCGGATGGCCCACGGCCGTTCGGTCCTCAAGGTGTACGCGGCCCGCCTGCTGCACGACGACCAGCCCACGGCGCTGGAGCACTCCGCGCTGCGCTGGCTCTCCGCCGCCGAACTGGACACCGTCGACTGGCTGCCCGCCGACGCCCCCATCGTCGCCGCGCTCCGCCCGCTGCTCGCCCCACGCTGAGCGGAAGCGGACAGCAGGTCGAAAAGGGGACGGGGGCCGGCGGCAGTCGCCGCGGCCCCCGTCGTCGTTGTCGCCCTGCTCAGTGCTTCGGTTCGTCCTGCTGCGGGTGCGCGAAGTTGAGGTGCTCCGGCGGCAGTGGGAACGTGACGTCGTCGCCGAACGGCGACGGCGCCGCCGCCCGGTCGAAGGTCAGCTCCGTGAGCGGCAGCTTGCCGTTGTCGTCGACCGCCGGGGCGGTCGGGTGCGGCACCTCGCGGTGCCAGTTGACGCCCTGCTGCACCTGGGCCTCGGCCCGCGCGTCGTGCGAGCCGCCGGCGTGCGAGTGCACACCGCCGTGGGCTGCGCTGGCGGTCACGGCGCCGCGGTGATGCCCGCTGGTCGAGCTGGTCTGAGGCACCTGACCCCTCCGGAAGATCTTGCTACCAAGCCACACGAGGGGATCGTACCTGCGGTCGACGACCCGCTCCTTCATGGGGATGATCCCGTTGTCCGTGATCTTGATGTGCTCGGGGCAGACCTCGGTGCAGCACTTGGTGATGTTGCAGAAACCGAGACCCTGCTCGGCCTGCGCGTACTCCTTGCGGTCGGTCTTCGCGTCGAGCGGGTGCATGTCCAGCTCGGCGGCCCGGATGAAGAACCGCGGGCCGGAGAAGGCCTGCTTGTTCTCGTCGTGGTCGCGGATCACGTGGCAGACGTTCTGGCAGAGGAAGCACTCGATGCACTTGCGGAACTCCTGCGAGCGCTCGACGTCCACCTGCTGCATCCGGTAGTCGCCCGGCGCCAGGTCGGCCGGCGGCGCGAACGCCGGGGTCTCCCGGGCCTTCTCGTAGTTGAACGAGACGTCGGTGACCAGGTCCCGGATCACCGGGAACGTCCGCAGCGGCGTGACCGTGACCGTCTCGTTCTCCTCGAACGTCGACATCCGGGTCATGCAGCTCAGCCGCGGCTTGCCGTTGATCTCCATCGAGCAGGAGCCGCACTTGCCGGCCTTGCAGTTCCACCGGCAGGCCAGGTCGGGAGCGTCGGTGGCCTGGAGCCGGTGGATGACGTCGAGGACCACCTCGCCCTCGTTCACCTCGACGGCGTAGTCCTGCAGGTCGCCGCCGTTCTCGTCGCCCCGCCAGATGCGGAACTGTCGCTTCGCCCCCGGCTTGCCGGCCGCCGGTGAACTGTGGTTGCCCATTGCTCAGCGCTCCTCTTCCGCAGCGAGGGCGTCGAACTCGGCGAGCTCCTCGTCGGTCAGGTACTTGGCCAGCTCCGCCCGGTCGAAGAGACCGATCAGCTCCGGCCGCATCTTCGGCAGCGGCTTGTGCGTCAGGCGGACGGTGTCGCCGTCCAGCGCGCAGACCAGGTTGACCCGCCGCCACGCCGGATCCATCGCCGGGTGGTCCTCCCGGGTGTGCCCGCCGCGCGACTCCTGCCGCTCCAGCGCCGCCTTCGCGGTGCACTCCGACACCACCAGCATGTTGCGCAGGTCCAGCGCCAGGTGCCAGCCCGGGTTGTAGCGCCGGCCGCCGGCCGCGCTCACCTTGGCGACCCGCTCGCGCAGCTCCGCCAGCCGGCTCAGCGCGTCGACCAGCTCGCCCTCCCGCCGGATGATGCCGACCAGGTCGCCCATGACCGCCTGGAGGTCCTGCTGGAGGACGTACGGGCTCTCGCCGGTGTCCCGCTGCAGCGGGGCCAGGGCCGTCTCCACCGCCGCCTCGACCGCCGCGACGGCGATCGTCGGGCGCGAGCTGAGCTGATCGGCGTACGAGGCGGCGTGGCCGCCGGCCCGCTTGCCGAAGACCAGCAGGTCGGACAGGGAGTTGCCGCCGAGCCGGTTGGAGCCGTGCATGCCGCCGGAGACCTCACCGGCGGCGAAGAGCCCCCGCACGGTGCCGTACGCCGCCCCGGAGTCCGGGTCCACCTCGACGCCACCCATGACGTAGTGGCAGGTCGGGCCGACCTCCATCGGCTCGGCGGTGATGTCGACGTCGGCCAGCTCCTTGAACTGGTGGTACATCGACGGCAGGCGGCGACGGATCTCCTCCGCCGAACGCCGCGAGGCGATGTCCAGATAGACGCCGCCGGCCGGCGTACCCCGACCGGCCTTGACCTCGCTGTTGATCGCCCGCGCCACCTCGTCGCGGGGCAGCAGCTCCGGCGGACGCCGGTTGTTGTCCGGGTCGGTGTACCAGCGGTCCGCCTCCTCCTCGGTCTCCGCGTACTGCTTGCGGAAGACGTCGGGGACGTAGTCGAACATGAACCGCTTGCCGTCGGAGTTCTTGAGCACGCCGCCGTCGCCGCGCACCGACTCGGTGACCAGGATGCCCTTCACCGAGGGCGGCCAGACCATGCCGGTCGGGTGGAACTGGAGGAACTCCATGTTGATCAGCGTCGCCCCGGCGCGCAGCGCGAGGGCGTGACCGTCCCCGGTGTACTCCCACGAGTTCGAGGTGACCTTGTAGGAGCGGCCGACGCCGCCGGTCGCCAGCACCACGGCCGGCGCCTCGAAGAGGACGAACTCGCCGGACTCCCGGTAGTAGCCGAACGCGCCGGCCACCCGGTCGCCGTCGAGCAGCAGCTCGGTGATGGTGGTCTCGGCGAAGACCTTGATCCGCGCGTCGTAGCTGCCGAACTCCCGCTTGTCCTCCTGCTGGAGGGAGACGATCTTCTGCTGGAGGGTGCGGATCAGCTCCAGGCCGGTCCGGTCGCCGACGTGCGCCAGGCGGGGGTACTCGTGGCCACCGAAGTTGCGCTGCGAGATCTTCCCGTCCTTGGTGCGGTCGAAGAGCGCGCCGTACGTCTCCAGCTCCCAGATCCGCTGCGGCGACTCCTTCGCGTGCAGCTCGGCCATCCGGAAGTTGTTGAGGAACTTGCCGCCGCGCATGGTGTCCCGGAAGTGCACCTGCCAGTTGTCCCGGCTGTTCACGTTCCCCATCGCGGCCGCCGCGCCGCCCTCGGCCATCACCGTGTGCGCCTTGCCGAAGAGCGACTTCGAGATGATCGCCGTCTTCTTGCCGGCGAGCCGGGCCTCGATCGCCGCGCGCAGGCCGGCGCCGCCGGCCCCGATCACGACGACGTCGTAGTGGTGTCGTTCGATTCGCGTCTCAGTCATGTCCAGGGCTACCTCTAGTTGATGAAGCGCAGGTCGTTGAACCAGCCGGCGGCCACCGCCATGACATAGAAGTCGGTCAGCGCCAGCGTGCCGAGGGTGATCCAGGCGAGCTGCATGTGCCGGACGTTGAGCTTGGAGACGAACGTCCACGCCTTGTAGCGCACCGGGTGCGCCGAGAAGTGCTTGAGCCGACCGCCGATGATGTGCCGGCAGGAGTGGCAGGAGATCGTGTACGCCCAGAGCATCACCACGTTGACCAGCAGGATCACGTTGCCCAGGCCGAAGCCGAAGCCCTTCGGCGAGTGGAACGCGTAGATCGCGTCCCAGGTGTTGATCAGCGAGATGATCGCGGCGGCGTAGAAGAAGTAGCGGTGCAGGTTCTGACCGAGCAGCGGGAACCGGGTCTCACCGCTGTAGGACTTGTGCCCGTCCGGGACCGCGCAGGCCGGCGGCGAGAGCCAGAACGACCGGTAGTAGGCCTTGCGGTAGTAGTAGCAGGTCAACCGGAACAGCAGCAGGAACGGCAGGGTCAGCGCCGCGTCCGGGATGATCCACCAGCCGGGCAGGAAGCTGCCGAAGTGCGAGGAGCCCTCGACGCACCGCTCGGTGACGCAGGGGGAGTAGAACGGGGTCAGGTAGTGGTACTGCGGCACCCAGTAGTCGCGGTGCATGAACACCCGGACCGTCGCGTACGTGACCCAGGCGCCGAGCCCGATGACGGTGATCAGTGGGGCGAGCCACCAGCGGTCGGTCCGCAACGTCTTCGCCGCGATGGCGGCGCGCGCTCGCCCGCCCCGCGGCCTCGTTGCCGTTGATGTCATTCGAGTTCGTCTCCCTGACGGGCAGCCCTCGCGGGCGGCGGATCTCGTTCGGTACCGGTCAGCGGACCGGCGAGACCGCGTCCACTGCCACGTCATGCGCACACACCAACGACCGCACCGGCGTGACGGCGCAGCTAAGTGACACACGTTACGCCGATCTTCGCGGCCCGGCCGCGCAACGCAGTGTCCCGTGTGTCCCGCAGGTTGGAAAGACCCTAGACCAAGATCAATATGTGAACCACGGCCCGAGCGGTCAGCCGGAGGCGCCGCCGGTGAAGTTCCAGGCGGCCAGCCGCAGCGGCGGCGCGTCCCACCAGGAGCCGTCCATCCGGTCCGGCTGCCGCACCGACCGCCGCCCCAGGCCGCGTACCGCACCCGGCCCGAGCGCGCGGGGGTAGGACTCGGTGAACCGGAAGTCCCGCACCGCCCGGGTGGGCACGCCGTCCTCCACCAGCCACACCCCGTTGCGGGTCAACCCGGTGATGACCAGGCTCTTCGGGTCCAGCACCCGGGTGTACCAGAAGTCGCTGACCAGCAGGCCGCGCTCCATCCCGGCGACCAGCTCGGCGGTGTCCGGGTCGGCCACCGCGCCGGTCACCCCGCCCGCCACTGCGGGCAGCCGGTCGGTGGGGTCGTTGCCCCGGGTGCCGGCGTGCGTGGCGCCGTCGGTCGCACCATCGCCGGTCGGGGCGGGCAGGAGCCGGAGGTTGTGCGGGATCGGGCCGAACGTGGCCGCGCCCGGCATGCCGTGCCCGGTGGAGCCGGTGCCCGCCTGCGCGCCGCTGCGCCGGTCGTGCACCACCGCCCGGGTCACCCCCGCGTCCACCAGGGTCAGCGGCCCACGGCCGGTGCCCTCCAGGTCGTACGGCAGGGTCGAGGAGTGCAGCGGGTCGTCGACCAGGGACACCGCCGGGTCGAACTGGGCGGCACCCAGCTCGGCGAAGCTCTGCCGCTCGGCGTACCGCTTGCCGTTGAAGCCGTACCAGGCGAGATTCTGGAGGAGGTCGGCGACGGCGGCCGGTTCGAGGACCACCTCGTAGCGCCCCGGTGGCAGCTCGACGGGGTCGGCGGCGGCCCGCGCCTTCGCCGCCGCCCGGGCCCCCAGGACGGCGCCGTCGAGGTCGGCGAGCCGGTCGGCGCAGAGCCGGGCCACCCCGTCCGACCCGCCGGTACGGGCGATGCCGTCCATCGCCGCCTCCGCGCTGCGCCCCTGCGCCGAGTGCCCGGCCGAGTTCGCGAACGCCCCCGACCGGTACGACGTGCGGCAGAAGCCGGCCGTCTCCAGCCCCTCGGCGGCGTCGACGAAGGCGCGTACCCGCGCGGCGCGCTCGTCCGGGTCGGCGTGCCCGGTGGCCTCGTCCGGTGCCGTCCCGGGCGGCACCGGCGACGGCGCCGTCAGCCCCGGCCAGGCCGGGTCGACCGGGCAGAGCCGGGCGGCGGTCAGCGTCCGCTCGACCAGCGCCCGCAGGCCGTCCGGGTCGACCAGGCTCCCGCCTCCCGACGCGGTACGTCCGTCGACGTGCACCCGCAGCCGCACCGTGACGCCCGACTCGGCGACGTTCTGGTGGATGAACGAGTTGGCGAACCGGGTCAGCGCCAGATCGGTCCGGGTCACCACGGCCTCGGCCTGCGCGTCCGGCCCGGCGAGCCGCCGGACCAGCTCCACGACCCGACCCGCGATCTCCAGCTCACTGCTCGCGCTCACCGGGCTCGCCTTTCGTTCGCGACTGCGGGGCTCCGCTTCGCTGCACTCCTCGCGCTCACCGGGCTCGCCTTTCGTTCGCGACTGCGGGGCTCCGCTTCGCTGCACTCCTCGCGCTCACGCGCGTACCCCCACTCGGACGTTGCGGAAGCGGGCCGGCGCGGAGGGATGGCCGGTGTGGCCGATCTGGCCGGGTTGGCCCTTGCCGCAGTTCGGCGTCCCCCACGGGACGATCTCGCTGGAGAGCATGTCCATCGAGCGCCAGAAGAGCGGACCGATCCCCGTGTAGGTGGGGTTGCGCAGCATCCGCCCGCGCCGGCCGTTGCGCACCTCCCAGCCGACCTCGCAGCCGAACTGGAAGTTGAGCCGCTTGTCGTCGATCGACCAGGAGCGGTTGACGTCCATCAGCACGCCGTCGTCGGTGGCGGCGATGATCTCGTCGAGGGTGTGCGGGCCGGGTTCCAGGCCGACGTTGGTCATCCGCACCATCGGCAGCCGGGCCCAGCCGTCCGCGCGTACGCTGCCGCCGTAGCCGAGACCGGCGACGGCGGCCGAGTCCCGGCCGGCGAGCACGCCCACCCACCGGCCCTCACGGACCGCGTCCCGCTTGACCGCCGGGGAACCCTCGTCGTCGAAGCCGAAGCTGCCCAGCGCGCCCGGGATGGTCGGGTCGATGGTGACGTTCATCAGCTCGGAGCCGTAGCGCAGCGAACCGAGCTGGGCCAGGTCCAGCCAGGACGTGCCGGCGAAGGCGGCCTCCCAGCCCAGGATCCGGTCCAGCTCGATGGCGTGCCCGACCGACTCGTGGATCTGCAGGGCGAGCTGCTCGCCGCCGAGGATCAGGTCGGTCTCCCCGGCCGGGCACTCGGGCGCGGTGAGCAGCTCCCGGGACTCCTCGGCGATCCGGGCGGCGTGCCCCACCAGGTCGAGCGAGGTGACCAGCTCCCAGCCGGTGGTGCCGTACTGCCCGCGGTAGCTGGGGTAGGAGCGGCGCTGGGTCTCGCCGGCACCGATCGAGGTGGCCGAGATGCCGCCGCCGCACTCGCGGATCCGCTGGTCGATCCGGTGCCCCTCGCTGGAGACGAACCACTTGGCGGTGTCCCAGATCTGATAGAGCCCCTCGGCCAGGTCGGCGCCGTGCTCCCGCATCGTGCCGGTGGCCCGGACCAGCAGGTCACCCTTGTCGGAGAGGGCCACCCCGAGCGGGTCGACGTCGCAGCCGGAGGACCAGCTCGCCACGGTCGGCTCGGCGGCGACCAGGTCGATCGGCGGGCCGGGGACCCGCGCGCTCGCGGCGGCGATCCGCGCGGCGCGCCGGCCGGCGTCGCGGGCCGCGGCGTCCGACAGATCCGGTACGGCGTGGAAGCCCCAGCCCGACCCGACCAGCGCCCGCACGCCCAGCCCGATGCTCTCGTCCTGCGCCAGCTCCTCGATGTCGCCGTTGCGGGCGGACATCGACTCGTAGCGGCGGTGCATCACCCGGACGTCCGCATAGCGGGCACCGGCGTCGAGTGCGGCCTGTACGGCGGCACCCGCCGCATCGAACTCGCTCATGCGACCGACCCTAGGCGAGCCGACCGACATCCGTCAGGGGACGAGATCCTCCGGCCGGATCGTCGCCCGCACCGGCTCGCTCAGCTCCAGGACCTGGCCGGGCTTGGTCACCGACTGCTCCTTGTAGTGGCTGTGGTGCCGACGGTGCAGGTGCAGCGTGGCGTTCTCCTGTTCGATCAGGAGATACCACTCGATGCCCGCGGCGGCGTAGTAGTGCATCTTCAGCACCTTGTCGGTGGCCGCGTTGCTCGGCGATATGATCTCGCAGACCAGTCGCACGTCCCGGGCTTCGACGTTGAGTTCGTCGAAGTCGATCGGGCCAGTGATGACCAGGTCGGGAATCGGGATCCGGCCGGGCCGGAGCCGCACGTTGACCCCTTCGAGCACGTGCAGCCCTGCCGCTCGCGCGGGGAGGCGCAGCGCGGCCCGCAACTCGCCGGAGATGTTCTGGTGTCGTGGGGTGGGGGCTGGGGTCACGTGGAGGCTCCCGTCGAAGAGTTCGACGCGCTGAGACGTCTCGCCGAGCGCGAGGTACTCCTCTTCGGTCCACGGTCCGTCGTGGTCGAACACCGCCGCCGTCATGGTCACCTCCACCTCGCCGCCGGCGAGAATCTTGACGTTGCCGCCCGGTCCATGGTCGCACCCGACGTGCGACGGGGGAGGGGTGACATCGAGTTGCGATGGTGGATGTCCAGCGTGAGGACTGTTCACGGCCGCAACGGAGTCGTTACCCTGGGGCCGCTGACAGCTTCCGGCTTGTAGCTTATTTTCGCCCTCAGACGTTTGTTGTAGGTTCTCTTCAACACTGAGGGAGGCGGTCGTGGGCAGCTCGGAGTCGTCGCCGTCCGGGGAACCGGACCGCCCCCGCGTGCCGGAGCAGCGCTCCGCCGACGGGCCCTACCTGCGGGTCGACGATCTGCGGGTCCGGTTCGACACCGAGGACGGCGTGGTGCGGGCCGTGGACGGGATCTCCTTCGCCGTCGAGCGGGGGCGGACCCTCGGCATCGTGGGTGAGTCCGGCTCCGGCAAGAGCGTCACCTCGCTGGCCATCCTCGGCCTGCACGACACCAAGCGCGCCACGGTCACCGGCGAGATCTCCGTCGGCGGCCGTCAGCTGGTCGGCCTGCCGGAGGAGGAGGTACGGCGGCTGCGCGGCCGGGACATGTCGATGATCTTCCAGGACCCGCTGTCCGCGCTGCACCCGTACTACACGGTCGGCCGGCAGATCGCCGAGGCGTACCGGGTGCACCACCCGCGGGCCGGTCGACGGGAGGCGCGCGGGCGGGCGGTGGACATGCTGGGCCGGGTGGGGATCCCGCAGCCGGCCCGCCGGTTCGACCAGTATCCGCACGAGTTCTCCGGCGGGATGCGGCAGCGGGCGATGATCGCGATGGCCCTGGTGAACGATCCGGACCTGGTGATCGCGGACGAGCCGACGACGGCGCTGGACGTGACGGTGCAGGCGCAGATCCTGGACCTGCTGGCCGACCTCCAGGCCGAGTTCCGCTCGGCGATCATCCTGATCACGCACGACCTCGGGGTGGTGTCGCAGGTGGCGGACGACGTGCTGGTGATGTACGGGGGCCGGGCGGTGGAGCGGGGAACGGTCGAGCAGGTGCTGCGGCGCCCGCAGCATCCGTACACCTGGGGTCTGCTGTCGAGCGTGCCCTCGTTGCGGGGTGACGCGGACGCGGACCTGGTGCCGATCGCCGGCAGCCCGCCGTCGTTGATCAACCTGCCGTCGGGGTGCGCGTTCCACCCGCGCTGCCGGTACGCGGGCCGCAACGGTGACCGCTCCCGCACCGAGGTCCCCGAGCTGCGCCCGGCCGGCGAGGAGGGCCACCTCGTCGCCTGTCACCTGCCGGCGGACGAGCGCACCCGGCTCTATCAGGAGGACGTCGCCCAGGTCGGAGTCGCCCGATGAGCGAAGCGTTGCTGAAGGTCCGGGGGCTGACCAAGCACTTCCCGGTGCGGAACGGATTCCGGGCGTCCGGGATGGTCCGGGCGGTCGACGGGCTGGACTTCGACGTCCGGCCGGGGGAGACGCTGGGCCTGGTGGGGGAGTCCGGCTGCGGGAAGACCACCACCGGGCGGATGCTGGTGCGGCTGCTGGAGCCGACCGACGGCACCATCGAGTTCGCCGGCCGGGACATCACCCACGCCCGGCGGGGCGCGCTGCGGCCGTTGCGGCAGGACCTCCAGATCATCTTCCAGGATCCGTACGCCTCGCTGAACCCGCGCCACACGGTCGGCCGGATCGTGGCCATGCCGTTGCAGGTCAACGGCATCACCCCGCCCGGCGGGGTCAAGAAGCGCGTGCAGGAGCTGCTCGAACTGGTCGGGCTGAACCCGGAGCACTACAACCGCTACCCGCACGAGTTCTCCGGCGGGCAGCGCCAACGCATCGGCATCGCCCGCGCGCTCGCCCTGCGGCCCAGGCTCATCGTGGCCGACGAACCCGTCTCCGCCCTCGACGTCTCGATCCAGGCCCAGGTCATCAACCTGCTACGCGACCTGCAACGCGACCTCGACCTGGCGTTCGTGTTCATCGCCCACGACCTCGCCGTCGTGCGGCACTTCTGCCACCGGGTCGCGGTCATGTACCTCGGGAAGATCGTCGAGATCGGTGACCGCGACGACATCTACACCCGCCCCCAGCACCCCTACACGCGGGCCCTGCTCTCCGCCATCCCCGACGTCACCACGCTCGGGCCGGCCGGCCGGATCCGGCTGAGCGGGGACGTGCCGACCCCGCTGAACCCGCCGTCGGGCTGCCGCTTCCGTACCCGGTGCTGGAAGGCCCAGGAGCGGTGCGCGACGGAGGAACCCGCGCTGGTCGCCCGCGACGGCGGCCGGCAGTCGACCGCCTGTCACTTCCCGGAGGCCGGCACCATCGCGGCCGACACCGGCGAGAACCTGGAGGTGGCCCCATGAGCCTGTCCCCGGTGGAGGGTGCGGCGCGGGCGGAGATCGCGCCGGCCGCCGACCCGGTCAAGCCCGCCGAGAAGGCGTTCGTGGGCCGGTCGCCCGGGCAGCTCGCCTGGGCCCGGCTGCGCCGGGACCGGACCGCGGTGGTCAGCGGCGCGGTGCTGCTCTTCTTCATCCTGCTCGCGCTGGCCGCGCCGCTGGTCTCCCGGCTCTACGGCGTCGGCCCGAACGAGCAGTTCTCACACCTGCTCGACGGCAACGGCATGCCGCTGGGTTACGTCGGCGGCATCACCGGCGACCACTGGTTCGGCCTCGAACCGCGGCTGGGCCGGGACATCTTCGTCCGGATGGTCTACGGGATGCGGACGTCGCTCTTCATCGCCTTCGCCGCCGCGCTGGTCACCACCGCGATCGGCGTGATCGCCGGCATCCTCGCCGGTTTCCTCGGCGGGGTGGTGGACGCGGTGATCAGTTGGATCACCGACGTGGCGTTGGCCCTGCCGTTCCTCATCTTCGCGCTGGCCGTGGTGCCGACCGTGGCGCTGCGCTTCTACGGCCCGCGCGAGGAGGTGCCGCCGACGTTCCAGGTGGCCGTGCTGATCGGCATCTTCGCCGCGTTCGGCTGGACCAGCACCGCCCGGCTGGTCCGCGGTCAGGTGATCTCGCTGCGCGAACGGGAGTTCGTGGAGGCGGCCCGGGCCAGCGGCGCCGGACTGGGCCACATGCTCTTCCGGCAGCTCCTGCCGAACCTCTGGGCGCCGATCCTGGTCGCCTTCTCTCTCGCGGTGCCGCAGTACATCACCGGCGAGGCGGCGCTGTCGTTCCTCGGCATCGGCATCCTCGAACCGACCGCCGACTTCGGCCGGATGATCTTCCAGAGCATCCCGTACCTGCAGACCGATCCGGCGTACGTCTTCTTCCCCGGCGTCACGATCTTCCTCCTCGTGCTCGCCTTCAACCTGCTCGGCGACGCGCTGCGTGACGCGCTCGACCCGAAGTCGTCCCGGTAGGCGGTGGCTCTCCCATGACCCGATTCCTGGTCCGGCGGCTGCTGACCGCCGTGCTCACCCTCTTCGCGGTGAGCGTGCTCAGTTTCCTGATGTTCTTCGGGCTGCCCCGCGACCCGGTCAGCGGGATGTGCCCGAAGAACTGCAACGCGGAGCGGCTGGAGCGGGTCCGCGAGGAGCTGGGCCTGCGCGACCCGCTGCCGGAGCAGTACGCCAACTACATGAAGGGCATCGTCACCGGCCGGGACCTGGGCAGCTCCCAGGGCGGCCGGTGTGACGCCCCCTGCCTCGGCTACTCCTACGTCAACAGCGAGGCGGTCACCGACACCCTGCTCCGGGTGCTGCCGGTGACGCTGAGCATCGTCATCCCGGCGGCCGTGCTGTGGCTGGCGCTCGGGGTCGGGCTGGGCATGATCTCGGCGCTGCGGCGGGGCACGCTGGTGGACCGGCTGGCGATCGGCTTCTCGCTGACCGGGGCCTCCATGCAGCTCTACTTCGTCGGCGCGGTGCTCCTGCTGATCTTCACCTACAACCTGCGGATCACGCCGACGCCGAGCTACACGTCGTTGTTCGACAATCCGGTGAAGTGGGCCAGCGGGCTGGTGCTCGCCTGGGTGTCGCTGGCCTTCCTCTTCTCCGCGATCTATGCCCGGCTGTCCCGGGCGCAGATGCTGGAGACGCTCTCGGAGGACTTCGTCCGGACCGCGCGGGCCAAGGGCCTGGCCAAACCCAAGGTGTACGGGCGGCACGCGCTGCGCGCGGCGATCACCCCGATCGTCACCATCGCCGGTCTCGACGTGGGCAGCGCGCTCGGCGGCACGGTGATCACCGAGACCACCTTCGGCATCCAGGGGCTCGGCCGGACCGCGGTGGACGCGGTCAAGGGCGGCGACCTGCCGACCATCATGGCCACCGTGCTGATCTCGGCGGTCTTCATCGTGGTCGCCAACATCGTGGTGGACATCCTCTATGCCGCCATCGACCCGCGGGTCCGGTTGCGATAGCGCAACGGCACCCCGGCGGGGCATGGAGAAATTCGCCGCCTTCTGTTACACAAACCGTAGTTTTCCTACGTCGTCTGACGAGGCTCCAGATAGGGAGGGCGCAGATGCGCTTGAAGAGGGCAGCCGCCGCAGGCGGAGCGCTCGCACTGCTCGCGGTGATGGGGGCGTGCAGCGAGAACAAGGGCACCGACGGCGGTAACGACGCCGACCGGGTGCAGAGCGGTTCGATCGCCACCGACCCGAAGGACTCGATGGGTCCGGCCGCCGAGGTGCCGGGCGCCGCCAAGGGCGGCACCTTCCGGGTGATCCGGGAGACCAAGATCTCGCACATCGACCCGCAGCGGGTCTATTCCTTCGCCGGCCTGATGAACGCGCCGCTGTACGCCCGCTTCCTGACCACCTTCAAGGACGACGGCTCCGGCAAGGTGACCCTGGTCGGCGACCTGGCCGAGACCCCGGGCACCGATGTCAACAAGGACTGCAAGGTCTGGGAGTTCAAGGTCAAGGACGGGGTGAAGTTCGAGGACGGCAGCCCGATCACCTCCAAGGAGATCGCGTACGGCATCGCCCGTTCCTTCGACCCCGACCTGACCGGCGGCCCCACCTACCTGCAGGAGTGGCTCGCCGACAGCCCGCAGTACGACACCAAGTGGAACTTCAAGGCGAACAAGACGTCGTTGCCCCCGGGCCTGACCACGCCGGACGCCAAGACGCTGAAGTTCGAGTTCGCCAAGCCGCACTGCGACCTGCCGTTCGCCGCGTCGCTGCCGTACACGGCTCCGCTGAAGCCGGAGAAGGACACCGGCGTCAACCTGGACAACCAGCCGTTCTCCTCCGGGCCATACAAGATCACCAAGAACACCGCGGGTGTCGAGCTGGTGATGGAGCGGAACGAGAACTGGGACCCGAAGACCGACCCGGTGCGGCACGCGTACCCGGACAGGATCGTCTGGGCCTTCGGCCCGGACGCCGAGGCGGGCGCCAACCGGGTGATCGCCGACAACGGCGACGACCAGACGGCGCTGGGCTGGAACGGCGTGCCCTCCGCGCTGGTCGCCCGGGTCACCGGTGACGCGGCCCTCAAGGACCGCTCGGTGCGCGGCCAGACGCCGAGCCTGTGGCGGCTCGAGATCAACACCCAGCGGGTGCCGGACCTGGCGGTGCGGCAGGCGCTGAACTACGCCGTCGACCGCGACGGCTTCATCAAGGCGTACGGCGGCGAGGCGTCGGCCAAGGCCGTCACCACCCTGATGCCGCCCTCGACCATCGGCTACGAGAAGTACGACGCCTACCCGGCCGGCCCGAACGGCAACGTCGAGAAGGCCAAGGAGCTGCTCGCCGGCAAGACCCCGGAGCTGGTGCTCGGCATCAGCGACGACTCGCCGGAACTGGCCACCCAGCTCAAGGGCAACCTGGAGAAGGCCGGCTTCAAGATCACGGTGAAGACCATCCCGACCGACGCCAAGCTCGACGAGGTCGGCAAGAAGAACAACCCGTACGACCTCTACATCAACCAGTGGGCCGCCGACTGGCCCAGCGGCGCGGCGATCCTGCCGGTGCTCTTCGACGGCCGCACCATCAAGGCCGAGAACAACAGCAACACCTCGTACGTCAACAGCGACGAGATCAACAAGGAGTTCGACCGGGTGCTCGCCATGCCCGCCGGTGAGCAGGGCAAGGAGTGGGCCAAGCTCGACCAGCGGATCATGAAGGAGCTGGCCCCGGCCGTACCGCTCTTCGTCGAGCAGGGGTACTACCTGCACGGCTCGAAGGTGGGCGGGATCTACCTGTCCAGCATCTTCGGCTACCCGGCGCTGACCAGCGCGTACGTCAAGCAGTAACCGCCCGTCACGAGGGGCCCCCGCACACCGCGGGGGCCCCTCGTCACAGGTGCGTACGGAGGAAGTCCAGCTCCAGCCGGAGCAGGCGTTCCGCCGTACCGCCGGCGGCCATGTGGGTCGCCCCGGTCAGCGGCAGCACCGCGTGCGGTCGCCCGGCGGCCAGCAGCGCCGCCGACAGCCGCAGCGTGTGCGCCGCCACCACGTTGTCGTCCACCAGGCCGTGCACCAGCAGCATCGGCCGGGCCTGGTCCGTCGCGCCGAGCGGCTCGGCGGCCAGCTCCACCAGCGAATGGTGCGCGTACACGTCCATCCCGTCGTCCGGCAGGCCGAGATAGCGCTCGGTGTACGCGGTGTCGTACAACGTCCAGTCGGTGACCGGCGCGCCCACGATCGCGCAGCGGAACAGCTCCGGGTGGCGCAGCACCGCCAGCCCGGCCAGCCAGCCGCCTAACGACCAGCCCCGCACCGCCACCCGCGCCAGGTCCAGGTCCGGGTGCTTGTCGGCGAGCGCGGTCAGCGCGTCCACCTGGTCGGAGAGGATCACGTCGGCGAGCCGCCGGTGGATCGCCTTCTCGAATGACGGCGCCACCCCGGGGGTGCCCCGGTTGTCGATGGTCACCACCGCGAAGCCGGCCTCGGCCCACCACTGCCGCTCCAGCCAGGCCGCCCGGGCCGCGACCACCTCCTGGTGCCCCGGGCCGCCGTAGATGTCCAGCAGCACCGGCAGCCGGGTGCCCTTGACGTGGTCGGCCGGATAGAGCACGGCCGTCGGCAGCCGCCGGTCGGTCACCCGCACCAGCATCGGCCGCGGCGCGTACGGCGGGTTCGCGGCGAACGAGCGGATCTGGGCCACCTCGCGGTCGTCGTGCCACACCGACCAGCGGGTGCCCGGGTGGTCCAGCGAGGCGCTGCCCACGACCAGCGTGGAGCCGCCGATCGCGGCGGTGTGCCAGCCCGGATCGCTGCTCATCCGGCGGGCGTCCACGCCACCGCCGATCGTGGTGCGGACCCGGTAGAGGTGCCGCTGGCTCGGTTCCCCCTCGCTCGCCTCGACCAGCAGGTCCGCCGGCCCGTTCGGCCCCGCCGGCAGCCGGCCCACCACCCGGCGTACGTAGAGCGACGGCGGGGTGAGCAGGGTGCCGTCGGCGAAGAGGCAGCGGGCGTCGTACCCGTCGTGGGCCAGCTCGCCGCCGACCAGCACCCGACCGTCCGGCAGGTGCGCCGGCGTGCCGGGGATCGGCTCCACCCAGCGTGGGTCGGCCAGCTCGGCGTGCACCTGCGTCTCGCCGGTCCGCGGGTCCACCGCGAGCACCAGCCCGTGCTGCTGGGAACGGCGCAGCACGGTGATCAGCGGGCCGCCGTCCGCCCAGTCCACCGAGGTCAGGTACGGGTAGGTCTCCCGGTCCCAGTGCACGTCGACCCAGCCGTCGTCCAGGTCGAGCAGGTGCAGGCTGACCTCCGCGTTCGGGCCGCCCGCCACCGGGTAGGCGACGGTGGTCGGCCGGCTGGTCGGGTCGGCCGGGTCGTGCAGGTACCAGTGCGGCAGCCGGGACTCGTCCACCCGGGCGGCCAGCACCGAGCGCCCGTCCGGCGCCCACCAGTAGCCACGGAACCGGTCGAACTCCTCGGCGGCGATGTGCTCGGCCAGCCCCCAGGTCACCCCGCTGTCCTCACCCGCGAGCAGGTTGTCCGTGCCGTCCGGGTCGACCACCCGCAGCTGACCCCGGCGGACCCCCTCGGCGGCGTCGGTGACGTACGCCAGCCGCTCGCCGGTCGGGTCGGGGCGCGGGTCGATCACCGGGCCGACGGTGGCCACCTCGATCACGTCCCCGTGCACCAGATCGGCCCGGAACAGCCGGCCCGCGAGGGCGAACGCCGCGATCCGGCCGGCCCCGTCCAGGGCGTACGAGCCGATGCCGGCGGCGCTGAGCCGCAGGCGTTCCCGCAGGGCCCGCTCGCCGGGGGCGAGGGCGGCCGGGTCGCCGTCCGCGCCGAGCAGCGTCGCCGGGTCGGCGACCAGCCGCTCCTCGCCGGAGTCGACGTCCAGCAGCCAGAGGGCGTCGGCCGGGTCCTCCGGGCCGGCCGAGCGCAGGAAGATCACCCGGGAACCGTCGTCGGTCACGGTGACCGCGCGCGGCGCCCCGTGGCTGAACCGACGGGTACGGGCGGCCAGCTCGGGAAAGTCCACGCTTCGGATCGTAGGCGCGCGTCGGGCGTGATGTGGCCGACCTGAGCGGACGCGTGAAGCTCGGTGGGACACCACTGCCGGTTAGAGTGACGGTCGTGACGACGCTGCCCGACCGCCGCCTGCTGCTGGTCCACGCGCACCCCGACGACGAGTCGATCGGCACCGGCTCGACGATGGCCCACTACGCCGCCGCCGGCGCCCACGTCACGCTGGTGACCTGCACGTTGGGCGAGGAGGGCGAGATCCACGTGCCGGCGCTGGCCCAGCTCGCCGCCGCCGAGGCCGACCAGCTCGGCGGCTACCGGATCGGTGAGCTCGCCGCCGCCTGCGCCGCGCTCGGCGTCACCGACCACCGCTTCCTCGGCGGCGCGGGCCGCTACCGCGACTCGGGGATGATGGGGCTGGCCACCAACGAGCACCCCCGGGCGTTCTGGCAGGCCGACCTGGACTCCGCCGCCGGGCAACTGGTGGAGATCATGCGCGAGGTCCGCCCCCAGGTCATGATCACGTACGACCCGAACGGCTTCTACGGCCACCCCGACCACATCCAGGCGCACCGGGTGGCGATGCGGGCCGTGGAACTGGCCGCCGTCGAGGGCGTCGCCCCGGCGAAGGTCTACTGGACGGCCATGCCGCGCAGCGTGCTGGAGGCCGGCATGAGCCACTTCGAGGAGTCCTCGGACAACCCCTTCGCGGGCATCGACGACGTCGACGAGCTGCCCTTCGGCACCCCCGACCCGGAGATCGCCGCCCGGATCGACGCCACCGACCAGCACGCCGCCAAGGAGGCGGCGATGCGGGCGCACGCCACGCAGATCCCCGCCACCTCCTGGCTCTATGCCATCGCCGGCAACTTCGGCGCCGAGTTCATGGGCGTGGAGTACTTCACCCTGGCGGTCGGCGACAAGGGCCCGGGCGCCGGCCCGTACGGCTGGGAGGACGACCTCTTCGCCGGCCTGGCCCTGGACGACGGGCCGGACCGGTCCCCGGTCGTCGCGGCCGGTCACCGGTGACCACCGCCCCCATGTCGGTCCTGCCCGGCCAGGAGCCCAGCGCGCCGACCGCACGCCCACGGCGCGGCCTCGACCTCGTCCTGCGACTCGTCGGCGGGGTGATCGCCGTCGTCGCCGGCCTGCTCTCGGCGGTGCTGGAGCTGCTGCTGGCCACCGTCCGGGTGGGTGGACAGCTCATCGGGGTGTCGGTGCTGGTGGCGGTCGGCGCGGGCATCGCGCTGAGCTGGTTCGCCCACGAGGTGGTGGGCCGCCGCTGGTCGGTCGTGCTGCCGGCGCTGCCCTGGTTCGTGCTGATGGCGGTGGCCTCGGTCCGCACCACCGAGGGGGACCTGCTGCTCTCCGGCGACAACTGGGTCGGTCTCGCGATGATCGTCGCCGGTGCGATGACCTTCGCCGTGATGGGCTTCCGGCAGATGCTCGCGCCACCGGTCCACCACGACGGGTGATGACGACACCCGGGCCGCGGTGGTAGATATTCCTGCCAGAGGACCCGCCGCCCCGGCGGGCGGTACGGCGGGAGGTGGGCGATGAGCCAGCGGTGGCGCGCGGTGGGCGTGCTGGCGGGGACGCTGTTCCTGGTCAACGTGCTGGCCCGGCTGGTGATCAAGCTCGGCTTCGACGAGGACGACAGCGCCGCCGACCGGGTCTCGTGGGTGATGTTCCTGGTCATCGGCCTGATCCTCGCCGTGATGGCGTTCCGCTGGGGCCGGGACCGTCCCGTCGCCCGATGGTCCACCGATCTGGTCGTCACGGTGGCCGTGGCGCTCGCGTTGACCGTCTTCGTCGCACCGCTGCTGGTCGGCCAGAACCCGTTCGCCGGTGGTGCCGGGCTCTTCTTCGCCCAGATCTGGCTCTATCTGGCGGCCACCGCCGCCGGCGTGCTCGTCGGCTATCTCGTGCTCACCGCCCTGGGCCGCGACCACCGCTCCCAGCAGCTCAAGCGCTACGCCCAGCTGAAGGCCGCCAAGCCCCGCCGGGTCGTCCGTCGCTGACCCGGCCGATCGCCCGACAAGCTCGCCGGTCTGCGCCCGGCTGGCCGCCGCCGCATGATCGTCTGCTGTTGACGGTGGTGACACGCCGACATCGGGTGCGCTGAACAGCAGACGATCATGCGGCCAGGCCGACCAGCTCAGGTGCGGCGGCGGTCCCGGTCGGTGGGGAGCGGCGAGGTGGCCTCGGACTCGGTCACCCGGTCCCCACCGGTGGTGATCATGGTGCCCTCGGGCGTGACCACCTCGTCCACCTGGTCCAGCTCCGGCGGCATCATCGACGTCAGCACCCGGTCCGCCGACTCCATGGTCACCGCCGGCCCGGACCCGTCGCCCGACGTACGCACCGGCTGCCGCGCCGCCGTGTCCCCGTCGCCGCTGTCGGAGCGCGGGAGGGGAACCCGGGCATCCGATCCGGTGTCCGCAGCCGTGCCGGAGCCGGTCGGCAGTGCGACCTGCTCCCCGCCGCGCTCCGTACCACCGGACCCTGTCCCACCGCCGGACCCCGCCCGGCCGGACTCCGCACCGCCGGACTTCGCCTGACCGGACTCCGCACCGCCGGACTTCGCACCGTCGGACTCCGCCCGGCCGGACTCCTCAGCGTCGGACCCCGCCTGACCGGACTCCGCACCGACCGGGGCCGCCAGCAGGGCCGGCGTGTCGGGCGGCGAGGCGATGCTCCCCGTCGCCTCCTCCTCCAGTTCCGCCGCGCGCCGCTCGACCTGCTCGACCTCGGGCGCCTGCGGGGCCACCTCGGCGAGCTGCGCCGCCTGCCGCTCCACCTCTTCCAGCTCGGCGGTGACCGCCGTCGCCGCGGTGTCGGCGCCGACCTGCTCGCCGCCCCGCGACGAGTCCGACCGCCCGCTCGACCGGGTGGCCGACCGCTCACCCGACGGTGAGCTCGCCCGCCCGCCTGACGAGGAGGCCGACCCTCGGTTCGACGCAGAGGCCGACCCTCGGTTCGACGAGGAGGCCGACGCTCGGTTCGACGGGGAGGTCGACGCTCCGTTCGACGCGGAGGCCGACGCTCCGTTCGACGCGGAGTGGGAGGGCCCGTTCGGCCCGGAGTTCGAGTGCTCGGCTCGCCGCCCGGAGGTGCCGCTGCCGGAACGGACGGTCCTGCGGCCCTCGCGCAGCGCCTTGATCAACGCGTCGACCAGGTCGTTCTTGCGCCAGTCGGCGGTGCCGGTGATGCCGCGTCGGCGGAGTCGGTCGCGCAGCTGGTCGACCTTCAGCCGGGCGATCTCGCTCTCCTTCACCTCGGGGGTGTTCGGGGTCTGGTTGCCCGGCCGCTCCCCACCGTTGCCCTGCTTCCCGCCGGAGGTGCGGCGCGAGTCGCCGGTGGCGCGGGAGTTCGCGCGGGACCGTACCGTCCGGCGGCCCTCGCGCAGGGCCTTGACGAGGGCGTCGACCAGGGCGTCCTTGCGCCAGTCGGCGGTGCCGGTGATGCCGCGTCGGCGGAGTCGGTCGCGGAGCTGGTCGACCTTCAGCCGGGCGATCTCGCTCTCGTTCACCTCGGGGGTGTTCGGGGTCTGGTTGCCGGGGACGTTCTTCGTCGCCGTCGAGCCGCTGGCGCGCTGCGATGCGCTCTGACTGGCCATCGAACGGGTCCTTCCTGTCCGGGGTGCGGCGACCCGCGTCGTGCCGCCTCCCGTTACCCCTACCCTCGACGACCTGCCGAAACCTTCCTCTCGCGGCTGCGGCTCAGGCCGGGGCGACCCGGGTCAGGTAGGTGTGGTGGGTGGTGAAACCCAGCCCCCGGTAGAGGGTCACCGCCGGGGTGTTGCGCTGTTCGACCTGGAGGAAGGCGTGGGTGGCCCCCTCCGCCGCGCCCCAGTCGACCAGCGACCGGATCACCCGGCGGGCGAGACCCTGCCGACGCACCTGCGGCGCCACCTCGACCAGGGTGAGGCCGAGCCAGCGGCCGTCACCGGTGACGGTGCCACGGCCGATGGCGAGCAGCTCGCCGCCGGCGTACACCTGGGCGAAGCGGACCCGGTCCACGGCGGTGAGAATGTGGCGGGCGGCGTCCGGCAGGCCGCCCTTGCGGCCGGCGGCGACCGCCAACCAGGCCTCCGACGGCGCGGTCGCCAGCTCGACCGGCGGCAGGCCCGCCCGGTCGGTCGGGGTCGGCGGCAGCCCGGCGAGCGCGACGGTCTGCACCACCGTGAGGGGGCGGGCGCCCCACCCGCGGGCGTCCAGCTCCGCGCCGACCGGCGCGGCCAGCGGCAGGGGCGTGTTGACCAGGGCGGGCTGGCCCCGGTCGGCGTACCAGCGTTCGACGGCGTCCAGGGCGGCGGGCAGCGGGCGGTCCGGGTCGCCGACCGGGAGCGCCGAGTTGGCCCGGCCGGTCCACCCCTCGGCGCTGCGCAGCCGCCAGTCACCGAGCCGGCCCTGGACGGGCGCCGGCCAGGCCTCGTCGGCGGCCAGTTCCAACGCGACCACCGCGGCGGCGGTCGGCCGGCGGGCCGGTGGCACCCGCTTCGCCCGGTGCACCTCGCTGACCGGCACCCGCAACCGACCCTGCGCCGTGGCCAGGGTGATGTGGGTCTCGTTCAGCTCGACCAGCTCCCCGAGGGCGTCGGTGAAGAGCGGCCGGCCTTCGCGAATCCCCACAATGCGGCGGACCACGATGCGGTGTCCCACATCCTGCTGTCGGAGCACGATTCACCCCCTCCCCGGCGAGATACTAGGCTCTTACCGTCGCGGGTGATCGCGACGAGTCTGCGGAGGAGAAGACCGGTGACCTACATCATCGCCGAGCCGTGCGTGGATGTGCTCGACAAGGCTTGCATCGAGGAGTGCCCGGTCGACTGCATTTACGAGGGCAACCGGATGCTCTACATCCACCCCGACGAGTGCGTCGACTGCGGGGCCTGTGAGCCGGTCTGCCCGGTGGAGGCGATCTTCTACGAGGACGACGTCCCGGAGCAGTGGAAGGACTACACCGGGGCGAACTACGAGTTCTTCGAGGACCTCGGCTCGCCGGGCGGCGCCTCCAAGATCGGCAAGGTGGAGAAGGACGCGACGTTCGTCGCCGCCCAGCCGCCGCGCGGAGAGGGCCACTGAACCGGCCCGCGCCGGTCTCGTCGCGGCTGCCCGACTTCACCTGGGACACCCTGGACGCCGCGGCCACGACGGCCGCGGCGCACCCGGACGGTCTCATCAACCTCTCGATGGGCACGCCGGTCGATCCGGTTCCCCCGGTCATCCGGCAGGCGCTGGCCGACGCGTCGAACGCGCCCGGCTATCCGCTGACCGCGGGCTCGCCCGCGCTGCGGGACGCCATCGCGGCCTGGGTGGCCCGGGCCTGCGGCGCAGGGGCCGACGGTCTCGGCGTGCTGCCCACGATCGGTTCCAAGGAGCTGGTCGCGTGGCTGCCCACGCTGCTGGGCGTCGGCCCCGGTGACATCGTGGTGGTGCCGTCCATCGCCTACCCGACCTACGAGGACGGGGCGCGGCTGGCGGGCGCCACCACCGTACGGACCGACTCGCTGACCGCGGTCGGACCGAGTTCCCGGGTACGCCTGGTGTGGATCAACTCGCCCGGCAACCCGACCGGGCGGGTGCTCCCCGCCACCCACCTGCGCAAGGTGGTGGACTGGGCGCGCGAGCGGGGTGCCGTGGTCGCCAGCGACGAGTGCTATCTGCCGCTCGGCTGGGACGCCGAACCCGTCTCGGTCCTCTCGCCCGAGGTCTGCGGCGGCTCGTACGACGGGGTGCTGGCGGTGCACTCGCTCTCCAAGCGCTCCAACCTGGCCGGCTACCGGGCCGGCTTCGTCGCCGGCGATCCGGCGCTGGTCGCCGAGCTGCTCAAGATCCGGAAGCACGCCGGCATGATCGTGCCCGCACCGGTCCAGGCGGCGATGGTCGCGGCGCTCGGCGACGAGGCCCACGCCGACGCGCAGCGGGAGCGCTACCGGGCCCGTCGCGAACAGCTGTACGCCGCCTTCACCGGTGCCGGCTTCACCGTCGAGCACTCCGAGGCCGGGCTCTATCTCTGGATGACCCGCGACGAGGACTGCTGGGAGACCGTCGACTGGCTGGCCCGACGGGGCATCCTGGTCGCCGCCGGGATCTTCTACGGCCCAGCGGGCGCCCGGCACGTCCGGGTGGCGCTCACCGAGTCCGACGAACACGTCGCGGCGGTCGCCGACCGGTTGCGCGCCTGACCGGCGGGCGGCTTCTTCATGACGGACGGCGGGGCGGAACGGGCCGGCGAGGTGGAGCCGTCGCTGCCGGGAGCAGAGCTGGTCGGAGTGCGGGCCGCCGTGATCGGCACCGGTCTGATCGGCGGGTCGGTGCTGCTGCGGCTGCGCGACGCCGGCTTCGACGTGACCGGCTGGGACCCGGACCCGACGACCCGGGGGTACGCCGCCGCGTCGGGGGTCACCTGCGCGGAGAGCCTCGACGAGGCGGTCGCCGGCCGGCAGGTGGTGTTTCTCTGCGGACCTCTGCCCACGCTGCCGGAGACCCTGCTGCGCGTCGCCGGCCTCGTCGGTGAGCGGTGCGTGCTGACCGACGTGGGCAGCACCAAAGGGGAGCTGGCCGCCTTCGCCGAGGCGCACGGGCTCACCGACCGTTTCGTGCCCGGTCACCCGATGGCCGGTACGGACCGGGCCGGCCTCACGTCGGCCGATCCGGCGCTCTTCGACGGGGCCGCCTGGGTGCTGTGTCCCGCCGGTGGCGCCGGCACGGCCGCCTTCCGTTGGCTGGCCGACCTGGTCATCCGGGTCTTCCGCGCGCACGTGGTGCCCATGTCACCGACCGAGCACGACGCGGTGGTGGCGCTCTCCTCGCATGTGCCGCACCTGCTCGCCCGGGCGCTCGCGGGGGCGGTGCACCGGGCCGAGCTGCGGGACGCGGTGCTCGGTCTCGCCGCCGGCAGTTTCCGCGACGGCACCAGGGTCGCCGCGACCCCGTCGGAGCGCACCGTCAACATGCTCCTCGGCAACCGGGCGCGGGTGCTGGAGGAGCTGGCCCGGGTGGGCGGCGTGCTGGACGAGCTGGCCGCCGCACTGGGCGCCGCGGACCGGACGGCCCTGGTGGAGCTGCACGAGGAGGGGAGGGCCGCCCGAACCGGCCTCTTCGAGCGGCAGCTGACCAGGGAACGGCGGGAGTTCGCCGTGGTCGGCGAGCAGGCCGAGGAGTTGGCGTGGCTGCTGGGGCTGGGCTCCGCCGGGGGGCACCTCACCGAGTGCCGCGTCGTGGACGGGCGGGTGGCGTACGCCGGGGAACGCCCGGCCTGACCGCGACGCTCGCGCGGGCCGGTCCGCGCGCGGCTAGGGTGGGGGCATGGTGGACGGACCGGTCGTGGCGGTACGCGGCGAGGCGTACCGGGAGGTCGCTCCCGAGCTGGCGCGGTTCAGTGTGACCGCGACGGCCCGGGACCGGGACCGGGAGGCGACGCTGACCCGGCTGGCCGAGCGGGCGGCGGCGGTCCGGGTCCTGCTGGACTCCGCCGGCCCCGTGATCGACCGGCGGGAGGCCGGCGAGCTGCGGGTCTGGCCCGAGACGAAGCGCTCGGGGGAGCGGGTGGTGGCCTACCACGGCAGTGTCACCACCACCGTGACCGTCACCGACTTCACCGCGCTGGGTGAGCTGATGCTGCGCCTGGCCGACCAGGACCAGGTCGAGGTCGCCGGCCCGTGGTGGTCGCTGCGGCCGGACAGCCCGGCGTACCGGGAGGCGCGGCGGGCGGCGATCGCCGACGCGCTGGCCCGCGCCCGGGAGTACGCGGAGGCGCTCGGCGCCCGGATCACCGCCCTGCTGGAGCTGGCCGACACGGGGCTGGCCGCGCAGCCGATGTTCGCCCGGTCGGCGGAGTTCGGCCGGGCGGGTGGGGTGGCCGGTGGTGCCCCGCCGGAGCTGGAGCTGGATCCGCGCCCGCAGAGCGTGCAGGCGGCGGTGGAGGCCCGGTTCACGATCAGCGAGCCGGTTCTCGGCTGATGCCCCCGGCACAGGTTCTCCCGTTCGACGAGCTGGCGGCCCGGGCCCGGGTCCTCGCCGAGGCCGGTCCACGGCAGCTGCTCGGCGTCGCCGGGGCACCGGGGGCCGGCAAGTCGACCCTGGCGGAGCGGATCGTCGCCGAGGTCGGGCCGACCGCCCGGCTGGTGCCGATGGACGGGTTCCACCTCGCCGGGCCGGAGCTGGCCCGGTTGGGCCGGGACGGGCGCAAGGGCGCCCCGGACACCTTCGACGTCAACGGGTTCGTCTCCCTGCTGCGTCGGCTGCGTCGGTTGGAGCCGACCTCGGTGTGGGCGCCCGCCTTCCGGCGGGACCTGGAGGAGCCGATCGCCGGGTCGATCGAAGTGCCGCCGGAGGTCCGGCTGGTGGTGACCGAGGGCAACTACCTGCTGCTGGACGACGAGCCGTGGGAGGAGGTCCGGTCCCTGCTGCACGAGGCGTGGTTCGTGGACCTGGCCGCGGAGCTGCGGCTGCGCCGGCTGATCGCCCGGCACGAGGCGTACGGGAAGTCGCCCGAGCAGGCGCGGGCCTGGGCGCTGGGCAGCGACGAGACGAACGCGGCGCTGGTGGCCGGCACCGCCGGCCGAGCCGATCTGGTGGTCCGGCTAGCCGACCCCCTGCCGGGGTGACGGGACGCTCCGGCGCAGCAGTCGGGCCACGACCGCCCGTTCCCGGGCGAACTCCACCGACTCCGGATAGCTGCTGTGGTTGCGGATCGGCGGGTCGGCGACCTCGCCCCCGTCGGGGTGCAGGGCTTCCGGGTCGACGACCGGCACGTCCCGTTCCCCGGCGCTGACCGGCCACCCCAGCGGGTCGGTGTCCCGCCAGAAGTTGGTCCAGCCGACGTGGCCGGAGGGCCAGGTGAGCGCGGCTGCGAGGGCGCGCAGCCGCGGCGGCCCGAAGTACGCGGGGAAGATCCGTCCGTAGAGGCGGGTGAGCTGGCAGCCGTACGAGAAGAACCAGATCCGCTGCCGCCACCGGCGGGGGAGCTGGAAGAGCATGGCCGTGCAGATGACACTGCCCTGGCTGTGCCCGGAGAGGATCACTCCGTCCATCCGGCGGGGGTCGTGCGGGGCCAGTGCCAGCAGGCCGGCGATGCGGGTCTGGAGTTCGGGCACGGCGCGTTCGGCGTAGCTGGGCGGGGCGAGCGGGTGGGCGGCGCGCGGCCAGAAGGTGCCGATGTCCCAGAGCACGCCGACCGTGCGCCGCACGGTGTCGTTGCGGTAGACCAGCAGCCCGAGTCCGGCGATCACCAGCGGCAGCCAGCCGAGGATCATGTCGCCGAGGTTGGCGACGGTGTGGACGACCGCCTGCCAGCCGGCCGGGGTCTCGGGGGAGGGGCGGCTGCCGGAGAGGGCCGCCGCGCAGCAGAGGGTCACCAGCACGCCGGAGACGGTGGCGTAGCAGCCGATCAGCCGGACGGCGTGCTCGCCGACGAGTCGGTGCAGGGCCCGGTAGGTGCTCACGTCGCGGCAGCGGCGCAGGTCGTGCGCGGAGAGGGCGGGGCCGGGCGCGGTGAGGGCGGCGTATTCGGTCCGCCGCAGCGCGTGGAAGAGCACCCCGGCGCGCAGCAGCGCGCAGAGCAGGGCGGCCAGCGCGATCACACAGGCCAGCCCGGCCCAGAACACCGCCAGCGGCGGTACGACCCGACTGGTGCCGCTCGGGTCGGCCCGGCTGTCGAGCCGGTCGCTGACCGAGTAGAGCAGGCCGGCGCAGTAGGCGATGGCCATCATCCAGCCGAAGCCGGCGATGAGCGCCGCGCCCCGGCCGCCCCAGGCCAGGTCGGTGTACGCGCCGAGTGGCTGGTGCGGTTCGGCCGGCCGGGTGCGCGGCAGCAGCAGTCCGGCCGCGGCGACGGCGATGGCCGCGACCACGACCATCCAGGAGCGCAGCCCGTCGGGGGCGGGTGGGACGCCGGGCAGGCCCCGTTCGGTCCAGAGCATTCCCAGTGGCAGCAGCGCGCCACCGGCGGCCGGGGCGAGCAGGCCCCGCCGGCCGGCCCGGGTGACCGTGCCGATGGCGATGAGCAGGAGCACCTGGTAGGTGGCGAGCCAGGCGACGATCGCGTCGTACCCGGGCAGTGACCGGTCGGTGCGGCAGCCCGCGATGCCGGGGTCCCGGACGCAGCCGGTCGGCGGCCGGTAGTGGGACAGGGGCGTGCCGGCGGGCCCGTCGGGGAGCAGCACGAGCAGGAACGTCCCGGCCAGCCCGAGGGCGGTGAGCACCCCGACGGTCGCGCTCCACCGGCCGAGCGGGGTGTCGCCGGCGCGGCGGGTCAGCCAGGGGCGGCCCACCGCGACCGCCGCGATCACCAGCACGGCGGCGAGCAGGGCGACGGTCGACCAGACGACGACGGCGCGCAGGCCCACGGGTGGGTCCATGATGACCACCGCGGCGATCGGCACCGAGGCGGCGGTCACCGCTCCGACGCACAGGTGAAGCACGGCGGCCCGCCGCAGCTGTCCCTCGCCGCACCAGAAGGTGGGGTCCTGGAGCGGGTTCTCCAACGGTTCCGGTGGTTCGCTGTGGCGGTCCGCTTCGGTCCCGTCCTCGCGCGACGCGGAGCGGGGGCGCGGCTCGGCGGGCATCTGCGCCTCGTACTGGTAGGTGCGCCAGGCCACCATGCCGAGCGCCAGGAGCACGGCCAGCGGCAGCAGCAGGCCGGCGGCGAGGGCGCGGGTGTCCTGCCGCCACCAGATGTTGCCGAGGAAGTCCCAGGGGCCGGGCAGGTGGCTCAGGCAGTCCGGTCCGACGCACTGCCAGCCGATCAGGTCGACGCCGACGCCGGCCACTGTGATGATCATCGTGCTGGTGAGGCTGAGGCAGAAGAGTCGGATCAGCCAGGCGGCGAGGCCGGAGCGGCTGCCCCAGCGTTCCCGGTCGGGGTCGGGCGGGATGCCGGGCCGGGCGTGCAGCGCCACGTTGGCCAGGGTGAAGGGGAGCAGCAGCGTCCACAGGGCGCGTTCGACGTCCCGCGCGGTCCGCGCGCCCGAGGTCAACTGCCCCCAGCTGTACGCCTCGACGGTGATCGGCTCGTCGTGTCCGGCGGTGGTGGAGCGGTAGAAGCCGGTGACCTCACCACCGGCCACCAGCCAGGGCTGCGGGCCGTCCCCACCGGGCGTGGGGCGCAGACCGAGGAGCTGGTCCGGCGGGGTGTTCGACACCCCGTGGATGCGTAGTTCCAGTACCCGCTCGGCCATGTTGCCCCCTGGTCACCTGTTCACTACCCAGGGTGCACCATCGGGGAGGGATCGCCCACTGTCCGAAATGACGTTTCGGCAGCTCAGACGGCTATTCCAGAGTACGTACGACGCGAGCGGGGTTACCGAGCGCCACCACGTTGGCGGGTAGGTCGCGGGTCACCACGGCTCCGGCGCCGACCACGGTGTTCGCCCCGATGGTGACGCCGGCCAGCACGATGACGCCGCCGCCGAGCCAGACGTTGTCGCCGATGGTGATCGGCTGCGCGGCCTCCCACTTGGCCCGCCGGGGTTCGGGCTCGACGGGGTGGGTGGCGGTGAGCAGTTGGACGTTCGGTCCGATCTGGACGTCCGCGCCGATGGTGATCCGGGCGACGTCGAGGAAGACCGCGTTGAAGTTGACGAAGCTGCGCGGCCCGATGTGGGTCTGCCAGCCGTAGTCGCAGTGGAACGGCGGGCGGATCCAGGTGTCCTCGCCGAGCGAGCCGAGCAGTTCCCGCAGTGCGGCGAGGCGCCCCGTCGGGTCGTCCGTGGAGCTGCGGTTGAAGCGTTCGGAGAGCCGGGCGGCCCGTTCCAGGTCGGCGATGATCTCCGGGTCGTCGGCGATGTACGCCTCGCCGGCCAGCATCCGTTCCCGCATCGAACCCATCGGACGATGATGCCCGATCGGGCGACTGTTTCGTACCGGGACGGTCACATTCGTGACTTCACTTTGCATACTCGGTATGTAATTCTGGCAGTGCCCGTCGATGTGCCCTTCATCGATGAAGACGCGTCCGAAGGAGAAAGCGTTGCTCCCAGACAGAAGAAAAGTGGCCGGTATCGGCCTCACCCTCGGCCTGCTCCTCGGCGTGCCGCTGCCGGCCTCGGCGGCGACCGCACCGTCCACCCCGGACCACGCGCCGCGATCCGCCGGTCGCCCGGCCACCGTCACCCTGCTCACGGGTGACCGGGTCACCCTCACCGCCACCGGTCAGGCCGCCGTACGCCCCGGCCCGGGTCGGGCCGACCTCACCTTCCTCACCCGTCGGGACCGGGGCCACCTCACCGTGGTGCCGCGGGACGCGCTGCCGCTCATCCGCTCCGGCAAGGTCGACCGGCGGCTCTTCGACGTCACCGAACTCGTCTCGTCCGGCTATGACGACGCCCACCGGGACACGCTGCCGCTGCTGGTGTCGTACCCCCGAGGGGTCGCGAAGCGGACGACGGCCCCGCTCGCCGGCGCGCGGGTGACCCGCGACCTGCCGGCGATCGGCGGCGCGGCCGTGGTGGCGGCGAAGGCCGACGCCGGCGCGGTCTGGGGCGCGCTCACCGCCGGCGGGTCCGGCGCCCGGATCGACGCTGCGGGGGGCGTCGACCGGGTCTGGCTCGACGCCCGGCGGCGGGTCACGCTCGACCACAGCGTCCCGCAGATCGGTGCGCCGGCGGCCTGGGCGGCCGGCTTCACCGGGAAGGGGATCACCGTCGCCGTGCTCGACACCGGTGTGGACGTCACCCACCCCGACCTGGCCGGACGGGTCGCCGAGTCGCGCAACTTCACCGAGGCCCCCGACGCCGACGACATGGTCGGCCACGGCACCCACGTCGCCTCGATCATCGGCGGCAGCGGTGCCGCCTCCGGCGGGAAGTACCGGGGCGTCGCCCCGGACGCCACCCTGCTCTCCGGCAAGGTCTGCGAGGACGAGGGCTGCACCGACTCGGCGATCCTGGCCGGCATGGAGTGGGCCGCCGCCGAGAAGCACGCCACCGTGGTCAACATGAGCCTCAGCGGCTGGGACACGCCCGAGATCGACCCGCTGGAGCAGGCCGTCCAGACGCTGACCGCGCAGACCGGCACGCTCTTCGTCCTCGCCGCCGGCAACGACGGGTCGGACGGTTCGGTCGGCTCGCCGGCCACCGCCGACGCCGGTCTGGCCGTCGGCGCCGTCGACCGGGACGACGAGCTGGCGTACTTCTCCAGCCGGGGCCCGCGCCTCGGCGATGACGGCCTGAAGCCGGACATCACCGCGCCGGGCGTGGACATCGTCGCCGCCCGGGCCGCACACGGCGTCATCGGCGACCCGGTGGGGGACAAGTACGTGACCCTCTCCGGCACCTCGATGGCCACCCCGCACGTGGTGGGCTCCGCGGCGCTGCTCGCCCAGCAGCACCCGGGCTGGGCCGCCGGTCAGCTCAAGGCGACCCTGATGGCCTCCGCGAAGCCGCACCCCGACCAGACGGCGTACCAGCAGGGCGCCGGCCGGGTCGACGTGGCGCACGCCATCACCGAGCAGGTGACCAGCGACCCGGTGAGCGTCTCGTTCGGCCGGGCGGTCTGGCCGCACGACGACGACCAGCCGATCAGCAGGACGGTCACCTACCGCAACTCCGGGGCCTCCGCGCTCACCCTCGACCTCGCCACCGAGGTCACCGGGCCGGACGGTCGGCCCGCGCCGACCGGCATGTTCACCCTCGGCGCGTCCCGGCTCACCGTGCCGGCGGGCGGCACCGCCCAGGTCACCGTCACCGCCGACACCCGCCTCGGTGGTCTCGACGGCTACTGGACCGGCCGGGTGGTGGCCCGTTCCGGTGCCACGGTCGCCGTCACCCCGCTGGCCGTGCACCGGGAGGTCGAGAGCTACACCGTCACGGTCACCCACGTGAACCGGGCCGGCCGGGCCGCCACCGACTACGCCACCGCCCTGCTGGGGCTGGACCGGTTCAGTGTCCAGGACCTCTACGACGCGGACGGCGAGGTGCAGGTGCGGGTCCCCAAGGGCCGGTACGGCCTGAGCAGCCTCTTCTTCGAGTCCGACGCGCAGGGCGCACCGGCGGGGGTGGCGATGCTCGTCCAGCCGGAGGTGGTGGTCGACCGGGATCTGAAGATCACCGTGGACGCCCGGACGGCCCGGCCGGTCACCACGACCGTGCCCCAGCGCGGCGCCACGCCCGAGCTGATCGACCTCACCGGCACCTTCTTCGGCGCGGACGGCATCTACAGCTGGGGGCTCTGGTCGTTCGACTTCGCCGGGCTGACCAGTCGGCAGCTCGGCCGGACGGTGTCGGCGAAGAAGTTCGTCGGCTCGCTGTCCAGCCAGTGGGCCGACCGGAAGGTGGCCAGCAGCCCCTACCTCTACGCGGTCAGCGAGGTCTTCCCCGGCCGCTTCCCGACCGGCTACACGAAGCACTACCAGCCGCGTGACCTGGCCACCGTGGTGCACCGGTTCCACGGGGGCTACCCCGGCATGGAGGCCGAACGGGCGGTCCTGCCCGAGTCCGACTACAACCTGGGCGGCTCGGCGATCATCCTGCCCACCTCGGTGCCCGGCCAGCGCGTCGAGCACTACAGCACCGCCGGCGTGCGGTGGAGTTCCGAGCTGGACTTCGGAGCGCGGGACCCCGAGGGCTGGCTGAACACGAAGGCCGTCGTGGCGTCCGTGCCGACCCGCTATCTGCCGGCCCGCACCGTGCGGGAGGACTGGAACTCGGCGCCGTACGGGCCGTCGTTCCCGCAGCCGCGCTGGCCGGAAGAGGGGATCACCCGCAACGGCAACACCATCGTGGTGAGCCTGCCGGTGCACAGTGACGCCGCCGGGCACCCCGGTGGTTCGCTCAACGACACCGAGCGGACCGCGCTCTACCGCAACGGCAAGCTCGTCGCCGAGATCCCGTACGCCGGGTACGGCGAGTTCCAGGTGCCGCCCGGCCTGGCCACCTACCGGGTGGAGGTGAGCGCCGGGCGCGGCTTCACCGACCTCAGCAGCGAGGTGACCGCGGCCTGGACCTTCCGGTCGAAGCACGTGTCCGGCAAGGACTGGGCGCGGCAGCCGGCGATGGCGGTGCGCTTCGCGCCGTCGCTGCGGGACGACAACAGCGCCCCGGCCGGTCGGCCGTTCACCGTCCCGGTGACCGTGCAACGGCAGCCCGGCGCCCCGGCCGCCACGGTCAAGGCGCTCACCGTCGAGGTCTCCTACGACGGGGGGAAGACCTGGCGCAGGGCGGCCCTGCACCGACAGGGCGCGGGCTGGGCGGCCACCGTCCGGCACCCGGCCGGCAACGGCCTGGTGTCGCTGCGGGCCACCGCCCGGGACAGCGCGGGCAACACGGTCACCGAGCAGATCATCGGGGCGTACCGCCTGCGGTGAGGCTCGTCCGGGTCCGCGGTCTCCCCGCCGCGGACCCGGACGCGGTCCGGGCCGGGGCCGGTCGCCCCGGCCCGGTCGCGTCAGTCGTTGGCGTGCAGGGCGGCGTTCAGCTCGATGCCCCGGCCGCTGCGCTGCTTCGCCTCCAGCGCCCCGGTCACCGAGTTGCGCCAGAAGAGCAGGTTGTCCACGCCGGAGAGGTCACGGGCCTTCACCACCCGGCCGTCCGGCAGGCTGATCTTCGAGGCGGCGGTGACATAGCAGCCGGCCTCGACCACGCAGTCGTCGCCGAGCGAGATGCCGACACCGGCGTTCGCGCCGATCAGGCTCCGCTCACCGATCGAGATCTTCTCGGTGCCGCCGCCGGAGAGCGTGCCCATGATGGAGGCGCCGCCGCCGATGTCGGAACCGTCGCCGACCAGCACGCCCTGCACGATCCGCCCCTCGACCATCGAGGTGCCCAGCGTGCCGGCGTTGAAGTTGACGAAGCCCTCGTGCATCACGGTGGTGCCGGCGGCCAGGTGCGCGCCGAGCCGGACCCGGTCCGCGTCGGCGATCCGCACCCCGGCGGGGACCACGTAGTCGGTCATCCGGGGGAACTTGTCCACCCCGTACACGGCGAGGTGGCGGCCGGCGGCCCGCTCGATGACGCGCAGCTCGTCCACCCGCTCCGGCGGGCACGGCCCGGCGGAGGTCCAGGCCACGTTGGCCAGCTTGCCGAAGATGCCGTCGAGGTTCAGCTCGTTGGGCCGCACCAGGCGGTGGGAGAGCAGGTGCAACCGCAGGTACGCGTCCGCGGCGTCCTTGATCGGGTCGTCCAGCGACCCGATCACCGTGGTCACCTCCACGGTACGCAGACCGGGCAGCGCCCGCTCGCCGATCGCGCCGGGCGGCAGGTCGAGCACGTCGGCCTGGTCCTCTCCCGGGACCAGCGGCAACTCGCCGAGTCCGAGCTTGCCGGTCGGGTACCAGGTGTCGAGGACCTGATCGTCAGCGGTGATGGTGGCGAGGCCGATGCCCCAGGCAGCCTGTGCGTTGGTCACGATTTTGACGGTACCGTGCCCAGCATGGAGAACCCGTTGACCCCCGAGGTCCTGGCTGATCCGGTGGCGCTCACCCGCGCCCTGGTGGACATAGAGTCCGTCTCCCTCAACGAGAAGGCGATCGCCGACTGCGTGGAGGAGGTGCTGCGGGGCGTGCCGCACCTGACCACGTTCCGGCACAGCAACACGGTGATGGCGCGTACCGACCTGGGTCGGGCGTCCCGGGTGGTGCTCGCCGGCCACCTCGACACCGTGCCGCTGAACGGCAACTTCCCGTCGAGCATGCGCGGCGACCTGATGTACGGCTGCGGCACCTCCGACATGAAGTCCGGTGTGGCGTTCGCGCTGCACCTCGCGGTGACCCTGCCCGACCCGCGCTACGACGTCACCTACCTCTTCTACGAGGCCGAGGAGATCGAGTCGAAGTACAACGGGCTCACCCTGGTCGCCGCGGCGCACCCGGAGTGGCTGGCGGCCGACTTCGCGGTGCTGCTGGAGCCGACGTACGGGATCGTCGAGGCCGGCTGTCAGGGCACCATGCGGGCGGTCGTCACCACGCACGGGGAGCGGGCGCACGCGGCCCGGTCCTGGCACGGGGTGAACGCGATCCACGGCGCCGCCGAGGTGCTGAACCGGCTGCGGTCGTACGAGGGGCGTCGGGTCACCATCGACGGCTGCGACTACCGGGAGGGCCTGAACGCGGTCCGGATCGTCGGCGGGGTGGCCGGCAACGTCGTCCCCGACCACTGCGAGATCGAGATCAACTACCGGTACGCCCCGGACCGCGACCCGGCCGCCGCCGAGGCGCACCTGCGGGAGCTCTTCACCGGCTTCGACCTCGAGGTGACCGACGCCGCCGCCGGTGCCGCCCCCGGCCTGGACGCGCCTCCGGCGCAGGAGTTCCTGGCCGCCGTCGGCGCGGCGCCGATCGGCAAGCTGGGCTGGACGGACGTGGCCCGCTTCGCCGCGATGGGCATCCCGGCCCTCAACTTCGGCCCCGGCGATCCCAACTTCGCCCACCACAAGGACGAGCACGTCGAACTGACCAAGATCCGCGACGGCGCCGCCACCCTCCACCGCTGGCTAGCCTCCACCTGACCCCCACCCCACCCCCACCCCCCACCGTTCGGGGTGATCATGAGGTTTGCGTCGTCCGGGCCCGTGGTCGGCGACGCAAACCTCATGATCACCGCAGACCGGGCCTGCTGCGGCGGGCCCGGTCTGCGGTGCGACGGGGTGGGGGTGCGGTCAGGGGGTGGGGGTGAGGGACTGGTCCTTGGTGAGGTGGGACTCGGTCGGGTCACCGGTGAGGTCGGTGTGGTGGGCTTCCTGCTGGCGGGCGCGGCGACGCTCGGCCACCACGTCCTGGATCCGGCGCTGCATCTGCCGCCGGATCCGGATCATCTCGGTGTTGCTGATCACGCTTGCTCCTCCCCCGAAGGCGCGTGGCCCGGGGCATACCCGGTATGTGAATAGTAAGACGTACGTGCGACCGAATTAGTTGCCCAAGATCGCAAACTTTTCCCCGCCTGGTCGCGCCGCACACCGCAGGACCCCGGCTCCACTACGGTGGCTCCCATGAGCCAGAGCAACGGGCGGCCGCTGCCCGGTCGTGACCCGGGTCGGGAACGGCACCGGGGCGCGGTCACGCTGCGCCGTGGCGCGATCCCCACCAGCACCGCCGACCAGCGCCTGCTGGACTCCCGCGGACGCGGCGACTGGAAGACCAAGGACGCCTGGCGGGCGCTGCGGATCCTCTCCGAGTTCGTGGAGGGCTTCGACACCCTCGCCGACCTGCCGCCCGCGGTGAGCGTCTTCGGCTCCGCCCGGAGCAAGCCGGAGAGCCCGGAGTGCCGGCTGGCCGAGGAGCTGGGCGCCGCGCTGGCCCGCGCCGGCTACGCCGTGATCACCGGTGGCGGTCCGGGCGTGATGGAGGCGGCCAACCGGGGCGCCAGCGAGGCCGGCGGGCTCTCCGTCGGCCTGGGCATCGAGCTCCCCTTCGAGCAGGGGCTCAACGACTGGGTCGACCTGGCGATCGACTTCCGCTACTTCTTCGCCCGCAAGACCATGTTCGTCAAGTACGCCCAGGCGTTCGTGGTGCTGCCCGGCGGGTTCGGCACGATGGACGAGCTCTTCGAGGCGCTCACCCTGGTGCAGACCGGCAAGGTGACCCGCTTCCCGGTGGTGCTGATGGGTGAGGCGTACTGGCGCGGGCTGCTGGACTGGCTGCGCGGCAGCATGGCCGCCGAGGGCAAGATCGGCACGGTCGACCTGGAGCTGATCTGCGTCACCGACGACGTCGACGCCGCCGTACGCCACATCGTGCAGGCCGAGGCGGCGCTCTCCGCGGAGCAGGAGTCGATCCGCGAGGAGGCGGTGGCCCGGACCGCCGCGGACCAGCAGGCCGCCGCCACCGCCGCGCCCCGGGAGGAGCGACCGGCCGGCGGGCCCGGGGTGCGGCCGGACGGGCGGGACTGACCGTGGCCGCCATCTGCGTGTTCTGCGCGTCCTCGCGGACCCTCGACCAGCGCTGGCTGGACCTGGCCACCGAGACCGGCGCCGAGCTGGCCCGGCGCGGGCACACTCTGGTCAGCGGCGGTGGCTGCGTCGGCATGATGGGCGCGGTGGCGGACGGGGCGCGGGCCGCCGGCGGGCGCACCCTCGGGGTGATCCCGCAGACCCTGGTCGACCTGGAGGTCGCCGACCTGGCCAGCGACGAGCTGCTGGTCACCGACGGCATGGCCAGCCGGAAGAACCTGATGATCGAGAAGTCGGACGCCTTCATCACCCTGCCCGGCGGGCTGGGCACCCTCGACGAGCTGTTCGAGGTCTGGACCACCGCCACCCTGGCCCTGCACACCAAGCCGATGGTGCTGATCGACGCGGACGGCTTCTACCGCCCCCTGCTCGACTGGCTGCACTCGCTGGCCGACCGCCACTTCCTCAAGCCCGCCGGCCTGGACCTGGTCACCGTGGTCCCCACCGTCCCCGCCGCCCTCGACGTCCTCGAATCCCACCTCTCCCGGCGCTGATCATGAGGTGGCCGGCGAGGTGGATCTCCGATCCTGCCGCCGACCTCATGATCGACGTGAGGTCGGCGGGGTGGTGGGGGTGGGGTGTCGTAGGGGCGTGATGGGATGTGGGCGTGCAGGGATACCGGCTGGTGCGCCGGGGTGCGGGGGCGGGTCCTGACGGACACTTCGCCGGGTCGGTTCGGGGGGATCGGCCGGGCGGCGGGTCGGGTCAGCAGGAGCGCTCCGCGCGGGGTGCCGAGGGGGAGCCGCGATCCGGGGGGTCAGCGGGCGCTGACGCGCACCCTCGACCGGGCGCGCGACTGGCCGACCCGGTGCAGGCCGAGGTGGTGGCGCACACCGACGGGCCGATGCTGGTCCTCGGCGGCCCCGGCACCGGCAAGACCAGCACCCTGATCGAGGCGGTCGCCGCCCGGGTGGCCGAGGGCGTCGACCCGGAGCGCGTCCTGGTGCTCACCTTCGGCCGCCGGCAGGCCACCGACCTGCGTCACGCCATCGAGGCCCGGATCGCCGGGGACGGCCACCGGGTCGTCCGCGAGCCGCTGGTCCGCACCTTCCCGGCGTACGCGTTCGGGCTGCTGCGGCGGGCCGCCGCCGAGCGGGGCGAACCGTCGCCGCGACTGCTCACCGGCCCCGAGCAGGATCTGATCATCCGTGAGCTGCTGGACGTGGTCGGCGAGGAGCCCGACGACGATCCGGTCGGCTGGCCGGAGGACCTGCGCCCCGCGCTGCGTACCCGGGCGTTCGCCGCCCAGCTGCGCGACCTGCTGATGCGCGCCGCAGAGCGGGGCGTCGGCCCGGTCGAGCTGGCCCGGCTGGGCGAGAAGCTGGGCCGCGCCGACTGGCCGGCCGCCGCGCGCTTCCTCCGGGAGTACGTCGCCGTCCTCGCCCTGCGCGACGTGAGCAACCGCGGCTCCGTCGCGTACGACCCGGCCGAACTGGTCCGGGCCGCCACCGGCATGCTCCTCGACGATCCGGAGCTGCTGGCCGCCGAGCGCCGTCGGCTGGCGCACGTCTACGTCGACGAGCTGGCCGACACCGACCCCGCCCAGCTCGAGCTGCTCGCCGTCATCGCGGGCGGCGGCACCCCCCTGGTCGCCTTCGCCGACCCCGACTCCTCCACGTACGCCTTCCGGGGCGCCGACCCGGCCGGGGTGGCCACCTTCCCGCACCGGTTCCGCACCGCCTCCGGCGCGCCCGCCGCCCAGGTCGTGCTGACCACCTCGTACCGGGCCGGGCCGGGCCTGCTCGCGGCCACCGCGCGGCTGGCCCGCCGGCTGCGCGGTCCGGCCACGCACCGCCGGCTCCAGCCGCTGCCCGACGCGCCGCCCGGCACGGTCGAGGTCCGCACGTTCCGCTCGGCCACCAGCGAGTCGGCCTGGCTGGCCCACGCCCTGCGCGAGGCGCACCTGCTGGACGGGGTGCCCTGGTCCCGGATGGCGGTGCTGGTCCGGTCGACCGGCCGGCAACTGCCGTCGCTGCAACGGGCCCTGCACCACGCGGGTGTGCCGACCGTGGTGCACGGCGAGGACCTGCCGCTGCACCTGCAACCCGGGGTGGCGCCGCTGCTGCTCCTGCTGCGCTGCGCGCTGGAACCCGACCGGCTCGACGAGGAGACCGCCGTCGCGCTGCTGCACTCGCCGCTGGGCGGCGCCGATCCGCTCGCCGAGCGGCGGCTGCGCCAGGGGCTGCGGGCGCTCGCGCTGGCCGGCGGCGACCGGCGGCCCTCCGGCGAGCTGATCGTCGAGGCGCTGCGCGACCCCGCCGAGCTGGCCGCGATCGACCGGCGCTGGGCCGTGCCCGCGCAGACGGTGGCGCAGCTGCTGGCCACCGCCCGGCAGGCGGCGGCCGTGCCCGGGGCCACCGCCGAGGACGTGCTCTGGGCGGTCTGGCGCGACAGCGGCCTGGCGGAACGCTGGGCCGGGGCGATCACCCGGGGCCGGGCCGCCACCGGGGAGCACGAGACCGCGCAGCGCTGGCGGGCCGAGGCCGCCGACCGGGACCTGGACGCGGTGCTGGTGCTCTTCGACGCGGCGGCCCGGTTCACCGACCGGCTGCCCGGCGCCCGGGCCGAGGTCTTCCTCGACCACGTGCTCGGGCAGGACCTGCCGGCCGACACGCTGGCCGCCAGCGCCGACCGGGGCGACGCGGTCCGGTTGCTCACCGCGCACGCCGCGAAGGGCCTGGAGTGGGACCTCGTCGCCGTCGCCGGGGTGCAGGAGGGCGTCTGGCCCGACCTGCGACTCCGCGGCAGCCTGCTCGGCTCCGAACGGCTCGTCGACGTGCTCGCCGGCCGGGCGCAGGGCGCCGGGCTCCGGGCCAGCCTGGTCGGGCAGACCTCCGCGCTGCTCGACGAGGAGCGCCGGCTCTTCCACGTCGCGGTCACCCGGGCCCGGCGTCGGCTGCTGGTCACCGCGGTCGCCTCGGCGGCGGTCGGCGGCGACGACCACGAGGAACAGCCCAGCCGCTTCCTGCACGAGCTGGGCGGCACCGAGCCGCCCGCGATCGGCGGCGGGTCGCCCCCGCCGAACCCGTCCGGACCGACGTCCGACGGGTCGGGGGCCGCCCGGGCGGGTGACGGCGCGGCGCCGGTCGTCACCGCTGAGCCGCACGACGACGAGGTCGATCGGCCCGGCGCGCTGCCGGTCACCCTGCCGCCGCGCGGGCTCACCCTGTCGGCGCTGGTGGCGGAGCTGCGTACCGCGGTCACCGACCCGGCGGCACCGTCCGCCCGGCGGCGTACGGCGGCGGCCGAGCTGGCCCGGCTGGCCGCCGCCGGGGTTCCCGGCGCGCACCCCGACGACTGGTGGGGACTGCGCGGGCTCTCCGACGACCGACCGCTGGTGGACGACGGCGAACCGGTCCGGGTCACCCCGTCGGCGATGGAGAGCGCGTTGCGGTGCAGCCTGCGCTGGCTGCTGGAACGGCACGGCGGCAGCGGCCCGGCCAGCGCCGCGCAGGGCGTCGGCAACCTGGTGCACGCCGCCGCGATGCTCGCCGAGGACGCCAGCGTCGACCGGACCGCCCTGCTGGACTACGTGGCCGCCCGGTTCGACGCGATCGAGCTGGCCGCCCGCTGGATGGTCGGGCCGGAACGCGACCGCGCCGAGGCGATGGTGGACAAGCTGCTGCGCTGGCTGGCCGGCAACCCACGCCGGCTGCTCGCCATCGAGCACGAGTTCGCGGTCCGCCTCGACGACCCGCAGCGCCCGATCGAGCTGACCGGGCGGGTGGACCGGCTGGAGGTCGACGCCGACGGCCGGCTCGTGGTGATCGACCTGAAGACCGGCAAGTCCACCGCGGTCACCGAGCGGGAGCTGGCCGAGCACCCGCAGCTCGGTGCGTACCAGGCGGCGGTGGAGGCGGGGGCGTTCGCCGAGTACGGCGAGTCCTCCGGCGGGGCGGCGCTGGTGCAGCTCGGCACCGGCGCCAAGGACGCCCGGGAGCAGGCGCAGGCCGCCGCGGGGGAGGGGCCGGAGGCCGGCTGGGCGACCGCGCTGGTCCGGCGGACCGCCGATACGATGGCCGCCGCCACCTTCGCCGCGGTCGCCAACTCGAAGTGCCGGGTCTGCCCGGTCCGCACGAGCTGCCCGGTCTCGGGGCAGGGGCGTCAGGTCGTCGAGCCGCCGACGGTCCGCCGCGAGCGCGAGGAGTGAGCGTGCGAGCCCCGCAGCCAGCAGCGACGGCGCTGCCGTGACCCAGCCCGCGCTGTTCAGCACGACCGCGCCACCACCGAGGACCCCCGACTCCGGTCCCCGGTACACGCCGGTGGAGCTGGCGAAGCTGCTGCGGCTGCCCGCGCCCACCCGGGAGCAGGCGGCGATCATCGCCGCGCCGGTGGAGCCGCTGCTGGTGGTCGCGGGGGCCGGCTCCGGCAAGACCGAGACGATGGCCGCGCGGGTGGTCTGGCTGGTCGCCAACTCGTACGTCCGGCCGGAGCAGATCCTCGGCCTCACCTTCACCCGCAAGGCGGCCGGCGAGCTGGCGCACCGGGTGCGTACCCGGCTGGACCAGCTCATCCGGCGGCTGGGCCGGCAGGCGCGCGACCCGCAGGACGACCCGCTCGCCGGTGAGCCGACCGTCTCCACCTACCACTCGTACGCCGGGCGGATCGTCACCGAGCACGGCCTGCGGGCTGGCTACGAGCCGACCACCCGGCTGCTCACCGAGGCGTCCCGCTGGCAGCTCGTGGACCTGCTGGTCCGCAACTACGACGGGGACATGTCCGAGGTGGACCGGATGCCCAGCACGATCACCGACGCCGTGCTGGCGTTGGCCGGCGAGCTGGACGAGCACCTGGTCGACCCGGACGAGCTGGCCGCCTGGACCGGCCGTTTCTTCGCCGACGTGCAGTCCCGCCCCGGCCGGGTCTACGCCGACGTACGCAAGGCGCTGGCCGTGCAGCAGACCCGGCTGCGGCTGCTGCCGCTGGTGCGGGCGTACGGCCGGCGCAAGGACGACTTCGAGGCGATGGACTTCGCCGACCAGCTCGCCCGGGCCGCCCGGGTGGCCCGCGACCATCCCGGCGTGGGGGTCATCGAGCGGGACCGCTTCCGGGTGGTGCTGCTCGACGAGTACCAGGACACCAGCCACGCCCAGGTGGTGCTCCTCAACGCCCTCTTCGGCGGCGGTCACCCGGTCACCGCCGTCGGCGACCCCTGCCAGTCCATCTACGGCTGGCGCGGGGCCAGCGCCGGCACCCTCGACCGGTTCCCCACCGAGTTCGCCCGCGCCGACGGCACCCCGGCCGACGTGCTCAGCCTCACCACCAGCTGGCGCAACCGGCCGGAGATCCTCGGCGTGGCCAACGCGCTGGCCACCCCGCTGCGGGCGGCCGGCGCGCAGGTGCCGGAGCTGCGCGCCGCGCTGAGCGTCAAGGACCCGATCCCGCACCGCAGCCCGCGCGGGAACGCCGCCGGCACCGTGCACTGCGCGCTGCTGGAGACGTACGCCGACGAGGCCGACTGGATCGCCGAGAGCGTCCTCGCGGCGTGGCGCGGGGCGGCCGGGATGCCCGGCGCGCTGCCCGAGCACATCCCGGTGCCGCAGCGCCCCACCACCGCCGTGCTGGTCCGGTTGCGCAGTCAGATCCCCGCCCTGGAGTCCGCGCTGCGCGCCCGGGGCCTGCCGGTCGAGGTGGTCGGCCTGGGCGGCCTGCTGGACACCCCCGAGGTGCGGGACGTGGTCTGCACGCTGCGGGTCCTGGCCGACCCGACCGACGGGGCGGCGCTGCTGCGCCTGCTCACCGGGGCGCGCTGGCGGATCGGGCCCCGTGACCTGGTCGCCCTGCACCGGCGGGCCCGGGCGATCGCCCGGTCCCGGCGGGAGCTGACCGGCGACGACGGGCCGGAGATCGTGGTGGACGCGCTGGACGAGGCCACGCTGGTCGAGGCGCTGGCCGACCTGGGGCCGGCGCAGGCGTACTCGGCGGAGGGCTACGCCCGGCTGCGCGCGTACGGGATGGAGCTGGCGCTGCTGCGTTACCGGCTGGACCAGTCCCTGCCGGAGCTGATCGCGGACATCGAGCGGACCTCCGGCCTGGACGTGGAGGTGGCGGTCCGGGCCGGCCGGGACGGCACCGGCGACGCCGGGCTGGCCCGCGGTCACCTGGACGCGCTCGGCGACGTCGCGGCCCGGTTCAGCGGCGAGACGCCCGGCGCCACGCTGGCCGGTTTCCTGGCCTATCTGGCCGCCGCCGAGGACGAGGAGCGGGGGCTCGCCCCGGGCGAGGTCGAGGTGGTGGAGGGGGCGGTGCAGATCCTCACCGCGCATGCCGCCAAGGGCCTGGAGTGGGACGTGGTGGCGGTCGCCGGGCTGACCCGGGGGGTCTGGCCGGGGCCGGTCCGCAACTCGGACCACTGGCTGGGTGGGCTCGGTGTGCTGCCGTTCCCGCTGCGCGGCGACGCCGACGGGCTGCCGGAGCTGGGGCTGGCCGAGGCCGAGGACCAGCGTGGGGTGGCCCGGGTGGTGGCGGACTTCACCGACGCCTGGCGGGCGCACGACGAGCGGGAGGAGCGTCGGCTGGCGTACGTGGCGGTGACCCGGCCCCGCCGGCTGCTGCTCTGCTCCGGCTACTGGTGGGGGGAGGGCACCAAGCGGTTCCGGGGCCCGTCGGTCTTCCTCCGCGAGGTGTACGACGCCTGCCTAAACGACGTGGCCGGGCACGTGATCGACGCGTGGGCGCCGGAGCCGGCCGGGGACGCGGTCAACCCGACGACGGAGGTGGTGCTCCGCGCCGAGTGGCCGGCCGATCCGCTCGGTGCCCGCCGTCCGGCGCTGGCCGAGGCCGCCGCGCTGGTCCGCCGTTTCCTCGCCGATCCGGAGGCGGCCCGCCGCGAGGCGGCCGTGCTCGCCGCCGCCGCGCTCACCGACTCCGGAGCTGCGCCCGCCGACCCGGGAGCCGCCGCCGCGCCCGCCGACCCGGGGACCGCCGCTGCGCCCGCCGACGATCCGGAGGTGGCACGCTGGCGGCGGGAGGCGGAGCTGCTGCTGGCCGAGCGGGCCGAGCTGCTGCGGCGGGCCGACGCGGTGGAGGTGGAGCTGCCGGCGCACCTGTCGGTGACCCAGCTGGTGGCGCTGCGCCGCGACCCGGAGGCGCTGGCGCGGGCCCTGCGCCGGCCGATGCCCACCGAACCCAACCCGTACGCCCGGCGGGGCACCGCCTTCCACACCTGGCTGGAGCAGCGGTTCGGCGCGGACCGGCTGCTCGACGTGGACGAGCTGCCCGGCGCGGCGGACGAGGACGCCGCCCCGGACGAGGCGCTGGTCGAGCTCCAGGAGCGTTTCCTGGCCAGCGAGTGGGCCGACCGGGTGCCGCTGGAGGTGGAGGTGCCCTTCGCCACGGTGATCGCCGGCGTGGTGGTCCGGGGCCGGATGGACGCGGTCTTCGCCCGTCCCGGTGGCCGGTTCGACGTGGTCGACTGGAAGACCGGTCGGCAGCCGGCCGGCCGGGAGGCCGAGGTGGCCGCCGTGCAGCTCGCCGTCTACCGGCTGGCCTGGGCGGAGCTGGCCGGTGTGCCGGTCGACCGGGTGGGCGCCGCGTTCCACTACGTCCGGGACGGGGTGACCGTGCGGCCGGCCGACCTGCTGGACGCGGCGGGACTGACCGCGTTGATCGCCGGGGTACCGGAAATCTCGCCGGAAGCCCCACCGGCCGGAAATCCGTGATACGTTGGTCCCGTTGCAGTTTTGGTTTCCAGAGACTCTGTGTGCGCCTGGCGGATTGTGGCCCCAGGCGCTCTTTGTTGTGTCCGGAGTTCTCCGGGCGGGGCGACCAGCAGCGACAGGTTCATCGCGTGGATCATGCGCGGTGGGCTCCTCTTTCGGCCCGCAACAAGTGCGGTTCGAACGTTCCGTCAAGGAGACGAAACAAATGGCTATTGGCACCGTCAAGTGGTTCAACGCTGACAAGGGCTTCGGCTTCATCACCCCGGACGGCGGCGGCGCTGACGTCTTCGCCCACTTCTCGGCGATCCAGTCCTCCGGCTACCGGAGCCTGGACGAGAACCAGCGGGTCGAGTTCGAGGTCACCCAGGGCCAGAAGGGCCCGCAGGCGGAGAACATCCGCCCGCTCTGATCTTCGGATCACCCGTAACACCCATCGCGCCCTCAGGGCACGGTGACGGGTCCGGTCCGCCGCGCCACCCCCGCTCCGGCGGGCGGCGCGCTGCGGCGGACCGGCCCGTACCCCCTTCGGTTCGTGCTTGTGAGTCCCGGCGGACGAGTCCCCCGGTGACAGCGCCGCCCTTCGGCGCCCTTCCTCGACACGTGCCGCGTCGAGGAAGGCATTCCGCATGACCACGACCATGCCCACATTCGCGTCCACCGGCCTGGCTCCGGCGCTCGTCGCCGAGCTGACCGTGCAGGGCATCACCGAGCCGTTCCCCATTCAGTCGGCCACCATTCCCGACTCGCTCGCCGGTCGGGACGTGCTCGGCCGGGGGCGTACCGGCTCCGGCAAGACGCTCGCCTTCGGCCTGCCGCTGCTGCACCGCGTCGCGGGCCGCCGGGCCCGCCCCGGCCGCCCGCTCGCGCTGGTGCTGGTGCCGACCCGGGAGCTGGCCCAGCAGGTCACCACCGCACTCACCCCGTACGCGCGTGCGCTCGGCGTGCGCTGCGTCACCGTCGTCGGCGGTCTCTCCCTCCAGCGCCAGGCGGACGCCCTCCGTGCCGGCGCCGAGGTGGTCGTCGCCACCCCCGGTCGGCTGCACGACCTGATCAACCGCGGTGACGCCCGCCTCGGCGAGGTGGCGGTCACCGTGCTCGACGAGGCCGACCAGATGGCCGACATGGGCTTCCTGCCGCAGGTCACCAAGCTGCTGGAGCAGGTCGCCCCGGACGGGCAGCGGATGCTCTTCTCCGCCACCCTCGACGGCGGCGTCGACCGGCTGGTCCGCCGCTTCCTGACCAACCCGGTCTCGCACTCGGTCGACCCGGGCACCGCCACGGTGACCGCGATGACCCACCACGTGCTGCACGTCGAGGCAGCGGACAAGCCCGACGCCCTCGCCCGGATCGCCGCCCGCGAGGGCCGCACCATCCTCTTCATCGGGACCAAGCACCGCGCCGACCGGCTCGCCCGTCAGCTGCTGTCCAAGGGCGTACGCGCGGCGGCGCTGCACGGTGGCAAGAGCCAGCCGCAGCGCACCCGGATCCTGGACCAGTTCAAGAGCGGCCAGATCACCGCGCTGGTCGCCACCGACGTGGCGGCCCGCGGCATCCACGTCGACGGGCTGGACCTCGTGGTCAACGCCGACCCGCCCACCGAGGCGAAGGACTACCTGCACCGGGGTGGGCGTACCGCCCGGGCCGGCGAGTCGGGCACCGTGGTCACGCTGGTCCTGCCGGAGCAGCGCCGGGACGTCACCCGGCTGATGAGCGTCGCCGGCATCCGCCCGCAGACCGCCCAGGTACGCCCCGGCGACGAGGCGCTGTCCCGGGTCACCGGGGCCCGCGAGCCGTCCGGCGTGCCGGTGACGATCGCCGCCCCGGCGGCGGTCGCCGCCACGCGTACCGGGTCGGGTCGGGGTCGTCGGGCCGGTGGCGGTGACGGTTTCCGCGCCCCCGCTGGCCGGGCCACCGAGACGGGTCGTACGACGGGTGACTCCGTCGAGGCGGGCGGAGCGCGTTCGGTGCACCGCCCCTCCGGCCGTCGTCGTCGCCCTCAGCGCCCCCGTACCGCCTGATCGAACCTCCCGTGCTGGCCCGTCCCTCTCCAGGGGCGGGCCAGCGCGCTTTCCCGACCCTGGAACGCTTCCGCCCCGGGGTGGGCTGTCGGGTTCCACGGTCTCGCCGGGGGCAACGCGGCGGACGAGGCGCCGGGGTGATGGAGTCGGGGATCAGTCGGTGCGGCGTCTGATGGGCGACTGTCCCGGGGGCGGGGGTGGGCGAGGCTGGCGTCGGGGGGAAGCGGCCGGGGGGACCGGCCGCTGGCGCGGGGAGGGGTGACCATGGCGGGCGACGCCGGCTCGGGGGCGCTGCGCGAGCTGCTGCTGGTTCTCGCTGTTGCGGGGGCGGGCCTGCTGCTCGCCATGGTTGCTGCCTTCGGCCCGTGGCACCCGGCGGCCGGTGACGTCGCCGGGGCCGGCCCGGTCGAATGGCACAGCCCCACCGGCCCGCTCACCCAGCCGGTCGTGAGCTGATCGACCGCCGGCTTCCCGCGTGCCGCGCGCACCGGGATCGCGCCCGAAGATCCCGCTCGATCCTGGATCGGGTGGCATCCGACGCGGTTCGACGCCACCACTTCCTGGATCGAGCACGATCTTCGGGCGGGGGCGCGAAGGTCGCGCGACCGGTCAGTGCGGGGTGACGCGGTCGGCGAGCAGGTCGGCGAGGGTGGTCCGGTCGACGACCAGGGCGATCGCGCCGTGCACCGCCAGCCAGACGTCCCGCAGCCCGGTGGCGACGCCGTGGTAGCCGGCGCTGTCCGCCGGGAGGCCCCGCACGCTGGTCAGCGTGCCGCCGACCGCGCGCAGGACGTCGCCGACGCTGATCTCGTCGGCCGGGCGGGCGAGGGCGTAGCCGCCGTCGGTGCCCCGGTGACTGTGCAGCAGGTCGGCCCGGCGCAGGTCCAGCAGGATGCCCTGGAGGAAGCTGTGCGGGATCTGTTGACTCTCGGCCAGGCTCGCCGCCTTGACCAGCTCGCCGCCGCCGGTCCGACCGGGGGACCCGGTGACGTCGGCGACGGCGAGCATGGCCCGGAGTGCGTAGTCGGCGCGCGCGGAGACGTACACGGCTCAGTTGCCGGCCTGGTCCAGCACGCCCCAGCGGCGCCGGATCGCCTTGTCCGCGGCGCCGAACGCGGCGTCCACCGCCAGGCCCACCACCAGGATGACGATCATGATGGCCATCAGCCGGGGCGCCTCGTTGAGTTCCCGGGCATAGGTGAGCTGGGCGCCGATGGAGGTCTTGGTGGCGATGACCACCAGCAGCTCACCGGCCATCAGGCTGCGCCAGGCGAACGCCCAGCCCTGCTTGAGCCCGGCCACGATGGCCGGCAGGGCGGCCGGCGCGATGACGTACCGGTAGAGGTTGAGCCCCCGGGCGCCGAGGTTGCGGCCGGCCCGGACCAGCAGCGGGGGCACGTAGTCCACGCCGTGGATGACGCCGTTGGCGACCGACGGGGCGGCGCCGAGCACCACCACGAAGAAGATCGCCTGCTCGCTGAGCTGGAAGAGCAGGATCGCCAGCGGGAACCAGGCGATCGACGGCATGGTCTGCAAGGCGGTGATCATGGAGCCGAGGGCGGCCCGCAGGATCTTCACCCGGGCCACGGCCAGGCCGAGCAGCAGGCCGACGGCGACGGCGGCGGCGAAGCCCACCGCGGCCCGGCGACCGGTGGTGGCGAGGCCCTCCCAGAGCGCCGGGCTGACCAGGTAGTCGCCGAGATCGGCGAAGACCGTCGCCGGGCCGGGCAGCGCCCACGGGTCCTTCCACCCGGTCCAGACCACGAACTGCCACAGCGCGATGCTGAGCGCGAGGGCGGCGAGCTTCGGCCACGTGGCCGACCAGAGCTGCCGCAGTCGGGACGGGCCCTGCTCCTGCCCGGCGATCTCCAGCGCGTCCAGTCCGGAGATCTCCGCGTCGCTGCGCGTGGTCCCGGTGATCGTGTCACTGGCCATGGCGGCCCACCTCCGTACGCAGCCGGTCGGTGACCTCGGCGGCGATGTTCGCGATCTCGGGGGAGTCGATCCGGCGGGGTCGGGGCACGTCCACCCCGGTGGACCAGCTGATCCGGCCGGGACGGCTGGAGAGCAGAATGATCCGGTCGGCGAGGCGGGCCGCCTCCCGCACGTTGTGGGTGACGAAGAGCACGGTGAGCTTCCGCTCGGACCAGATCCGCTCCAGCTCGTCGTGCAGGATGTCGCGGGTCATCGCGTCCAGCGCGCCGAACGGCTCGTCCATCAGCAGCACCGGGGTGTCCAGGGCGAGGGTGCGGGCCAGGGCGACCCGCTGCCGCATGCCGCCGGAGAGTTCGTGCGGTCGCTTGCGGCCGAAGTCGGCCAGGTGGACCGTACGCAGCAGCTCGGCGACCCTCGCCTTCCGTTCGGCCCGGGGCAGACCGCGCAGCTTCAGCGGCACCTCGACGTTGGCCTCGACGGTGAGCCAGGGGAAGAGGGCGGGCTCCTGGAACATCAGGCCGGGGTTGACGCCCTCGCCGAGTTCGATCTTCCCGCCGCTGGGCCGGTCCAGCCCGGCGACCAGGTTGAGCAGCGTGCTCTTGCCGCAGCCGGAGGCGCCGACCAGGCAGACGAACTCGCCGGGGGCGACGTCCAGCGACACCCCGTCCAGCGCCAGGACGGCGTTGCCGCCCTGGCCGTACACCTTGGTCACGCCGCGCAGCGCGACCGAGCCGGTCGCGCTGCGCGTGGTCGTCGTGGTCGACGTCACGGCTGGGTGACCTCGGGCTTGCCCTGCGCCTTGAGCACCTCGTTGAGGAACTTCAGGTCGTAGAGGCCGTTCAGGTCGACCGGCTGGGTCAGCTCGACGGCGACCGCGTGGTCCAGGCCGGTCTTCAGCGAGGACGCGATCGGGTCGTTGGTGAACTCCAGCGTCGGCCACGCCTGCTTGATCAGCTTGACGTCCAGCGGCTTACCGGTGATCTTGCCGATGTGGTCGGAGATGGCCTGCTGGGCCTCGTCCGGCTTGGTGTTGACGAACTCGTTCGCCGCCACCTGCCCCTCGACCAGCTTCTTGACCACGTCCGGGTGGGCCTTGAGGAACTTGGTGCTGACGATCAGGTTGGTGATCACGAACTTCTTGTCCGGCCAGAGGTCGCGCTCGTCGACGAGGACCTTGCCGCCGGCGTTGACCAGCCGGGAGACGTACGGCTCCGGCACCCAGGCGCCGTCGATCGCGCCGCTGGCGAAGGTGTCCACCGTCTGCGCGTTCTCCTGCGGGACGACCTTGACGTCGCCGCCGCCCTCCTTGGTGGTCTTGAGGCCCTTCTCCTTGAGCCAGTAGCGCAGCGCCACGTCCTGGGTGTTGCCGAGCTGCGGGGTGGCGATCTTCTTGCCGCGCAGCTGCTCGACCGAGGTGATGGTGGGCTTGACCACGAGGGCCACGCCGCCGGAGGCGGCGCCGGAGACCACCCGGACCGCCTCGCCCTTGGACTTGGAGAAGGCGTTCACGGTCGGGTTCGGACCGATGTACGTGGCATCGAGCGCGCCGGAGAAGATCGCCTCGATGGCGGCCGGGCCGGCGTTGAACGTCTTGGTCTCCAGCTTGACGCCGCTGCCCAGCTTCTCGGCGAAGATCCCCTTCTCCACGCCGACGACGGCGGGGGCGTGGGTGATGTTGGGGAAGTAGCCGAGGCGCAGGGTCACCGGGCCGGCCTTGCCGGCGGCGTCATCGGTGTCGTCGCCGCAGGCGGCGGTACTGCCCAGGGTGGCCGCGCCGACGACGGCGAGGGTGGCGAGGGAGACCAGCCGACGGAAGGGGAGCCGTCTCATCGTTGTCCAATCCGCAGTATTCCTACTTAGTAGGTAGGAAGACTGGAGTAACACGCGGCCGGCGTCAAGGCCGGTTCAGCATCCGGGAAGCCCCGACCTGCGTTTCTCGATAATTCCCACCTGTTCGGTGGAGTTACCCTCGCCGGTCGGCCCACCGCGCGGACCGCCGTCCGGTGCCCCGGCCGCCGTCGGCCGCCGACCCCCGGCGCGCCGTCGCCCCGCTGCCGGGAGCTGGCCGGTACGGGGGGTGCCGACGCGCTAGTGTCGATCACGTGCCGACGCGGAGAGCGAGAATTCCAGCGACGAAATACCCGGTCGAGCGGTTCACCCTCGACAACGGCCTGCGGGTGGTGCTCACCCCTGACCGCAGCGCCCCGGTGATCGGGGTGGCGGTGGTCTACGACGTCGGCATCCGCTCCGAACCCGAGGGACGCACCGGCTTCGCCCACCTCTTCGAGCACCTGATGTTCCAGGGCTCGGAGAACCTGGAGAAGCTGGCCCACTTCCGGCACGTGCAGGGCGCCGGTGGGACCTTCAACGGCTCCACCCACCTGGACTACACCGACTACTACGAGACCCTGCCGGCCAATGCGCTGGAACGGGCCCTCTTCCTCGAGGCCGACCGGATGCGCGGTCCCCGCCTCACCGAGGAGAACCTGCGCAACCAGGTCGACGTGGTCAAGGAGGAGATCCGGGTCAACGTGCTCAACCGGCCGTACGGCGGGTTCCCCTGGCTGACCCTGCCGCCGGTCATGTTCGACACCTTCCCCAACGCGCACGACGGCTACGGCTCCTTCGACGACCTGGAGTCCGCCACCGTCGCCGACGCCGCCGACTTCTTCCGCCGCTACTACGCCAGCGGCAACGCCGTCCTGGCGGTCAGCGGCGACATCGACGTGGCCGAGGCGACCGGGCTGATCGAGCGGCACTTCGGCGACGTGCCGGCCCGGCCCGCCCCGGACCGCCCCGACTTCACCGAACCCGACCTGACCGCCGAGCGGCGGAAGTCGTACACCGACAAGCTGGCGCCGCTGCCGGCGATCGCCGGGGCCTGGCGGGTGCCCGACCCGGTGAGCGACTTCGCCGGCTACCTGCCGTACGTGGTGCTGGCCGAGGTGCTCACCGACGGTGACGCCTCCCGGCTGGTCGAGCGGCTGGTGCAGCGGGACCGGACGGTCACCAGCCTCGGCGGCTACCTCGGCTTCATGGGTGACCCGTTCGACGTGCGTGACCCCACCGCGCTGCTGCTCCAGGCGCACCTGCCGCCCGGCGGCGACGTGGACAAGGTGCTGCGCACCCTCGACGAGGAGCTGGACCGGCTCGCCACCGACGGGCTCACCGAGGGTGAGCTGGCCCGTACCCAGGCCAGGATGGCCACCCACCTGCTGCGGGACACCGACGCGGTGCTCGGCCGGGCACTGCGGATGGCCGTGCTGGAACAGCAGCGCGGCGAGCCGGGCCTGCTCAACGAGCTGCCCCGGCTGGTCGGCGAGGTCACCGAGGAGCAGGTCCGCGCCGCCGCCGCCACCCTGCGGCCGGAACGCCGCGCGTCCATCGAGGTCATCCCCGGAGGTGCCAAATGACGGCGACGGCGACCGTTTCCGCCGGGTCCCGGACGCTGCCGCCGCTCGGCCCCAACCGCAAGCTCAAGCTCCCCACCCAGGCCGAGCGCACCCTCGCCAACGGGCTCACCGTGATCGCCGTACGCCGGCCGGCGGTGCCGCTGGTCGAGCTGCGGCTCTGGATGCCGTTCGGGCGCAGCCACCTGGCCCGCGGCGCGATGCTCGCCCAGACCATGCTCTCCGGCACGCAGACCCTCACCGCGACCCAGATCGCCGCCGAGCTGCAGAAGGTCGGCGGCGGGCTCTCCGCCGGGGTCGACCCGGACCGGCTGATGCTCTCCGGGGCCGGCCTGGTCACCGGGTTGGACCGGATGCTGGAACTCCTCGCCGACGTGCTGACCGGGGCGACCTATCCGGGCGACTGGGTGGAGACCGAGCGGGACCGGCTGGTCGACCGGATCCAGGTCGCGCAGAGCCAGCCCGCCCACCTCGCCCGCACCGCGCTGCTCAAGCGGGTCTACGGCCGGCACCCGTACGCGACCCAGACCCCGGAACCCGACCAGGTCCGCGCGGTCCGCCCGGCGGCCCTGCGGAAGCTGCACGCCGAGCGGGTCCACCCGGCCGGGGCGGTGCTGGTGCTGGTCGGCGACGTGCAGCCGGCCCGCGCGCTGGACGCCGCCGAGCAGGCCCTCGGCGGCTGGCGGGGCGACGGGCACGTCGCCGAGCTGCCGCCCGCCCCGCCGCTGGAGCCCGGCCCGCTGCTGCTGGTCGACCGGCCCGGCTCGGTGCAGTCGTCGCTGCGGATCGCGCTGCCGGCGGTGCCGCGTACCCACCCCGATCACGCCGCGCTGCAACTGGCCAACCTGATCTTCGGGGGCTACTTCTCGTCCCGCTGGGTGGAGAACATCCGCGAGGACAAGGGCTACACGTACGGGCCGCACTCGATGGTCGAGCACTCGGTGGCCGGTTCGGTGCTGGTCGCCGGGGCCGAGGTGGCCACCGAGGTCACCGCCCCGGCGCTGCTGGAGACCACGTACGAGCTGGGTCGGCTGGCGTCGCTGCCGGTCAAGCCGGAGGAGCTGGAGCAGGCCCGCCAGTACGCCCTGGGCACCCTCCAGCTCGGCATGTCCACCCAGGCCGGGCTCGCCTCGCTGACCAGCGCGTACGCCGGCAACGGGCTGCGCCTGGACTTCCTCGCCGAGCACGCCGCCCGGTTGGCGAAGGCGACCGTGGCCGACGTCGCCGAGGCCGGGGCGCGCTACCTGTCCCCGGCGAAGGCGGTCGTGGTGGTGCTCGGCGACGCCGAACGGGTCGCCGGTCCGCTCTCCGCGCTGACCCCGGTACGGACGGAGCCGGCGTGACCGGTGAGGCCGTCCCGCCGCTCGCCCGGACCACCCTGGACCGGGCGGCGCACCGGCGTACCGACCCGGGCTGGCTCGCCGAGGCGTGGGAGCAGGCCCGGGTGCTGGTGCTCGACTCGACCGACGACGGTCGGGCGCTGATCCGCGGCGAGGGCGCCCCGCCGGAGCTGGTGCTGGTCGGCTCCGGCGAGCTGCCCGAGGTGCCCCGGTCGGTGCCGATGTTCCTCGGTGTCGAGCCGGACGGGCTGCCGGTCTTCGCGGTGGACGCGCCGCTGCCGAGCCTGCCGGGCACCCGGGCGGTCAGCCTGCGCGAGGTGGGGCACCTGCTCGCCGACCGGGACGCCGGCATCTTCACCACCGCCCTGGCGCTGCTGAACTGGCACCTGCGGCACGGCTACTCGGCCTCGACGGGGCACCCGACGCAGGTGGACGAGGCCGGCTGGTCGCGGATCGACCCGGGCGGCGACCGGGCGTGGCCGCGTACCGACCCGGCGATGATCGTGCTGGTGCACGACGGGGTGGACGGCCCGGAGGGTCGCTGCCTGCTCGGCAACAACGCCACCTGGCCGCGTACCCCCGGGCAGCGACGCTTCTCCTGCCTCGCGGGTTACGTGGAGCCGGGGGAGTCGGCGGAGGCCGCCGTGCTGCGCGAGGTCCGCGAGGAGGTCGGCGTCGGGGTCGCCGGCATCGCGTACGCGGGCAGCCAGGCCTGGCCGTTCCCGGGCTCGCTGATGCTCGGTTTCCTGGCCCGGGCCGACGCCGACGAGCCGGTCCGGGTCGACCCGGCGGAGATCGCCCAGGCGCGCTGGTTCACCCGCCGGGAGATCGGCGCCGCGCTGGCCGGCGAGGCGGTCGACGTCGGCGGGGGTGACCGCCTGGTCCTGCCCCCGCCCTCCTCCATCGCCCTGTTCCTGGTGCACCGCTGGCTCGACGGCCACTGCTGACCCCGGACGCGGTCCCGGCCCGTCACCGTCGTTGCCGCGACGGTCACGGGCCGGGAACACGGGCCGTCGTGGGCGGCTGAGGCAGGGAACGCGGCGGGGGAGCCGGTCCGACCACGACGGACGTCGGGTGGGTCAGGAGCCGCCACGGTACGGGTGGTCCGGGCCGGGGGAGTCGAGCGGCAGCACCTTGACCCGTTGCTTGCCGCAGCGCACCGCGCCGACGGTGGCCAGCGCCCGGGCCAGCAGCAGCGCGGCGTCGCGGTCCTCGGCGTGCACGACCTGGCGGCGCGGTTCCGGCGTGGTGGTCTCGTCCCGCAGTCGGCCACCGTCCGCCCAGGCGGCGGCGATGTCGGTGTCGGCGACGGAGCGGATGTCGGTGCGAACGATCAGGAACCGCATGGGTGTCCCCCGGACGGATCGCGACGGCGAGTACGCAGTGGAACTTCCACGTCACTCTTTCGACATGTTACGCCCGGACGTCGTCCCAGCAAGTGAAACTCGCCTATCGACGGTGCGGGTCGCCCGATCGGGGGACCCCAGCTCAGTACGGTTGTCGGCAGGAACGCGCGAGGGGCCGCCGGCGCGACGCCGACGGCCCCGGAGATGCTCGCCGGATCAGTTCAGGTCGAACTGCCCGTTCTTCGCGCCGGCGATGAAGCCCAGCCAGCCGGCCCGGTTGAACAGCAGCACCGGGCCGCCCTGGTCCTTGCTGTCGCGCAGCGCGACGGCCGCCGGCCCGGCGCGCAACTCGGCCACCTCGACACAGTTCGAGGTCTGGCTGCGGGTGCTCTTGTGCCACGCCGCGTCGGCGAGCTGCTGGTTGCGGAGTTCGTTCATGGTCCTGCTCCTGCTCTGGAGTGCTCCGATGGGGACGAGTGACGCCGCGGGCCGAGACGGCGGGCCCGGCGGTGCGTCACCGGTCCGTCGTCAGACGCCCCGAGGCCCGGCGGCGCTGTGCCGGCGCCGTTGCCGGCGCGTACGCCACCGTGGACTCGGTTGCCGTGTCGGGCAGTCGTCCCGTCGCCTCGATGAGCCAGGAGCGGGTGTCCGATTCGGAGAGCGCCGCCGAGCATAGCCACTCGAACACCACTTTATAGGGATTTAGGACGTTTGCTGCGGTTGACATGACGTCGGTGAAGCCACCTTCGATGGCCAGCGTCTCCGGATCGAGCGGGTCGGCGAAGCGGTAGATCGAGAACGCCGTCGGTGGCAGGTACCAGTCGGCGACCCGGGTGTCCCGCAGCAGCAGGCGCAGCGTGACGTTGGGCTGCCCGGCCAGCTCGCAGAGGTGGATGATCTGCTCGCGCAGCACCTCCGGCGGGGCGGTCCGCCGGCCCAGCGCCGACTCCTCCAGCACGGCGGTGTAGCGGGGCGCCTCCGGGCGGGTGAGCAGGGACTGGCGGGCCTGCCGGGCGCGTACCTCGGTCTCCGGGTCCTCGCCGGCCTGCTCGTCGACCCCGTGCGCGGAGACGATCCGCAGGCGGGCGTACGCCGGGGTCTGCAAGAGGCCGGGGACGAGCACCGGGTTGAACTCGGAGATCTCCGCGCAGCCGGCCTCCAGTTCGGCGAAGCCGCGCTGCTGCTGGGTCATCACCGGGAAGTTCCTCAACCAGCCGCGCATGTCGCCGGCCTCCTGGGCGATGCCCAGCAGCTCCTCGCGCAGCTCGCCGTCCGCCCCGTAGAGATCCAGCAGGACGCCCACGTCCTCCGGGTCCGGGCGGCTGCGACCGTTCTCCAGCCGGGACAACTTGGACGCGGAGGCCCAGCCGATCCGCTCGATGACCTGGTCGCCGGTGAGACCGGTCAGCTCGCGGAGTCGGCGCAGCTCGGTGCCCAGTCTGCGGCGACGCAGCATGGGGCCTGGTGCGGTAGGAGGCACGGTGTCCTCTTCTCCGTCGACCGCCGCAGACGCGACGGTAACTGTATGAAATTCACCCCCCACGGTCAGTATGGACGGCGCAACCGGTGTCGGTGGTTCCGGCGAGGGCGTGTCTCCAGACAAAAAGAGGACTGTGGAGAGGTGCCGACGGCCCCGACGACGCTGTTCCGGTCGACCGGCACCGCCCCCTGACGCGCCCGCACCGGGCGCCACCCCCCGGAGGGACCCATGCGCACCGTCCTGCGCCGCCCCGACTTCCGCCTGCTCTTCGGCGCCCTGCTGGCCAGCATGGCCGCCGAGTCGATCCTGCTGCTGGCCCTCGCCGTCTGGGTGAAGGACCTGACCGGGTCGGACGGTCAGGCCGGCGCCACCATCTTCGCCATCATCGCCCCGATGGTGCTCGCCCCGCTCGTCGGCTGGGTGGTCGACCGCTACCCGCGCCGGCCGTTCTTCGTGGCCGCCAACCTCGGCACCGCCGTCCTGCTGAGTCCGCTCTTCGCCGTCCGCGACCGCGCCGACGTCTGGATCATCTATGTGGTGGCCGCGCTCTACGGCCTGTCGTACATCACGCTGAGCGCGGTGCTCAGCGGCCTGATCCGGCAGCTGGTGCCGAGCGACCTGCTGCCCGACGCGAACGGCGCGTTGCAGACCGTCCGCCAGGGGCTGCGCCTGGTCGGCCCGCTCGCCGGCGCCGGGCTCTACGCCGCGGTGGGCGGTTGGCTGCTGGTGACACTCGCGATGGCCGGCTTCGGCACCGCCGCCGCGGTGGTCGGCCTGCTCCGGGTCGCCGAGACCCGACCCCCGGCCGGGGAGCTGAGCTGGCCCGCGGAGCTGGGGGCCGGGCTGCGACACCTGGCCGGCGAGCCCGCGCTGCGCCGGGCCCTGGTCGGCTACGGCCTGGGTTCGCTGGTGATGGGTTTCACCGAGTCGCTGATCTTCGCGTACGTCGACCGGGGGCTGCACCGGGACGCCGCGTTCGTCGGCGTGCTGGTCACCGTGCAGGGGATCGGTGGACTGGTCGGCGGCCTGCTCTCGGCCACCGTGGTCCGCCGGGCCGGCGAGGTGGGGGCGTTGGCCGCCGGGGTGACCTTCTTCGGGCCGGCCGCGGTGGCGCTGGCGTACCCGCGGCTCTGGCTCGGCGTGCTGGCGCTGCTGCTGGCCGGGGTGTCGCTGCCGTTGACCATGGTCGGGTTGAACACGCTGGTCCAGCGGCGTACCCCGCCCCGGCTGCTCGGCCGGGTCGCCGCCGCCTCCGACGCCCTGGTCAGCGGTCCGCAGGCGGCCTCCATCGGCACCGGTGCGCTGCTCGTCGGGGTGTTCGACTACCGCCTGCTCTTCGTCCTCGTCGGGGTGGTCACCACGGCGGCCGGCGCGTACCTCTGGCACGGCCGCCGCCTCAGCCCCCCGGCCGCGACCCCCACCCCACCACCGGCCCACCCCGCCCGGATCCCCTCCCCCCGCCGCCCCACCACCCCCACCCCCCTCGACCCGGCCCCCGCCCCTCCCGCCCTCGGCGTCGATCATGAGGTTGCCGTCACGACACGCCGAGCGGCCGGACGCTGACTTCATGACCACGGGGCGGCCACTGGTCGGGCGGTGGTCGGCCGGGGGCGGTGGAGGTGGCGGGGACGTGAAAGAGCGGCCGGCCCGGGACGGGGCGGCCGCTCTCTCAGGTGCGGGTGGGGTCAGGCGTTGAGGCTGGCGAGGTGCTGCTTGACCTGGGTGATCGAGGGGTTGGTGAGGGCGCTGCCGTCGGCGAAGCGCAGCGTCGGGACGGTCTGGTTGCCGCCGTTGACGCTCATCACGAACTCGGCGGCCTTCGGGTCCTGCTCGATGTCGACCACGTCGTACCCGATGCCCTCCCGGTCCAGCTGCGACTTCAGGCGGTGGCAGTAGCCGCACCACGGGGTGGAATACATCGTCAACATGCTGAGGTCCTCCAACGATCCTGTCCGGCGGCTCACGGTCAAGCCAGGCTATCGGTGCAACGTCGGGGGAGCCTGGGATGATTCCTGGCTGTGGTGGTTCACTCTGCGGCGGAACGGGTGCTGGCCGGGCTGGATCCGGAGCAGCGGGCCGCGGTGACCGCGCCGGCCGGTCCGGTCTGCATCCTGGCCGGCGCCGGCACCGGCAAGACCCGCGCGGTCACCTCCCGGATCGCCCACCGCGCGCTGACCGGGGACATCTCCGCCCGGCACGTGCTGGCGGTCACCTTCACCGCCCGCGCCGCCGCCGAGATGAGAAGCCGTCTCACCGTTCTCGGGGTGCCGGGTGTCCAGGCACGCACGTTCCATGCCGCCGCGCTGCGTCAGGTGCGCTACTTCGCCCCCCGGCTGCTGGAGGGGCGGGCCATGCCCGAGCTGCTCGACAGCAAGGTGCGGGTGGTCACGCTCGCCGCCGCCAAGGTGGGGCTGCGCACCGACCGGGCCGCCGCCCGGGACCTGGCCGGCGAGATCGAGTGGGCCAAGTCGTCGCTGGTCGAGCCGGGGGAGTACGTGGTCGCCGCGGCCAAGGCGCTGCGCGACACCCCGCACGAGCCGGCCAAGGTGGCCGAGGTCTTCGCCGCGTACGAGAAGCTCAAGCGCGGCAACGGGGTGATCGACTTCGAGGACATGCTGCGTGCCGCCGTCTGGGGCATCGAGGAGCACCCGGACGTCGCCGAGCAGGTACGCGGCCAGTACCGGCACTTCGTGGTCGACGAGTACCAGGACGTCAACCCGCTCCAGCAGCGGCTGCTGGACGCCTGGCTCGGCGGCCGGGACGACCTCACCGTGGTCGGCGACGCCAGCCAGACGATCTACTCGTTCACCGGGGCCACCTCGTCGTACCTGGTCGACTTCCCGCGCCGGCACCGCACCGCCACCGTGGTCCGGCTGGTCCGCGACTACCGCTCCACCCCGCAGGTCGTCGGGCTGGCCAACGCGGTGATCTCGCAGGCCCGGGGCACCGAGGCCCGGCTGCGGCTGGAGCTGCACGGGCAGCGGCCCGCCGGCCCCGAACCGGAGCTGCGGATCTTCACCGACGAGGCGGCCGAGGCCAACGCGGTCGCGGCCCGCTGCCGGGTGCTGATCGACGGTGGCACCCCGGCCCGGGAGATCGCCGTGCTGTTCCGGATCAACGCCCAGTCCGAGGCGTACGAGAAGGCGCTCACCGAGGCGCAGGTGCCGTACGTGGTGCAGGGGGCGGAGCGCTTCTTCGAACGACCCGAGGTGCGTCAGGCGATGGTGGCGCTGCGGGCCGCCACCCGCTCCATCCCGGGGGAGACGCCGCTGCCGACCGCCGTGGTCGAGGGCCTCTCCGCCGTCGGCTGGGCACCGGACGCCGCCCCGGCCGGCGGTGCCGCCCGGGAGCGCTGGGAGGCGCTCGCCGCCCTGGTCCAGCTCGCCGAGGAGTACGCCTCGACGCCCGAGGTGCTGCCCATCGGCGAGGCCGCCGCGGTCGAGCGGCCGGTGACCCTGGGCGACTTCAACGACGAGCTGGCCCGCCGGGCCGCCCAGCAGCACGTACCCACCGTCGAGGGGGTGACCCTGGCCTCGCTGCACTCCGCCAAGGGCCTCGAATGGGACGCGGTCTTCCTGGTCGGCCTCGCCGAGGGCACCCTCCCCACCGTGTACGCGAAGACCGCCGAGCAGGTCGAGGAGGAGCGACGGCTGCTCTACGTCGGGATCACCCGGGCGCGGGAGTGGCTCTGGCTGTCGTACGCCGCGGCCCGCTCGCCGGGCGGACGGGCCCGGCGGCCGTCCCGCTTCCTGCCGCAGCTCGACCGCTCGGGGGGCGGCACGGAACGGGCCGGCGCCGGCGCGGCGAAGCGGGTCGAGCGGCGGCGCAACCAGATCGTCTCCTGCCGGATCTGCGGCGCGACCCTGCTCGGCGGCGCGGACCGCAAGCTGGGGCGCTGCCCGACCTGCCCCTCCGACCTCGACGAGGAGCTGTACGAGCGGCTGCTCGACTGGCGGCGGCGGGTGGCCGGCGCGCAGAAGGTGCCGGCGTACGTGGTCTTCACCGACGCCACGTTGACCGCGCTGGCCGAGCGGAAGCCGGGGCGGGCCGAGGAGCTGATCGCGATCGCCGGCATCGGACCACGCAAACTGGGCCTTTACGGCGACACGGTCCTCGCCCTGGTGGGAGGCGCGTCGGTCGACGATGTCTGCCCGGAGAAAACTTTCGAAATCGAGTCGTAAATTCGTTTGCCCTCGCCCCGGCGCGAGGAATAGCCTCAGGACACACCACGCGAGCGGCGCCATTCCGGCTGCTCACGGGGGTCGGGTCCAGAGTCGACATGAGGAACGTGAGGGGGGTGGCAGCAATGGAGATCTTCAACTATGAGCTTCCGGCGGCGATGCCAGCTGCCCACGCTCCGCTGTCGGCTGTCCGGGTGGTCCTTGCCGCTCGGCCGTCGGTTCCGCAGGTGCACCAGGTCCAGGCTCAGGCCGAGCTGAACCTGACCGTTGCGCCGCTGGCCGGAATCGAGGGGACCAGTGGCTTCACGGGCAAGGGCATCGACAGCGCCAAGAAGCGCACGGATGTCCGCGGCGTTCCACCTCGAGGGAGACCGGTCTGATCTTCAGACCACCGGCTCACCTCGAGGCCGCGGAACCCGCTCACCGGGATCCGCGGCCTCAGTTTTTTGCCCGTCGAAGTACGTCGGAATTGCGATCCACGAGATCGAAGTGAGAGAGAGGTGACCGGGCGATGAGTCTGGCGTTGGCCCCGCTCGACGCAGATGTCGAGGTGGAGGCGAACCTGCCCTGCCGGAAGTTCGACCCCGACCTGTGGTTCTCCGACCAGCCCGCCGAGCTGGAGTTGGCCAAGTCGCTCTGCGGGGACTGCCCGCTGCGCGTCGAGTGCCTCGCCGGTGCGGTGGAGCGGGCCGAGCCCTGGGGCGTCTGGGGCGGCGAGATCTTCGAGCGTGGCGCGGTCGTCCCGCGCAAGCGGCCCCGTGGCCGTCCGCGCAAGGAGGACCTCGCCCGTGACGCCCAGCTCCGGGTCGAGGCCGAGGCGCGACTGGCGGCCAGTGGGCTGCCCGATTCGCGTCACACGGTCCGGCTGGCGGCCTGACAACTTCCCGTTCCACACGTCCCCGCCGGTGTCCCACCGGCCGAGAGAGAGCCGAGATCCATGATCCACCTGCCGAACGGAACCGAGATGCAACTACTCCACGAAGCGTTGTCCCGGGCTCGAATGCCCCGGCCTCAGGCCGGTCGTACCACCACGAGCACTGAGGCAACCCCTTCCGCCCGTACCGTCGCGATGCAAAGCCGCAGCAAGTCGGCCCGCGACCTGGGCGTTCTCTAGTCCCTACCAGCACGAGGGGCGGTGGCCGGTTTCCGGCCACCGCCCCTCGGCGTCTCCGTGTCGCGCGGGGCGTCGTCGCTCAGGCGACCGGGGCGAAACCGGGCAGCCAGCGCTCCAGGATGGCCCGGTAGGGCGCCTTCGCCTCCAACTGGCAGAGCACCCCGATCGACCCCAGCGTCACCCGGTGGATCAGCAGGTACGACGGCGGCAGGTTGAGCTGCCGGCTGAGCTGGAAGGCGGGCGAGCGGGGGCTGGCCAGCCGGGTCGCCTCGGCGCGGAGCCACGCCCGGGTGAACCGGAACTCCTCCTCGGCGACCGGGGCCAGCATCGGCTGGATGTATTCCAGCAGCGCCTGCGCGTCGATCGACTCTGTCTGGCTGACGAAGCCCTCCTCGCGCAGCCCGCTGACCAGCCCGTCCGCGTCGCCGCGCAGCGCCATGCCGGCCAACCGGCCGATCGGCTCGGGGGTGCCCTCGGGCATCCGGGCCACGGCGCCGAAGTCGATGACCCCGAGCCGACCGTCGGGGAGCAGCCGGAAGTTGCCCGGGTGCGGGTCGGCGTGGAGCAGGCCCGCCCGCATCGGCGCGGAGAGGTGCAGCACGGCCATCAGCCGCCCGGCCTCGTCGCGCTCCTCCTCGCTGCCCTCCCGGATGATCGCGGAGAGCGGCGTCCCCTCGATCCACTCGGTGACCAGGAGCCGGGGTGCGGCGTGCAGCACCTCCGGGATGAAGATCTCCGGATCGTCCGCGTACGCCGCCGCGAAGGCGCGCTGCGACTCGGCCTCCAGCTCGTAGTCCAGCTCCTCGGTGATCCGCTCGCGCAGCTCGACCAGGAGCGGCTTGACGTCCAGGCCGGGCTGGATGGCCCGGAACATGCCGCCCAGCCGGGAGAGCTGCTTGAGGTCGGAGAGCAGGGCCTCACCGGCACCCGGGTACTGGATCTTGACAGCCACGTCGCGGTGGTTCGGGGCGCCGGTCGGGCCGTACCCCGGGTCGCGCCAGACGGCGCGGTGCACCTGACCGATGCTCGCCGCGGCGGCCGGGGTGTCGTCGAACTCCACGAAACGGTCCCGCCACTCGGGCCCGAGCTGCTCGGCGAGCACCTTGTGCACGGTCGACGCGGGCAGCGGCGGGGCGGCCTCCTGGAGTTTGGTGAGTGCCTGCCGGTAGGGGGCGGCGACCTCCTCGGGCAGCGCCGCCTCGAAGACCGACAGGGCCTGCCCGAACTTCATCGCACCGCCCTTGAGCTGGCCCAGGACGCTGAAGAGCTGTTCGGCGGTGCGTTGCTGGATCTCGGCGGAGATGACGTCGGACGCGAGCCCGGTGACCCGCTTGCCCATCCCGAGGACGGTCCGACCGGCGAAGCCGAGCGGCAGGGCGGCGAGCTTGGCGGTCCGGGACACGGCCCGGCGCGGGATGTCGGTCACTCGGCCATTGTTACCGACTCGGGGGGTCGGCTGCTGCTCCGTGGCGGGTAGCGGTTGACGCTGACCCGGGGACGACGCTCGCCGGAGCACCCGCAGGAGGGATGCGGGGGCCAGCTCCGCCGCCGGTGCCGGCCGGCGGCACCCACCTCGACCGCGCTGCCGAGGGTCTCCGGGCTGCCCCCGTCGAGGTGCGCCAGCGCCTCGGCCGCCGCGTACGCCCCGGCCGCGAGGAGGGTGGTGGCCGCCGCGGCCTGGTCCGCCGGGTCGACGGCGGCGAGCTGGGCGGCGAGGGCCGGCCAGTCCGGATCACGGTCGATCCGGTGCAGGTCGAGGCAGTTCAGGCAGGGCCCCACCGGCGGCCGGACGAGTGGGCCGACGACCGGTACGCCGCCGCGCAGGCCGACCAGCAGGTGCGGCTGGCGACGCCGGGCGTGCCGGGCGGCGATCAGGGCGGCGGGCCGGTCGGTGCCCAGGTGGACGACCAGGTCGACCCGGCCGTGTCGCAGCGGGCGGGTGTCCGTGCCCGGCGCGGTGCCGCCGAGCACCTCGCGCAGCGCGGCGGCCAGCGGCCGACCGACGTCCGCCGCCGACAGCCCGGTGCCGACCAGGTCACCGGGGCGGACCGGGCCGGCGAGGTCGGGGTCGACCTGGCCGACGCCCGCCTGCGCCAGCGCCACCGCGATCGGCCCGCCCAGCCGCCCGGCGCCGGTGACCAGCACCCGGGCGCTGCGGCGTCGCCGGAGCACCTGGGCGGGAGTGCCGGGCAGTCCCGCGGCGTCCAGCGCCAGCGCGCCGGCCTCACCGGCCAGTCGGGCCCGGACCGGGCCGGCCAGGTCGCGGGGGAGCAGGGTGTGCGCGGGCACCACCAGTCCGGCGGCGTGCAGCGCGTCGAGCAGGACCCGCGCGTCGTCGGCCGGCACGTCCGCCTCGGTGAGGACACCGCGCTCGCTGCGGGTGCCGTCGAGCAGGTCGAGCAGCCGGGCCGCGCGGGGATCAGCCACCTCCAGCAGGACCGCCCGGCCCGGTTCGACGCCGAGTTGGAGGGTGTGCCGGTCGCGCCACAGCCGGGCCAGGCCGGGCAGCAGGGTGGGACGGGTGAGGGCGGCGCGGGCCGGGGGCGCGAGACGTGTCATGGCACGAATCGTTACCGCGTCCATGCTCTCCGTGGATCGTTGTCCACAGGTGGGCATCGCTGTATCCAGCGCTGTCCACAGGAAAAGCCGGGTTGTCCACAACCGGCCGGTAACTCTGTCCGGCAGCCGACAACGGCCCCCGACCACCGGAAACGCAACGGGGGAGGGGTGGCCGTGGGCCACCCCTCCCCCGTTCGATCCGGACGGATCAGACCTTCGCCTTGCCGAGAATGCGGTTCACTGTTGTGCCGCAGACCGGGCACTTGCCCTTGGCCATGTTCATGCCGGTCTTGGAGACCTCGACGTGTCCCTCGAAGTCCCGCTTCTCCTTGCACTTGACGCAGTAACCGTTGTAGGTCTGGGCCTGGTCGGCCACGGTAGCCCTCCTCGTCTCGTCCGTCGGGCACGGAGTCCCGGCGGGTTTCCCGGCGCGGGCCACGCGGGCGCCGACGCTGGGGTTCTCCGCGGTCACGCTCGTGACCGCTGGTTGGCGGACCCTACCCAGGTACGGGCAGTTCCATGTCAGCTGTGCATCGCGACGTGAGCAAGTCGACGTCGAGAGTGTGCATGCCGAGTTAGGTCGGATAAGTCAGTTTGGCGGGGACACGCCGGGCGAATGCGCTCAGATCCCCCTTCGGACCGCCCCCGTCCCGCACTTCCCGGGATGATCACTTAACGTGGTCCGGGTCCGCGAGGTGACGCGTACGCCGCCGATCCGGCCGCCACGAAGGGTGACCGGGGCGGCCTGACCTGGCCCGGGACAGATTTTTTTCGGGACTCTGGGCGACCAATCATCATTTTTCGGGCGCGTGTCGTCGTGTTGACCCTTGCGGACCCCTGGTCAGTACGCATTAGCTTTCCCTCGTGACAGTCATCCGAGGCTGCGCGGGTCAGTGATGGCCGTGACGCGGAAGCCCGTCGTCGAGGTGCGGCGCAGTCAGCGCCGGCGACGCACGGTGTCCGCGTACCGGGACGGTGAGCGGGTCGTGGTGCTCATCCCCGACCAGTTCTCCCGCGCGGAGGAGAGCGAGTGGGTCGACCGGATGCTGGCCCGGCTCGCCGCCCGGGAGGGTCGCCTCGCCCGCTCCGACGCCGAACTGCTCGCCCGGGCCGCCCGACTGATCAACCTCTACCTGGCCGAGCACGGGGCCGAGGCCGCGCCGGCGAGCGTCCGCTGGGTGACCAACCAGAACGGGCGCTGGGGCTCCTGCACCCCCGCCGACCGCACCATCCGGATCTCCCACCGGATCCAGGACATGCCGGACTGGGTGATCGACTACGTGCTGCTGCACGAGCTGGCGCACCTCATCGTGCCCAGTCACAACGCCCGGTTCTGGCAGCTCGTCGGCCGCTACCCGAAGACCGAGCGGGCGCGCGGCTATCTGGAGGGCGTCGCCGCCGCCTCCGGCATCCCGCTCACCGACTGACCGCGCCGCGCTGACGCTGGGGCGGGACGGCCGTCCCGGTCGCCTGCGCGGGTGGGCCGACGGTGGCGGCCCACCCGCGCAGGCGAGTGGGCCGCCACCGTCGGCCGGGCACACCGGTCGGTGACCCATTGATGTAATCAAGTTCGTAGCGTCCCGACGGTGACCGGCGGCACCGGACGACGGGGTGGTGCGGCGTAGGGTCTGGGCGTGGCCCGACGTGTGGTGGTGGCGTTGCTCGGACCGGTGGCCTGGACGCCACCGGGGATCGACCCGACCCGGTGGCGGACCGCGCTCGCCGAGGACGTGGTGGACCTGCTCGCCACCCTCAACGAGGTGGAGACGGCCGTGGCCGTCACGCCGGCGGACCGGCCGCTGGCCGACGCCGTGGTCTGGCCCGACATGACGGTGTACGAGGTGCCCGAGCTGACCGTCAACGCGGTCCTCGCCGCGCTGACCCGCTACGACCAGGCCGCCGTGGTGGCCGCCGACGCACCCGACGTGCCCGGCCTCACCCTGGGCAAGCTGCTGCGTCCGCTCACCACCCGACCGGTGGCGGTCGCGCCGGTCGAGGGGACCGGACCAGGGCTGCTCGGCGTCGCGGCGCGGCTGCCCGTACCCGAGTGGTTGCCGGTGCTGGACCTGGACACGGCGGTGCCGACGGACGCCCGGGTCGGTGCCCCGAGCCCGGGCGACGTCGCGGTCACCACCGGCTGGCGGCGGCTGCGCGGCCCGGCCGACCTGGCCGCCCTGGACCCCGCCTTCGAGGGCTGGGACGCCACCCGGGCGCTGCTCTCCGGCCACGCGCGCTGAGCGGCGGTGCCCGGGACACCCGGACACCGCCGCAGCACCACACTCACCCGCCGGGTCGTCCGGCGGACGTCAGGCCTTCTCGTCGCCCTCGGAGTCGGGGCGGGGCGGGGTGTCCCCACCCGGCGCCGGCTCCTCGGGGCCACCCGGCGCGGTGAAGTCGAAGGTGGCCAACTCGTCGTCCAGGTCGAGCCGGGCGGCGGCGAAGCCCTCCGGGTCGGCGAAGTCGTCGTCGGACGAGAGCAGGTCCGGGTGACCCCAGACCGCGTCCCGGCCGGCGATGCCCCGGTGCTCGGTCAGCGCCGCCCAGAGCACCGCCGCCTCGCGCAGCCGGCGCGGACGCAGCTCCAGGCCGACCAGCGCGGCGAAGGTCTGCTCGGCCGGCCCGCCCGCGGCCCGGCGACGGCGGAACGCCTCGCCCAGCCGGACGACGTTCGGCAGGCGCTCACCCGCGGCGCTGTCCACCACGTGGCACACCCAGCCCTCGACCAGGGCCAGCACGGTCTCCAGCCGGGCCAGTGACGCCTTCTGCGCCGGAGTGTCCTCCGGCGTGAAGATGCCCTCCAGGGCGATCGCCTGCATCGACTCCGGGTCGGTCGGGTCGACCCGGCCCATCGCCTCCTCGATCGCCTCCCGGTTGACCCGGATCCCGGCGGCGTAGTTCTCCACGGCGGTGAGGACGTGCCCGCGCAGCCACGGCACGTGCTGGAAGAGCCGCTGGTGGGCGGCCTCGCGCAGGGCGACGTAGAGGCGGACCTCGTCCTCGGGCAGCTCCAGGCCCTCGCCGTACACCTTGATGTTGGCCGGGACGAGCGCGGCCGTGCCGGCCGGGCCGAGCGGCAGCCCGATGTCGCCGGCGGAGAGCACCTCGGCGGCGAGCGAGCCGAGCGCCTGGCCGAGCTGGCCGCCGAAGAGCGCGCCGCCCAGCGTCGCGACCATCGACTGCATCGGGCCGAGCTGGGCCCGCGCCTCCGGCGGCACCAGGTCGCCCATCGCGCCGACCATCCGGCTGGCCACCGGGTCGCAGAGCTTGCGCCACACGTCGAGGGTCCGGAAGATCCACTCGTTCCGGTTCCAGGCGATCGAGGTCTGGATGCCGGTGGGCCACGACGTGGCCGGCTCCAGCCAGAGGTCGGCGATGCGCAGCGCCTCCTCGACCGCGTTGCGGTCGAACGGCGAGACCGCCGGGTCGCCGCTGGCGGCGAGCTGGCTCGCCGCCACCTGGCGGGCGAGGTCCCAGTTGACCGGCCCGCTGCCCGGCGCGGAGAGCAGGTTCTGCAACTGCGACATGAACTGCTGCATCTGCGCGGGGTCGTTGGGATCTGGTGGTTGCCCACCCGGGAGCGCGAATCCGAACGGAATGTCAGGCACGACGTCTACGGTACGCGTGCCGCGCCCCAGGTCGCGCCGCTGGCGTTGCGCTGAGGGCGAAGTCCACCGGTCGTCGGGCCGGACCGGCGCACGGCGGTCGGTACGCTCTGCCGCATGAGACGTCGCGGCGTGACCGTACTGCTCGGTGCACTGCTCACCGCCCTGCTCAGCGTCGGCGTGCTGAGCGTCCCGATTCCGTACGTGGTGCTCGGGCCCGGCCCGACGGTCAACACCCTCGGCACCTCGGACGGCAAGGAGGTCATCCAGGTCACCGGGCGGCCGACGTCCACCTCCGCCGGCCAGCTCCGGCTGACCACCGTGGGCGTGCAGCCCACCGTCCGGCTCCGCTCGGCGCTCGCCGGCTGGTTCTCCCCGGACGAGGCGGTGGTGCCGCGCGAGCTGGTCTATCCGCCGGGCGAGTCGCAGCAGGAGGTCGAGAAGCGCAACGCCGAGGACTTCCAGAACTCGCAGACCAGCGCGGAGACCGCCGCCCTGCGGGAGCTGGGCTATCCGATCCAGGTGCTGGTCAAGGGGGTCACCGCCGGTGGCCCCTCGACCGACGTGCTGAAGGCCGGGGACGTCCTCACCTCGGTCGACGGGCAGCAGGTGACCAGCGCCAGCCGGCTCACCGAACTGATCCGGGCCAAGCCGGCCGGCACCGCGCTGAAGATCGGCTACACCCGGGACGGCACCCCGGCCACCGCCACGGTGACCAGCCGCGAGCAGGACGGGCGACCCCGGATCGGCGTCGAGATCGACCAGCAGCAGCCGCACCCGTTCACCCTGAAGATCGACCTGGGTGACATCGGTGGCCCGAGCGCCGGGCTGATGTTCGCCCTGGGCGTCGTCGACAAGCTGGAGCCGGCGGACCTGACCGGCGGCAAGGTCATCGCCGGCACCGGCACCATCGACGACGAGGGTCGGGTCGGGCCGATCGGTGGCATCGCCCAGAAGCTGGTCGGCGCGAAGGAAGCGGGCGCGAAGGTCTTCCTGGTGCCGGCCGACAACTGCGCCGAGGCGGTCCGCAATCCGCAGCCCGACCTGCCGTTGCTGAAGGTGGCCTCGCTGGACGACGCGCTGACGGCGTTGGAGAAGCTGCGGACCGGCGGGCAGCCCACCCGCTGCTGAGCCGGGCCCCGCCCGGCCGGGCCCCGCGATCGTGACGTGACCTTGACCCGACGTGTTCAGGAACACCCCGTACTCTGGGTGCCTGGTCGGAGCCGATCACATCGAGCGTGCGGAGCCAACAGTGGTCATGCGTAGCAGCCCCCTGCCGAGAATGAGCCGGCGCGGACGCGTCACCATCGGGGTCCTGATCGGGGTGTTCGTGCTCTTCACCCTGCTCGGGTGGGGGGTCAACGCCTGGACGGACTGGCTCTGGTTCGACGAGGTCCGCTACACCCAGGTCTTCACCGGCGTGCTCGCCACCCGGCTGCTGCTCTTCCTGGTCGTCGGGCTCGCGATGGCGGTCGTCATCGGCGGCAACCTCTGGCTGGCCCACCGGTTGCGGCCCCGGATGCGCCCGCACTCCCTGGAGCAGGCCACGCTGGAGCGCTACCGGACGCTGCTGAGCCCCCGGCTGGGCAGCTGGATCGCCCTGGTCTCCATCGTCATCGGCCTCTTCGCCGGGCTCTCCGCGCAGTCCCGGTGGAGCCAGTGGCTGCTCTTCCGCAACGGCGGGAACTTCGGCGTCAAGGACCCGGAGTTCGGCGTCGACGTCGGGTTCTACGTCTTCGACCTGCCGTTCTGGCGCTACCTGCTGGGCGTCGGCTTCACGGCCGTGGTGCTGTCGCTGCTCGGCGCGCTGGCCGTGCACTACCTCTTCGGCGGGGTCCGGCTGCAGGGCGTCGGCGACCGGATGACCAACGGTGCCCGCGCCCACCTGAGCACGCTGGTCGCGGTCTTCGTGCTGCTCAAGGCCATCGCGTACGTGCTGGACCGGCGGGCGATGCTGCTGGAGTACAACGAGGGCACCAAGCTCTACGGCGCCGGCTACGCCGACATCAACGCGCTGCTGCCGGCGAAGGAGATCCTCGCCTACATCTCCGTGGTGGTGGCGATCGCGATCATCGTCTTCTCCAACGCGGTGATGCGGAACCTGGTCTGGCCCGGCATCGCGCTCGCCCTGCTGGGCGTCTCCGCCGTCGCCATCGGCGGCATCTACCCGTGGGCGGTGCAGACCTTCGAGGTCAAGCCGAGCGCCCGGGACAAGGAGGCGCGGTACATCCAGCGCAGCATCGAGGCGACGCGGGGGGCGTACGGGCTCAACGACACGAAGACCTCGGGGTACGCGGCGAACAACCTCGTCCCGCCGGCCAGCCTGGCCACCGACACCTCGGTGGTGCCGAACGTCCGGCTGCTCGACCCGCAGCTGGTCTCCGAGACGTACACCCAGCTCCAGCAGGTCCGCGGCTTCTACGACTTCGGCCCGAAGCTGGACATCGACCGGTACGCGGTGAACGGCAAGACCTCCGACTACGTGGTCGGCGTCCGCGAGATCAACTACGGCGAGCTGACCCAGAACAACTGGATCAACCGGCACACCGTCTACACCCACGGGTACGGGCTGGTGGCGGCCCCGGCCAACCAGGTCTGCGGCGGTACGCCGTTCTTCGTCTCCGGCTTCCTCGGCGAGTCGTCGAAGGAGGAGGTGCAGGGCTGCACCTCGCCGAGCGAGCAGATCCCGGCGCAGCAGCCGCGGATCTACTACGGCGAGCGGATGGAGGCCGACGACTACGCGATCGTCGGGCAGTCCGGGGACCGCAACGTCGAGTTCGACCGCCCGACCTCGACCGGCGGTGAGCAGTACTACACCTACACCGGCGAGGGCGGCGTCAAGATCGGGTCGTTCCCCCGGCGGCTGCTGTACGCGCTCAAGGAGCAGGAGTCGAACTTCCTGCTCTCGGAGTCGGTGAACGAGAACTCCAAGCTGCTCTACGTGCGGAACCCGCGCGACCGGGTGGAGAAGGTCGCGCCGTTCCTGACCCTGGACGGCGACCCGTACCCGGCGGTGGTGAACGGGCGCATCCAGTGGATCGTCGACGGCTACACCACGGCCGCCACCTATCCGTACGCCGAGCGGGTCAACCTCCAGGCGGAGACCACCGACGAGCTGACCGGCCGGGGCACCTTCCAGCTCGCCCGGGAGAACGTCAACTACATCCGCAACTCGGTCAAGGCGACCGTCGACGCGTACGACGGCACCGTCCGGCTGTACCAGTTCGACGACACCGACCCGGTGCTGAAGGCGTGGAACAAGGCGTTCGGCGGTGACCTGGTGCTGCCGAAGTCGGCGATCCCGCCGGAGCTGGCCGAGCACTTCCGCTACCCGGCCGACCTGTTCAAGGTGCAGCGCAACCTGCTCACCAAGTTCCACGTCACCGACCCCGGCGACTTCTATTCCGGTCAGGACTTCTGGCAGGTGCCGAACGTGCCGGACGCGCCGGACAGCGGGCAGAAGCAGCCGCCGTACTACCTGTTCACCCAGTTCCCCGGGCAGGAGGGGCCGCGCTTCCAGCTCACCTCGGCGGTCACTCCGAACCGTCGGGAGAACCTCGCCGCGCTGATCTCCGGGTCGTACGTGGACGGCCAGCCGAGGCTGGAGGTGCTGGAACTGCCCGACCAGACCCGGACCGCCGGCCCGGTCCAGGTGCACCAGCAGATGACCAACAACGGCGACATCCGGCAGCAGCTCAACCTGCTCTCCTCGAACCAGTCCCAGGTGCAGTACGGCAACCTGCTCTCCCTGCCGTTCGCCAACGGGATGCTCTACGTCGAGCCGGTCTATGTGAAGAGCAACACCCAGAACGCCTTCCCGCAGCTGCAACGGGTGCTCCTGTCGTACGGCGACGGCGGCTCGTACGTGGCGCTCGCGCCCACCCTCAGCGAGGGCATCAAGCAGCTCGTCGAGCAGGGCAAACGGGCGGCCCAGGGCTCCCCGCCGCCGGCCGGCGGGACGCCACCGGCGCCCGGCACCGGCTCTCCGCCGCCGCTCACCGGCGAGCTGGCCCAGGCGGCCGGCAAGGTGCAGAGCGCCATCGCCGAGGTCAAGGCCGCCCAGACGTCCGGTGACTTCGAGCGGTACGGGCGGGCGCTGAAGGCGCTGGACGAGGCGATGACCGCGTTCCAGCAGGCGCAGGCGGCGGCCAACCCGGCGTCGCCGGCCCCGACGTCCAGCGGCAGCCCGTCCGCGTCGCCGTCGCCGAACGGCTGACGCCACCCGCACACCACGGAGCCCGTGGCCGGAACCCTGAGCGGTTCCGGCCACGGGCTCTTTCGGGTCCGGTGACCGTCTGCCGCGACCCACGGGGTCGTTTTGCATGCCGTGGGGGGAGTGGGTTAGGGTTTAGCTACCGACGCGGGGTGGAGCAGCTCGGTAGCTCGCTGGGCTCATAACCCAGAGGTCGCAGGTTCAAATCCTGTCCCCGCTACCACGACGGAACGACCCCGAGGATCTGATCCTCGGGGTCGTTCCGGTTTTCCGGGTCCGTTCCGGGTGCCGGCGGCGGCCCTCTCCTCCCGATCGGGGGACCCGGCTGATCTCTCCGGCGGGGATGGGATAAGCTTTGTGAGCCGACGCGGGGTGGAGCAGCTCGGTAGCTCGCTGGGCTCATAACCCAGAGGTCGCAGGTTCAAATCCTGTCCCCGCTACCACGCCCGAAGGGCCCCGGAGAGAAATCTCCGGGGCCCTTCGTCGTTTCACCCGCACGTCCCGTCCGGCGTGCCGCTGTTGCGCTTCTCGGCGAGGATGGGGACATGTCTGCATGGAGCAAGTGGTGGGGCCGGCTCGGCGCGGTCCTCGGTACGGTCGCGCTCTCGGTGTTCGTACCGGTCGCGGCCTGGGCGTCCACCGGTTCGGGCGAGCTGGTGGTCGAGGCCGCCCGGCGGCGGTCGCGCGGTGGTGGCAGCATCCTCGGCCTGCTCTGCTGCCTGGTGGTGGTCGCCGGAATCGTGTTCCTGGTGCTGCGGTTGATGCGTAACCGGCGGGGCGGCCCGCCGCGCTGACCGGGGGCCTGCCGGTCCCCGGCGCGGCCCGCGCCGCGTCGGGGACCCGGCCGGGTCAGACCGCCAGGGCCGCGTTGGCCTGCGCCATGAACCGGGAGGTGGCGGCGCGCGCGCCGGAGCGCCCGGAGCGGATGCTCTCGGCCGCGGCGATGAGCAGGGTACGCACCTTCGCGTGCCCCTTCGGCGGAGGCGTGGGCGCCGGCCCGAGCAGGTCGTCAAGGGCGGTGCCGAGGGCGGCGACCCGCTTCTGCGCCAGGTCGGTGACGCCCTCCTGGACGAACTTGCGGACCGGCACGCTGGCGTTCAGGCCCCGCTCGAAGCCGAGGATCCGCCCGGCGGCCACGTTGGTGGTCAGGAAGTTGAGCACGTCCACGACGACGCCCGGGTGCCGGGTGCCACGGAAGCCCGCCCAGTACATGGACGCCCGGGGCCACTGCGCGACCGGGGTGCCGGGGAAGCTGCTGACGGCCAGCTCGTCGTCGGTGTAGCGCTGGAGTTCCGGCAGCTGGTGCGACCAGGCGAAGGACGCCGCGGTGTGGCCGGTGACCACGAGCTGGCGGGTGAGGTCGCCGCTGTCCGCCTGTTCCACCAGGGCGGCGCTCGGGGTGGCGCGCCGGGACCGGGCCACCTGCCAGAACTCGAACCAGTCGAGCAGCGCGGCGGAGCTGAAGCCGAGCTGCCGTCCCTGATACAGCTCGCCACCCTGGCCCCGGAGCCAGAGCCAGAACGCGCGGTAGTCGCCGGAGGGGTCCATGGTGCCGGCCACCCGGCCGCCGGAGGCCCGGGTGACCCGGCCGGCCCACTCCACGTAGTCCCGCCAGGACATGCCGGTGTGCGGCTCGGGCACGTTGAGCCGGCGTACCAGGTCGCGGTTCCAGACCAGGGCGGCGGCGGTCTGCGCGGCGGCGACCCCCACCGTCCGCTCCGCCACCTGGCCGTAGCGGGCCAGGCCCGGCGGCAGTCCGCGCAGGTCGAGCCGGTTGTCGGCGACGTAGTCGGTGAGGTCCAGGGCGATCTGGCGCTGCGCGTACTCGGTGAGCAGGGTGTCGTCGATCTGGAAGAGGTCGGGCGCGTTGCCGCCCGCCGCCTGGGTGGCGATCCGGTCGTAGTAGCCGGTCAGGTTCTGCCAGGTGACCCGGAAGCTGACCCGGGGGTTCTGCTGCGAATAGAGGCGCAGCGCCTTCTCGGTGGCCTCGGCCCGCCGGGTGCCGCCCCACCAGAAGACGGAGAGCTCGATCGGGCCGTCGTCGACCTGGGTGCGCTCCTCGGCGGCGCAGCCCGCCAGCCCACCGGCGACGAGGGGCAGGCCACCGAGCGCGCCGAGGAACCGCCGCCGGTCGACGCCGGGGTGGGGCGGGGCGGGGTGCAGGGCGCGCACGGGAACTCCTGGGGCGCTGGCGAGCGGGTGCGGACGGACCATTTACACAGGCCCCACGCGCAGGTGTCAACGCCGGGCCGGTCAGCCGGGCTCTGGGATGCCCGGTGGCCGCCCCGGGAGCGTGCCCGGCGCGTGGTGTACTAGGCGCCGTGGAACTTCTGCACTCCGGAAAGGTCCGGGACGTCTACGCCGACGGCGACGATCTGATCCTGGTCGCCTCGGACCGGATCTCGATCTACGACGTGGCGCTGCCGACCCCGATCCCGGACAAGGGACGCCTGCTCACCGCGCTGTCGCTCTGGTGGTTCGACCAGCTCGCCGACCTGGTGCCGAACCACGTCATCTCCGCCACCGACGTGCCGACGGAGTTCGCCGGCCGGGCGATCCGCTGTCGCCGGCTGGAGATGGTCCCGGTGGAGTGCGTCGCCCGTGGCTATCTGACCGGCGGCGGCCTCGTCGAGTACCGGAACACCGGCGCGGTCTCCGGTGTGGAGCTGCCCCGGGGCCTGGTCGAGGCGTCGATCCTGCCCGAGCCGATCTTCACTCCGTCGACCAAGGCCCCCAAGGGAGAGCACGACGAGCCGATCACCTATGCGCAGGTGGTCGACAAGGTCGGCGCGGAGGTCGCGGAACGGCTCCGGCAGATCACCATCGACGTCTACCGGCGCGGCGCGGAGATCGCCGCGGACCGGGGCATCCTGGTCGCCGACACCAAGATCGAGCTGGGCTGGGCGCCGGACGGCACCCTGGTCCTCGCCGACGAGGTGCTCACCTCCGACTCGTCCCGGTTCTGGCCGGCCGAGTCGTACCAGCCGGGCCGGGCGCAGTTCTCCTACGACAAGCAGTACGTCCGGGACTGGGCCACCGACAGCGGCTGGGACAAGCAGGAGCCCGCGCCCGAGGTGCCGGCCGAGGTGGTCGAGGCGACCCGGGCCCGCTACGTCGAGGTCTACGAGAAGCTCACCGGCAACCGCTGGGACTGACCGGTCGGGTGTCCCCGGGCGTGGGGCGGGTCCGGTTCCGTACGATCAACAGGCGTGCGTGACATTGCCGTCTTCAGCGGAACCGCCCACCCCGACCTCGCCGCCGAGATCTGCGCCCACCTCGACGTCCCGCTGCACCCCGTGCGGGTGTCCCGGTTCGCCAACGACTGCCTCGAAGTGCAGTTGCAGGCGAACTGCCGGGAGCGGGACGTCTTCCTGATCCAGCCGTTGGTGCCACCCGTGCAGGAGCACCTGGTCGAGCTGCTGCTCATGATCGACGCGGCCCGGGGCGCGTCCGCCGGGCGGATCACCGTGGTGCTGCCGCACTACGCGTACGCCCGCTCGGACAAGAAGGACGCCCCGCGCATCTCCATCGGTGGCCGGCTCGTCGCGGACCTGCTCACCTCGGCCGGCGCGGACCGGGTGCTCGCGATGACCCTGCACTCCCCGCAGGTGCACGGCTTCTTCAGCGTCCCGGTCGACCACCTGCACGCGCTGCGCGAGCTGGCCGCCCACTTCAAGGGGTACGACCTGAGCAACACCGTGGTGGTCTCACCGGACCTCGGCAACGCCAAGGAGGCGGCGGCCTTCGCCCGGATGCTCGGTACGCCGGTCGCGGCCGGCGCGAAGCAGCGGTTCAGCGACGACCGGGTGCAGATCAGCACGGTGATCGGTGAGGTGGCGGACCGGGACGTGATCGTGCTGGACGACGAGATCGCCAAGGGCAGCACGGTGATCGAGCTGATGAGTCACCTGCGCGAGCGGAAGGTCCGCTCGATCCGGCTCGCCTGCACCCACGGCCTCTTCTCCAGCCACGCGCTGGAGCGGCTGAGCGCTGAGGAGGGGGTGCAGGAGATCGTCTGCACCAACACGGTGCCGATCCCGCCGCAGGAGCGGGTGCCGAAGCTGGCGGTGCTGTCGGTGGCCCCGGCGTTGGCCGAGGCGATGCGGCGGATCCACAACGGCGAGTCGGTCAGCGCCCTCTTTGCCTGACCCGGCTTCCCGCCGTGGGCGGCCCGGAACGCCGGAGGGCCGCCCCGTCGCCTGCCCGGGGCCGTTCGGGGTGCCGGAGGGCCGCCGCGTCACCGCCGTCGCCGAACGGCCGGCGGGCGGGTCGGGGGTCAGTCGGTGGTGGCCGGGGTGGAGGGGTCGACGGTGGCGCTGATGCGGACGGTCGTGCCGGCCTCGCCGGTCTCGACCTCCATCGAGTCGCTCAGCTCCCGGGCCAGCCAGAGGCCCCAGCCGCCGGCGGTGTCCGGGGCGGGTCGCCGACGGTCATCGAGGCGCTGGGCGCTGATTCCCCGGCCGTGGTCGGCCACCTCGCAGACGAGCCGACCGGGGCGGTGCCACAACCGGAGCGAGCCCTGACCGCCGCCGTGCCGGACGGCGTTGGTGATCAACTCGTTGACCGCCAGCACGAAGTCGTCCAGCCGCTGCCCGCTCAGCCCCGAAGCGTGCGCGCAGGAGGTGACCGAGTGTCGCAGCTCGGTCACCTGGGCCTGGTCGAAGGCTTCGGCGATGAGGAGGGAAGTTTCGATGGGCACAACCGTACGCGGTGCGCGGGGTTCTGCGTTTGTCATGGCCCCGTCCCGACAGCGGATCTCGCTCTTGTTTGCGGCATTTCCACCGTACGTCAGGTTTTCCCGGGCTGCATCCACCGCTCTCCGAGGCGTACTGCCGGAGTGTGGCATGGTGGCCGGCATGCCGTCGTCACCGGGAGGCCTGGAGGGCCCGCTCTGGCGGTCCATCGCCGTCTTCCGCTTCGCCTCCCTGGCGTACGTCTGCGTGCTGGTGCTGCGCGACGCCGACCGGTACGCGCACCCGCTGGCCGCCGGCGGCGTACTCCTGGTGATGCTGGCCTGGAGCGGGGTGACCGCGGTGGGCTACGCCCGGCCGGCGGGGCGGGGCTGGCCGCTGCTCCTGGCCGACCTCGGCGTGCTGCTGGCCATCATGCTGGCCACCCCGTGGGTGATGGGACGGGCGGCGCTCGCCGCCGGCCTGCCCACCCTGACCGTGGCCTGGCTGGCCGGGCCGGTGCTGGCCTGGGCGGTCTCCGGCGGCCGGCGGCGCGGCGCGGTCGCCGCGCTGGTGGCCGGCGGCGTCGACCTGGTCACCCGGGAACGGGTCAGCCAGTCCTCGCTGACCGGGGTGATCCTGATGCTGCTCGCCGGGGTGGTGGTCGGGCACGTCGCCCGGCTGGCGGTGACCGCCGAGGAGCGGTTGCAGCGGGCGGTGGAGCTGGAGGCGGCCACCCGGGAACGCGAGCGGCTGGCCCGGGACATCCACGACTCGGTGCTCCAGGTGCTGGCCCTGGTGCAGCGCCGGGGCGCGCAGCTCGACGGCGAGGGCGGCGAGCTGGCCCGGCTGGCCGGCGAGCAGGAGGCGGCGCTGCGCGCCCTGATCGGCCGGGCCGCCGCGCCGCCGCCCGAGGAGGGCGACACCCGGGACCTGCGGGACCTGCTCGACCGGTACGCCTCGACGACGGTCGCGGTCTCCGCCCCGGCCACCCCGGTCGGGCTGCCCGCGCACGCCGCCCGGGAGGTCGCCGCCGCGGTCGGCGCGGCGCTGGACAACGTGGCCCGGTACGCCGGCGGGCGGGCCTGGGTGCTGATCGAGGACGAGGGGGAGACGGTGACCGTCTCGGTACGCGACGAGGGGCCGGGCATCCCGGCGGGCCGGCTGGCGGAGGCCGCGGCGCAGGGGCGGCTCGGGGTGGCGCAGTCCATCCGGGGCCGGGTGGCCGACCTGGGCGGGCAGGTGCGGATCGCCTCCGCGCCGGGCTCCGGCACCGAGATCGAGCTGGTCGTGCCGCGGAGCGGTCGATGAGCGCGGGCGTGCGGGTGATGGTGGTCGACGACCACCCGATGTGGCGCGAGGGGGTGGCCCGGGACCTCACCGAGGCCGGCCACCTGGTGGTGGCGACCAGCGGCGAGGGTCGGCAGGCGGTCCGGGTGGCCGCCGCGGCCCGACCGGACCTGGTGGTGCTGGACCTGCAACTGCCGGACGTCTCCGGGGTCGAGGTGATCCGGGGGCTGCGCGCGGCGCTGCCCGAGGTGCGGGTGCTGATGCTGTCGGCCAGCGGCGAGCCGCAGAGCGTCCTCGACGCGGTGAAGGCCGGCGCGACCGGCTACCTGGTGAAGTCCGCCGCGCCGGCCGAGTTCCTCGACGCGGTCCGGCGCACCGCGGCCGGCGAGCCGGTCTTCACCCCCGGGCTGGCCGGGCTCGTGCTGGGGGAGTACCGCCGGCTGGCGGCCGGTCCACCCGCCGGCTCCGGGTACGACGAAGCACCCCGGCTCACCGAACGGGAGACCGAGGTGCTGCGCCTGGTGGCGAAGGGACTGTCGTACAAGCAGATCGCCGAGCGGCTCGGGGTCTCGCACCGGACGGTGCAGAACCACGTGCAGAACACGCTCGGCAAGCTCCAGTTGCACAACCGCGTCGAGCTGACCCGCTATGCGATCGAGCGGGGCCTGGACGACTAGTGCGACTCGGGCGGCCGGGTCTCGTGGATGGCCAGCTCCTCCGCGGTCGCGCCGCCCCCGGCGGAGCCGGCGTCGTACGCGACGTTGTCGGTCTCCTGGTCGGTGTGGGCGCCCTCGTCCGGCTCGACCAGCCGCCCGACCTGGTGGTCGGCGACGGTGCCGAGCTGACCGTGGTCGTAGAGGGAGACCGGCGAGTGCGGGTCGGAGGTCGGGCCCGGGTCGATCACGTCGGCGTCGAGCTGGGCCTGCGCGGCGGCCTCGTCGCTGTCCGCCTCGGCGGCGATGTCCGGATCGATCGGGCCGGCGAGCGGGTCGTCGGCCGGCCGCTCGTAGCTCTCCCGCTCCAGCTTGTAGTCCAGGGACTCGCCGTCGAGCTGCTCCTCGGCGGTGGTGCCGAAGCGGTCGACGGCGACCGGCGTGCGGTCGCCGGGCAGCTGGGCCGGCTCCGGCCCGTCCGCCTCGCGGCCGGTGAGGACGTCGTCGTTGGCGGTGGAGTCGTCGTCGGCGGTGTCGGGCAGCCCCTCCGCCTCGGGGTCGGACACGGGGGTCGGGTACTCGTCGTCGCGCATGACCGGTCACTACCCACTGCCATGCCCGGGTTAACCGGTTTCGGCGGCGACGATCGGGAGGAAAGCGACGAAAGAGCGCAGTCGGGTGGCCGGGTCAGTGCTGGCCGGCGGTCTCGTCGTCGGTGTGCAGCACGCACCAGACGACCTTGCCGTCCGGCAGCGGGGTGGTGCCCCAGCGCCGGGCCACAGTGTCGATCAGCAGCAGGCCGCGCCCGCCCGCCGAGTTCACCGGGGCGACCCCGGCGAAGGCCGGCTGCCGGGGCGAGCGGTCCCGCACGGCCAGCTGGAGGCAGTGGTCCCGGGGCGCCACCCGGACGGTCATCGGGGTGCGCGCGTGGGCGACCACGTTGTTGACCATCTCGGTGATCGCGATGCAGGCCGCCTCGGCCAGCTCGGGCACCCCCCACCGCAGGGACGCGTCGGTGACCAGGGCCCGGGCCTCCCGGGCGGCCTCCACGGCGGGCGGCAGCTCGGTGCTCAGCACCGCGGCCAGCGGCGCGGCGACCAACGCCGCCTGCGCCTCGCCGAGAGACGCGCAGACCGACACCGCGGCACCCGGCCAGCGTCCCACCGGGTCCACCACCAGCAGCCCCGCGGCCGGCCAGTCGCCCGCCACCCGGTGCAGCTCGTCGAAGACCGAGCGGACCTCCGGATCCGGCACCCGCAGCCCCGACAGGTCGGCGATCACCGGGCCGGGCCGCTCCCAGAGCCGGGCCAGCAGCGTGTCCCGGACCGCGCCGACGCCGGCCCGGTCGAGGACCCCGGTCACCCTGGCCAGCGCGGACGTCTCGTCCAGCTCCACCAGGCAGCGCACGTCCGTCGGCATGATCGTCCCATTGTGCATGCCCGGCACCGGGGGCGCATCCGGCCGCTCGATCCGGTTCATCAGCGATCGGTCCGGGAACGTCGGGCCATCGCCGCCGCCGTGCCGACCGCCGTACCCGCGGCGGCCAGCCCGAAGGCCGCGGTCATCCGGACGAGCTGGCGTCGCCGCCCCTGCCAGCCACCGTCCCGCTCGGCGGCCGCGTCGGCCCGGAAGACGTTCCCGCTGCTCTCCAGCCGGACCCCGGGACCGAACTGGGTGCGGTGGGCGTACCAGCCGAGGGCACGCTCCGCCACCGCCGGGGCGAGCCGCCACTGGAGGCCGAGCAGCCGCGCCGCGCCCCCGGCGTACGCCTCCCGGCGGGGCCGGCGCAGCAACCGGACGATGGTCTCGGCGACCACCTCGGGCGGGTACACCGGTGGCGGCGGGGTCAGCTCCCGGCCGGTGTGGTTGGCCGCGTGCCGGAAGAACGGGGTGTCGATGGTGGCCGGCAGCACGGTGCACACCGAGATCGCGCTCCGGCCGGTGACCCGCAGCTCCTGGCGTACCGTGTCCGCCAGCCCGCGGATGCCGTGCTTCGTGGCGTTGTACGCCGACTGGTAGGGCATCGCCACCTCGGCCAGCACCGACGCGTTGTTCACCAGCACCCCGCCGCCCGCCGCCGCCAGCCACGGCAGCGCGGCCCGGATCCCGTGCACGGTGCCGAGCAGGTTCACCTCCACCACCCGGCGGAACTCGGCCACCGGGATCTCGTCGAAGAGCCCCACCGCGCTCACCGCCGCGTTGTTCACCCAGCCGTCGATCCGGCCGAACTCCGCCGCCGCCCGCGCGGCCAACCGGTTCACCGCGTCCGGGTCGGTGACGTCGGTCGGCACCACCAGGGCGCGCCCGCCCAGTTCCCGGCAGCGCCCGGCCACCCGCTGGAGGGCGTCCGCGCTGCGGGCGGCGAGGACGACGTCGGCACCCCGACGGGCGAGGGCGTACGCGGTGGCGGCGCCGATGCCGCTGGACGCTCCGGTGATCACCACGGTGGAGTCGTCGAGGGTGCGGGTGAGAGGCATCCTTCGCCCGTACCCCAGGTGGGGTGGGTCATGCCGACCGGATCCGGCGGATCACGGTTGGCGCGACCCGCCAGCGGGCAGTGTGTGGCGGAGCCGGCGGAACGCCATCGGGACGCCTCACCACCCGGGGTCCGTCGGTCCGATCTGCCAGGTTTCGGCTCGCCGGGGCCGGGTTAATGGGACCCTCTGACCGGAGGACCACCGCTCGAAAGAACGCATGGAGGTGCACCATGCGCGTCGGCCTTGTGTGCGCACACGCCGGCCCGTCCACTGACGGTCCTGCCGTCGGCACGCACGAGCACATCGCGCGGGTCGCCGCCGAGCTCGCCGAGCGCGGCCACGACGTCCGGGTGTACGAGCGCCGCGACGCCCCCGGCCTGCCGGAGAGCCTCGACGTCGACGGCTACCGGCTGGAACGGGTGCCGATCGGTCCGGCCGCCCCGCTCCCCACCGCCGAACTGGTCCCGCACGTGGCCGCGTACGGGCAGTGGCTGGCCCGCCGGTGGGCCGGCGACTGGACCCCCGACGTGGTGCACGGGCACTACTGGATCGGCGGCCTGGCGGCCGCCCAGGCGCTCCGCGAGACCGACATCCCGATCGTGCAGACCTTCCACTCGCTCGGCGTGGAGCAGCTGCGCCACCTGGGCAACCGCTACGACGGCCCGGGGGAGCGGATCCCGCTGGAACGGGCGCTGACCCGGGCGGTGGACATCGCGGTGGCCCAGTGCAACGACGAGGTCGACGAGCTGACCCGGATGGGGCTGCAACGCACCGCGGTCGCGATGGTCCCGACCGGGGTCGACACCCACCAGTTCCACCCCGACGGCGAGGCGGCCCCGCGCGACCAGCGGGCCCGCATCCTCTCCGTCGGCGGACTCTCCGCCGGGCACGGCCACGAGGACCTGATCCGCGCCATGCGCCTGGTCGGCGACGCCGAGCTGGTGATCGCCGGCGGGCCGCCCGCCGAGCAGCTCGCTGGCCACGCCGAGGCGCGCCGGCTGCGTGAGCTGGCCGAGCGGAACGGGGTGGCCGACCAGGTGAAGCTGGTCGGCGCGGTGCCGCACGACCAGATGGCCACCTGGTACCGCTCCGCCGACGTGGTCGCCTGCACCCCGCACTACTCGTCCGCCGGGCGGGTGTCGCTGGAGGCGATGGCCTGCGGCGTGCCGGTGGTCGGCTACGCGATGGGCGGCATCGCCGACGCGGTGGTGGACGAGGTGACCGGCAAGCTGGTCCCGCCCGGTGACGTCCGCACCCTCGGGATGACCCTGCGCCGGCTGCTCGCCGACAACGCCGGGCGGTTCGCGTACGGGCACGCGGCGGTCGACCGGGTCCGGTGCAGCTACACCTGGGAACGGACGGCCGGCGCCCTGGAGCGCCTCTACGAACGGGTCGTCGGGCGCCGCAGGCCGGCCGAGAAGCCGCTGGAGACAGCCGTGGAGGAGCCGCTGGAGACGACGGCGGAGAAATCGGTCGAGGCGGCCTGACGGCAGCGGTCAGCGACGGGGTCGGCCGGTCGGGCCGGCCCCCACCATCAGGCGCTCCCGCTCCCGGGCGACGGCGTGGTGGTGCTGCGGCTCGGCGTACCGGGTCAGGCCCACCACCGCGGCCAGGGTGACCAGGAAACCGGCGGCGGCCAGCCACTCCCGGCCCGGCCAGATCCGGTCGTTGAGCAGCAGCAGCCCGACGATCGCGGCGGGCACCGCCCCGGCGGCGTCCATCGCGGCCACCGCCGCCGTGGTGGAGCCGCGCTGCATCGCCAGCCCGAGCAGCAGCTGCCCGACGATCGAGTGCGCCACCAGCAGATAGAGCAGCGGGTCCCGGACGAACGCCTCCGCCGAGTCGGCCGACGCGAGCGGCCGGGCGGCCACCGCGGCGGCCGAGAAGGCCATCCCGGCGAGGGAGCCCAGCGCCACCGAACCGGGCGCGCCGTGCAGCCGGACCGCGAAGAAGCCGAGCAGGGCGATCACCCCCACCGCCGCACCGAGGGCGATCACCCCGGCCGTGCCCAGTTGCCGGGACGGTGCCGGCTCGGCGGCGAGCACCAGCCCGGTGATCCCGGCGAAGAGCAGCACCAGCAGCACCACCTCGGCCGCCGGCAGCCGCCACTTCAGCACCACCACGCCGATCAGCGCGGTCACCCCCAGACCGGCCGCCACGCTGGCCTGGACCAGGAAGAGCGGCAGGTCCCGGCGGGCCAGGAAGGCCAGCACGAATCCGGTGACCTGGCAGAGCAGCCCGACCAGATAGGTGCGGTGGCTGGCCAGCCGCAGCAGCAGCCCCGGGTCGAAGGTGTGGTGCACGGTGGTCCGCGCCGCGGCCACCGACTGGAGCAGGTTGGCGAAGCCGTACGCGACGATCATCGCCGCGAGGAAGCACCAACCGGAGGAGACCACCTGGCGAGGATAGAGGTTGTGGCCGGGTCAGCGCGCGGCTGGCCGGCCGAGCCGGTCGAGGATGTCGGCGTGCAGCCGGCCGTTCGTGGCGACCGCGCTGTTCTCCCCGCCGGTCGGCGCCGGCCGCCCGGCCAGGTCGGTGACGGTGCCCCCGGCCTCGGTCACGATCGGCACCAGCGCGGCGACGTCCCAGAGCGACAGTTCCGGCTCCACCATCACGTCCAGCGCCCCCTCGGCCAGCAGCATGTAGCCGTAGAAGTCGCCGTAGGCGCGGCTGCGCCAGGTGTCCCGCATGAGCTGGAGCATCCCGTCGAGCCGACCGGCCGCCTCCCAGCCGGTCAGGGACGAATAGCAGAAGCTGGCGTCGGCCAGGTCGGTGACGCCGGAGACCCGGATCGGCTCGCCGGTGGCGAGGTCGGTGCCGGCGTACGCGCCCGCGCCGAGGGCGGCCCACCAGCGCCGGCCCAGCGCCGGGGCGGAGACCAGCCCGAGGACCGGGCGATCGGACTCCAGCAGGGCGATCAGGGTGGCCCACACCGGCACCCCGCGGACGAAGTTCTTGGTGCCGTCGATCGGGTCCACCACCCAGCGGCGACCGCCGGGGCCGGTGGCGGGCTGTTCGCCGTACTCCTCGCCGAGCAGGCCGTCGTCGGGGCGGTGCCGCGCCAGCAGGGCCCGGATCTCCCGCTCCACCGCGGTGTCCGCGTCGGAGACCGGGGTCAGGTCCGGCTTCGACTCGACCCGCAGGTCCAGGGCGCGGAACCGGGCCGTGGAGACGGCGTCGGCGGCGTCGGCGAGCAGGTGGGCGAGGGTGAGGTCGTCGGCGTACCCGGTCATGCCGGACACGGTAGCGGCGGCGTCCCGGTCGTCAGCCGGCGGCCGGGGCGTCCGGCGCGCGCCGGTCGCCCTCGCCGGGCCCGCGGTGGTCGGTCTCCCGCGTGTCGCCCTCGCCGCTGCGGGAGGCCAGCAGTCGACGGTACGACGCCAGCCGCCGCTGGTCGGCCTTGCCGGCGGCCACCCAGGCGTCCAGCGCGCAGTCCGCCTCCTCGGCGGTGTGCTGACAGTTGACGGGGCAGTCGACCGTCCCCTCGACCAGGTCCGGGAAGCCGTGCAGCAGGCTGTTCGCCGAGACGTGCGCCAGCCCGAAGCTGCGCACCCCCGGGGTGTCGACGATCCAGCCGACGGCCGACCCCGGCTCGGCCGGCAGCCGCAGCGCCACCGCGCTGGTCGAGGTGTGCCGCCCCCGGCCGATCGCACTGACCACGCCGACCGCCCGCTCGGCCGCCGGCACCAGCCGGTTGACCAGCGTCGACTTGCCCACCCCGGAGTGGCCCACCATGACCGACACCCGGCCGGCGAGCAGGGCGCGCAGCGCGGCCAGGTCCGAGTCGGGCCGGACCAGCACGTACGGCAGCTCCAGCTCGGTGTAGTAGTCCAGCACCGCCTCCGGGCCGGCCAGGTCGGCCTTGGTCAGGCAGAGCAGCGGCTCGATGTCGGCGTCGTACGCGGCCACCAGGCAGCGGTCGATGAACCCGGTGCGCGGCGGCGGGTCGGCCAGCGCGCTGACGATCACCAGCTGGTCGGCGTTCGCCACCACGACCCGTTCCAGCCGCCCCTCGGCGGTGGACTCGTCGTCGTCGGCGGTACGCCGCAGCACCGAGCTGCGCTCGGCGATCCGGACGATCCGGGCCAGCGCACCGGGCGCGCCGGAGGTGTCCCCGACCAGCCAGACCCGGTCGCCGACCACCACCGACTTGCGGCCCAGCTCGCGGGCCCGCATCGCGGTCACGGTCGGGGAGTCCGGGGCGTCGGGGCGGACGCAGGTGTAGCGGCCCCGGTCGACGGCGATCACCAGGCCGTCGATCGCGTCGGCGTGCCGGGGGCGGGTGCGCGTACGCGGGCGCGACGACTTACCGGGTCGGACCCGGACGTCGTCCTCGTCGTACTCGCGCCGTTTGGTCGCCAGGACCTGCCCCCTGTCGCGTCAGCTCTTTCCGGTCACCATCCCAGACCATAGTGCCGGAAACTCGGGCATGGTCTTGGAGGTGCACGCCACGTCGTCGACCTCGATGCCGGGGACGGCCAGCCCGGCCACCGCCGCCGCGTGCGCCATCCGATGGTCGGCGTACGTGCGGAAGGTGCCGCCGCGCAGCGGGCGCGGCCGGATCTCCAGCCCGTCGGCGGACTCGGTGATGTCCGCGCCGAGCGCGGTGAACTCGCGGGCCAGCGCGGCGATCCGGTCGGTCTCGTGGCCCCGGATGTGCCCGACGCCGGTGAACCGGGACGGCGAGTCGGCGAGCATCGCCAGCGCGGTCAGCGCCGGGGTCAGCTCGCTCACGTCGGAGAGGTCGGCGGCCAGGCCGTGCACCGTGCCGGTGCCGCGCACGGTCAGCCCGGCGGTGCCGAGGGTCACCTCGCCGCCCATCCGGTGCAGCAGGGCGCGGAGCTGCTCGACCGGCTGCATGCTGCTGCGCGGCCAGCCCTGCAACGTCACCTCACCGCCGGTGACCAGCGCGGCGGCGAAGAACGGCACCGCGCCGGAGAGGTCCGGCTCGATCTCCCAGCCGCGACCGGTCAGCGGGCCCGGCTCGACCGTCCACACGTCGGGGACGGTGTCGTCGACCGCCGCGCCGGCGGCGCGCAGCATCTGCGTGGTCATCCGCAGGTGCGGCGCGGAGGGGACCGGTGGGCCCTCGTGCCGCACCACCACGCCCCGGTCGAAGCGGGAGGCCGCCAGCAGCAGGCCGGAGACGAGCTGGCTGGAGGCGGAGGCGTCGATGACCACCTCGCCGCCGGTGACCCGGCCGGCGCCGAGGACCGCCAGCGGCAGGCTGCCGGTGGCGGGGCTGTCGATGCGTACGCCGAGCGAGCGCAACGCGCCGATCAGCGGGCCGAGCGGACGGACCCGGACCTGCGGGTCGCCGTCGAAGGTGACCCGCCCCTCGGCCAGGCCGGCGACCGGCGGCAGGAAGCGCATCACCGTGCCGGCCAGGCCGACGTCGACGTGCGCGGGACCGACCAGCCGGTGCGGCCGGACCAGCCAGCGGTCGTCGTCGGAGATCGACATGTGGGCGCCCAGCGCGCGCAGCCCACCGGCCATCAGCTCGGTGTCCCGGGCGCGCAGCGGCCCGTGCAGTGTCGACGGGCCGCTGGCCAGCGCGCTGAGCACCAGCGCCCGGGCGGTCATCGACTTGGAACCCGGCAGGCGCAGCGTGACAGCCACCGGGTCGCTGGCGGTCGGAGCGGTCCACGGCTGCGGCGGCCGGGTCGCGATCGGATTCCCCACGCTCACATTCTGCCAACTCCGACCGGGTGTGGAGCCCTCCGCGGGCCCACCTCCCGGTTGGCGGGACAGCCGGGAACGCCGCCGCGGGTTAGCGTGTGCGCCATGTGCGGGAGGTACGCGACGACCCGGAGCGCGGGCGACCTGAGCGCGCTGTTCGAGTCGTACGACGAGACCGGCGGCGGGGTCCGTCCGGACTTCAACGTGGCCCCGACCGATCCGGTGCCGCTGGTCCGGCTCGACCCGGAGGGGCACCGGCTGCTCTCCGTCGGTCGTTGGGGCCTCGTCCCGCACTGGTCCCGCACGGCGGGCGGCGCCGCCCGCATGATCAACGCGCGGGCCGAGACCATCGCCACCAGCCGCGCGTACGCCCCCTCCTTCGCCCGCCGCCGCTGCCTGGTCCCCGCCGACGGCTGGTACGAGTGGGTCCGCGAGCCCGACGGCCGGAAGCAGCCCTACTTCATGACCCCGGCCGACGGCTCGGTGCTCGCCCTCGCCGGCATCTGGTCGGTGTGGGAGCCGGGCGGCACCGAGCTGCTCAGCTTCAGCGTCCTCACCACGGCGGCGGTCGGCGAGCTGGCCGAGGTGCACGACCGGATGCCGCTGCTGCTGCCCCGCGAGCGGTGGACGTCCTGGCTCGGCGACGCCGACGACCCCGCCACGCTGCTCGTACCGCCGCCCCGGGAGTGGCTCGACGGGCTGGAGATCCGCCCGGTCTCCCCGGCGGTCGGCGACGTCCGCAACGACGGTCCGGAGCTGACGGCGCGGGTCTCGTCGGGGCCGCGCGAGCCCGACAGCGAAATGACGCTCTTCTGATCACCCTCGGCACATTGTCGTGTGCTGATTTGCCGCAGTTGGGCCGGAAACGTCGCCTGACTGTTTAGGCATCTTTACCGCAGAGTCTTGTCCCCGTGTCCGGAAGTGCGATAGAACACAGCGCCGGTGGTGGGTGTCTGTTCGCACGGGGCGGATGTCACCCATCGATCTTCGTGATCATGCCGGTCCCACGGGGGAGGTGGGTGAATGTGACACGGGCACGTATGCCGCGCCCGCACGAGGTGGCGGCCGCACGACGGGATCCGCGACTGCTGCGGGCCCTGCGGGAGCGCCGCCAGGACGAGGCGTGGCGCACCAGAGGGACCTGCCAGAGTGTGGACCCGGAGACGTTCTTTCCGGCGCCCAACGAGCCGGCCGACGCGGCCGTGGCGCTCTGCCGAAGCTGTGACGTCCAAGGGTCGTGTCTGGCCTGGGCGTTGGAGGTCGGTGACTGTCACGGCGTGTGGGGGGGCACCACACCGCGCGAACGGCGGGCGATGCTCGTCGCCTGGCGCAGCGAGGTGCAACCGGATCCGGACGCGGTCGACGAGGCCGGTCCGCCGGTCCGCGACCAACTGCTCACCCTGATGCCGCTCAGCCGCTGACCGGACCGTCAGGCCCGCGCCGCCCGCCTCGCACCGTCGAGGCGGGCGGCGCCCTTGTTCTTCCGCTCCGGCGTCGCGGCGCCCGGTCCTTCGGATGCTCCGGCGTTCGGCCGCTCCGGCCTTCCGGTGCTCCGCCGCCCGGCCGCTCCGGCCTTCGGGCGGTCCGCGTCGTCGGTGGGGTGATCCGGCGCAGAATGGGCCGGTGCGGCGGAACGACGAGATCGAGACACCCCGCGGACCGGCCCGCGTCGACACCGACCTGCCTGCCGGTCCGGCGGCCACCGCGCTGGTGCTCGGGCACGGTGCGGGCGGTGCGGTGGACGCCCCCGACCTGCTCGCGGTCCGGGACGCGCTGGTCAGTGCCGGGTTGGCGGTGGTCCGGGTGACCCAGCCCTACCGGGTGGCCGGCCGTCGCGCACCCGCCCCGGCCGGGCACCTCGACGAGGCGTGGACGGCGGTGCTGGCCGTACTCCGGGAACGGCACCCGGCCGTCGCGAGGTGGCTGGTCGGGGGCCGGTCCAGCGGCGCCCGGGTCGCCTGCCGGACGGCGGTGGCCGTCGGCGCGAGCGGCGTCGTCGCGCTGGCGTTCCCGCTGCACCCGCCGGGCCGGCCGGAGCGCTCGCGGGCCGCCGAGCTGGCGACCGGACTGCCCACCCTGGTGGTGAACGGCGACCGGGACCCGTTCGGGGTGCCGGCCCCGGGGCCGGCCGTCGACGTGGTGGTCCGCCCCGGCGAGACACACGACCTGAAGCGCGACCCGGCGGGCACCGCCGCGGCGGTGCGCGACTGGCTGCGGGAGCGCGGCTGGGCGACCCGCTGACCCCGCGTGGGCGACCGGGGCGGCGGTCGGCGGTCGGCGGTCGGCGGAAAGATCATGCGGGGGCGTGACCGGGGGCGGTGGCGGTCGTTGCTACGGATGGTGCCGGGCGTCCGGTTCGGGCGTTCCGGGGCCTCCTCCCAGGCCCTTCCTGGTCCCAGCGTCGGTCGCGGCCGAGGCCGGGACCAGGAACGGCGGGCGGCGGGCGGAATGCACCGGCAGTCGGGACGCGTTACTACCCCCGGACGACTTTTCAGCCGAGGGGGTGGGCGGTGCCGATCGAGACACGGAGCCGGGAGCGGGACGACCGGGACGCGCGGCAGCTGAGGCAGCTGCTGGACGCGCCGGAGTGGCCCGCGAGCGGGGCGGCCGTGGTGAGCACCAGCACACCGGCCGGAACTGAATCTACGAGCAGGTCCGTACGCGTATCCTCGGCGGGAAAGCATCCGACGCGAGGGGATGTGCGGTTGACCACCGAGAAGACGGACGAGCGCAGGGCCCGCTTCGAGCGGGACGCGATGCCATTCGTCGATCAGCTCTACGCTGCCGGTCTGCGGATGACGCGGAACCCGGCGGATGCCGAGGACCTGGTCCAGGAGACGTACCTGAAGGCGTACGCCGCCTTCCACCAGTTCGAGCAGGGCACGAACCTGAAGGCCTGGCTCTACCGGATCCTGACCAACACCTACATCAACTCCTACCGCAAGCGGCAGCGCCAGCCCGTGCAGGCGCCCACCGAGGAGATCACCGACTGGCAGCTCGCCGAGGCCGAGTCGCACACCTCCAGCGGGCTGCGGTCGGCCGAGACCGAGGCGCTGGACCGACTGCCCGACAGCGACGTCAAGGAGGCCCTCCAGCAGCTGCCGGAGGAGTTCCGCCTGGCCGTCTACCTGACCGATGTCGAGGGCTTCTCCTACAAGGAGGTCGCCGACATCATGGGCACGCCGATCGGCACGGTGATGTCGCGGCTGCACCGCGGGCGTCGTAATCTGCGCAAACTGCTCGAGCAGTACGCCGCGGAGCGGGGCTTCACCGCTGCGCCCTCGAAGGGTTCGACCGCCGCTGCCGGCCGGGAGGTGTGACCGTGAGCTGTGGAGAGCCGCACGAGACGGACTGCCGCGAGGTGCTCGCGGAGGTCTACCTCTATCTGGACCTGGAGTGCGGGGAGGAGCGGCGGACGCTGATCCGTCACCACCTCGACGAGTGCGGGCCGTGCCTGCGCGAGTTCGGCATCGAGCAGGAGGTGAAGGCGCTGGTCGCCCGCTGCTGCGGCAACGAGACCGCGCCGGACCAGCTGCGGGAGCGGCTGCGGGTGCGCCTCACCGAGCTGGTGGTCTTCGAGAGCACGGAGTCCCGCGAACTGGCGGAGTGAGCACCGCCGTAACGCGAGCACGTACACCGGTGGCCCGGGTCGGATCCGACCCGGGCCACCGGTCTGTCCCGGCCCGGGGCCGGGGAGGTCGCTGATCTGCTCGGCGGGTACGCCCGCCGCCGATCAGGAGTTGGGGCGCTTGCCGTGGTTCGCGCCGCTCTTCTTACGGGCCTTCTTCTTGCGGGCCTTCTTCGCCATGCTGTACCTCCTTGTGCTGGTCACGGTCCGACCGCGGGCGAGCGCGGCGGAGGTCGCGTACCGGTCCTCGCGGCATCCGGGGCCGACCCGGACGATGCTAGTGCCGACCGGGTCGCTCCCGGACCGCCGGGGGCGCAACCGGGCGTGCCGACCGGCCGCTGCCGCTGTGGCCGGCGTCATGATTGGATACCGTTCGCAGGAACACCGGGTGGAGAGGGAGGGCCGTCACATGGCCGAGGAGATCCGCGCCGAGATGGTGGCGAACGTCTGGAAGGTCGTCGCGTCGGCCGGGGACACCGTGTCCGAGGGGGACACGCTGGTGATCCTGGAGTCGATGAAGATGGAGATCCCGGTGGTCGCCGAGTCGGACGGGGTGCTCACCCAGCTCGCCGTCAACGAGGGTGACGTGGTGCAGGACGGCGACCTGATCGCGGTGATCGATTGACCGGGCTGCGGGTCCGGCGGGCCGAGCCGGCCGACTTCGCGGCGGTGGCCCGGCTGACGGTCGCCGCGTACGAGGCCGACGGTCAGCTCAAGGGCGAGAACAGCTACGCCGTCGTGCTCGCCGACGTGGCCACCCGGGCGGAGTCCGGTGAGGTGCTGGTCGCGGTCGACGAGTCGTCCGGTGCCGTCGTCGGCGCGGTGACCTTCGTGCTGCCCGGCACCCCGTACGCGGAACTCGCCGGCCCGGGTGAGGCGGAGTTCCGGATGCTCGCCGTGGACCCGGCCGCGCAGGGCCGGGGCGCGGGCTCGGCCCTGGCCCGGGCCTGCGTGGCGCGCGCCGCCGAGCTGGGCTGCTCGGCCGTGGTCATCTGCGTACGCAGTGGGATGGCCGTCGCCGCCCACCGGATGTACGAGCGGTTGGGCTTCGTCCGGGTGCCGGAGAAGGACTGGTCGCCGCTGCCCGGCGTGGAGCTGCTCGGCCTGCGCCTGGAGCTGGCCCGCGGCTGACGACCCCTCGGGGGACCCGGGCGGTCAGTCGTCGCTGCCGATCTTCGACAGCAGCTCGTCGGCGACCTCCAGCGCGATCTTCTTCCGCTCGTCGTCGGTGATGTCCGGCGCGCGGACCGCGAACCAGCTGCTGTGCACGGCGAAGAGGGTCAGCGCGGCGCGGAGCTGGGCGGCCGGCGAGTCGTCGCCGCGGCAGAGCTGGTCGGCGAGGCGCAGCATCCGGTCGCGCATCTGCTGGCCGGCGGAGAGGCTCTTCAGCACGGTCTGGTTCTGTTCGAAGAAGCGCATCACCGACGGCTGTTCGGTGGCGAACATGGCGTCGGCGTACCGGCTGATGAGGACGCGGCGGGTGGCCAGGGTGGCCGGTTGCGACCGGGCCCAGTCGATCAGCTCGTCCATCCGCTGGAGGCGGTCCTCGACGAAGCTGTTGACGATCTCGTCCTTGCTCTTGAAGTGGTAGTAGAGGGCGGCCTTGGTCACGTTCAGCCGCTCGGCGATCTCCCGCAGCGAGGTCTTCTCGTATCCCTGCTCGGTGAAGAGCTCCAGCGCGACGGCCTGGATGCGTTGCCGCGTGCTGCCTGTGCTCTCCCTCACCTGTACCACCTAACTGGCTTGACGGGTTCCTGCTGTCCAACTTACCGTGCGGCTAGTAAGGTAGCTAGCCGGGCGGCAAGTAAGTCGGTCACATCTCGGGGGGAGCTTACCCATGACTCAGGAAACCCAGGCCGGAGCGCGACCCAACGTACGGGTCGTGCTGTTCGGTCTGATGATCGCGATGATGCTCGCGATGCTCGACAACATGATCGTCAGCACCGCGCTGCCGCGGATCGTCGGCGAGTTCGGCGGCGTCAACCACTTCACCTGGGTCGTCACCGCCTACGTGCTGGGCACCACCGTCTCCACCCCGATCTGGGGCAAGCTCGGCGACCTCTACGGGCGCAAGGCCGTCTTCCTCACCTCCGTGGTCATCTTCCTGATCGGCTCCGCGCTCTGCGGCATGTCCGGCTCGGGCGTGCTCGGCGGGGTGGACAGCGGAATGATCGAGCTGATCGCGTTCCGGGCCGTCCAGGGCCTCGGCGCGGGTGGCCTGATGGTCGGTGTGATGGCGATCATCGGCGACCTGGTGTCGCCCCGCGAGCGGGGCCGCTACCAGGGCATGTTCGCCGGCATCATGGCGATCGCCATGGTGGCCGGCCCGCTGGTGGGCGGCTTCATCACCGACCACCTCTCCTGGCGCTGGGCGTTCTATGTGAACCTCCCGCTGGGCGGTGTCGCGCTGCTGCTCCTCGCCACCACCATGCACCTGCCGAAGTACCGCACCGAGCACAAGATCGACTGGTTGGGCGCCGCGCTGCTCTCGGTGGGCATCACCGCGATCGTGCTGGTCACCACCTGGGGCGGCAACGAGTACGACTGGACCTCGCCGCAGATCCTCGGCCTCGCCGTCCTCGCCCTGGTCGCCCTGGCCGTCTTCGGCCTCGTCGAGCGCCGGGTCCCCGAGCCGATCCTCCCGCTGGCCCTCTTCGCCAACCGGAACTTCGCCCTTATCTCGGTGATCGGCTTCCTGCTCGGCTTCGCGATGTTCGGCGCGATGAACTTCCTGCCGCTCTATCAGCAGACCGTGCAGGGCGCCTCGGCCACCAACAGCGGTCTGCTGCTGCTCCCGCTGATGTTCGGCATGCTCGTGGTGTCCCTGGTCGTCGGTCGGGCGATCACCAGCACCGGCCGGTACCGGATCTTCCCGATCGTCGGCGGCGTGGTGATGACCACCGGCATGTTCCTGCTCAGCCGCCTCGACGTGGACACCAGCAAGGCCATGTCCTCGCTCTACATGGTGGTGCTCGGCGCGGGCATGGGCTTCCTGATGCAGACCTCGATGCTGATCGCGCAGAACAGCGTCGAGCAGAAGGACCTCGGCGCGGCGAGCGGCGGGGCCACCTTCTTCCGTTCCATCGGCGGTTCGTTCGGCATCTCGCTCTTCGGCGCGATCTTCGCCAACCGGCTCGCCGACTCGCCCGCCGGCGGCGCGTTCAGCGGCGGCGGCGAGGGCGGCCGGATGGACCTGGAGAAGCTCAAGGCGCTGCCGGCGCAGGCGCGGGAGCTGGTGCTCGGCGGCCTCGCCGACGCCATCTCCCACGTCTTCCTCTGGGCGGTGCTCTTCACCGTCGCGGTGCCGATCCTCGCCTGGTTCATCAAGGAGGTCCCGCTGCGATCCAGCAACGACGCCCCGCCGGCGGGCGCCAGCGGTGAGGAGCAGGCCGAGACCGCCCTGGGCAAGGCCCCGGTCGCCTGACGCACGTCCCCCGCGGCCACGTCGACCCCATCCCGGGGTACGGCGTGGCCGCGCCGCATCCCGCCCCCGTCCCGAGCCCTGCCCGGGCACGGCGGTCAGGCGCGGCGGAACAGGGCGGTGAGACGGCGCCAGAGGCGGCGCAGGACGCCGGGGCGGGTCGGACCGCCGGGCGAGGTGGCGGTCAGCTCGTGGGCCAGGGCGGTGGTGGCCTCGTCCAGCGCCGGAGTGGCCAGCGCCAGGTGGGCCAGCGAGGCGGCGATCGGCACCCGGCGCGCCCGGGCCACGGCGGCCACGTCGGCGAGGCGCTCGGCCACCACCCGGGCCACGTCGGGGCGTACCGAGGGGTCCACCCAGGCGGCGGTGACCAGGGCGAAGAGGGCGGCCTCGGTGATCCAGTCCTCCACGCCCCAGACCAGCTCCACCAGCACCCGACGGCGGGTGGACTCCGCCCACGGCTCGTCGGTGCGGTGGTGCAGCAGGCCGAGACAGGCCCAGACCTGCACGCAGCGCACCCAGAGCGACGGGTCCTGCCCGGCCAGCACCCGGCCCAGCGCGGTCGTCGGCGGCTCGGGCGGGTGCACCAGCAGGCCGAGCAGGTCGGTCAGCTCCAGGGTGGCCAGGTTCACCGCGGCGTCGTACGCGGCCGGGGGATGGGGCCAGGCCGGATGCGCGAGCTGCCGGACCCGCTCCGCCGCCGCCGGTGACGGGACCGGCAGGGTGGGGGCGGCGGTGGCGCCGTCGTACCGCCAGAGCTGGCAGGTGGTGGCCCGGCGGGGTTCCCGGGGGTCCGGCTCGACCGTCCCGGTCACCTCGACGTCCAGGCCGGGGACCGCCGCCGCCACGGTACGCATCGCGCTCGGCGGCTCCGGGGCGTCGAGGCGTACGGGCACCCGGGCGGTGTCCTCGTCGGCCAGCGCCTGGCGGAGCGCGTCCAGCATCGGCCCGCCGGCCGGTGTCACCTGGCCCAGCCACGGCCGGCTGCGGCAGCACTCGGCCAGGTCGGCGTGCTCGTGGCTGTCGTCGGGGTGGTCGCGGACGAAGTCGGCGAGCGCCACCAGGTGGGCCACGTCGCCGTCGCGCTGGAACCGCAGCCGGTGCGCGGTGTGCACCGCGCAGTCGAAGGTCGGGTCGCGGGCCAGCGCCCGGTCGATCCACTCCAGCGCCTCGTCGAGCCGGCCGTTGTCCGCGAGGGTGCCCGCGAGGTCGGCGTAGACGGCGAGGTCGTCGGGGTCGTGGGCGACCGCCCGACCCAGTGCGGCGAGGGCGTCCCGGGTCCGGCCGGCGCTGCGGTACGCGTACCCGAGCCAGACCTCGCCGAGTTTGGACGGCTCCGCGCGTACCCCCCGGGAGGCCCACTTGATCGCGAGGGCGACCTCGCCGACCCGCCGGGCCAGCGCGGACGCCGCCCCCAGCAGCAGCGCGTGCTCGGGATGCACGGTGACCGCGTTGCGGGCCAGGGTGAGGTACGGCCGCAGCGGTTCCCGGGCGCGGCGCGGCACCGGGTCCGGCGCGGCGGCGCAGATCTGCATGAGGATCCGGGCGATCCGCTCCGGGTCGAGCCGTTCGGCCAGCTCGGGCGCGGTCACCCAGGGCACCCCGGCCCAGTCGACGCCGGGCGCGTAGCCGGTGGCGGCGGCCAGCAGGTCGAGTCCCTCGGCGGGCCGCCCGGCGGCGGCGAGCAGGTGCGCGCGGGCGACGACCGCGCCGACGAAGGCGTGGTGGCCGATCGGGAAGAGGTCGAGGTCGCCGCCGCTGGCCGCCGCGACGCGGGCCAGGGTCTCGTGCACCTCGGGCAGGGTGGGGGCGAGGACGAGCGCGGCGGCGACGTGTTCGGCGGCGTGCCGGAGGTCGCCGTCGGCGAGCGCCAGCCGGGCCAGCGCGAGCTCCCCCTCCGCGGGCAGCGTCGGGTCGTCCGTTCCCTCGGGCACGTCGTCCTCTCGCTTCGTCGATTCACTGGCCGGGCAAGCCTAGGGGATGTTGCGTCGATTCGGTGATCCACTGCGCATTGCTGCTCGTTGCGTTGCTCGTGGCGGCTCAAACGTGCAAGACTGAGCACCGATCGCGCGGGTACCGCGCAGAGGGGGGCTATCCGTGACGCGTCCAGGGGCCGGGATGGCCGCCGACATCGACGAGCAGCCGGCCGGCTACGAGCGGCTGCTCTCCGCCGAGCACGCCGGCGCGATCGCCCGGGTGGCGGCGGTCATCGCCGAGCGTCGGCCCCGGCACGTGGTCTTCACCGCGCGCGGCACCTCCGACCACGCGGCGCTCTACGCGGCCTACCTCACCGAGATCCGCCTCGGGCTGCCGGCCGGCCTCGCCTCACCGAGCGCCGTCACCGTCTACGGCGCCCGGCCCGACCTCTCCGACGCCCTCGTCGTCGGGGTCAGCCAGAGCGGCGGCTCACCCGACCTCGCCGAGGTGCTCCGGGTCGCCCGGGCCTCCGGCGCGCTCACCCTCGCCGTCACCAACGCACCCGACTCGCCGCTGGTGGAGACCGCCGAGCTGAGCGTCGACATCGCCGCCGGGCACGAGCGGGCCGTCGCCGCCACCAAGACGTACACCGCCGAGCTGCTCGCGCTGCTGCTGCTCGTCGAGGGGGTACGCGCCGGCGACGGCGTGCTGCCCGCGGCGGAACGGGCCGCCCTGGCCGTCCTGCCGGAGCTGGCCGCCCGTACCCTCGCCGACCCGACTCCGGCGCAGCTCGCCCCGCGCTACCGGTTCGCCGGCCAGCTCGTCACCACCGGCCGGGGATACGCGTACCCGACCGCCCGGGAGGCGGCGCTGAAGCTGATGGAGACCTCGTACCTGCCGGCGCTCGCCTTCTCCGGCGCCGACCTGCTGCACGGACCGCTCGCCATGACCGACCCGGACGTGCCGGTGCTCGCCGTGGTCGGCTCCGGCCCCGGCGGCGAGTCGATGCGCCAGGTGCTGCCCCGGCTCGGCGAGCGCCGGGCCGACGTGGTGGTGGTCGGCTCCGCCGCGGTCGAGGGCGCCACCCGGATGGCCGTCCCCGAGGTCGACGAGCGGTACGCCCCGCTGCTGGACATCCTCCCGCTGCAACGGCTGGCGCTGGCCCTGGCGCTGGCCCGGGGCGAGGACCCGGACGCGCCGCGCGGGTTGAAGAAGGTCACCGCGACGATGTGACACCCGGCGTGGCACCCTGTGAGGCGTGTCCACGCTGCGCGACCTCGCCGACGAGCACACCCAGCTCCGCCCGGCCGACATCGACCACCTGCACCGGATCGCGGGGGACTGGCAGCTGCTGTCCGACCTCTCCTTCGCCGACCTGCTGCTCTGGGTCCCGGTGGACGGTGACGGGACCTTCGTCTGCGTCGCCCAGGTCCGTCCGACGACCGCGCCGACGGCCTACCTGGACGACCAGGTGGGTCGGATCGTCGGCGGCCCGGAGGTGGCCCACCTGGAGGTCGCCCACCGGCAGGGCCGGATCTGGCGCGAGGGCGATCCCGTCTGGTACGGCGACGTGCCCGCCCGGCACGAGGCGATCCCGGTGCGGCTACGGACCACCGACGGGGAGGCCGGCGAGGTGATCGCCGTGGTCGGCCGGGACACCAACCTCTCCACCGCCCGGACGCCCAGCCAGCTGGAACTGAACTATCTGACCACCGCCGACGACCTGGCCCAGATGATCGCCGACGGCACCTTCCCGCCGCCCCGGCACCCGGGCGAGACGACCTCCGCGCCCCGGGTCGGCGACGGGCTGGTCCGGCTGGACGCCAACGGCAAGGTCACCTACGCCAGCCCGAACGCGCAATCCGCGTACCGCCGGTTGGGCTACGCCTCCCACCTGGTGGGGGAGGACCTGGCCAAGCTGCACCGCCGGCTGGCCGGCGACCCCCTCGAAGGCACCGACGCGGCGAACAGCATTCTGGCCGCGCTGCGCGGTGACGCCCCGCCCCGCCGCGAGGTCGACGCCCGGGGCGCCACCATGCTCACCCGGGCGCTGCCGCTGATGCCGGCGGGCGTGCCGATCGGCGCGCTGGTGCTGGTCCGCGACATCACCGAGGTACGCCGCCGGGACCGGGCCCTGATCACCAAGGACGCCACCATCCGGGAGATCCACCACCGGGTGAAGAACAACCTCCAGACCGTGGCCGCGCTGCTGCGCCTCCAGGCCCGCCGGGTCGCCATGCCGGAGGCCCGGGTCGCCCTGGAGGAGTCCGTCCGCCGGGTCGCCTCCATCGCCCTGGTCCACGAGACGCTCTCCATGTCCAGCGACGAGGCGGTCGAGTTCGACGGCATCGTCGACCGGGTGGCCAGCGCGGCGACCGAGGTGGCGGCCACCGAGGTGACCGTCGGCATGCGCCGGCAGGGCAGCTTCGGGGTGCTCCCCGCCGAGATCGCCACCTCACTGGTGATGGTCCTCAACGAGCTGCTGCTCAACGCCGTCGAGCACGGTTTCCCGCCGGCCGGGGAGGAGGGCCCGGCCGCCCCCGAGGAGGGCGCGAAGCCCGAGGTGGTGGTGACCGCGCAGCGGCAGCGCAAGCAGCTGCACGTCTCGGTCGCCGACAACGGCCGGGGACTGCCCGAGCAGTTCGACGCCGAACGCGGCGGCCGGCTCGGCCTGCAGATCGTCCGGGCGCTCGTCACCGGCGAGCTGCGCGGCACCATCGAGCTGCGCAACGGCGCGGCCGGTGGCACCGAGGCCGTCCTGGTCGTCCCGCTGGCCCGGCCCACCGCCGACCGCGGCTGACCGCCGCTGGTTCCACGTTCGGCGCGGCCTCCGCCCACCGGGGCTGCGTCAGCGGGTGAGCAGGGCGACCGTCAGGCCCGGGCGGGGGTCGACCCGGGCCACCCGGAAGCCGTCCCGCAGCGCCGCGCCCTTCGCGCCGGGCACCGCCGCCAGCGGGTCGGTCCGCCGGCCGGCGACCACCAACCAGACCCGCCGCGCGCCGGCCAGGCACTCCGCCGGGCGTGGGCACTCGGCGGCCCAGAGGTCCGCGCGCTGCCGCTGGTCGCGGACCACCAGCACGTCGCGCGGCCGGTCCGACCCCAGGTGGTACGCCATGCCGAGGTCGAGGAAGAGCCAGCTGTCCCGGGGTGAGTAGACGATGGCGTCCCCCGGTTGCTGCCCATCGGCGATCACCCGCGCCGCACCCCGGTAGTCCACCGTCGCACTGCGCGGCCACTCGTGGGTCCGCCGCAGCCCCGCCTGGTCGGGCAGACCCACCAGCCCGGCCAGGGTCACCACCGCGAGCGCCGGCACCAGTCGTACGCCGGCCAGCGCCGCCCCGGCCAGCAGGCAGCCGAACGGCACCGTGAAGACCAGGTAGCGCGCCACCCAGAGCGGCACCACCAGCCCGGCGGCGAAGAGCAGCAGCACGGGCAGCAGCACGCAGGCGCCCGGCAGCACCGCCCGACGGCCGAGCCGCCCCGCGCCCAGCGCGGCGAGGCCCAGCAGCAGCCCGCCCACCGCGCCGCTCTGCGCCACGCCCCCGGGCAACGCCGCCAGGTCGGTCAGCCGGGCCGCGTCCACCCAGTCGAGCTGCCGGGACCGCTGCCCCCGGGCCGCCAGCGCCAGCGGCGTGACCAGCACCACGGCCGGCAGCAGGGCCAGCAGCCACGGCAGCACCACTCGCCGCCCCGCTCCCTCCGACTCGTTCGCGCCGGATGTCGGGTCGGGCTCGGCGTGCCTGTTCGGTGCGTTCGCGCCGGGTGTCGGCGCGACGGGCGAGTGGCGGACGGTTACCAGGGCGGCGGGGCCGAGCCACCGGACGAGCAGCACCGCGACGGCGTGCGCGGCGAGCAGGGTGAGCGCGAGCAGGTGGGCCAGACCGAGTGCGGCGACCGCGAGGGCGTAAGCCGTCCAGCGTGGCCACGAGGGTCGGCGCAGCGCCTCGACCAGCAGCAGGGTGGCGAGCACGGCGAAGAACGTGGCGAGCGCGTACGGACGGGCCTCCTGGGCGTACCGGGAGGTGCCGGGCAGGACGGCGAAGAGCAGCCCGGCCAGCAGCCCGACCCGGGCGTGGACCAGCCGCTCACCGAGCCGGGCGGTGAGCCCGGCGGCCCCCGCCATGGCCAGCACGGACGGTAGCCGCAGCGCGACCGTGGAATCGCCGAACGCCGCGGTCCAGCCGTGCATGAACAGGTAGTACGGCCCGGTGGCGGCGTCGATGGTGCCGGCCAGCCGGACCAGGTCGCCGACCGGCCGGGTGGCCGCACTCCAGGTCGCCAGCTCGTCCCGCCACAGCTGGGCCCGCCCGAGCCCGGTGAGACCCACCCCGAGGGTGAGCACGACCGGCGGCACCCACACCCCTCGCGCCGCCCGCCGGGCCGCCCCAGGCACCGACTTACCGGACAATTCGTCCACGCGCCGAGCCTCCCACAACCCGCCCCGCACCGCTGCCGAGCCCACGCCTCCCGTCCTGCTCCCGCGGCTGCCCGCGCCCCCGCGCCGTTGCCGTGCAAGATCGCGCTCGATCCTGGATCGAGTGGCCTCCGACGCTCGTCGACCCCACTACTTCCTGGATCGAGCACGATCTCGGCGCGGGGCGCGGGGCGCGGGGCGCGGGGCGCGGGGCGCGACTTCCTCGATCGTGCTCGGGTGGAGCCCGTGATGTGGGATCACACACTCGGTCATTGGCCGGTCGACCAGGGGTGTGGAAGCATGAGGGCATGACCGCCGCTGTCGTCCGCCGCTTCGTGGCCCGTCGCCACGTCGATTACGGCCGCGTGCGCAGCGCGATCTGTCCGGCCACCTGACGACGCCCGACCACTCTGTCTCGGGCGCTGCGCGCCGGCCGTCACGACATCGCAGTCACGGCCCTTCTCAGGGCCGGCCGCCGCGTCCGCGCTCCCAGGCACCGCAGACACAACGGAGGACGCCGCGATGGCGGTCAGCAGCACCCCGACCCGGCCCGAGAGCCCCGCGGCCCCCGCCGCCCGGGCTCCCCGCCGCCCGCGCGGGGAGGGACAGTGGGCGCTCGGTCACCGCGAGCCGCTCAACGCCAACGAGCGGATCAAGAAGGACGACGACCCGCTGAACGTGCGGGCCCGGATCGAGAACATCTACGCCCACCAGGGCTTCGCCTCGATCGATCCGCAGGACCTGCGCGGGCGGTTCCGCTGGTGGGGCCTCTACACCCAGCGCAAGGCCGGCATCGACGGCGGGCGTACGGCCGTGCTGGAGCCGCACGAGCTGGAGGACGAGTTCTTCATGCTCCGGGTCCGGGTGGACGGCGGTGAGCTGAGCCTGGCCCAGCTCCGGGTGGTCGCCGACATCTCCCGCGAGTTCGCCCGGGACACCGCCGACATCACCGACCGGCAGAACATCCAGTACCACTGGATCCGGGTCGAGGACATGCCGGAGATCTGGCGTCGGCTGGAGGAGGTCGGCCTGCAGACCACCGAGGCGTGCGGCGACTGCCCCCGGGTGGTGCTCGGCAGCCCGGTCGCCGGGGTGGCCGAGGCGGAGGTGCTGGACCCGACGCCGGCGCTCGACGAGATCGTCCGCCGGTACGTCGGCGACAAGGCGTACTCGAACCTGCCGCGCAAGTTCAAGACCTCGATCTCCTGGCTGGCCGACTCGCCGTACGAGACGAACGACATCGCCTTCCTCGGCGTGGAGCACCCGGAGCACGGGCCCGGCTTCGACGTCTGGGTGGGCGGGGGCCTCGCCACCAACCCGATGCTGGCCCAGCGGCTCGGCGTCTGGGTGCCGCTGGCCGAGGTGCCGGACGTCTGGGCGGGCGTGGTCGGCATCTTCCGCGACTACGGCTACCGCCGGCTGCGGAACCGGGCGCGACTGAAGTTCCTGGTCGCCGACTGGGGCGTGGCGAAGTTCCGCGAGGTGCTGGAGAAGGAGTACCTCGGCCGGACGATGCTCGACGGCCCGGCGCCGGAGCTGCCGAGCAAGCCGATCGACCACATCGGCGTGCACCGGCAGCGCGACGGCCGGAACTTCGTCGGGGCCGCCCCGGTGGTCGGGCGGGTCTCCGGGGGGCAGCTCGCCGAGCTGGCCGACCTGGTGGAGGCGCACGGCAGCGGCCGGGTGCGGCTCACCCCGTACCAGAAGCTGCTGGTGCTCGACGTGCCGCCGGAGCGGACGGAGCCCCTGGTCACGGCCCTGCGCGGGATCGGTCTGGAGGCCCGGCCGTCGGCCTGGCGGCGCGGCACGATGGCCTGCACCGGCATCGAGTTCTGCAAGCTGGCCATCGTCGAGACGAAGCGGCGTGGTGAGGAGCTGGTGGCCCGGCTGGAGGAGCGGCTGCGGGACTTCGACGCGGACATCTCCATCCACCTCAACGGCTGCCCGAACGCCTGCGCCCGCACCCAGGTCGCCGACATCGGGCTGAAGGGTCAGCTGGTGGTGGGCCCGGACGGCCGTCAGGTCGAGGGCTTCCAGGTGCACCTGGGCGGCGGCCTCGGCATGGCGCAGGGGCAGACCGCCGGTTTCGGCCGCAAGCTGCGCGGCCTGAAGACCACCGCCGACGAGCTTCCGGAGTACGTGGAACGGCTGGCCCGCCGCTACCTGGCCGGCCGGAGCGAGGGCGAGACGTTCGCCAACTGGGTGATCAGGGTCGACGAGGAGGACTTGCGATGAGCGATGCCCGATCTGCGCCTCTCTACTGCCCGTACTGCGGCGAGGAGGACCTGCGGCCGAGCGAGGCCGGGCACGGCGCCTGGGAGTGCCACGCCTGCGCCCGGGTCTTCACGGTGAAGTTCACCGGTCTGCTCGGCAGGGCGGTGGCCCGGTGAGTCTCGCTTCCGCCGCCAACCTGGGCCTGGTCGGGCTGGGCGGCCCGACTCCCGTCGACCCGCAGCGCCGTGACCCAGAGGAGCTGCGCGTGCTGGCCGAGACGGCCGGCCGTGAGCTGGAGGGCGCCCCCGCGCTGGAGATCGCCCGCTGGGCCGCCGAGACGTTCGGCGACCGGTTCTGCGTGACCAGCTCGATGGCGGACGGGGTGCTGGCGCACCTGGTGTCCCGGGTCGCGCCGGGCGTGGACGTGGTCTTCCTCGACACCGGGCTGCACTTCCCGGAGACGCTGCGCGTGCGGGACGAGGTGGCCCGCCGGCTGCCGGTGAACGTCCGTTCGATCCGGCCCCGGATGACGGTGGGCCAGCAGGACGGCCAGTACGGTCCCCGCCTGTTCAGCAAGTCCCCGGACGACTGCTGCCAGCTGCGCAAGGTCGAGCCCCTGGAACGCGCCCTGACCGGCTACGACGCCTGGGCGGCCGGGCTGCGCCGGGACGAGTCGCAGACCCGGGCCAACACGCCGGTGGTGACCTTCGACGCCCGGCGCGGCAAGGTGAAGGTCAACCCGATCGCCGCCTGGACGCAGCGGGACGTGGACTCCTACATCTCCCGCTACGACATCCCGGTCAACGAGTTGTTCGCCCGCGGCTACGGCTCGATCGGCTGCTGGCCGTGCACCCGGCGGACCCGGGCGGGGGAGGACCCGCGGGCCGGCCGGTGGGCCATGTTCGAGAAGACCGAGTGCGGCCTGCACGTGTGACGCCGACGGATGCCGGGGCGGTCGAGGTGGCCGCCCCGGTGGTCCTGGTCGCCCACGGCAGTCGTGATCCCCGGGCCGCCGAGGCGATCCGTGCGCTGGCCGGAGCCGTGGCGGCGGCCCGTCCCGGCACCCCGGTGCTGCCGAGCTGGCTGGACCACACCGAGCCGGGACCGACCGCGGTGTTGCGCGGTCTCGCCGCCGCGGGGCATCCCCGGGCGGTGCTGGTGCCGTTGCTGCTGACGGCCGCGTACCACCGGAAGGTGGACATCCCGGCGGCGGTGGCCGCGGCGCGGGAGGCGGGGCCGACGCTGGACGTCCGGATCACCGACGTGCTGGGGCCCGCCGACGGCACGGTGGACGGCTGCCTGCTGGCCGGTCTGCGCCAGCGGCTCGCGGCGGCGGAACCTGGCCGGTTCGACGCGCTGGTGCTGGCCGCGGCGGGCACCCGGGACCCTCGGGCCCGGGGCTCGGTGGGCCGGGTGGCGGCGGCGCTGGGCGCGTCCCTGGGCGTCCCCACCCGGGTCTCGTACGCCTCGGCGGCACCCCCGGCGGTCGGCGTCGCGGTGGCGAAGCTCCGCGCCCGGGGTGCCACCCGGGTCGCGGTGGCCGCCTACTTCCTCGCTCCCGGCCTCTTCCACGACGCCGTGGTGGCCGACGCCCACGCCGCCGGTGCGGTGGCGGTGGCCGCCCCCCTCACCGACGTCCCCGCCCTGGCCGACCTGGTCCTCCGTCGGGTCGACGCGACCGGTTGACGGGCGGCAAAACTTGCCGGGCGGCAAATGTGGGCGGGCAGCAAGACGCCCCGGCCGGAAAGCCCGGCCGGGGCGTGAAGCTGTGTGATGGGTCAGGCAGAGTGAGCGCGCAGCACCCGGAGACCGCCGCGGCGCTTGACCGCGCGGCGCTCCTCTTCGCTCATCCCGCCCCAGACACCGGCGTCCTGACCGGACTCGAGGGCCCACTGAAGGCACTCGTCGGTCACGGAGCAGCGCCGGCAGACAGCCTTGGCCTGCTCGACCTGCAGGAGAGCCGGACCGGACGTCCCGATCGGGAAGAACAGCTCCGGGTCCTCGTCGCGGCAGACAGCATGGTGACGCCAGTCCATGGCGGCAACACTCCTCATTCTGGATGGGCGGCAGATAACGCTTTCGTGCTTTTCCTATATGCATCCGCATTGCCGATTGGTGACGGTCAGCATCCATCAATTCGGCGCTGCGTGAGCAGGCTGCGGGTCCCTGGACCTGCTGGAACAGCTCAACCTGACGAGCATATCCAGGCAATGTCCCGGTAACACAAGTTCGCTTGTGAATACTTTCACGAACTGTCGCGATGTCAAGGGTGACGCTCGGAAAAACTCCGATCAGTGAGCGGGCTCACCACCCTTATGTCCGGGTTCCAGAGGCCTCTGGCTACCCGGCGTACCACAGTCGAGGATCAATATAGTACGGTCCGCGTGACATTGCTGACATTTCCGGCACCTACCCCTCGGTGTGGCGCGCCACCGCTTGGGTGCGGTGGGTCACCGCGTCAACCGACGGGAGTACCCGAGACCTAGCAGATTACTCTCAGTGCGGCCGGAACGGATGTGAATCTAACTTTCTCCCGCTCCCCGAGATAGTCCCCGTCCAGTTGGAAAGCCTGCGGACGGGCCGAGACCAGCGTGAACTCCGGCACGTCGTGCAGCCGCAGCACCTGCCGACCGCGCGGCTCGGCGTTGCGAGACAGGAACTGTGTCACCGTGCGTGTCGTACTGGCCACGCGGAGCTGACGCATCGCCAGCACGTCCAGGCCGAGGTCGAAGGACGCGTCCGGATTCGGATTGATCTCCCGGTCGCCCAGGTACGTCCACGGGGCGGTGTTCTGGATGATGACGGTCGCCAACTCGCCCTCGGCCAGCTCACCCGGCCGTTCCAGGCTGATCGCCGGGTGCCGCCGGTCCGAGCCGAGGAAGTACTGCCCGAGCGTGGAGCGCAGATAGAGCGCGGGCGTCGACACGCGGCCCCGCTTGCGGGCCTGTTCCACCCGGTGGATCACGGCGGCGTCGAGACCGAAGCCGGCGCAGAAGGTGAAGTAACGCTCGTCGGCCCGGCCCAGGCCGATCGTCCGGGACCGGCCGAGGCGCAGCGCCTCCAGGATCATGCTCGTGCCGTCCGGCCACTCCCGGGGCAGGCCGAGCGCGCGGGCGAAGACGTTGGTCGAGCCGCCCGGCACGGTGGCCAACGCGGGCAGCCGCTCCGCCGGGGTGTCGCCGGTCCGGAAGGTGGGCGGCTCCGCCGCCATCAACCCGTTCGCCACCTCGTTGACGGTGCCGTCGCCGCCGAGCGTGACCACCAGGTCGACGCCCTCCTCGGCGGCCTCCCGGGCGAGGTCCATCGCGTGACCCCGGCGGCGGGTGTACCGCACCGACAGGTCGACTTCACTGCGCAGCGCCCGGACCAGGACGTCCCGGCTGCGTTCGCTGGTGGTGGTGGCCTTCGGATTGACCACCAGGACGGCCCGCATGGGCGGCACTGTACCGCGATCGCCCACCGGTATCGTGGCGCGCGTGACGATCGACTCGGACCCGACCCCGACCACGCTGCGCTGGGCGGTGTTGCTGCTGCGCGCCGAATCGGTCGCGCTCGGGCTGGTCGCGGTCTGGCTGATCTGGTCCGACCTGACCGCGCGGACCACCGACCTCACCTCGGCGCTGCTCGTCACCGCGTTCGCGGTGGCCGGCGCGGTGGTGCTCTGGGCCCTCGGCGCCGCGCTGGCGCGGCGGAAGGCGGGCGCCCGCGCCCCGGCCATCGTGCTTCAGCTGATGCTGCTGCCGATCGGTTGGTACATGATCCAGGGCGGGATGGGCTGGCTGGGCCTACCACTGATGGCGCTCGGTCTGGGGGTCACCGGCCTGCTGGTCAGTCCGCCGACCACCCGGGCCCTCGGCCTGCACTGAGAGGCCGCGCGCCCCGGGTGGCTCAGTAGCCGGAGGCGCGGCGGGTGAGCAGCGAGATGGTGGCCCGGCCGTCGGCCGCCCGGGCGGAGGCGCCCGTGGTCAGCGCGGTCAGCACCTTCCAGGCGAAGGACGACTCGGACGGCAGCGTGGTGCCCCGGACGGTCGGCACGGTCACCTCGACGGAGAGCGCGTCGTCGGTGACCGCGAAGCGGCACTCCAACTCGGCGTCCCGGGTGGCGATGGCGAGCAGCATGGCGCACGCCTCGTCGACCGCGATCCGCAGGTCCTCGATCTCGTCGAGGGCGAACTGCAGCCGGGCCGCGAGGCCCGCCGTGGCGGTGCGGAGCACGCCGAGATAGCCGCCGTCGGCGGGCACGGTGAGGTGCACCACGTCGTCGTCGGTCGCTGGCTGGCCAGTCAGTTGAGTCACGCCTCATCCCCCTGGTGCCGGACTCTACCCGGTCAGTCCGCCGTACGCCTCGGCGCGGCCGTCGCGGCGGCCGCGAGGCCGTGCAGCGCCTCCCCGGTGAGCCGGTAGGGCACCCACTCGTCGAGCGGTGTGGCGCCGATGGCGGCGTAGAAGCCGGCGGCCGGATTCCAGTTGATCATCGACCAGTCGAGCCGCCGGTAGCCCCGCTCGACGCAGACCGCGGCGAGGGTGGCCAGCAGCAGCCGGCCGGCCCCGGTGCCCCGGGCGGCCGGGCGGACGTAGAGGTCCTCCAGGTAGATGCCGTGCACGCCTTCCCAGGTGGAGAAGTTGAGGAACCAGAGCGCGAAGCCGATCGGCTCGTCGGCCCGGTCCACCGCGACGTGCCCGTACAGCGCCGGCGCCGGCGCGAAGAGGGCGGTGGTGAGCTGCTCGACGGTGAGGTGGCACTGCTCCGGCGCGCGCTCGTAGTCGGCGAGTTCGTGCACCATCGCGACGACGGCCGGCACGTCGGAGGGACGTGCCGGCCGGATCGTCGGTGCCTGGATGCCCAGGGTCACGCCTTCTTGGTCTCCCAGAAGATCTTCGAGATCTCGTCGATCTTCTGGAGCAGCTCGTCGGCCTTGGCAGGGTCGGTCGCACCCTTGGCGCCGGCCGCACCGGCCGCCTTGGTGGCCTCGTTGAAGAGCTGGTGCAGGTGCGGGTACTTCTCGAAGTGGGCCGGCTTGAAGTAGTCGGTCCAGAGCACCCAGAGGTGGTGCTTCACCAGCTCGGCCCGCTGCTCCTTGATCAGGATGGCGCGGGTGCGGAACTCCGGGTCGGTGTTCGCCTGGTACTTCTCGCAGATCATTTTGACCGACTCGGCCTCGATCCGGGCCTGCGCCGGGTCGTACACGCCGCACGGCAGGTCGCAGTGCGCGTTGGCGGTCACACGGGGCGAAAGGATGCGGGGAAGTCGCATCAGGGTCCTCCATGGGATGTTTGCGATGATCCAAGCCGACATTACTCCTGGACATGCTCCCCGGCGGGCTGGAGGTGAAACCCGGTGCGGATCGAAGAAGACCCGGCCGCCCCCGAGCTGCGCGGTCCACTCGTACCGGTGCTGGTCACCGGCCCCTCGATGGTGCCGACCCTGCGCCACGGGGACGCCGTACTGGTGCGCACCGGGGGGCGGGCGGTCCGCGCCGGCGACGTCGTGGTCGCGGTCTTCCGCAGCCGCCCCGACCTGCTCGTGGTCAAGCGCGCGGTCCGCCGGCAGGACGGCGGCTGGTGGGTACGCGGCGACAACGACCTGGTCACCGACGACTCCCGGGCGTACGGGGTGGCCGACGTCCGGGGTCGGGTGGTGGCCCGCTACTGGCCCCGCCCCGGCCTGCTGCGGAACCGGCCCGGCCGGTGACGCCCCGGGAGCGGATATGACCCCGCTCACATCGGCGCCCCGCGCGCGCCACTATGCTCGGAAAGTGCCCGGGTGACCCCCCGCACCGCCCGCCCCGCTCGTCGCTGACCTCGCGCCCGAGCCGGCCGGTCCGTCTGCTCGACAGATCCTGGAGTCACCACATGTCTTCGTCCACCGTGGACCCCGCTGATCCCGTCTTCCGCCTGCACGTCGGCGGCAAGATGGCCGTCACCTCGACCGTTCCGCTCACCAGCCGGGAGGACCTCTCCCTCGCGTACACCCCCGGGGTGGCGCGGGTGTGCGAGGCGATCGCCGCCGACCCCGCCCTCGCCGACGACTACACCTGGGTGTCGCACACCGTCGCCGTGGTCACCGACGGCTCGGCCGTACTCGGTCTGGGCAACATCGGCCCGCGCGCGGCGCTGCCGGTGATGGAGGGCAAGGCGGTGCTGTTCAAGCAGTTCGCCGGCGTGGACGCGGTGCCGATCTGCCTGGACACCCAGGACGTGGACGAGATCGTGGCGACGGTCAAGGCGCTCGCGCCCTCGTTCGGCGGGATCAACCTGGAGGACATCAGCGCCCCGCGCTGCTTCGAGGTGGAACGCCGGCTGGACGAGGAGCTGGCCATCCCGGTCTTCCACGACGACCAGCACGGCACCGCGATCGTGGTGCTGGCCGCGCTGCGCAACGCTGCCGCCCTGCTCAACCGCAAGCTCGGCGACCTGCGGGTCGTGGTGAGCGGCGCCGGCGCGGCGGGCGTGGCGGTGACGAAGATGCTGATCGCCGGGGGAGTGAACCCCGATCAGGTGGTGGTCTGCGACTCCAAGGGGATCATCGGCCGGCACCGCGAGCTGACCGGGACGAAGGCGGAACTGGCGGAGCTGACCAACGCCGAGGGCCGCCAGGGCGACATCACCGAGGCGCTGCGCGGCGCGGACGTGCTGATCGGCGTCTCCGGCGGTCAGATCCCCGAGGCGGCGGTGGTCGGGATGGCCCCCGGCGGGATCGTCTTCGCGCTGGCCAACCCCACCCCCGAGGTGCACCCGGAGGTGGCCGCCCGGCACGTGGCGGTGGTGGCCACCGGGCGCAGCGACTACCCCAACCAGATCAACAACGTGCTCGCCTTCCCCGGCGTCTTCCGGGGGGCGCTCGACGCCCGCGCCACCCGGATCACCGAGGGGATGAAGGTGGCCGCCGCCGACGCGATCGCGGGCGTGGTCGCCGAGTCGCTGACGGCCGAGGCGATCGTGCCGTCCCCCCTGGACCCCCGGGTCGCCCCCGCGGTGGCCGAGGCGGTCGCCGAGGCGGCACGCCGCGACGGCGTCGCCCGCCGCTGACCCACCCCCGCGCCCCCGCACCCTCAAGATCCGCACAGTTTCAGGGAAAGAGTGGCCTCCCGGCGCGGGGAGGCCACTCTTTCCCTGAATTAGTGGGCACGGCCGGCGAGCGGCGAGTGGGTGGGTGGTGGGTGGGGACCCGTGGACGGCGGCGGGCTGGTGCGGGCGGCGGGTGGGTGGGTTCGGACCGTCGAGGTACGGGCGCGGGGTACGGGGTGACTCGCCGGAGGGGCTGTGTGTGGGGGCGTGGGGGTTGTTACGGTGCGGATCATGCGTGCCGCCTATGCCTCGGCCTTCGACGCCGACAACCCGCTCACCGCGCTCACCGTCGGCGACCGTCCCGAGCCGACCCATCCCCAGGACGACTGGGTCACCGTGCAGGTCCGGGCCAGCTCGCTCAACCACCACGACCTCTGGTCGCTGCGCGGCGTCGGGCTCACCGCCGACCAGCTCCCGATGATCCTGGGCTGCGACGCGGTCGGCACCGACCCGGACGGCAACGAGGTGGTCATCTATCCGGTCGTCCCCACCCCGGGTGACCCGCGCGGGGTCTCCATCCTCTCCGAGCACTTCCAGGGCACCTTCGCCGAGCGGGTGGCCGTACCCCGGATGAACCTGCTGCCGCTGCCGACCGGCCTGGCGGCGGCCGACGCGGCGTGCCTGCCCACGGCCTGGCTGACCGCGTGGCGGATGCTCACCACCCGGGGCCGGATCGACGAGGGCGAGTCGGTGCTGGTCCAGGGGGCGGGCGGCGGCGTCGCGACCGCGGCCGTCGCGCTCGCCGTGGCGCTCGGCAAGCGGGTGTACGCGACCAGCCGCGACGCCGCCAAGCGGGAGCGGATCACCGAGCTGGGGGCGACCGCGCTGGAGCCCGGCGCCCGGCTCCCCGAACGGGTCGACGTGGTGATCGAGACGGTCGGCGCGGCCACCTTCGAGCACTCGATGAAGTCGGCCGCGCCGATGGCCCGGATCGTGGTCTCCGGGGCCACCAGCGGTCACGAGCCCAAGGTCAACCTGCGGCGGGTCTTCGCCATGCAGCTGGAGATCCTGGGCACCTCGATGGGCACCCCCGCCGAGCTGACCGAGCTGCTCGCCTTCTGCGCCGAGCACGAGGTACGCCCGGTGATCGACAGCGTGGTCCCGTTCAGCCGTATCGAGGAGGCCTTCGCCCGGCTCGCCTCCGGCGAGGTCTTCGGCAAGATCGTCATCGACCACACCGCCTGAGCCGGTGAGCAGGGGGCCCCGACGGCAGGGGCCCTCTGCTCACAGGTGGTCGTCGAGGGTGGCGAGGTTGCCGCGGGCGGCGTCGGCGGGGAGGCGCTCCTTCGCCGCCGCGTCGCCGTAGAGGGTCCAGCGGAGGAACTCGACGGTGGTGTCGGAGACCACCCGCAGCGCCTTGCCGTCGGTGAGCAGGGCCCGACCGTGGTCGCCCTTGGGCAGGCTCAGCATGGCCTTCGGCCACGGCACCGCGTCGTAGACCGCCTTGCCGGCCGCGTAGTTCACCACCTCGTCGGCCTCGCCGTGCACGAAGAGCTGCGGGGCGGCGGCCCCGGCGAAGGCGGTGCCGACCCCGAGCCCGGTGCCGGCGAAGACCACCCCGGCGTCCAACCGCTCGTCCCGGCCCGCCGTGAAGAGCCCGATCGTGGTCACCCCGCCGGCCGAGTGCCCGGCCGCGGCGACCCGGTCGGTGGCCAGCCGGCCCTTCAGCGGATCGCCGGCCTCGGCGTCGAGGGCGAGCACCCGGGTCAGCACGTACGACACGTCGGCCGGCTGGTTGAGCACGTCGAGCACGTTGCCGTCCCCACCGGCGCCGGTGTGCGGGAACCGGGGCGCGGCGACCACGAAACCGGCCGCCGCCCAGCGGGCCAGCAGCACCTGGTAGTCCTCCGGCCGGGCGCCCAGCCCGTGGCTGAACATCACCACCGGGAACCGGCCGTCGGCGGCCCGTACCCCGCGCTTCGCCGCGCCGCCCGCCGCACCCTCGGCCGGATACCAGACGGTCACCGGCAGGGCGCGGTCACCGCCCCGGTTCAGCGTCAACTGGCGTACGCCGACCGCGAAGGACTCCGTCGGGGCGTGCCCGGCGGGCACCCGGGGGGCCGGGGTGGTCGCCTTCGGCGGCCCGGCCGGGGCGCTGCGCGGGGCCGGCGCGGCGTCGGTCGAGCAGCCCGCCAGACCGACGGTGAGCAGCGCGGCGGCGACCAGGGCGGGGGTACGGCTTCGGAGCATGAAGACGATTGTGCCTCGCGATCCGTAGAGTCGGCCGGAGTTCGACCGGCGGCACAGCTCCACGAGATCAGTTCGGCTCGGCGGGCCGGGCGGCGCGCAGCCGGGCGAGGTCCGTGGTGTCCTTCGGGCGGCGGGGTCGCTCCGGCATCCAGACCGGGAACATCTCCTTGAACTCGATCTGCGCGGCCACCGCGATCACCGGTGCGGTGAGCGCCCCGATCCGGCCGGGCGGGGCGTCCAGCATGCCGTCCGGCAGCGGCGTCCCCGTCCACGGCCCGGCGCCCACCACCACCCGCCCGGCGGCGTCCCGGTCGAGGTAGGCGACGCTCAGCTCGACGTCGTCGCGGAGCAGGTCGAGCTGCGTCGCCACCGGCATCCGGGGGTCGGGTCGCCAGCCCCGGGCGGTGAGCAGCGCGGCGAGCCGGTCGGCGTCGGCCCGCCAGCAGTACCAGTCGACGTCCACGTGCGGCCGGGTCACCTCGCCGAGGTGGAAGTCCATCGCCCAGCCGCCGCGCAGCCACACCGCGATCCCGGCCGCCCGGGCGACGCGTACCACCTCGTCGATCGCCGCCAGTTGCCGCCCGGGCAGCCCGTCGATGTCCATCCACCGGACGCTACCGTCCCCCCGTACGTGCGGGGTGCCGGTCGAGGGCGTCCACCGTCCGGACCCGGTGTGGTCGCCACCCGGTCGGTCCGGCTCGGCCGCCCGGATCCGACCTGCCCGGCGCGGCCCGGCGGGGCGGTCGGTGCCGACCGGTTTCGCTAGGGTCACCGGCATGGCTGAGAACTACACCGACCCGAGCGGCAACACCCAGCAGTTCCGTGCCTTCGTGGACGCCCGCGAGGCCGCCGCTCCGGCCGCCGCCCCGAACCGGCTGCCGCTGATCCTCGGCGGCGTGGCCGTGGTGCTGGTGGTGGCCGTCGTCGCCTGGCTCGCACTGGGCTGAGCCGACGATCCCGGGTCAGTGGTGGTCCGCCACCACGGCCCGGGTCTCCCGGGCGATCTCCCGCTCCTCGTCGGTGCCGATCACGCAGACCGCCACCTCCGCGCCGTCCGGTGAGATCACCCGGTCGCCGCTGCCCTCGTTGCGCGCCGGGTCCACGGCGACGCCGAGCCGCTCCAGCCCGGCCAGCGAAGCTGCCCGGACCTCGGGGGAGTGCTCGCCCACCCCGGCCGTGAAGGTGATCGCGTCGACCCGCCCGAGCAGGGCGTAGTACGCCCCGACGTAGCCGGTGATCCGGCGGCGGTAGACGTCGAAGGCGAGCGCCGCCGCGGCGTCCCCGTCCGCCCGGCGGGCCAGCACCTCGCGCATGTCGTTCACCCCGGTCAGGCCGAGCAGGCCGCTGCGGTGGTTGAGCAGGTCGTCGATCTGGTCGACGGCCATCCCGGCCTCGCGGCGCAGGTGGAAGATGATCGTCGGGTCGAGGTCGCCGCTGCGGGTGCCCATCACCAGGCCCTCCAGCGGGGACATGCCCATCGAGGTGGCCACGCTCCGGCCCCCCTCGACCGCGCAGGCGCTCGCCCCGTTGCCGAGGTGCAGGGTGATCGTGTTCAGCTCTCCGTACGGGCGGTCCAGCAGCTCCGCCGTGCGCTTCGAGACGTACGCGTGCGAGGTGCCGTGGAAGCCGTAGCGGCGGATGTCGTACCGCCGGGCGGTCTCCCGGTCGATGGCGTACGTGGCGGCGGCCTCGGGCAGCGTGTGGTGGAACGCGGTGTCGAAGACGGCCACCTGCGGCACGTCGGGCAACGCCTCCCGGGCCACCCGGATGCCGGCCAGGTTCGCCGGGTTGTGCAGCGGGGCGAGCGGCACCAGCTCCTCGATGGCGGTGAAGACCGCGTCGTCGATCTCGACCGGCTGGGTGAAGCGCCGCCCGCCGTGGACCACCCGGTGCCCGACCGCGTCCAGCCCGGCCAGGTCCAGCCCGTCCAGGATCTGCCGGACCGCCGTCTCGTGGTCGGCCGGACCGCCGCCCGGTTCGCCGACCCGCTCGACCGTGCCCTTGGCGCGGATCGTCTCACCGTCGTAGAGGCGGTACTTCACCGACGACGACCCGCAGTTGAGCACGAGAACCCGGCTCATGACGCCTCCCCGGCGGACGCCTGGATCGCGGTGATCGCGACCGTGTTCACGATGTCGGGCACGGTCGCGCCCCGGGACAGGTCGTTGACCGGCCGCCGCAGGCCCTGCATGACCGGGCCGACCGCCACCGCCCCCGCCGAGCGTTGCACCGCCTTGTACGTGTTGTTGCCGGTGTTGAGGTCCGGGAAGATGAACACCGTCGCCCGGCCCGCCACCTCGCTGTCGGGCAGTTTCGTCGCCGCGACCTGCGGGTCGATCGCCGCGTCGTACTGGATCGGGCCCTCGACCAGCAGCTCCGGGCGGCGCTCGCGGACCAGCTTCGTGGCCGCCGCGACCTTCTCCACGTCCGCGCCCGCCCCGGAACTGCCGGTGGAGTACGACAGCATCGCCACCCGCGGCTCGATGCCGAACCGGGCCGCCGTGTCGGCCGAGGAGATCGCGATGTCGGCGAGCTGGGCGGCGTCCGGGTCGGGGTTGACGGCACAGTCGCCATAGACCAGCACCCGGTCGGCGAGCAGCATGAAGAAGACGCTGGACGCGACGGAGACGCCCGGCACGGTCCGGATGATCTCGAACGCGGGACGGATGGTGGCGGCCGTGGTGTGGGTGGCCCCGGAGACCATGCCGTCGGCGTGGCCGGTCTGCACCATCATCGTGCCGAAGTAGTTGGGCTGGGCGACGATGTCGTGGGCCAGTTCGACGGTGACGCCCCGGTGGGCGCGCAGCTTCGCGTACGCCTCGGCGAACTCGTCGCGCCACGGGCTGGTCTGCGGGTCGACCACCTCGGCGTCGCCGACGTCGATGCCGAGTTCCCGGGTGCGTCGGGCGATGTCGTCGGGGCGGCCGAGCAGGGTCAGGTCGGCGACGCCCCGGCGCAGCAGGATCTCCGCCGCGCGCAGGATCCGCTCCTCGGCGCCCTCCGGCAGCACCAGCCGGCGCCGGGCCGACCGGGCCCGGTCGATCAGGTCGTACTCGAACATCAGCGGGGTGACCCGTTCGCTGCGGCTGACCCGCAGCCGGCGGGCCAGGTCGACGGTGTCCACGCAGCGTTCGAAGGCGCCGAGCGCGGCCTCGACCTTGCGCGGGTTCTCGGCGCTGGGCCGCCCCTCGATCCGGCTGGACGCGGCGACCGTGTCATAGCTGTCGCTGGCCACGGAGAGCACCGCGAGCCCGGTGTTCAGCCCCTCGACCAGCCGCATCGCCCGCGGGTCGGGCTGCTCGCCGAGGGTCAGCACCAGGCCGGCCACCGACACCTGCCCGGCGACGTGCGCGGCGCTCGCCGCGACCAGCAGGTCGGCCCGGTCGCCGGGGGTGATCACCAGCGCGCCCTCGGTCAGGTGGTCGAGCAGGGTCGGCACGTGCGCCGCGCCGACCACGTAGTCGAGCACGTCCCGGCCGAGCGCCGCGTCGTCACCGGCGAGCAGGGTGGCGCCGAGCGCCGCCGCCACCTCGGCCACCGTCGGCGCCGACACGGTCGGCACCTCCGGGATGGCGTACGTCGGCACGGGCAGCTCGGGCAGCGTCATCGGCCCCGGCACCCGATTGGCGATCACCGCCAGCACCGTCGCGCCCAGGTCCGCCAGATCGTGGTACGCCCCGCGCGCCGCCGCCTCGATCGCCTCCGGCTCCTGGCCGTACCCGTCGATCACGGGCACCACCACGCTGCCGAACTCGGTCGCCAGCCGGGCGTTGAAGGCCAGCTCACGCGGGCCGGCCCCGTCCCCGTCGGCGAAGTCGCTGCCCACCACGACGACGGCCGGGCAGCGTCGCTCCACGTCCCGGTAGCGCTCGACGATGCGGGAGATCAGCTCTTCCCGTCGCCCGTCGGCGACCAGCGCGTTCGCCTCGGCGTAGCTGCTGCCGTGCAGGTCGTCGACCGGCAGCTCCACCCGGTAACGGTCGGTGAGCAGGGCGAGGATCGGATCGGGTCCGGTGCCGGAGACCAGCGGCCGGAACGCGCCGATCCGGTCCACCTGCCGGGAGAGGAGTTCCGCGAGGCCGAGGGCGATGGTCGACTTCCCCCCGCCGGACCCCACGCTGGTCACATAGACGCTGCGGGCCACGACGACCACGCTACAAGATCGCGGGTCGACCCGCCCGGGTCCTTGTGCCCGGGCCCCCGGTCAGGAGGCGGCGGGCGTGACGACCGGGCCGGCGTCGACCGGCGGCTCGTCCGGGAGTTCGGCCGAGCGCAGGAGCGCGTCGCTCTTCGCCACCCACGCCGCCCCGAAGGCGATCACGGCGACGGTCTCGCACCACAGCACCGGCTTGAGCGTGTGCCGGACGTCCGCGGGCAGCACGGCGCTGGCCAGCGCGAGCCCGATCGCCACCAGGATGAGCAGGCCGCAGGCGCGGTAGAACCGGTTGGCCGCACGGGAGGGCGGCACCCCGGCCCGGTCCGGCCGGGTGAAGAGGAAGAGGCAGAAGACGGCGAGGAGCAGGAAGAGGGCGGCGGCGGCCACCTGGTGCAGCACGCCGACCGTCCGGTCGGTGCCGTCCGTGCTGGCGGCCGGCACGCCGACCGTGGTGGGGCAGAGGGCCACCGTGATCGCCAGCAGGCCGGCGACGGTGCTCAGCACGTCGTCCGGCCGGCGGTAGCGGTAGCTGATCAGGAACACCCCGATCGCGCAGAGGGCGCCGACGAAGACGTCCCGCAGCTCGGAGTGGTAGTAGCCGCTGAGCGAGTCGAGCAGGACGGGTCGGCGGGCGACCAGGAGGTGGCCCACGATCAGCACGACCGGCAGTGCGATGCCGACGGCGCCGACGCCGAGACGCAGTCGGCGGACGGTCACCGCGTCCTGCGGCGGTTTGCGGGTTCCGGGCTCCACGTCCGCCTCCTGTCGTCCGGCGCGCCTCCGGTCAGTTGACGCCCCTGACCCGTCGGCGTCAAGCGGTGACGGTCAGTCCTCGTCCTCGTCGTCGAGGCGGGCGAGCCAGGTGGCGAAACGCTCGACCGGGGTCTCGAACTCCGGGTTGAGGTCGACGAAGTCCCGCAGGCGCTCGCCCAGCCACTCCAGGCTGACCTGCTCCTCGCCCCGGCGCTCGACCAGTTCCTCGATACCGCGGTCGGTGAAGTACATGCGTCCGTCCTCTCTCACAACAGGGTGGTCACGCAATCGGGGCAGCGGCCGTCGTCACGGTCGCTGCCCCGGTGCTGGTGGTGCGGTCAGGTCACGGGCGGGGGAGAGCCGCCTCGATCAGCGCGTTCAGTTCGACCTCGTGCAGCTTGGCCGAGCCGACCGCCGGAGCGGCGGCGGCGGGCCGGGAGATGCGGCGCAGCCGCACCTCGGAGAGGTGCTCCAGCAGGTTGAGCGCCACGAACGACCAGGCACCCTGGTTGGCCGGCTCCTCCTGCACCCAGGCGAAGTCCTCGGCGTTCGGGTACTGCGCCAGGGCGGCCCGGACCTCCTCGACGGGCAGCGGATAGAGCTGCTCCATCCGGATGATCGCGGTGTCCGTGACGCCCCGCTCGGCCCGCGCCTGGAACAGGTCGTAGTAGACCTTGCCCGTGCAGAGCAGCACCCGCTTCACCTGCTCCGGCGCCGGGTCGGCCAGGACCGGCTGGAAGGTGCCGGTGGTGAAGTCCTCCACCTGCGAGACGCAGAGCTTGTGCCGCAGCAGCGACTTCGGCGTGAAGACCACCAGCGGCTTGCGCTTCGGCGACAGGGCCTGGCGGCGCAGCAGGTGGAAGTAGTTCGCCGGGGTGGTCGGGATGGCCACCCGCATGTTGTCCTCGGCGCAGAGCTGGAGGAAGCGCTCCGGGCGACCGGAGGTGTGGTCCGGGCCCTGGCCCTCGTGGCCGTGCGGCAGCAGCAGGGTGACCGCGGAGCGCTGGCCCCACTTCACCTCACCGGAGGAGATGAACTCGTCGATCACCGACTGGGCGCCGTTGACGAAGTCACCGAACTGCGCTTCCCAGCAGACCAGCGCGTTGATGTTCTCCACCGAGTAGCCGTACTCGAAGCCCATCGCGGCGTACTCGCTCAGCAGCGAGTCGTGCACGAAGAAGCGGGACCGCTCGCCGTCGCCGGTGAGCGACTTCAGCGGCAGGTAGTCGTTTCCGGTCTTCGCGTCGACCACCGAGGCGTGCCGCTGGACGAAGGTGCCCCGGCGGGAGTCCTGCCCGGCGAGCCGGACGGTGACCCCGTCGTGCAGCAGCGAACCGAACGCGATGATCTCGCCGTAGCCCCAGTCGATGTTGCCCTCGACGGACATCTTCGCCCGCCGGTCGAGCAGCTGCTGGATCCGCTTGTGCGGGGTGAAGCCCTCCGGCAGGTTGACGTGGGCCTCGCCGATCGCCTTGACCACCGACGCGTCGGTGGCGGTGTCGACCTGCGGCTCCGGCTCGTCCTCGCGCTTGGGCCGGCTGAGCTGACGCGGCGTGGTGGCGGCGTCCCGGGTGGCCTTGAAGACCCGCTCCAGCTGCGACTGGTAGTCGCGCAGCAGCTCCTCCGCGTCCTCCACGGTGATGTCGCCCCGACCGATCAGCTCCTCGGTGTAGAGCTTCCGCACCGAGCGCTTCGAGTCAATGATCTTGTACATCTGGGGGTTGGACATCGAGGGGTCGTCGCCCTCGTTGTGGCCGCGCCGGCGGTAGCAGACCATGTCGATCACGACGTCCTTGTTGAACGCCTGCCGGTATTCGAAGGCCAGCCGGGCGACCCGGACCACGGCCTCGGGGTCGTCGCCGTTGACGTGGAAGATCGGCGCCTGGATCATCCGGGCCACGTCGGTGCTGTAGAGGCTGGAGCGGCTGTATTCCGGGGCGGTGGTGAAGCCGACCTGGTTGTTGACCACCACGTGCACGGTGCCGCCGGTGCGGTAGCCGCGCAGCTGGGACAGGTTGAGCGTCTCGGCGACCACGCCCTGGCCGGCGAAGGCGGCGTCACCGTGCACCGCCAGCGGCAGGACGGTGTAGCCCTCCAGCTTGAGGTCGATCCGGTCCTGCTTGGCCCGGACGATGCCCTCCAGCACCGGGTCCACGGCCTCCAGGTGCGACGGGTTCGCCACCACCGACACCTTGACCGCGTGCTCGCCGTCCGGGGTGGTGAACTTGCCGTTCTGGCCGAGGTGGTACTTCACGTCCCCGGAGCCCTGGGTGGAGCGCGGGTCGAGGTGCCCCTCGAACTCCGAGAAGATCTTCTCGTACGGCTTGCCGACGACGTTGGCCAGCACGTTGAGCCGGCCCCGGTGGGCCATGCCGATGACGACCTCGTCCAGCCCGCCCTCGGCCGACGACTCCAGCACCTCACCCAGCAGCGGGATCAGCGACTCGCCACCCTCCAGCGAGAAGCGCTTCTGGCCGACGTACTTGGTCTGGAGGAAGGTCTCGAAGGCCTCGGCGGCGTTCAGTCGGTTGAGCACGTGCTTCTGCTCTTCCGGGCTGGGCTTCTCGTACTTGCGCTCGATCCGCTCCTGGATCCAGCGCCGCTCCTCCGGGTCCTGGATGTGCATGTACTCGATGCCGATCCGGCGGCAGTACGAGTCGCGCAGCACGCCGAGGATCTCGCGCAGCTTCATCCGCTGCTTGCCGGCGAAGCCGTTGACCGGGAAGACCCGGTCCAGATCCCACAGGGTCAGCCCGTGCTGGAGGACGTCCAGGTCCGGGTGCTTCCGGATCTTGAACTCCAGCGGGTCGGTGTCGGCCATCAGGTGGCCGCGCACCCGGTACGCGTGGATCAGCTCGTGCACCCGCGCGGTCTTGTTGATCTGACCCTCGGAGTCGACCGCCACGTCCCGCACCCAGCGCACCGGCTCGTACGGGATGCGCAGCGAGGTGAAGATCTGGTCGTAGAAGCCGCGCTCGCCGAGCAGCAGCTCGTGCATCACCTTGAGGAACTCGCCGGACTGCGCGCCCTGGATGATCCGGTGGTCGTAGGTGCTGGTCAGCGTGATGATCTTGCTGACCGCCAGCTCGGCGAGGGTCGCCTCGCTCATGCCCTGGTACGGCGCCGGGTATTCCATCGCGCCGACGCCGATGATGGCGCTCTGCCCCTGCATCAGGCGCGGGATCGAGTGGACCGTGCCGATGCCACCCGGGTTGGTCAGCGAGATCGTGGTGCCGGAGTAGTCCTCCATGGTCAGCTCGTTGCGGCGGGCGCGCCGGACCACGTCCTCGTACGCCTGCCAGAACTGCCGGAAGTCCATCTGCTCGCAGCCCTTGATGGAGGGCACCACCAGGTTGCGGGAGCCGTCCGGCTTGGTCAGGTCGATGGCGATGCCCAGGTTGACGTGCTCCGGGCGGACCATCGCCGGCTTGCCGTCGACCTCGGCGAAGGAGTTGTTCATCTCCGGGTGCTCGACCAGCGCCCGGACCATCGCGTACCCGACGAGGTGGGTGAAGCTGACCTTGCCGCCACGGCCGCGAGCCAGGTGGTTGTTGATGACGATGCGGTTGTCCACCAGCAGCTTGGCCGGGACCGCGCGCACGCTGGTGGCGGTCGGCACGGCCAGCGAGGCGTCCATGTTCTGGACGATCTTGGCAGCCACGCCGCGCAGCGGGGTGGTGCCGGCGGCGCTCGCGGTCGGCGCCTTGGCGGCGGGCTTCGCGGGCGCCGGGGCGGCCTTCGCGGCCGGCTTCTCGGCGACGGGCCTGGCGGCGGCCGGCTTCGCCGGGGCCGGCGTGGCGGGCGCCGGGGCGGCCTTCGCGGCCGGCTTCTCGGCGGCCGGCTGGGCGACGGAGGCGACGGCCTCCTGCTGCTCGGCGGGCTCGGGCCGGGCGGCCGGCTTGGCCTGGCCGTCGGCGGGGCGCGCGGGCGCGGCGCCGGGCGCGGGTCGGTAGTCGGCGAAGAAGTCGTGCCAGGCCGAATCAACGCTCGATGGGTCGGCGAGGTAGCGCTGGTACATCTCCTCGACGATCCACTCGTTCGGGCCGAAACCCGCCAGTGGGTTCTCCTGCGAAGTCTGCTGGGTCGACACGGCCGGTAATCGCCTCTTTCACGCGGGTTCGTTTGTCACGCGGTGTCCGCCGGTGCCGGAATAGCAGCGCACGGGAGACGGTCCCCAGGCTACGCCGTGCGAATGCCGCCGGCATTCTCGCCTCCGGCTGGTGGTCCGTTTCACAGAAGATGCCAGAAGTTCGGCAAACGCTGCGTGCCCGGTCGACTCCTGCTAGACGCGCAACGGCCCCGGGGCGCGCGCCCCGGGGCCGTTGCGACACGGCGGTGTCAGGAGATGTCGCGCCGCCGGATGGTCAGCACGCCGATCGCCCCGGCGACCACGGCGTACCCGATCAGCACCGCGGCCCCCGCCCAGCGCGGCGGCTGCCCCGGGATGTCGGCGCCGCTCACCATCAGCCCCGACGCCAGCGACGGCACCAGCAGCTGGAGCTTGTTGATCCAGTCACCGAACTTCGCGGCCAGCAGGCTCAGCGCGATGCCGGCGCCGATGGTGCCGCCCAGATAGAGCAGGATGCCGGTCACCGTGGCGCCGATCTGACTGCGGATCAGCACGCCGAGCCCGACCCCCAGCACCGACCAGAGCAGGTAGGCCAGCGCGTTGAGGCCGATGGCCCGCCAGACCGCGCCGCTGCCGAGCTGCGGCCCGACGTCCACCGCGTGCAGCACCAGCGGACCGACGACCAGGTTCAGCAGCGTGGTGACCAGCCAGAAGAGCAGCGCCAGGACGCCCGCGGCGGCCAGCTTGGCCAGCATCACGGCGGTGCGGTGCGGCGCGGTGAGGAACGTGGTGGTCACCGTCTGGTGGAAGAACTCGCTGGTCACCACGACGATGCCCAGCAGCATCACGATCATCAGGCCGAGGAACTGACCGTTGGTGTAGACGTTGGCGGCCAGGCTGTCGGCGCTGGCCGCCGCCTGGATCTGGTCGGCCTGGTCCGCCGGCACGTCGCCGTTCGCGCCGGTGGCCGTCGCGGCCCCCAACCAGTTCAGGAGCATGGCCACGCCCCAGAGCGGCAACGTGATCAGACCGAAGATCCACCAGGTGCTGGTCGTACGGATCTTGAGCAGCTCGGATCGGACGAGGTTCATCGGATGTCCGCCTTTCCGGCCGTCAGTTCCAGGAAGACCCGTTCCAGGTCGGGTCGTTCGGCGGTCAGCTCGTGCAGCTCCACCTTGGCGGCCAGCGCGGCCCGGCCGACCGTCGGGGCGTCCGCCCCGGTGACCAGCAGCCCGCCGTGCTCGCCGGTGGTGACCGTGGCGCCCTGCTCCTGCAGCGCGGCGGTCAGCTCGGCCGCCTGCGGGGTGCGGACCCGCACCTGGCCGCCGTGGGTCATCGACCCCATCACCTGCTCCACCGGGCCCTGCCGGACCAGCTTGCCGGCCGCGATGATCACCACGTCGTCGGCGAGCAGCTGCATCTCCGACAGCAGGTGACTGGAGACCAGCACCGTACGACCCTCGGCGGCGAGTCCCTTGAGGAAGCCGCGCATCCACCGGATGCCCTCCGGGTCGAGGCCGTTGGCCGGCTCGTCGAGGATCAGCACCTGCGGGTTGCCGAGCATCGCGGCGGCGATGCCGAGCCGCTGCTTCATGCCGAGCGAGTAGCCCTTGAACTTGCGCTTCGCCGCCGGGGACAGCCCGACCAGGGCCAGCGCCTCGTCGGCCCGGCTGCGGGGCAGGCCGGCCGCCGCGCAGATCACCCGCAGGTGGTTGATGCCGGTGCGGCCCTTGTGCGCGCTGGAGGCCTCCAGCACCGCGCCCACCGAGCGCAGCGGGTCGGTCAGGTCGGCGTACCGGTGGCCGCCGATGGTCGCGCCACCGGCCGTCGGGGCGACCAGGTTGAGCAGCATGCGCAGGGTGGTCGTCTTGCCGGCGCCGTTCGGGCCGAGGAAGCCGGTCACCCGCCCCGGCTCGACGGTGAAGGACAGGTCGTCCACCGCCCGGACGTTCTTGTACTGCTTGGTCAGTCCGGACACCACGATCTGGCCGGTACCGGCGTTGGGGCTCCACTGCCCGTCGGACATCGTTCTCCTCTCCTGCCGCGACGCGCGGAGCGCGCCGCTGGGGCGCCGTTGCGGGGGCGCCGACGGACAGCCTGGCAAGGCCGTGCAAGCAGGTCAATCGGGCGCTGTCCGGAGTCGGGCCTCCGTCCCGGGCAGGAGGTGATCATCCGCAGGGATGAGACGTCAGGCCGCCGGCAGCGCGATCCAGGTGGCCCGCGCCCAGCCGAGCAGCGTCCCGGTGGGGCCGTACAGGCTGGAGTGCACCTCCGCCTTGCGACCCGCGCCGCCGACCGTCGCGCCGGTCACCACGCACGCGTCACCCGGCTCGGGCAGCGCCGTGACCACGGCGGCGATCCGGCCGAGGACGTACGGGCGGCCGGGGGCGATCACGGCCCAGCCGCCGGGGCAGTCCAGCGCGGCCCAGACCGTCGCCGGGACCACCGGGTCGGGGGCGTCGAACGGCGCGGCGGTCCGGCCGTCCGGCAGCCGGCCGGGGAAGATCCGCAGGCCGTGCGGGTTCTCCGGGCCGCAGACATAGCAGCCGGGAAAGGGATGGTCCACCAGCCCGGGGTACGCCGTCGAGGCAGCCTCGGCCGTCGCCCGGTCCACCGGTGGCACCACCGCCCGGAACGGCTCGACCCGGCGTACCTGGGCGACGACCGTGCCGTCCGGGTCGCGGATCTCGCCGTCGTGGGCGGTCAGCGGGGTCTCCAGCGGCGGCGGCCGGCGCAGGGTCACCTCGACCGGTCCGCGGTCGTCGAGCGTCGCCGCGAAGACCCCGGCGCTCCAGCCGCCGTTGCCCGAGCCCGGCGGGCCGGCGAAGCGCGATTCGATGATCATGTGTCCTCCGGGTGGTCCGGGCGGCCGGCCGCGTCGCCGGGGCCCGTCCGGGCAGCCTCGCACGCCGGGCGCCGTCGTCGCGTCGCGGGCCGTCCCGCCCCATCGTGCGCGCCGGTTGGCGTTCACCGGATCGACACCCCTCACCCCCGCAGCCGGCAACCCGAGGCCCTTACACAGATCCCATGGCCGTTCTGCACGCCGCTGGCACATCCCTGACGACCAGCGGATACACCCTGCTGATCACCGACGACCCGGCACTGGTCGTGGCCGCGCAGCGGCTGCGCCACGAGGTGTTCGCCACCGAACTCGGCGCGACCCTGCGCCCGGCCGCCGTCGGGCTGGACACCGACGACTTCGACGCCCACTGCGACCACCTGGTGGTGGTCTCCGACCGCACCGGCGAGGTGGTCGGCACGTACCGGCTGCTGCCGCCGGGCCGGACCGACCGGCGGTACGCCGACGCCGAGTTCGACCTCACCGCGCTCGACCCGCTCCGTGACGACCTGGTGGAGACCGGCCGCTCCTGCGTGCACCCGGACCACCGCACCGGCGCGGTGATCAACCTGATGTGGGCGGGTCTGACCCGTTATCTGCACCTGCGCGGGTCACGCTGGCTCGGCGGCTGCGCGTCGGTGCCGGTCGCCGACGGCGGCGTCGCGGCGGCCGAGGTGTGGGCCCAGGTCGTCGCCCGGCACCTGGCCCCGCCGCCGCTGCGGGTCCGCCCCCGGCGGCCCTGGTTCGCCGAGCCGTCGGCGACCGTCGGCCCGGTGGGGTCCGCCCCGGCCGGGCACCGGGCGCTGATCCCGCCGCTGCTCCGCGGCTACCTGCGGCTCGGCGCGTGGGTGGCCGGCGAGCCGGCGTACGACCCGGACTTCCGGGTGGCCGACTTCTACGTCCTCTTCTCGCTGGACCGGATGAACCCCCGCTATCTGCGGCACTTCCTCGGCGGCGGTGAGCGGTCGTGACCGCGGCGCTCTGGCGGCCGGTCTCCGGCTGCGGGCCGGACTGCCTGCCGATCGCCGGGGAGCCGGCCGTGCCGACCCGACGTCGGGTGGGCCGGCTGGTGGGCGTACTCGGGATGCTGCTGGTCGGGGTGGCGACGGTCGTGCTGCTGCCGGTGCTGCCGGCCCGGGAGCGGGACGCGGTGCTGCGCGGCTGGGCGCGGACGACGCTGCGCGCCCTGGGCGTGCGGCTGGTGGTGCGGGGCCGGCTGCCGCGGCGGCGGGCCCTGCTGGTCGCCAACCACGTCTCCTGGCTGGACGTGCTGGCGGTGCTGGCGGTGTCGCCGGCCCGGCTGCTGGCCAAGCGCGAGGTGCGCGGCTGGCCGCTGGTCGGGGCGTTGGCCGCAGCGGCCGGCACGGTCTTCGTGGACCGGGCCCGGCCCCGCGAGCTGCCGGCCACGGTGGCCCGGATCGCCGCCGCGCTGCGCGGCGGCCGTCCGGTCGCGGTCTTCCCGGAGGGTACGACCTGGTGCGGCGAGGCCGCGGGCTGCCGGCCGGGTGGGGGTTTTCGGCCGGCGATGTTCCAGGCGGCGATCGACGCCGGGGCGCCGGTGGTGCCGCTGCGGATCGGCTACCGGTACGCGGACGGCGACGCGGTCACCACGGCCGCCGCCTTCCTCGGCGACGAGACCCTCTGGGCCTCGGTACGCCGGGTGCTGGCGGCCCGCGACCTGACCGTCTCGGTGGCGGTGGGCGCGGCGCTGCACCCGACGGCGGACGCGGACCGGCGGTTGCTGGCCCGGGCCGCCGAGTCGGCGGTGCACCTGGTGCCGGCCCGGGCCCGGCGGTCCCCGGCCCCGTCCATCCCGCGGGGGGTGGCCGCCTGACGGATCCGCGACACGTAACAGTCTTGTTCAGTCGCGATGTATCGCGTTACGCTCTCCTCGTCACCCGACGTGCCGCAGCGGCGCGTCGACGAGAGGAGGACGGCCATGGCCAGTTGGACGGTCGACAGCCCGCAACGACTCACCCTGGAGGAGCCGGTCACCCGGCTCGACGTCCGGCTCATCACCGGGCGGCTCAACGTCGTCGCCACCGACGGCCCGGCCCGGGTCGACGTCACCCGGGTCAGCAGCCGGCCCGTCATCGTCGAGCACCAGGACGGCACGCTCGTCGTCCGCCACCCGCACCCGCCGCGCTGGCCCGGACTCGCCTGGTGGCTCGGGCAGCTCGGCCGCCGGTTCCGCGCCGAGGTCTCCATCGCCGTACCGGCCGAGGTCCAGGCCGACCTGCGGCTGGTCGACGGCGCGCTGGTCGTCTCCGGGCTGCGCCGGGACACCCAGGTCGACGTCACCTCCGGGCAGGTCACCCTGCGCGGGCTGCGCGGCCGGACCGCCGCGAAGGTCATCTCCGGGCCGGTGGAGGCGCTCGGCGTCTCCGGCGACCTGACCCTGGAGACGGTCTCCGGCGAGGTGATCCTCGCCGAGAGCGCGGCCGACCGGGTACACGCCAACACCGTCTCCGGCGCGATCACCTGCGACCTGGACAACCCCCGGCACAGCGAGATCCGGCTCAGCACCATCTCCGGCGGCATCACCGTCCGGGTCCGCCAGGACAGCGACCTCGCCGTCCACCTGCACACCACCTCCGGCCGGATCACCAGCGGCTTCCCGCAGGTCGGCGGCGCGGCGGGGTTCGGCGCGGTGAAGGACAGCCACGGGGTGCTCGGCGGCGGCGACGGTAAGCTCTGGGCCTCCGCGACCTCCGGCAGCATCGCCCTGCTGGCCCGCCCGGTCGAGGGTACCGACGCCGAGGGGGGACTGCCGTGACCGCCGTGTTCAGCCACGGGCGGCTGCGGCTCTATCTGCTCAAGCTGCTCGACGACGGCCCCAAGCACGGCTACGAGCTGATCCGGCTGCTGGAGGACCGCTTCCTCGGCCTGTACGCGCCGAGCGCCGGCACCATCTATCCCCGGCTGCAACGCCTGGAGGTCGAGGGGCTGGTCACCCACACCGCCGCCGGCGGACGCAAGGTCTATGAGATCACCGAGGCGGGCCGGGCCGAGCTGCGGCAGCGCGCCGACGAGCTGGCCACGCTGGAGAGCGACATCACCGCCTCCGTGCAGGATCTCTCCGCCCTGGCCGGCGAGATCCAGACCGAGGTCCGTGGCTCGGTCCGCGACCTCAAGCGTGAGCTGCGCGAGGCCACCCGGCAGACCCGCCGGACCCGCTGGGAGCCGCCGCCCACCCGGCCGCCGAACGGGGAGGCGCCCCTGCTCGCCGAGTTCGACCAGCGGCTCGCCGCGTTCACCGTCGAGGTCGGCGCGCTGGTCCGGGCCGGCCGGCTCAGCGACACCCAGCTGCGGACCGCCATCCGGGTGCTCGACGGCGCGTTGGACGGGCTGCGCCGGCTGCTGCGCTGAGCCGTGGCCGCCGGGGCGGCGGCTCACAGGTTGTTTCCAGGAACCGCCCAGCGCAGCCGCAGCCAGAGCGCGGATGATGGGGCCCATGGCGGCTACCCAGACCGAGGCCCGACTGCTCGTCGTCGAGGACGACCCGAACATCCTCGAACTGCTCTCCGCGAGCCTGCGCTTCGCGGGGTTCGACGTGGCGACCGCGATGAGCGGCAGCGCGGCGCTGAGTGCCGCCAAGGACCACCGGCCCGACCTGGTGGTGCTCGACGTCATGCTGCCCGACCTGGACGGCTTCGAGGTCATCCGGATGCTCCGCGAGGGCGGTACGCGTACCCCGGTGGTCTTCCTGACCGCCCGGGACGCCACCGACGACAAGATCCGCGGGCTGACCCTGGGCGGCGACGACTACGTCACCAAGCCGTTCAGCCTGGAGGAGTTGACCGCCCGGATCCGGGCCGTGCTGCGGCGGACCGCCACCGGTGAGCACGCGCCGTCCCGGCTCACCTTCGCCGACCTGGAGCTGGACGAGGAGACCCACGAGGTGCACCGGGCCGGCCAGCGGGTGCAGCTCTCGCCGACCGAGTTCAAGCTGCTGCGCTATCTGATGCTGAACGCCAACCGGGTGCTGTCCAAGGCGCAGATCCTCGACCACGTCTGGAACTACGACTTCCGGGGCGACGACAACATCGTCGAGTCCTACATCTCCTACCTGCGGCGCAAGGTCGACAACACCCAGCCCCGGCTGATCCACACCCTGCGCGGAGTGGGCTACGTGCTGCGCAAGCCGGCGGCGTGAACACGGTCCAACAGGCGAAGGGCTGGCTGCGAGGCGTACCCCTCCGGGTGAAGCTGGTCGCCTCGGTGCTCGCCCTGGTGTCCGGCGCGCTGGTGGTGATCAGCGTGTCCACCGCCTACTTTCTGCACGACTACCTGGTGGGCCGGGTCGACGGGGAGCTGAGCGATCAACTCGACCGGGGCATCGTGGTCAACGAGAACAACCCGAACAGTCTCCCGACGGACTACGTGGTCAGTCAGTGGAATCGCACGACTCAGATCGCCATCATCGCCCGCGACAAGTCTCTGGTTGCGGACGATCTGCCCGCGGGACTGAAGAAGGCAGACTGGTACCTGGAACACGCCAACCAGTCGGCCTTCAGCACCGAGGGCGCGGACAAGCGGGTTCGCTGGCGGTTCATGGTCCGGCAGGTCAACGGCGACACGTATGTCGCCATCGGGCAGAACATGAACGACGTCGACCTGGCCGTCCGGCAACTGCTCTGGATCGACCTCCTGGTCGGCGGGGCGGTGCTGCTGATCCTGGCGTCGGTCGGCGCGGCGATCGTCCGGACCAGCCTGAAGCCGCTGGTGGACATCGAGCGCACCGCCGCGGCCATCGCCGGCGGTGACCTGACCCGACGGGTCCCCGACCCCGAGGACGGCCACCCCTGTCCCACCTCGGAACTGGGTCGGCTCGCCCGGGCGCTGAACGCGATGCTGGCCCAGATCGAGGCGGCCTTCACCGCCCGGGCCGCCTCCGAGGCGGCGGCCCGCAGCGCCGAGGTCAGCGCCCGGGACGCCGCCGTCTCGGCCCAGGCATCGGAGGCCCGGGCACGCCGGTCCGAGGAGCGGATGCGGCAGTTCATCGCGGACGCCTCGCACGAGCTGCGTACCCCGCTGACCACCATCCGGGGCTTCGCGGAGCTGTACCGGCAGGGCGCGGCCCGGCAGCCGGAACAGACCGCCGGTCTGCTGCGCCGGATCGAGGACGAGGCGGCCCGGATGGGGCTGCTCGTGGAGGACCTGCTGCTGCTCGCCCGGATGGACCGGGAACGCCCGATCACGCTGGCGCCGGTGGAGCTGCCGGTGCTCGCCTCCGACGGGGTGCAGGCCGCCCGGGCGGTCGACCCGGAGCGCCGGATCGAGCTGGACATCCAGCCGGGCGCCGGTCCGCTGGTGGTGCTCGGTGACGACGCCCGGCTGCGCCAGGTGATCGGCAACCTGATGACCAACGCCCTCACCCACACCCCGCCGGACGCCTCGGTGACCCTGCGGCTGCGTACCGAGCCGGGCAACCTGGCGGTGATCGAGGTGGCGGACACCGGTCCGGGACTGACCCCGGAGCAGGCCGAACGGGTCTTCGAGCGGTTCTACCGGGCGGACGCGGCGCGTACCCGGCGGGCCGGCGGGCCGACCAGCACCGGCCTGGGGCTCGCCATCGTCGCGGCGCTGGTGGCCGCGCACCACGGCACCGTCGAGGCGACCGGCACCCCCGGCGGGGGCGCGACCTTCCGGGTCCGGCTGCCGCTGCTGCCCGACGCGCCGGACGACACGGAGTGACTTTCAGGAAACTTCCAGGCCGATTCCAGGCTGATCGCAGTGCGAACGGAGAAGGTGGACACATGACCGAGTACGAGACCGACCCCCAGCGTCGGCCGGCTCCCACGGACGCCGAGCCGTCGCAGCCCACCGCCGAGCTGTCCCGCGTCGAGGACGCACAGTCCGGCCCCACCGCCGCTGCTCCGGCCGGCGGCCCGGTTCCGGCCGACTCCCCGGCTGCCGGAACCGCCGCCACCCCGGGCACCCCACCCGCCGACCCGTACGCGCCGCAGGCGGCCACCCCGTCCGCTCCGCCCTACCAGGGGCAGCAGCCCTGGTACGGCGGTCAGCAGCAGACCGGCTGGACGGGCGGGGCGCAGCAGGCCCCCGGGTACCCGCCGCACGGCACCGGGCCGCTGCCGCAGTACCAGGGGCAGCAGCCGTACCCGGGCCAGTCGTACCCCGGACAGCCGTACCCGCCGCACCTCGCCGGCCAGCCGTGGGCGCACGGCCCGGCGCCGGCCCGTCCGGGCCGGGCGGCCAAGTTCGTCGGCGCGGGCGCCCTGGTGCTGGCGCTGATGTTCGGCTCCGGCGTGGCCGGTGGCGCGCTCGCGCTCGGGTTGGACGGCGACTCCGGCGGGGTGACCCGCACCTACTCGGCGGCGCCGGTGCTCAACAGCGCCGACCTGCCCAAGATCGCCGCGTCGGTCCAGGACAGCATCGTCACGATCATGACCGACAGTGGTGAGGGCTCCGGGGTGATCCTCAGCGCCGACGGCTACGTGCTGACCAACAACCACGTGGTCGCCTCCGCGAGCGGGGACACGGTCAAGGTGGTCTTCGCCGACGGCAAGAGCGCGCAGGCCAAGATCGTCGGCACCGACCCGAAGACCGACCTGGCGGTGGTGAAGGCCAGCGGGGTCAGCGGTCTCAAGGCGGCGAAGTTCGGTGACAGCGACGGGATGCAGGTCGGCGACCAGGTGCTCGCCCTGGGCAGCCCGCTCGGCCTCCAGGGCTCGGTCACGGCCGGCATCCTCAGCGCCCGGGACCGGACCATCCGGGCCGGTGAGGGCGGCGAGCAGCAGCAGAACTCGCAGCAGGGCGCCAGCTCGATCTCCGGGCTGCTCCAGACCGACGCGCCGATCAACCCGGGCAACTCCGGTGGCGCCCTGGTCAACACCCGAGGCGAGGTGATCGGCATCAACACCGCGATCGCCACCGCCGGGCAGGGCAGCAACGGCAACATCGGCGTCGGCTTCGCGATCCCGAGCAACAAGGCCAAGGACGTGGCCCAGAAGCTCCAGCGCGGCGAGAAGATCAGCCACCCCTCGCTCGGGGTCAGCGTCAACGCCGCCGAGGACGGCGGGGCGCTGGTCGCGGCGGTCGCCCCGGGCAGTGCCGCCGAGAAGGCCGGCCTCCAGCGGGGTGACGTGATCACCAAGTTCGGTGACAAGCCGGTGAACGACTCCAACGATCTGGTCGGCGCCGTGCAGGCCGGCAAGGTGGGCGACCGGGTCGAGGTGGAATACAAGCGAAACGGTTCGACGCAGACGGCAACCGTGACGCTCGCTGAGACGTCCTAACGGATACGGACCTGCCTCCCCTGGGCGGCGGGTGACGGGACCAAGGGGGTTGGTGCCCGTCCCGGGCGGCGGCTGACGGACCAAGGGGGTTGGTCCGGCGGCCGCCGCCTTTCCGTGCCCGGTTCACCCCGACCGGGTGAGTCGGGTTCACCCCGACCGGCGGCACCCTCGACGGAGCACCGCACCGGGAGGGGACACCATGACCACCGCAGCCGCCGTCCGTACCGATCCGCAGATCCAGCGGGACGTGCTGGACGAACTCGACTGGGACGCGCAGACCCGGCCGGCCGAGATCGGGGTGACCGTCGCCGACGGGGTGGTCGCGCTGACCGGCTGGGTGGACAGCTACGCCCGACGCTGGGCGGCCGAGCGCTGCGCGCACCGGGTGCGCGGCGTCCGCGCGGTGGCCAGCCAGCTCGAGGTACGCCTCCCCGGCACCGACGAGCGCACCGACGCGGACATCGCCATCGCGGCGAGCCGGGCGCTGGAGTGGGACAGCTTCGTCCCCGCCGAGCGGCTGGACGTCACCGTTGCCGACGGCTGGCTGATGCTCCGCGGCGAGGTCGAGTACGGCTTCCAGCGGCGTACCGCCGAGCGGGAGCTGCGCCGGCTGCGGGGCGTACGCGGGATCACCAACCTGGTGGAGGTGCGCGCGTCGGCCCCGCCGAGCGACGAGCAGACCCGCCGGGACCTGGCGCGGGTGCTGATCCGGCGGACCGGCACCGAACGGATCGACATCCGGGTCACCGGCGACACGGTGGTGCTGACCGGGGTGGTGCGTTCCTGGTGGCAGCGGGACGAGGCGGAACGCGCGGCCTGGTCCACCCCGGGCGTCCGTGAGGTGCACGACCGGATCGTCGTGGCCGGCTGAGCCGGGTGACCGTTTACCGCCACCGGGGCGGGGAAGACCCCGCCGATCACGTCGGCACCGACACAGGAGGGCTCGTGGCCGGAAATCCACCGCCGCCGGACCGGGTACGTGGGGACCCGCTGCGGATCGCGATGGTGGTGCCGCCGTGGCTCTCGGTGCCGCCGCCCGGCTACGGCGGCCTGGAGCAGGTGGTGGCCGGACTGGTGGACGCCCTGGTCGGGCACGGCCACGCGGTGACCGTCTTCGGTGCCGGCCGGGACCACGGCACGGCCGCCCACTTCGTCTCCACCGTGTCGGACCTCCAGTACGACCGCCTCGGCGAGTCGCTGCCCGAGCTGGCCCACCTGGCCCGGGTCAACCAGCTCGTCACCGCCGCCGACTTCGACGTGATCCACGACCACACCACGATCGGCCCGCTGGTGGCCGGTCGGCGCGCGGTGCCCACGGTGGCCACCGTGCACGGCAACCCGGTCGGCGAGTACGGCACCGTGCTGAGCGACACGGACCACGGGGTGGGTCTGGTGGCCATCTCGCACACCCAGCGCCGGGCGAACCCGGGGCTGCCCTGGGCGGGGACGGTGCACAACGCGATGCCGACGGCGGACTTCCCGCACAAGCGGGTGCCCTCCCGGGGGCCGGTGCTCTGGCTGGCCCGGTTCAGCCCCGACAAGGGGCCGGACGTGGCGATCCGGGCCTGCCGGGCGGCCGGGCTGCCGCTGATCCTGGCCGGCAAGTGCAACGAGCCGGCCGAGCGCCGCTACTTCCAGCAGGTGGTCGAGCCGCTGCTGGACGAGGACGTCACCCTCGTGCTGAACGCCGACCGGGAGGCGACCTTCCGGCTGCTGCTGGAGGCTCGGTGCCTGATCATGCCGATCCAGTGGGAGGAACCGTTCGGCATGGTGATGCTGGAGGCGATGGCGACCGGCACCCCGGTGGTGGCGCTGCGCCGCGGAGCGGTGCCGGAGCTGGTCCGTCCCGGGGTGAGCGGGCTGCTCTGCGACAGCGCCGACGAGCTGCCGGCGGCGTTGCGCGAGTCGGTCGGGCTGGACCCGGCGGCCTGCGTGGCGCACATCGCGGAGAACTTCTCCGTCGAGCGGATGGCCTTCGGCTACGAGGCGATCTACCGACGGGTCGCCGCCGGCTCCGCCGGGCACCTGCGGGAGCCGGTCCGGCTGGCGGCCCGCTGAGGGTCAGGTCCGGGCGGCGCCCAGCTCCGCCGCGGCGGCGTCGAGTCGGCCGGCGTACGCCGGACTGACGCTGCCCTCCCGCCGCCGTTCGACGATCTTGTCGCGGAGCCGGGCCACCGCGACCGTCAGGTCGGCCTGGTTCGTCGCGTTGGCGGCGATGCGGAGCAGGTTGCGCAGGTCGATGCCGACGTCGCTGCGGATCTGACCGGCGCTCAGGCCCTCCTCGATCAGCCCGTCGACCCGGTCCGCCGCCTCCACCACCGTGCCGCCGGGCGGGGCGGGCGGGCTGCTGGTCACCACGGGTGGCCGGACCCGGGTGGGGGGTGCGGACGAGGACGCCGTCCCGGTCTCGACGGCGGTCGGGGACGCCGTCGTGGGAGGCACGATCGGGTCGTAGGTGGGAAGCACCTGCGGCGGTCGGGGTTCGTCGCGCAGCAGCGCCGGCGCCAGCAGCGCCGCCGCGACGGCCACCACGACGGCGGCCAGCACCGCCGGCACGGGCCAGCGGCGGCCGGCGGTGGCCCGTCGTCGGCCCGCGCCGGCCGCCGCCACGCCGCCCGCCGGCCCGGTCGACGCGGGCGAGGGCAGCGTCGTCGCCGTGGTGGCGGTCGGTGCGGGCGCGGTGAGCGCCGGCAGGGTCACCGTCGGCGAGAGCATCGTGGCGGCCTGCGGGTCGGCGGGCAGGAGCTGGTCGCGCAGCACCAGGGCGACCTGGTGGGCGGTCGGCCGCCGCCGCGGGTCGCGGGACAGGCAGCGCAGGCAGATCTCGGCCACCGGCGACGGCAGCCCCGGTACGCCGTCCAGCGACGGCGGGTCGCCCGACTCCAGCGCGGCGCCGAGCTGCTCCCAGGTGTCCGCCGGATAGGGCACCTGCCCGGTCAGCGTCTCGTGCAGCAGCACTCCCAGCGAGTAGATGTCGGTGGCGGGCTGGGCCGGCGCCCCGTCCAGCCGTTCCGGCGCCACGTACGCCGGGGTGCCGAAGGTGCCGCCGTCCTCGTCCTCGTCGGGGGCGCCGACCCGGGTGGCGATGCCGAAGTCCAGCACCTTGGCGCCGACCGGGGTCATCATCACGTTGGCCGGGGTGATGTCGCGGTGCACGATGCCGAGCCGGTGCGCGGCGGCGAGCGCCTCGGCCACCTGGGCGCCGATCTCGACCGCCGCCGGCCAGGGCAGCGGCCCCTCGGTGAGCCGGTCCTCCAGCTCCTCCCCGCTGAGCAGCTCCATCACCACGAACGAGGTGATGGTGCCGTCCGGGGCGAGGGTCTCGCCGTAGTCGTGCACGGAGGTGACGTGCGGGTGCACCAGCTGGGCGGCGGAGCGGGCCTCCTCGCGGACCATGTCCCGGAAGCGGGCGTCGGCGGCGAGCGACGGGGCGAGCACCTTCAGCGCGACGATCCGGTCCAGCACCTCGTCGCGGGCCCGCCAGATCACCGACATGCCGCCGGCCCCGATCTGGTCGATGAGCCGGTACCTGCGGGCCAGTAACCTGCCGGCGTGCAGTGACGCCTTCACATCGCACCTGCCTGGGCTTGGGAGCGCTATCAGGTTGCGGGAATGTGTCCGGCCTGTCAACGGCTGTCCGATCCCCGGTCGCGGAGCGCGACGGGACGTCCCGCCGCGGTGACCGTCGCGGCCGGTCGCGGTGGTGGGACCGGGCCGGTCGGCGGGGTGCGTGCCAGGATGAACGGCATGGATGGCGGTCCGGTGGCGTTCGTGCTCGGCGGCGGGGGAGTGCTCGGCGCGGTGGAGGTGGGCATGCTCCGTGCCCTGTTCCGCGCCCAGATCAAGCCGGACCTGGTGCTGGGCACCTCGATCGGGGCGGTGAACGGCGCCCTGGTCGCCGCCGACCCGTCCGAGGCGGTCACCGACCGGCTGGTCCGGCTCTGGGCGTCCCCCGAGGCCAGCGAGGTGTACGGCGACTCCGTCGCGCGGCAGCTGCGCCGGTTCGCGGCGCGTACCCACCTGCACTCGCCCCGGCCGCTGCGCCGGCTGCTGGAGGGCGAGCTGGGCGAGGAGACCACCTTCGCCGACCTGAAGGTGCCGTTCCGCTGCTGCGCGGCGAACATCGAGCGGGCGGCCGAGCACTGGTTCCAGGACGGGCCGCTGGTGCCGGCGGTGCTCGCCTCCGCCTCGGTGCCGGGCCTGCTGCCGCCGGCCCAGATCGACGGCCAGCACTACATCGACGGCGGCATCGTCAACTCCATCCCGATCGGGGAGGCGGTCGCGGCCGGCGCGAAGCAGATCTTCGTCCTCCAGGTGGGTCGGATCGAGCGGGAGCTGACGCCGCCCCGCCGCCCCTGGGAGATCGCCCAGGTGGCCTTCGAGATCGCCCGCCGGCACCGGTTCGCCCGGGAGATGGCGGCGCTGCCCGACGGGGTGGAGGTGCACGTGCTGCCGACCGGCGGCGGCGAGCCGCGCGACGACAGCCCGTGGGCGTACCGGGACATGGCGGCGGTGGGGCGGCGGATCAGCCGCGCGTACACCGCTTCCCGGCGCTATCTGGACGCGCGGTCGGAACGCTGATGCCGCTGCCCCCGCACTGGGTACGCCGGGTGCTGCTCGCCCCCGGCGTGGTGCTGCTGGCGGTCGCGGTGGTGACCACCCTGCCGCTCTGGGCGCTGGTCGCGCTGGCTGCCTCGCCGCTGGTGCCGGGCCGGCTGCGGCCCCTGCGGCTGCTCTGGATCGGCGCCGTCTATCTGGTCTGGGACGCGGCGGCGCTGCTGGTCCTCTTCGCTCTCTGGCTGGCGTCCGGCTTCGGCGCCCGCAAACGCTCACCGGCCTTCCAGCGGGCCCACTACGTGGTGGCGGGCTGGTTCCTGCGGGTGATGTTCTGGCAGGCGCGCTGGACGCTGCGACTGAGCATCGACGTGGTCGGCACGGACCCGGACACCGCGCTGCCGGGCCGGCCGGAGCTGGTGCTCTGCCGGCACGCCGGGCCGGGTGACTCGTTCATCCTCATCCACGCCCTGGTCAACTGGTTCCACCGGGAGCCCCGGATCGTGCTCAAGGAGAGCCTCCAGTGGGACCCGGCGATCGACGTCCTGCTGAACCGGCTGCCCAACCGCTTCATCGCGCCCGGGCCGGACAGCCGGGACACCGTGGTCAGCCAGATCGGCCACCTGGCCACCGGCCTGGACGACGACGACGCGTTCGTGATCTTCCCGGAGGGGGGCAACTTCACCCCCGGCCGGCGGCTGCGGGCCATCGCCCGGCTGCGGACGCTGGGCCTGGAGCGGATGGCGTTGCGGGCGGAACGGATGCAGCACGTGCTCGCCCCGCAGCCGGGCGGGCTGCTCGCCGCCCTGGACGCCGCCCCCGACGCCGGGGTGATCTTCGTCGCGCACACCGGTCTGGACCGGATGCTCACCGTGACGGACGTCTGGCGGGAACTGCCGATGGACAAGCGGATCGTGATGCGCTTCTGGTCGGTGCCGCCCGAGGAGGTGCCGACCGGCCGGCAGGAACGCATCGACTGGCTCTTCGACTGGTGGGCCCGGATCGACCGGTGGATCGCCGCGAACCGGGACGGCGTCACCGCCTGAGTAGCGCGCCGCGCCGGTCTACAGCCGATCCGCAGAAATCCCACGTATGGTGCGCTCGTGGAGCAGATCTGCGTGGTGACGACGGTGGTGGACTCGCGCGGGGTCGCCGACGTGCTGGCGGCTGCGGCCGTCGCCGGGCGACTGGCGGCCTGTGCCCAGGTCGGCGGACAGGTGGACAGCACCTACTGGTGGCAGTCCGCGATCCAGACCACCGCCGAGTGGTCGGTGCAGTTCAAGACCGCCCCGGACCGGGTGACCGCCCTGGTCGACCAGCTCCGCGCCAACCACCCGTACGAGGTGCCGGAGATTTTGGTGACCCGGGTGGAGAGCGGCAACCCGGCGTACACGGCCTGGGTGCACGACCACACGAGGGCCTAGGTACTCCTACTCTGGGCGGCCCTTGACCGGCCCACCATGCTGACCGGGTGGAGAACACCGGCTACCCCTGTCCCGGCTGCGGCGCACCCGCCGACCTCGTCGCCGGGTGCCCCGGCTGCGGTCGACCGCCGTACCCGCCCGCCGCCGAGGTGGTGCGGCTGGACCGGGAGATCGCGACGCTCGCGCCGGAGGTGGAGCGGGCGCGGGTGACGTACCAGGATCTGCTGGCCCGGCTGGGCACCGCCCGGCAGCGCCGGTCGGAGCTGGCCGCCCGGATCCGTGCGGAGATCCCGCCGCCGACCCTGGCCCGGCCGGTCCCGGTCCGACCCGCGCCGCCGGCTCCGCTGCCCGCGACGCCGGCTCCGCTGCCCGCGACGCCGGCTCCGCTGCCCGCGACGCCGGCTCCGCTGCCCGCGACGCCGCCGACCGGGTACGGCGTCCCGGCCCGCCCCGGGCGGCCGGAGACCTCGACGCGGACCGTGCAGGGGCTGCTGTTCGTCCTGGGTGGACTGCTGCTGGGCACCGCCGCGATCGTCTTCACCGCGGTGGCCTGGGCCGCGGTCGGCGTGGCCGGCCGGGCGCTGATCCTCGTCGCGGTCACCGTGCTGGCGCTCGCCGTGCCGCTGGTCGCCCGGTGGCGCGGACTGCGGGGCACGGCCGAGACGTTCGCCGCGGTGGGACTGCTGCTGGTGCTCCTCGACGGGTACGCCGCCTGGAGCGTCGACCTGGCCGGCGTGGCCGACTGGCCCGGCACCCGGTACGCCGCGCTGGTCGGGGGGGCCGGCGCGGCGATCGCCGCCGGGTACGCGCTGCTCAGCCGGCTGACCGTGCCGTGGTTCGCGGCGCTGCTGATCGCGCAGCCGGTGCTGCCGCTGCTCACCGCGGCGGCCCGGCCGTCCGCGGCGGGCTGGGCGCTGGTGCTGACGGCGGTGGCGCTGGGTGACCTCGTGATGGTGGTCGCCCTGCGCGGCCGGGGGGTTGCCGCTCCGGCACCCGTCGGCGCACCGGGGGGCGGGGTGACCGGTGGGGGACCGGTCCACCCTGCCCCGATGGGGATCGGTGCGGCGGTGGCCGGCGGGGGGCCGGTCGCCGCCGCACCGGTCGGACCGGCGATCCTCGTGGGCAGCCCGGCGGTCGTCGCCGGCCGGGTGCTCGGCTGGCTGGGGTACGCGGTCGCGCTGGCCGCCGCCGCCGGCTGTGCGCTGGTGCCGCTGGCCCTGGGCCGGGCGGCCGGTACGCCGCTGCTGGCCGGGGGTCCGCTGCTGATGGTGGCGCTGGCCCTGCACGGCGGCGCGCTGCTGGCCGGTGGCCGGACGTTCCGGGTGGCGACCGCCGGGCTGCTGGTGCCGGTGCTCGCCACCGCACTGCTGCGGCCGGTCGGCGCGCTGCGGCCGGGGCTGCTGCTGGTGGCCGCCGCGGTGATCGGGCTCGGGCTGGCCGGGGCGGTGCGGCTGCTGCCGGCGCGGCTGCGTACCGGGCCCCGGGTGGGGGCGCTGGTGGTGGCGGCGGGACTCGCCCAGGTCGGCGCGTCGCTCACCGCGTACCAGGCCGGGCGGGTGGTGGACGGCTCGCTGCCGGCGTGGCGGGGCGCCGATGCGGTGCCGGCGCCGCACTGGGGCTGGCAACTGCCGGTTGCCGTGCTGCTCACCGCCGCGGCGGCGGCGCTGCTGCTGCCCCGGGCCGCCCGACCGGTCGTCGGGGTGCTCGGGGGCACCCTGGCCGTGCTGGCCGCCCCGGCGATCGCGGCCACCCCGTGGCCGACGGTGGTGGCGGTCGACCTGGTGGCCGGCGCGGCGCTGCTGCTGGCCGCCGTACTGCGGCCCCGCACGGGCCACCCGACCGTGCTGACCCCGGCGCTGGCCGGTGCCGCGCTGACCGCGCACGGGCTGCTGGTGGCGCTCGCCGACCCGGCCGGCCCGGTGGTGGCGCTCGCCGTGGTCGTCGTGGTCGGACTCGCCGTGGCGGCCCGGGGGCGGCGCGGTCACGGCGTCCAGCCGGCCGTCGGCGGTGGCGCGCTGCTCGCGGCGGTGCTCGCCGTACCGGTCGGGGTGGCCGTCGGGCTCTTCGCCGTCGGGGCGCCGGCCTGGTGGCAGCTGCGGGGCGTGGCCGTCGCCGCCGGGGTGCTGGTGCTCGGCACGCTCGCGGTCCGTCGACACTGGCCGGACCTGCTCGGGTACGCCTCGACCGGGCTGGCCGGGACGCTCGTGCTGCTCGGCGTCGCACCGCTGGTCGTACCGGCCGCCGAACCGGTGGCGGGGTACGCCGCGCTGGGCGTGCTGCTGGCGCTGGCCTCCGGTGGCGGTGGTCGGCCGGCACCCGCCCCCCGGGTGGCGGGCGTCGCGCTGGCCGGGCTCGCCGCGCTCGCCACCGCCCCGACGGTCCTGCGGGTCCTCGGTGGCCTGCCCGTACGGCCCTGGTCGGGGGTGCCCGCCGTCGAGCCGGTGCGGGGGGCCTGGGGAGCCGGGGCGGCGCTGCTGCTGCTCGCGGCGGCCGGGGCGGCGTACCTGCGGATCGTGCGGGGTGGGCGGTGGCTGCCGGCGACGGCCGCGCTGCCGTTCGCCGCGCTGGCGCTGCCGGTGCTGCTGGCGGCCGTACCGGCGCCCTGGCCGGTGACGCCGGCCGTGGCGTACGCCGTCGGGGTGGCCGCACTGCTCGTCGCGGCCCTGGCCGCGCCGCGTCCGGCGCTGGTGCCGGTCGCCGTGCCGGTGGGCCTGGTGCTCGGCGCGTCGGGGCTGGCCGGGCTGCTCGCCACCCGGGCGGGCACGCTCGCCGGCCTGGGTGTGCTGGTCGTCGCGGCGGCAGCCGTGGGTACGGCCGGCCGGCACCCGGTCACCCGGCTCGCCGGCTGGCCGGCGGCGGTGCTGGCGGCGACCGGCTTCGCGCTGACCGCGTCGCTGGCGGGTGGCCTGCCGGTACGGACCGCCGCGTTCGCGGTGCTGGCGGTGGCGGTGGCGGCGCTGCACGCGGCGCCGCTGCTCGCCCGCCGGGAGGCCGCCGCGGCGTCGACGGTCGGGCTGGCGGTGGAGGCCGCCGGGCAGGCGGTCGCGCTGCTGGCGGTGCTGCTGGCCTGGGGTGCGCTGCGGCACGCGGCGACGGTCTGCGTGCTGTGGGGCGTGGCGGTGGCGCTGCGGGTGCTGCGCCGGGGTGAGTCCCCGGCCCGGCGGCGGGCCCTCGCCGCGATCGCCGGGGTCAGCGAGCTGCTCGGCGGCTGGCTGCTGCTCGCGGCCGGTGGGGTGGTGCTGCTGGAGGCGTACACCGTGCCGGCGGCCGTGCTGGCCCTGGCCGCCGGTCTGGTGGCACTGGGCGGCCGACCCGGGCTGACCAGCTGGCTGGCGCTCGGCCCGGGCCTCGTGGCGGCGCTGCTGCCCAGCCTGGTGTCGGTGCTGGTGGCCCCCGACCCGCAGCCGTGGCGGCGGCTGGCGCTCGGCGCGGCGGCGGTCGCCGCCGTGCTGGTCGGCGCGGTCCGGCGCTGGCAGGCCCCGGCGGTGCTGGGCAGTGTCGTCCTGGTGCCGCTCGCCCTGCACGAGCTGGCCCGGGGCTGGGACCTGCTGCCCCGGTGGATCTTCCTGGCGGTCGGCGGACTGGCCCTGATCGGGCTCGCCGCCACCTACGAGCGGCGCCGTCGTGACCTGCACAGACTACGGAGCGTGGTCGGAAGGATGGGATGAGGGGTAGGGTCGGCCTCACCATCGGTTCGGGGGTTGCCAGGATTACTCACGGCAACGGTTTCGACCAGACTCGGTGAGCAGGGCCGCGCCGAACGGCGTGGCCCGCACCGACGACGGGAGAGCGCGGATGACCGCCCCGATGCTGACGGAACCCCCGGTACGCCGGGGCAGCGACTACGCCGGGCTGTCCCGGCGGATCGCCGAGGCCGGCCTGCTGGACCGCCGCCCCGGCTCGTACGTCCTGCGGATCGTGCTCACGCTGGGTGCCTTCGTCGCCGGCTGGGCGGGTGTGGTGGCGCTCGGTGACTCGTGGGCGCAGCTCCTCCTCGCGGTCGGCATGGCGGTGGCCACCACCCAGGTGGCGTTCCTCGGGCACGACGCCGGGCACCGGCAGATGTTCCGCCGCCGGTGGCCGAGCGAACTCGCCGGGCTGGTCGCCGGCAACCTCGCCGTCGGGCTCAGCTACGGCTGGTGGGTCGACAAGCACAACCGGCACCACGCCAACCCGAACCACGCCGACTCCGACCCGGACGTCGGGGCGGGTGCCCTGGTCTGGACGGACGAGCAGGCAAGGGCGACCCGCGGGTTCGGGCGGTGGCTGGCGGCCCGGCAGGCGTGGTTCTTCTTCCCGATGCTGCTGCTGGAGGGGCTGGCGCTGCACGTGGCGAGCGTCCGGGCGCTGGTGGGTCGGTCGCCGGACGGTGGGTGGGCCACCCCGGTCCGGCACCGGGCGGTGGAGGCGGTGCTGCTCGTCGCGCACGCCGTCGGCTTCCTGGGGCTGCTCCTCGCGGTGATGTCGCCGGTGAAGGCGCTGCTCTTCGTCGTCGTCCAGCAGGGACTCTGGGGCCTCTACATGGGCTGCGCCTTCGCCCCGAACCACAAGGGCATGCCGATGCCGACCGCCGGCGACGACCTCGACTTCCTGCGTAAGCAGGTGCTCACCTCGCGCAACGTACGCGGTGGCCGGTTCGTGGACGCGGCGCTGGGCGGGCTCAACTATCAGATCGAGCACCACCTCTTCCCGAACATGCCGCGGGCCAACCTGCGCCGGGCGCAGCCGATCGTCCGGGCGTACTGCGCGCAGCGGGGCGTCGGGTACGCGGAGACCGGGCTGGTCGAGTCGTACCGGCAGGCGCTGGGGCATCTGCACGAGGTCGGCCGCCCGCTGCGCGACGGCTGACGTCCCTGCTCACGGGCCGTGCCGGGAGCGCTGGACGGCCTCCCGGTAGGGTCGTCGCATGGCAGACGTGCTCACCGCGCAGGCGGTGCGAGACGAGCTGGGCGGGCTGGCGGAGTGGTCGGGTGATCCGACCGGGATCAGCCGCACCGTCGAGTTCGGCAGTTTCCCGGCCGCCGTCGCGGTGGTCGACCGGGTGGCCGAGGTGGCCGAGGAACTCGACCACCACCCCGACATCGACATCCGATGGCGGACCCTGACCTTCCGCTGCGTCACCCACTCCTCCGGCGGGGTCACCCACCGGGACGTGGCGCTGGCCCGGCGGATCGACGAGATCGTCCGGAGCGTCCGATGAGATTTGAGATCAGCAAGGTGCTGGACGCCATCGAGGGGCGGGTCTGCACCGACCCCTCGCTGGCGCGTGCCGTCGTCGACCTGGCCGAGGTGATCCGCTGGCAGGACCTGGACGGCGGCCGGCCAGCCAGCCTGCTGCGGCTCGGCATGGTCATCGACGCGCTGGCCCGCCAACTGGAGGAGGACAGCGTCCCGGTCTATGCCATCGTGCACCGGGCCCTGCTCTCCGACGCCGACCTGACCTCCAACGAGCGGATGGTGGTCCGCCGCTGGGCCGACGACGGCCTGGTGGAGGTGCTGGACCAGCCGGGCGACCGGGTGCTGGAGGTGGCCGACCTGCTCGGCCTGCCGGTGCTCAGCCGGGTCCGCTTCGACGGCCTGGGCGGTCGGTTCCCGTGGCTCGGGCAGCCCGGTCGGGTGCTCGCCCCGGTGCCCGGGGCCGGTGGACCGGTCTTCATCGCCCACGTCGGTGGCGGGCAGAGCCCGGCGTCCGGCAGCCGGTCACCGGTCGGCGCGAAGCTGCTCGCCCGGCAGTGGCGGTGCCCCGAGCCGGGCTGCGCGCTCTTCGGCGGCGGCGGGGGCGGTGGCGCCTTCGCCGACCTGGCCCGGGTGGACCGCGCCCCGGCCGGGCAGCCGCCGCCCACCCTGCGGGGCGGCGTGCCCACCTGCCCGCGGCACGGCACCCGGCTCGGTGACGCGGGGCCGCGACCGCGTACGGAGGTGCTGGCGGTGCGGATCGGCGGGCTGGTCCGGCGGCGCTTCGTGCTCACCGAGACCCAGCCGGTGCTGGTCGGCCGCGCGCCGGACACCGACGGCGGGATCACCCTCGGCCAGTGGCTCAACGACGAGTCGCGGCGCTGGATCAGCCGCAGCCACGTCCGCTTCGAGCTGCGCGTGGGCGAGGTGGTGGTCACCGACACCAGCACCAACGGCTCCGGCATCCGACCGGCCGGCTCGATGGCCGAGCCGGACCGGTTGAAGCTCGCCCCGCAGCAGTCCCGGGTGCTGGCCGAGGGCGACATCGTGGAGCTCTATCCGGGGGTGCAGATCGGCCGCGCCGACGAGCTGCCCCGGGGTGCCCCGTTCACCCCGACCTCGGTGATGGCCGAGGCCCCCACCATGGCGATGCGACTGCCCCGGCCCTGACGGCGGGACGACGAAGGGCGCCGGGACCGTGACGGTCCCGGCGCCCTTTCGCGTACGGGGAATCAGCCGCCTCCGGCGGCCGGCCGGGAGATCAGCCGGCCAGGACGGCGGCGAGCTGCGCCACCGCGTGGTCGATCTCCTCCTCGGTGATCACCAGCGGCGGGGCGAGCCGGATGGTCGAGCCGTGGGTGTCCTTGGCCAGGACGCCCCGCTCCATCAGCCGCTCGCAGGCCTGCCGGCCGGTCATCAGGGCCGGGTCGAGGTCGACGCCGGCCCAGAGGCCCCGGACCCGGACGGCGACGAGGCCCTTGCCGAGCAGCCCCTCCAGCCCGGCCCGCAGCCGCTCGCCCAGCTCGGCGGAGCGGCGCTGGAACTCGCCGGTGGCCAGCAGCCGGACCACCTCGGTGGCGACCGCGCAGGCCAGCGGGTTGCCGCCGAAGGTCGAGCCGTGCTGGCCCGGCTTGAGCACCCCGAGCACGTCGGCGTTCGCGGCGACCGCGGAGACCGGCACGATGCCGCCGCCGAGCGCCTTGCCCAGCAGGTACATGTCGGGCACGACGCCCTCGTGCTCGCAGGCGAAGGTGTGCCCGGTCCGGCCCAGACCGGACTGGATCTCGTCGGCGATGAAGAGCACGTTGTTCTCGGTGCAGACCCGGCGGACGGCCGGCAGGTAGCCCTCCGGCGGCAGCACGACGCCCTGCTCGCCCTGGATCGGCTCCAGCAGCACCGCGACGGTGTTCTCGTCGATCGCGGCGGTCAGCGCGTCCAGGTCGCCGTAGGGCACCACGGTGAAGCCCGGCGTGTACGGCCCGAAGTCGGCGCGGGCGTCCTCGTCGGTGGAGAAGCTGACGATGGTGGTGGTCCGGCCGTGGAAGTTGCCCTCCATCACCACGATGTTCGCCTGGCCCGGGGCGACGCCCTTGACCTGGTAGCCCCACTTGCGGGCGACCTTGATGCCGGTCTCCACCGCCTCGGCGCCGGTGTTCATCGGCAGGACCAGGTCCTTGCCGCACAGCTCCGCCAGCTCCTTGCAGAAGTCGGCGAACTGGTCGTGGATGAACGCCCGGCTGGTCAGGGTCAGCTTGTCGAGCTGCGCGTGCGCGGCCTCGATCAGCTTGGGGTGCCGGTGGCCGAAGTTCAGCGCCGAGTAGCCGGCCAGGCAGTCCAGGTAACGCCGACCGTCCACGTCGGTCAGCCAGGCGCCCTCGGCGGAGGAGATCACCACCGGCAGCGGGTGGTAGTTGTGCGCGGTGTGGCGCTCGGCGTCGCGTACCGCCCCCGGCGTCCGCAGCATGTCGTCCACGATCACTTGCTTGCCTTTCCCTGACGGAGTCGCAGCGTGCAGCACTTCGGTCCGCCGCCGGCCTTGCGCAGCTCGGACAGGTCGATGCCGATGGTCTCGTAGCCCCGGTCGCGCAGCTTGGCCGCCAGGTCGGTGGCCTGCGCGGGCAGCACCACGTGCTTCCCGTCGCTGACCGCGTTCAGGCCCAGCACCTCGGCGTCGGCCATGGTGGCGTGGATCGCGTCCGGGAAGAGCCGGCGCAGCACCGCCCGGCTGCCGGGCGAGAACGCCTCCGGCAGGTACGCCACGGTCCGCTCGTCGAGCACGGTCAGCGCGGTGTCCAGGTGGTAGAAGCGCGGGTCGACCAGCTGCATGGTGATCACCGGGTAACCGAAGACCTCCTGGAGCTGGGCGTGCGAGGCGTGCGCGGTGCGGAAGCCGGTGCCGGCGAGCAGGTGGTCACCGACCAGCAGGACGTCGCCCTCGCCCTCGTTGATGTGCTTCGGGTCGTACATCTCGAAGCCGGCGGCCTCGAACCAGGCCCGGAAGGCGGGCGCCTCGTCGGCGCGCTGCGGGTCGCGGAACTGCACCGCCATGGCCTTGCCGTCGATCACCGTGCCGCCGTTGGCGGCGAAGACCATGTCCGGCAGGCCGGCGACCGGGTCGACCAGCTCGACCTCGTGGCCCAGGTCCAGGTACGTCTGGCGCAGCTGCTCCCACTGCCGGATCGCCAGGTCGGCGTCGACCGGGGCGGTCGGGTCCATCCACGGGTTGATCGCGTAGTCGACGGCGAAGTACGTCGGCCGGCACATCAGAAAACGCTGCCTGGTGGCGTCCATCGTCATTGTCCTGCTCCCAGCGGTCGGGCGCGCCCCGGCCACCGTGGCCCACGGGCTGGCGCCGTTGGTCAACGGTATGCGCCCCGGGCCGACGACATCCACCGCCGGAACTTGCGTAGGACGCGCAATCGTTGCGTCTAACCCCCGCCCGTCGGCGATTCATTGCGCAGACGCTCGGCAACCCCGGCGGGCAGTTGATCATGCAGCGGCGGGGCCGGTTCGGAGGCATTGACGGAGCTTGTCCGCAACCCCGACCGGCGGGGTGGAGACACACTTCGGGGGCGGCGAACCGCCGCCCCCGAAAGAGGTGTTGCCCGGCCGGTGAACCACCGGAGCTGGTCGGGCGTGCCGGCGATGCGCCGGCGAGTGGAAAGATGCCCCTCAGAACAGGCCGGCAAACTGTGAGTCGAGCCACTCGCGCAGTCGGCCCACCCAGTCGCCGTCCGTCGTCGGCCAGTCGAACTGACCGGTCAGCGCCACGATGCCGAGCACCACGGCGGCCAGTCCGACGACGATGCCGATCAGGGCGTCCAGCTTGCCGGCCACGTGCCGGCGGCGGGTGGCGATCAGACCCAGCACCGCGAGGACCGCGCCGACCGCGCCGAGCCCCACGCCGTACCCGGCGAGGGTGCCGGTGAGCACGAAGAGCGCGCCGACCACCGAGACGATCAGGCCGAGCGTCGCCAGCAGGCTGGCCCGGGGCTTCGGACCGACCACGGCCGGCGCGACGGGCCGGTCGAGGTCCCGCTGCACCGGCTGTTCGAGGGTGGCGTCCCGGTCGGTCCGGTGCCCGTCCAGGTCGACGGTGCGCTCCAGGGTGGGCTCCGGGTCGGTGCGCCGCACGGTGTCCGGCGCCATCGGTCGCCCGGTCGCGGCACGCGCGGTCGCCGCCCGGTCGGCCGCCCGTCGCTCCGCCTCCGAGACGCGACCGCCGTCGGCCGGGGTGGTGCTGCTGCGGTAGGTCGTGCCGTCGTCGTCGCGTTCGGCGACCGCCGGACGCCCCGGGTCGTCCACCCGGTCGGTCGCCGGGACGTGGTCCCGCCCGTCGACCCGGCCGTCGCCGTTCACGTCGCTGTCGCGTGCCGGTCCGTTCCGGCGGGACAGAATCTTCACTTCACACCTCCTGGTCAAGGGCGTGGAGGCCGCGAACGCGGAGGACAGCCACGCATGACGTACCGGGGAGGTACCCCCGCGGACCGGCAGCGACACCCGTCGACGACCGGCGGCTTGCGTTACCGGCCGCGCCGCCCGTCGGGCTACCGTTGCCGGCGTGCCAGAGGGACACACCATCCACCGCCTGGCGGCCCGGCACGCCGAGCTCTTCGTCGGCGACAAGGTGCACGCCGCCAGCCCGCAGGGCCGCTTCGCCGAGGGCGCGGCCCGGCTCACCGGCACCGTCCTGGACGGCACCGAGGCGTACGGCAAGCATCTGCTGCACCACTACGCCGGCGAGCTGACCCTGCACGTCCACCTCGGGCTCTACGGGCGGTTCACCGACGGCCCCGGCGAGCCGCCCCCGCCGGTCGGGCAGGTGCGGCTGCGGTTGACGAGTGACCGGCACTGGCTGGACCTGCGCGGGCCGACCGCCTGTGAGCTGCTCACCCCGCCCGAGGTGGCGGCGCTGCGCGACCGGCTCGGCCCGGACCCGCTGCGCGCCGACGCCGACCCGGACCGGGCGTACGCCCGGATCTCCCGCAGCCCGACGCCGCTCGCGGCGCTCCTGCTCGACCAGTCCGTGGTGGCCGGCACCGGGCTGATCTTCGTGACCGAGGCGCTGTTCCGGGCCGGCCTGCCGCCGCTGCTGCCCGGCCGTGAGCTGACCCCCGCAGGCTGGCGGGAACTCTGGGCCGACCTGGTCGCGCTGATGACCCTCGCCGTCGAGCGGGGCCGGATCGACACCGTGCGGGACGCCCACCTGCCCGAGGCGACCGGCCGCCCGGCCCGCGTCGACCGGCACGGCGGCGAGGTGTACGTCTACCGCCGCCCCGGCGCGCCCTGCCACGTCTGCGGCACCGAGGTCAGTCGGGGCGAGCTGGCCGGCCGCAACCTCTACTGGTGCCCCACCTGCCAACGCGGGTGAGGACGCGCACCGCCGGTTGCCCGGTCAGTCGTCGAGGAGCCAGCGGACGACCTCGACCTGGCGGGGGAAGACGTCGTCGCCGCCGATGCTCCAGGCCAGCGTCTGCGCGACCGTCCAACCCCGGACCCGTTCCCGGTCGAGCCCCAGCTCGGCGCAGAGCCGGTCCAGCCGGTGCCGCACCGCGGCCGGTGAGTGGCCCAGCTCCGCGCCGCGCACCATCGGGACCGGCGCGAACTCCCGCTCACCCACCAGCGGCTTCGGGTCGATGACCAGCCACGGCTCCCGGGTCGCCCGGAGCACGTTGCCGGCGTGCAGATCCTGGTTGACCAGCACCTGCTCGCCCTGGCTCGGCACCAGGTCGGCGAGGAGCCCGAGCGCCGCGTCGAGCAGTCGCCGCTCGTACGGGCGGCCGACCCGTTCCCAGTTGACCGGCATCCGTTCCGCCCACCCGGCCGCTTCCTCGGCGAGCGAGGTGAACGGCGGGCCGGCCGGCACCCCGAGCCGGGGCAGCAGCTCCACCACCGCGTCGAGCGCCTCATCGGCCGGCACCCGGTGCAGCGGGGTACCGGGCACGCACCGCTCGACCAGCAGCGCCCGCCGCTCCGGGGCGTGGTCGAGCAGCCGGATCGCGCCCCGGCCCGCCCAGTGCGCCAACGCCGTCGCCTCGTGCATGCTGTCGTCGTCCGGGAACTGGAGCTTCAGCACCGCCGGGGTGCCGTCCGGCAGCTCCGCCGGCATCGCCAGTGACGCGAACGCGTACGGGTAGGGCCGGCCCACCCGCAGCCCCCAGCGGTCCACGCAGGCGGCCAGCCGCTCCGGCAGCACCGCCAACCAGTCCCGCCCGGCCGGCACCCGCTCGACCCAGCGCAGCCCGTCCGGAATCTCCAGCTCCGTCGCCATCCGACCATTCTGGACGAAGCCCGGCCGCCGCGTACCACCGACTCCGGAGCGACCGCGCCGGCCGGTGGCGCGCGGGGGAGCGGTCAGCGCAGTCGGCGGATGTCGCCGTACGCGCGGTAGAAGCCGCCGCGGCCGGACTCGCGGACCTCGGTGACCAGGTAGCGCGCGCCCGGCTCCCGGATGCCCTTGGGGAACTGCACCGACCAGTCCCGGTGGTAGCCGGAGGAGAGCACGTGGATGCGGAGCCGGCCGCCGTCGTCGACGCACTGCACCACCACGCCGTCGGAGTCGTCGGTGGTCACCTCGACCGTGGACCAGGCCGCCGGCTCGGGCAGCCGGACCGGCGCCTTGACGTCGACGACCTCCGGCACGCTGCCCGCCTCGGCCGCCCGGATCGCCGGCTCGCTGGCGTCGATGCAGGCCAGGTGGCCGCTGGTGGTCACCACGTAGAGGCGCTCGTCGTGGTATTGCATGGAGTAGGCCGAGCCGCAGCCGGTGCCGAGCTTCCAGAGCCGGGTGCCGGCCTGGTCGAAGCAGTAGATCGAGGACTGGCTGTCGCCGGCGAAGACGTACCGGCCCTCCTCGGCGGTGGCGCAGGAGAAGACCGGGGCGTCGCAGCGGTACGTCCGCTCGGCGCGCCCGTCCTTGCGCAGCCGCACCACCTCCCGCGTGCCGGTGCCCGCGAAGACGGCCGTCCGCTCCTGCCAGCCGAAGAGCACCGATCCGGTGGGGGTGTGCCACAGCTCCCGCCCGGTGCGCCAGTCGTAGCCGGTGACGCCCTGGGAGTGGCCGTGGTAGAGCGCGTCGGTGTCGCAACGGACCATCCACGCGGACCGGCCACGCCCCGCCCGCCGCCAGAGGAACTCGTCCTCGTGGTCGATCGCGGCGATGCCGCCGTCGGCGTCGGAGACGCCCAGCACCCCGTCGTGGATGTCCAGCCAGTAGATGTCGATCTCCGGCGCGATCGCGTACGCCGCCCGGGGCACCTTGCCGGAGAGGTCGTAGACGTTGCCGTCGTCGCAGCCGGCATAGATCCAGGCGTCGTCGGCCACGATGCACTTCACCCCGTCGGGGAGCCGGACCTGGTTCAGCACCCGCGCGTCGTGGCCCAGCGTGGTGATCACCCCGTGCTCGTTGCCCACCATGCAGCTCTGCCCGTCGACGAAGATGCCGAACGCGGGCGCGCCCGACGCGTACCGCCAGAGGACCGGAGCGGTGCGGGCGGTGGAGCGGGTGCTGACGATCTGCCGGCGGGAGACCGTGCGCTTCTGGCGTACGCCGGGGGTCGCCGGGGCGTACCCCTTGCGGATCTTCTCGCCGATCTTCTTCGCGGCGGCGGCCCGGGCCCGGGTGTTGTCGGGGTAGCTCGCGGTCTTGACCTGACCCTGGTCGCCGATCCGGCCGTAGCGCACGGTCATCGCGGTGTTGTCCACCACCACCTCGTAGAACTTGTGCGCACCGTCCACTTCGGACAGTTCGAGATAGGTCGTCTCCTGCGACATGGGGATGCCTCCGAGGGGGAATCAACGCCGGACCCGGCACTGCGCCAACACCCCGAACCTAACCGCGCCCCCCGACAAGATCGGGTCCCCGCTGACCGCTCCTAGCGGCGGTCGAGGGCGTCGACGGCCTTGCGGGCGGCGATCAGCACCGGATCCCAGACCGGCGCGTACGGCGGGGCGTAGCCGAGATCCAGCGAGGTCATCTCGTCCACCGTCATGCCGTTCCACAGCGCCACCGCGAGGGTGTCGATCCGCTTGGCCGCCTCGGACCAGCCGACGATCTGCGCCCCGAGCAGCCGCCCGCTGGGGCGCTCCGCGAGCAGCTTGACCGTCATCGGCCGGGAACCGGGGTAGTAGCCGGCCCGGCTGGTCGACTCGGCGACCACCGAGACGAACTCGAAGCCGGCCGAGGCGGCGTCCCGCTCGCGCAGGCCGGTACGCCCCACCTCCAGGTCGCAGACCTTGGTCACGGCCGTGCCGATCACGCCCGGGAAGGTGGCGTACCCGCCGCCGATGTTGATCCCGGCCACCCGGCCCTGCTTGTTGGCGTGCGTGCCGAGCGGGATGTGCACCGGCAGCCCGCTGACCCGGTGCAGGGTCTCGACGCAGTCCCCGGCGGCCCAGACGCCCGGTACCCCGGGCACCCGCATCCGCCGGTCGGTGCGTACCCCGCCGGAGGGCCCGATCGGCAGGCCGGCGGCCTGCGCGACGGCGATGTTCGGGCGTACGCCGAGGCCCAGGACCACGACGTCGGCCGGCATCGGCCCCTCGGCGGTGACCACCGCGGTGACCCGGCCGTCCCGGGTCTCCAGGCCGGTCACCGTCAGTCCGGTACGGATGCCGATGCCGATGCCGCGCATCGCGTCGGATACCAGCTCGGCCATGTCGGCGTCCACGGTGGACATCGGTTGGTCGGCCTGCTCGACCAGGTCGACGGTGAGCCCCCGCTTGATCAGCGCCTCGGCCATCTCGACGCCGATGTAGCCGCCGCCCACCACCACCGCCCGGCGCGGCGTCGGCTCCCGGTCCAGCCAGTCGCGCAGCGCCGCCCCGTCGTCGAGCGTCTGCACGCCGAACACCCCGTCGGCGTCGGTGCGCGCCCAGTCGGGCGTCAGCGGGACGGCTCCGGTGGCGTACACCAGCTGGTCGAAACGCTCGCGGACCTCGCCGCCGCCGGCCAGGTTCCGGGCGACCACCTCGCGGCGCTCCAGGTCGATGCCGGTCACCTCGTGCCGCAGCCGGACGTCGATGTCGAACGACGTGCGGAAGGTCTCGGGATCCCGGGCGACGAGCTGGTCCCGGTCGGGCACCACCCCACCGATCCAGTAGGGGATGCCGCAGGACGAGTAGGACGTGAAGTGCCCCCGCTCGAAGGCGACGATCTCCAGGTCGTCCCGGTCCCGGCGACGCCGGGCCTGGGACGCGGCGGCCATCCCGGCCGCGTCCCCGCCGACGACGATCAGCCGTTCCGCCACGACGCCCATCCTGTCACGCCCGGCCCGTCCGCGGGCCGGTGCCGGTCAGCCACGGGTCTGCCGGGCCACGTCCTCCACCACGTCCACCAACCGACCGGTACGCGCGAAGACCGCCCGCTGCCGCGCCGCCCCGCTGCCGTGCCGGCGCAGCCCGCCCAGCAGCTCGGTCACCTGGTCGAGGTCGCCGTGCCGGGTCAGCTCCGGACGCAGCCGGTCGACCAGCCGGTCCAGCAGCTCCCACATGGGCCGCAGCTCGCCGTCGGTGACGTCCACGCCCTCGCCCTCCAGCCCGTCGTGGGCGGCCCGCCAGTGCGCGGCCACCAGCAGGTGGTGGTCGGTGCGGATCGGGGCGCGGCCGGCCGCGATGTCCGTCATCGCGGTCGCCACCAGGGCCCGCACCAGGGCGGCGACCAGCACCGTGTCGTCCACCGACGGGCAGACGTCACCGATCCGGATCTCCACCGTCGGGTACTTCGCCGACAGTCGGGCGTACCAGTAGAGCATCCCCTCGTCGAGCATCACGCCGGTCGCGATGAGCTGCCGGATCAGCCGCTCGTAGTGCTCGTGGGAGGTCAGGTAGGGGGTGGGCGCGACCGACGGCCAGCGTTCCCACTCCACCGAGCGCCAGCTCGCGTACCCGGTGTCCTCGCCCCGGGAGAACGGGGAGTTGGTGGTCATCGCGTGCAGGATCGGCAGCCAGGGCCGGACGTGGTTGAGCACCTGCACGCCCGTGTCGCCGTCCGGCACGCCGACGTGCACGTGCATGCCGTTGTTGCCGGGACCGGGCACGAGCAGCCGGAACCGTTCGATCATCCGGTCGAAGCGGGGCTTGTCGACCACCGGCGGGACCGGGCCGTCCACCGGGCCGGTGCCGATCGCGAGCAGCCGTACGCCGGCCCGCTCGGCGGCGGCGGAGAGCTCACCGCGCAGCACGCCCAGCGAGTGGCGGATCGAGGAGAGTTCCAGGCCGGGCGGGGTGCCGATCTCGATCTGGCTGGTCTGGAACTCGCGTTCGATCTGACCGCGCAGCTCCGCCGGCACCTGCTCCATGACCAGGTCCACCGCCGGCACGGCGGCACCGGTGTGCGGGTCGACCAGGAGGAACTCCTCCTCCACGCCGACGGTGAGCAGATCGGTGCCGCCGGGGGCGGCGTCCCGTTCCCGCTCCGCAACTGACCCGCTCATCACCATCACCGTCCGCTCGTGCCGGTCGCGGCACCGTGCCGCGTACGTCGATCCGCCCATTACCCACCGTGTCCATTTCGGGAAACGCCACCATCGGCGTGTCTTCCCCCGCGCGCCGCCTCGTCGGGTGCCAATGGGGGACCCCTGCTATACCGGATGCGTTGACAGGCTCTTCCTTCTGCCAAGGAGTGCGTACGGTGACCGACGAACGGCGGCCCGACCGGGACTGGCGACGCCAGGTGCCGCGTGCCTTCGCGACGCTGCTCTGGGTGATCGCGGTGGTCTGCGCGCTGGCGGCGCTGAGCAGCGCTGTCCGCACCGACATCCAGCCGGTCCGCACCGCGATCGACGCGCTGCTGCTGCCCGCCCCCGCGAACCTGGCGTACGCGGTCTTCATCGGCACCCTGGCCTCGGCGGTGCTGCGCCGCAAGCGGCTCGCCTACTGGGTGCTGGTCGTCTACTTCACCCTCAGCCTGGCCGTCGGCGTGCTGGCCGGCGTGCTGCTGCTGGTGGTCGGCGCCAACGACCTCACCGACGACGCCGGCCGCCGGCTGTTCAACTCCTTGGAGACCGTCGGGGTGTGGGTGGGCATCGCCTTCGCCGCCGCCGCGCTGGGTCTGCTGCTCGCCGCCCGGCGGGAGTTCTACGCCCGGGTCCGCAGCGGCAGCACCCGGCAGGCCCTGGGGGTCTTCTTCGGACTCGCGGCGGTCTCGGTCGGCCTGGGTTACCTGCTGCTCACCGCCGTGCCGGGCAGTCTGCACACCTGGCTGGACCGGCTCGGCTACGCGATCGAGAAGGTCTTCGGCGGCGCGATCACCCTGGACCTCACCCGGCAGGGGCAGGCCCCCGGCTGGGTCAACCTGCTGCTCGGCGCCTTCGGTGCGACCGCCTTCGTGGCCGGCCTGTTCACCCTGCTCCGCTCGCAGCGGGCCGCCGCCGTGCTGCACCCGCAGGAGGAGGAGCGGATCCGGGAGCTGCTGGCCCGGCACGGCGGCCGGGACTCGCTCGGCTACTTCGCCACCCGCCGCGACAAGGCGGCCATCTTCTCCGCCAGCGGCAAGTCGGCCGTCACCTACCGGGTGGTCAACGGGGTGAGCCTGGCCAGCGGCGACCCGGTCGGCGACCCCGAGGCGTGGGGCCCGGCGATCGAGGCGTGGCTCGACCAGGCCCGCGAGTACGCCTGGACTCCGGCGGTGATGGGCGCCAGCGAGGCGGGGGCGCGGGCGTACCACCGGCACGGGCTGAAGGTGCTGCACCTGGGCGACGAGGCGATCCTGCTGCCCCGGGAGTTCGACCTGAACGGCCCGGACATGCGCCCGGTCCGCCAGGCGGTGCACCGGGTGGAACGAGCCGGCTACACCGCCCGGGTACGCCGGCACGCGGAGATCCCGCCGGAGGAGCTGTCCGCGCTGGCCCGGCTCGCCACCGCCTGGCGGGACACCGAGCACGAGCGGGGCTTCTCGATGGCGCTCGGCCGGCTCGGCGACCCGGCCGACGGCGACTGCGTGCTGGTCGACGCCCGGGACGGCAGCGGCCGGGTGCGGGCGATCCTGTCGCTCAGCCCGTGGGGCGCGGACGGGCTCTCGCTGGACCTGATGCGCCGGGACCGCTCCGCCGACAACGGCGTCATGGAATTCATGGTCGCCGCGCTGCTCGGGGCCGCGCCCCGGCACGGCGTGGAACGGGTCTCGCTGAACTTCGCGGTGTTCCGGTCGGTCTTCGAGCAGGGCGCGCGGATCGGCGCCGGCCCGATCATCCGGCTCTGGCGGCACGCCCTGCTCTTCTTCTCCCGCTGGTGGCAGCTGGAGTCGCTCTATCTCTCCAACGCCAAGTACCAGCCGCACTGGACGCCCCGCTACCTCTGCTTCGCGGAGCGCCGGGAACTGGCCCGGGTCGGTCTCGCGGCAGCCGTCGCCGAGGGCTTCCTGGCGCTGCCGGGCGGCCGGCCCACCCCGTTGCAGGGGGTGCCGCCGGCCGGCGGGGGCGTCGGCTTCGTGCCGCCGGCCGCCGCGACGGTCCGGGCCGTGCCGCCCGAGCCGACCGCGGTGCAGCGGCCGGAACAGATCCGGGTACGCCAGGCGAAGCTGGACCGGCTGCGCGCCGAGGGGGTCGACCCGTACCCGGTGGGTTTCCCGCGCACGGTCAGCTGCGCCGAGGTGCGCCGCCGGCACGCCGGACTGGCGCCGGACACGGCTTCCGGGGAGACCGTCTCGGTGGCCGGGCGGGTGCTGCTGGTCCGCGACCACGGCGGGATCTGCTTCGCCACCGTCCGGGACGGCAGCGGCGACCTGCAACTGGTGCTGGATCACGACCTGGACCGGTGGCGGGCGACGATCGACATCGGCGACCACGTCGGCGCCACCGGCGAGGTGTACGCGACCCGCCGGGGCGAGGTGTCGGTGCGGGTCGCCGACTGGCAGTTGACCGCCAAGTGCCTGCGCCCGCTGCCGGACAAGCACCACGGGCTGGCCGACCCGGAGGCCCGGGTCCGCCAGCGCTACCTGGACCTGGCGATCAACCCGGAGGCGCGGGAGCTGCTGCGGGCCCGGGGGGCGGCGCTGGGCAGCCTGCGCCGGACCCTGGCCGACCGGGACTTCCTGGAGGTGGAGACGCCGATCCTGCAACGGGTGCACGGCGGGGCGAACGCCCGCCCCTTCGCCACCCACAGCAACGCGTACGACGTGCGGCTGAGCCTGCGGATCGCGCCGGAGCTCTATCTCAAGCGGCTCGCGGTGGGCGGGGTGGAGCGGGTGTACGAGCTGGGTCGGGCGTTCCGCAACGAGGGGGTCGACTTCAGCCACAACCCGGAGTTCACCGTGCTGGAGGCCTACCAGGCGTACGCCGACTACCACGTCATGCGCGAGCTGGCCCGGGACCTGATCGTGGCGGCGGCGGTGGCGGTGCACGGGTCGCCGGTGGCGCGCCGCCCCGGCACCGGGGAGCTGGTGGACATCGGCGGCCAGTGGCCGGTGCGGACGGTGAACGAGGCGGTCTCCGCGGCGCTGGGCGAGGAGGTCACCGCCGACACCGAGGTGGCGACCCTGCGCAAGCTCTGCGACGCCGCGCAGGTGCCGTACGACCCGCGCTGGGAGCGCGGTGCGGTGCTGCTGGAGCTCTATGAGCGGCTGGTCGAGGCGCGGACCGAGGTGCCCACGTTCTATCTGGACTTCCCGACCGACGTGTCGCCGCTGACGCGGCAGCACCGGGACGATCCCCGGCTGGCGGAGCGGTGGGACCTGGTGGCGTTCGGGATGGAGCTGGGCACCGCGTACTCGGAGCTGGTGGACCCGACCGAGCAGCGCCGCCGGCTCACCGAGCAGTCCCTGAAGGCGGCGGGCGGTGACGTCGAGGCGATGGAGCTGGACGAGGACTTCCTCACCGCACTGGAGTACGCGATGCCGCCCACGGGGGGCCTCGGGCTGGGCGTGGACCGGCTGGTGATGCTGCTGACCGGCCGGTCCATCCGGGAGACGCTGCCGTTCCCGATGGTCCGCGAGTCGTCGTGACCCGGGTCGGGCCGGCTCGCGTGCTGCCGGTGGTGACCCTCGGGCTGACCGCGCTCCTCTACTCGTCGTGGCTGCTCGGGCCGCTGCTCAACCCGGCCATCGGCCTCGTCGACGGGTACGCCAGCGAGCTGGCCGCCCGCGACCAGCCGTACCACCTGGTCTTCGGCCTGGGTGACCTGGTGGCCGGGACGGTGGCCTCGGCGGTCGGTCTGGTGCTGGCCCGGCGCGACCGGCGGTGGTGGCGGCGGGCCTGGTGGGGGCTGCTCGTCTTCGGCGTGGCGACCGCCATGGACGGGACGGTGAGCGCGATGGACTGCGCCCCCTCGGCGGAGGCGCGCTGCGCCCGGCTGGAGGAGCTGGGCGAGCTCTCCTGGCGGCACGAGTGGCACTCGCTCAGCTCGTCGGTGGCGATCGCCGGTGGGCTGCTGTCGCTGCTCGCCCTGCTGGTGGCCCTGCGCGGGGCCGGCGCGTCGTTCCGGTGGGGGCTGCTGGTGGCGGCGGTGCTGGCGGTCGGCACGGCGGGCACCCTGGTCGAGGTGTGGCACCCGGGCGCGGCGCTCGGCGCCTGGCAGCGGGTGCAGCTCGTCGGCCTGGCCGGGTGGCTGCTCCTCGCGGGCGTCGCCGCGTCCCGGGAGCGGCCGGTTGCGGACGGCCCGTCCCGGGGGTCGGGGAACCGGTGACGGTGGACCGGCCGGTCGTGGTGCTCTGCGCCGGGATGGCCGAGGGCGCCGACACCTGGGACGCCCTGGTGCCGCTGCTGGCCGACACCCACCGGGTGGTCCGCTTCGACCGTCCCGGCCTGGGCGGGTCCGGCCCGGTGGGTCCGCCACCGACGCTGGCCGGCGAGGTGGCGCGGCTCGCCGCGTTGGTCGGGCGGGAGGTGGGGCGGCCGGTGCTGGTGGCGCACTCGGCGGCGGCCCTCCCGGCGGAGGCGTACGCCCGGACGCATCCGGACCGGTTGGCCGGGTTGGTGCTGGTCGACCCGAGCGTGGTGCCGGCGACGCCTGCGGCGGGGCGGTGCCGGGCGCGGCTGGCCCGACGGGTCGCCGCCCACCCGGCGGTGCCCGGCCGGGTCCTCGACCGCACCGGCCTCGCCCGGCTCGGCCCACCGGTCTGGCGGTGGGTACGCCGTCGTCGCGCCACCGACCCGCCGACGTCGGCGCTACGGGCGGCGGGGGAGCGTCGCTACGGGTCGGCGGCGGTGCTGCTGACGGTGCTGGTCGAGTGGTTGGCGTACCCGGCGATGGCCGCCGCCCTGGCGCGGCTGCGGCGGCGGAGCGCACCGCCGGTGGTGCCGGTGGTGGTGCTGACCGCCCTGGCCGACGTGCCCGGTCGGCGGGCGCGGGCCGCCTGGCGGGCCGGGCACGCGGCGCTGGCCCGGTCGTTCCCCGCCGGCCGGCAGGAGCTGCTGCCGGACGCCCGCCACCTGGTGCAGTGGGACGACCCGGAAGCGGTGCGCGCCGCGATCGTGGCCGTCGGGCGTGACACCGGGTCCTAGGCTGGTCGCGTGCCGGGGTTGCTGATGGCGGTGACGGGGCCGTGGGCGTACGCCCTCGCCCAGCTCACCGTGCTGGCCGACCGCCCGGTCGAGGTGCTCGCGGGCGCGGCGGTCGCTGCCGCGCTGCTGCTGGCGACGCTGCTCGCGTTCCGGGTGCGGGGGGTGCCGGGTGCGCCCCGGTCCGGACAGCGGGCCACCGCGCTGCGGGCGCGGGCCCGGGGCCGGCGGGTGCCGCGACAGGTGGATCCGGACGCCGCCGGCCGGCCGCGTCCCCGCGCACCCGGGCTGCGCCCCTCGGCCGCGTAGCGCCCGCCGCGCGGCCGATTCCGTCGTCCTTTCGTCCCGTCGGGACAGGCTGTCCCGGTCGGGACCTCCGGAATCGGACCGAGGGGTCTTCCCATGCTCGCCTTCGCACCACTGCACGCCGCGGTCTCCGCCGCGGGTTCCGTCGTCACCTGGCTCGCCGACACGCTGACCCCGCTGAGCGGCGGGGCGGCCACGGCCGCCGCCATCGTCCTGTTCACCATCGGGGTCCGGCTGCTGATCTCCCCGCTCACCCTCGCGCAGGTCCGGGGCGAGCGGCGGCGTGCGGCGCTCGCCCCGCAGGTACGCGACCTCCAGCGCCGGCACGCCGACGACCCGGCGACCCTCCAGCGGGAGCTGTTCGCGCTCTACCGGCAGGCCGGGGCCAGCCCCGTCGCCGGCTGTCTGCCGGCGCTGCTCCAGGCGCCGTTCTTCCTGGTCATGTACCGGCTCTTCGCCACCGGCGACGGCCATCCCGGGCTGCTGGCGGGCCGGCTGGCGGGGGTGCCGCTGGGCTGGCACCTCGGTGACGGGCTGACCGGTCCGGTGCTGGCGGTGTTCGGGGTGCTGCTGGCGGCGCTGCTCGCCCTGGCCTGGTACTCGTCGCTGCGGGCCCGACGGGCGGCGCGGGCCACCGGCACCCTGGCCGGTACGCCCACCGAGGGGCCGGGGGCGGCCACCCTGGGGTGGCTGGTGCCGCTGCTGCCGTTCACGACGGTGCTCGTCGCGCTGGTGGTGCCGCTGGCGGCGGTGATCTACCTGGTCACCACCACCGCGTGGACGGCGCTGGAGCAGGTGGCGTTGCGCCGGCCGCAGCCCGCACGCATCGACGAACGTTGACAAGTGCCCGCCGGGCGCGTAGAAAACGCTGGCAGAGAGCGCTCTCTCGATCCCGTCCCCGCAGAGAGGCACCCCGATGAGCCCTGTCCCGGCGGCGTCCGCCGCCCCGTCCGTCGTGCCCCGGTCCCGTCGCCGGCTCGCCCTGGCCGCGACCGTGGTCGCCACCACCACCGCACTGGCCGCCGTGTCGATGACCGCACACGCCGCCGTCCCGGCGCCGCCCGCCGGCTGGAACCTGATGTGGAGCGACGACTTCACCGGTGCGGCCGGCACCCTGCCGTCCTCGACCAACTGGATCATCGACACCGGCACCAGCTATCCGGGCGGCCCGGCGAACTGGGGCACCGGCGAGATCCAGACGTACACCTCGAGCACCGCCAACCTCGCCCACGACGGCGCCGGCAACCTGCGGATCACGCCGCTCAAGGACGGCGCCGGGCGGTGGACCTCGGCCCGGATCGAGACGGTCCGTGCCGACTTCAAGCCGCCGGCCGGTGGCGTGCTCGCGATCGAGGGCCGGATCCAGATGCCGAACGTCACCGGGGCGGAGGCGGCCGGCTACTGGCCGGCGTTCTGGTCGCTCGGCTCGCCCTACCGGGGCAACTACCAGAACTGGCCGGGCGTCGGTGAGATCGACGTGATGGAGAACGTCAACGGCCTCAACCAGGTCTGGGGCACGCTGCACTGCGGCGTGGCGCCGGGCGGTCCGTGCAACGAGTTCAACGGCCTGGGCAACACCCGGGCCTGCCCCGGCAGCACCTGCCAGTCCGCGTTCCACACCTACCGCACCGAGTGGGACGCCTCGGTCAGCCCGCAGCAGCTGCGCTGGTACGTCGACGGGCAGCTCTTCCACACCGTCAGCCAGAGCCAGGTCGGCGAGCCGTACTGGACCCAGATGACCGGCCACGGCGGATACTTCCTGCTGCTCAACGTCGCGATGGGCGGGTCGTTCCCGAACGGCGTCGCGGGCTACACCACGCCGACCGCGTCCACCGTCTCCGGCCGGCCGATGCTGGTCGACTACGTGGCGGTCTACCGCAAGGGCGGCGGCACGAGCCCGAGCCCGACCGCCACGACCGCGCCGCCCGGCGGCACCACTGACGCGTACGGGACCATCCAGGCCGAGGCGTTCAGCGCCCAGAACGGGGTGGTCGTCGAGGCGTGCGCCGAGGGCGGGCAGGACATCGGCTACCTGCGCAACGGCGACTGGGCCCGGTACGACAACGTGGACTTCGGCGGCACCCCGCCGCGGGACTTCCTGGCCCGGGTCGCCTCCGGCGCGCCGGCCGGCGTGAGCGGGCTGGTCGAGGTGCGGGTGGACAGCCCGACCGCCACGCCGATCGGCAGCTTCGCCCTCGCCAACACCGGCGGCTGGCAGAGCTGGACCTCGGTGCCGGGCAACGTCGCCGCGGTGACCGGCCGGCACTCGGTCTATCTCACCTTCACCAGCGGCCAGTCCGGCGACTTCGTCAACGTCAACTGGTTCACCTTCCGCCACTGAGGCCGCCGTCCCCAGCCGGGGCTCCCTCTCGCCGCCGTCGGGCGCGGGAGGGAGCCCCGTTCCATTGCCCGCACCCCCTGGACAGAAATAGTTAACAGTCTTAATAATGAGCGCGGACGTCGACGGTTGTGGATGTCCACCCCCCACCACGTCAGGTCCCTGGAGGCCACCGTGACACTCCGCCGTACCCGCGTGGCGACCTTCGCCGCCGCGCTCGCCGCCGCGCTGGTCGCGGCCACCGTCGTGGCCGCGCCACCGGCCTCGGCCGCCACCGCCGCCTTCGTCCGCACCTCCACCTGGAGCAGCGGGTACGAGGCGAAGTTCACCGTCACCAACGACACCGCGGCCGGCATCTCCTCGTGGAACGTCCAGTTCGACCTGCCCGCCGGCAGCGCCGTCGGCTCGTTCTGGGACGCCCAGCTCAGCACCGCCGGTAAGCACGTCACCGCCGTCAACCAGTCCTGGAACGGCACCCTCGCCCCGGGCGCCAGCACCACCTTCGGCTTCATCGTCAGCGGCACCGGCGACCCGACCAACTGCACCGTCAACGGCGGCTCCTGCACCGGCGGCGGTGGGGGCAACCCGTCCGCCCCGGCCACCCCGGGCGGCCTGCGGGTCACCGGCACCACCAGCTCCTCGGTCTCGCTGGCCTGGAACGCCGTCTCCGGCACGGTCACCGGCTACCGGGTCTACGAGGGCGGCACCGTGAAGGCCACCGGCACCGGCACCTCGGCCACCCTCTCCGGCCTGGCCGCCTGCTCGGCGCACAGCTACACCGTCACCGCGTACAACGCCAGTGGCGAGTCGGCGAAGTCGGCGCCGGTGTCGGCGAGCACCACCGGCTGCACCGGCGGCGGCACCGGGGCGATGGCCGCCGCGCCCTACCTCTACCCGGGCTGGGGTGACCCGCCCGCGCCGTCGACCGTGATGGGGGCGACCGGGGTCAAGTGGTTCACCATCGCGTTCGTGCTCTCCGGCGGCGGCTGCACGCCGGCCTGGGACGGCACCGGCCCGCTCGCCGGCAGCACCTGGGCCAGCACCATCGCGGCGGTCCGGGCGGCCGGGGGTGACGTGATCCCGTCGTTCGGCGGCTGGAGCGGCAACAAGCTCGGCCCGAACTGCGCGTCGTCGGCCGCCCTCGCCGGGGCGTACCAACAGGTGATCAACGCGTACGGGCTGAAGGCCATCGACATCGACATCGAGAACAGCGACGAGTTCGAGAACGAGGTGGTCCAGGACCGGATCCTCGGCGCGCTGAAGATCGTCAAGCAGAACAACCCGGGCCTGCGGACGATCGTCACCTTCGGCACCTCGACCACCGGCCCGTCCTACTACGGCACCCGCCTGATCAACCAGGCCGCCGCGCTGGGCGCCAACATCGACACCTTCACGATCATGCCGTTCGACTTCGGCGGCGGCGCGAACATGTACCAGAGCACGGTGAACGCGGCCGAGGGGCTGAAGAACGCGCTGAAGACCGCCTTCGGCTGGTCCGACGCCACCGCGTACGCGCACATGGGCATCTCCGGCATGAACGGCCTCTCCGACCAGCAGGAGCTGACCTCGCCGGCCACCTGGACGCAGATCCGGGACTGGGCCAAGGCCCGGTCGCTGTCCCGGTTCACGTTCTGGTCGGTCAACCGAGACCGGCCCTGCGCGGGCGGGGGAGTGGTCTCCAACTGCTCCGGCATCGCCCAGAACACCTGGGAGTTCACCTCGATCACCGCGCAGTACTGAGCGGCGGCGTCGCGGTCAGCGACCGGCGGTCACCGACTGCCGGTCGCGCCGCGCGCGGCGCTTGCGGATCTTCTTGGCCACCCAGCTGACGATCATGATGCCGAAGACCACGAAGATCGCGTAGTTGAACCAGCTGCTGTACCGGTCGACCTGCTCCCACTGCGAGCCCAGGGCGAAGCCGAGCCCGACGATCAACGCGTTCCACACCCCGCTGCCCAGCGTGGTGAGCAGGACGAACTCGCCCAGCGGCATGCGGTTCGCCCCGGCCGGGATGGAGACCAGACTGCGGACCACCGGCACCACCCGGCCGATCAGCACCGCCCACCGGCCGTGCCGCTCGAACCAGCGGTCGGCCTGCTCCAGGTCGTCCCGGTCCACCAGCGGGATGTGGTCCAACCAGCGCTTCAGCCGCTCCTCACCCAGCGCCGCGCCGAGCCAGTAGAGCACCAGTGCGCCGAGCAGGGAGCCGGCGGTGGCGGCGAGCACGATCAGCACCACGTTGAACCGGCCCTGCGACGACAGGTAACCGGCCATCGCCAGCACGATCTCGCTCGGAATCGGCGGGACGATGCTCTCCAGGGCGACCAGCAGGGCCACCCCGACCGCGCCCAGCGAGTCGATGACGCTCGCCACCCAGCCGGTCAGCCCGGTGAACTGGTGCGGGTCGACGTTCTGGGCGAGGGCCATGAGCTGCCTTTCCGTCGGGTCGGCGGGATCGAACGGTGGTACCCCGGCAGCGGCGGGTCACACCTGCCGGTGACCGGTCCCACTGGTCGGCCGCTCAGTCCCCGGGATGCAGCGCCTCGTCGGCCGGACCGACCCGCCAGCCGGTGAACCGGACCACCAGCCCGCCCCGGCTGGGTGAGCAGCAGAACGGCCCGGCCGACGCCTCGGCCGCCGGGTCCAGCGGGGCGAGCCGGACCAGCCGCCACGGCTGGCCGCCCGCCCGGGCCCGTACGGTCAGCGCGTCGCCGGCCCGGCTCACCCGGACCGTCACCTCCCGCCCCGACCACTCCGGCACCGGGGCCACCGACCAGTCCGACACCTCCCGGGTGACCACCGCGCCGAGCTGCGGCTGCCCGTCGCTGACCTCCACGCCCGCCTTGGTCCACTGCCGCTCGTCCACCCGGACCAGCACCCCGGCCTGGTCGAACTGCGCCGCGTAGTCCAGCCGGAAGCTCACCTCGACCGCGCTGCCCACCGGGAACGGGGCGAGCAGCGCCGACGCGTCGTCGTGCACGAAGCCGTAGCTGGTCCGCCGCCACAGGTCACTGCCCTCGCGCGGCTCGACGAGCAGCCCGTCGGCGGACTCCTGCGTCCGGACCGGCGGGTGGAGCCAGGTGCCGGTGGACCAGTCGACGGGGTGGGTGTCCGCGCTCATGCCGGCACCGTACCCCGGGGTCGGCGGACGTGCGGCGGTCTCGGGTTTGCCGCGAGCGGCGAGCGGAGAAGTTAGCCGGGCATGGGTGACAGGTGGTACCAGGAGGCGGTCGTCTACTGCCTCGACGTGGACTCGTACGTGGACTCGGACGGCGACGGGGTCGGTGACTTCCGTGGCCTGATCGGCCGGCTCGACTACCTGGCGCGGCTGGGGGTGACCTGCCTCTGGCTCAACCCGATCCACCCGTCACCGAACAAGGACGACGGGTACGACGCCACCGACTTCTACAACGTCGACCCGCGCTTCGGGACCCTCGGCGACTTCGCGGAGCTGCTGCACCAGGCGCAGAACCGGGGCATCCGGGTGATCATCGACCTGGTGGTCAACCACACCTCCGACCAGCACCCCTGGTTCCAGTCCGCCCGCTCCTCGCCCGACTCGCCCTACCGCGACTGGTACGTCTGGGCCGACCACGAGCCGGCCGACCGCCACCAGGGCATGGTCTTCCCCGGCGAGCAGAACGAGACGTGGAGCTACGACCGCACCGCCAAGGCCTGGTACTACCACCGCTTCTACAAGTTCCAGCCGGACCTGAACATCACCAACCCCAAGGTCCGCGAGGAGATCAAGAAGATCACCTCGTTCTGGCTCCAGCTCGGGGTCTCCGGGTTCCGGATGGACGCGGTGCCGTTCATCATCGAGGAGACCGAGCCGGGCAACCCGGACTCGCCGAAGAACTTCGACTTCCTGACCGAGCTGCGCCAGCACGTCCAGTGGCGACGCGGCGACGCCGTCCTGCTGGCCGAGGCGAACGTCGAGCCGGACCAGCTGCCGGTCTACTTCGGCGACGGCAGCGGGTCGGGCAACCGGATCCACATGCTCTTCGACTTCATGCTCAACGGCCGGCTGATGCTCGCCCTCGCCCGGGAGGACCCCGAGGCGATCATCGACGCGCTGCGGGACACCCCGAAGCTGCCCGAGGGCGGCCAGTGGGCCACCTTCCTGCGCAACCACGACGAGATCGACCTGTCCCGGCTCACCGCGGACCAGCGCAACGACGTGCTGGCGAAGTTCGGCCCGACCGAGGAGATGCAGCTCTACGGCCGGGGCATCCGGCGGCGGTTCGCGCCGATGCTCGGCAACGACCGCCGGCACCTGGAGCTGGCGTACGCGCTCCAGTTCTCGCTGCGCGGCACGCCGGTGCTGCGCTACGGCGAGGAGATCGGCATGGGGGAGGACCTGTCGCTGAAGGGGCGGGACGCGATCCGTACCCCGATGCAGTGGTCGTACCAGGCGAACGGGGGCTTCTCCACGGCCGAGCCGGAGAAGCTGGTCCGCCCGGTGATCGACAAGGGCGACTACGCGTACGACAAGGTCAACGTGACCGCCCAGCGCAAGGACCCGCGCTCCCTGCTCGCCTGGTTCGAGCGGATGATCCGGACCCTGCGCGAGGCGCCGGAGACCGGCTCCGGCAGCACCAGCCACATCGACGTACCGATGCCGGCCGGGGTGCTGGCCCACCGGGCCGACGGTCCCACCGGGACGATGGTCTTCCTGCACAACCTGAGCACCGCCGACGTCGAGGTCGACCTGAGCACCCTGCAACCCGAGGCGGACCTGCCGATCGACGTGCTCTCCGACCGGGGCTACGAGGAGGTCGGCAAGCTCGACCGGCTCAAGCTCGCCGGCCACGGGTACCGCTGGATCCGGCTCTGCCGCAGCTGGTCGGTCTGACCCCGCACCGGGCCGTCGCCGCTCGTCGGCGGCGGTCCGGACCGCGTACGCCTGGGTTAAGCTCCTTCGATCGAGCCCAAGTTACCGGGAGGTAATCATGTCGGAGGAGCCCCGCGTCGCCATCGTGACGGGAGCCGCGCGCGGCATCGGTGCGGCCACCGCGCGTCGGCTGGCCGCCGACGGCATGGCCGTCGCCGTCGTCGACATCGACGAGTCCGCCACCAAGGAGACCGTGGACGCCATCGCCGCCGCGGGCGGGCGCGCGCTCGGCGTGGGCGCCGACGTGGCCGAGCGGTCGCAGGTCGAGGCGGCCGTCGAGCGGGTCGTCGCCGAGCTGGGCGCGCCGACCGTGCTGGTCAACAACGCCGGTGTGCTCCGCGACAACCTGCTGTTCAAGATGACCGACGCGGACTGGGACACCGTGCTGGGCGTGCACCTGCGCGGCGCGTTCCTGTTCAGCCAGGCCACCCAGAAGCACATGGTCGAGCGGAAGTGGGGCCGGATCGTCAACCTCTCCAGCACCTCGGCGCTGGGCAACCGGGGGCAGGCGAACTACGCCGCGGCCAAGGCCGGCATGCAGGGCTTCACCAAGACCCTCGCGATCGAGCTGGGCCCGTACGGGGTGACCGTCAACGCGGTCGCGCCCGGCTTCATCGTCACCGACATGACCGCCGCCACCGCCGCCCGGATGAAGGTGGACTTCGAGGCGTTGCAGCAGCACGCCGCCGCCGAGATCCCGGTCCGCCGTACCGGCCGCCCCGAGGACGTCGCCCACACCATCTCGTTCCTGACCAGCGAGGGCGCGTCCTTCGTCTCCGGCCAGGTCATCTACGTGGCCGGCGGCCCCAAGGACTGACCCCCACTCCGCCCCGCCCCGCCCCGCCCCGCCGCAAGGATTGCCCCTCTTTCAGAGAAAGAGGGGCAATCCTGCGTCCGATGGCCTCTCTTTCTCTGAAAGAGGGGCGCGAGGGGCGAGGCGCGAGGGCGCGGGGCGAGGGGCGCGGGGTGGGTCAGGCGGGGGTGGGGCGGGTGCGCCAGAGCCAGAAGAGGCCCAGCACGGGCAGCACCAGCGGGATGTAGCCGTAGCCGCTGCCGAAGTCCGACCAGACCGTCTCGTCGGGGAAGAGCGCCCGGTCGGCCAGGCTGAGGATGCCCACCGCGACCACCCCGACCAGCTCCACCGAGCAGCAGGCCAGGGCGACCCGCCGCCCGGTGTGCCCGGCCCGGGCCAGCCCGACGGCGGCCACGATGTAGATCAGCGCCGCCACGGCGGAGAGCAGGTACGCCACCGGCGCCTCGTCGAACTTGGTGGCGATCTGGAGCCCGGCGCGCGAAGTCGCCGCGATGGCGAAGAGGATGTAGACCGCGATCAGCAGCCGGCCCGGCCCCCGGTTGGTGGCGGGTTCCGGCTCGCGTACCCCGACGGGCTCAGCCACCGAGCACCTCCCAGGTCTGCTGGAGCCGGACCACGACGACCGGGGTGACCAGGCAGATCGCGCAGACGATCGCGGAGCCCCAGCGGGTCGGCTCCATCCGGGCCAGCACCCAGGCCAGCGGCGGCAGACAGACCAGCGTCACCAGATAGCCGAAGAAGGCGCCGGGCTCGCCGGGGCGTTCCCCGCCGCCGATCGCCACCAGCGCCAGCACGGCCAGCACCAGCAGCGCGACCTCCAGCACGGCCAGGCCGTAGAACTGCACCCGGTCCGGCGGCCCGTGCCGGACCGCCGCCACCAGCGCCCACACCGCGAGTACGAGCGACAGCACGATCGTCGCCGTCGCCAGCGGCCCGTCCACCGGTGAGCCGGCCACCGCCGCGCTGGTCATCGGCGGCGTCCCGTCGGAGTCCCGTTCACCGGCACAGACTACTAAGCGGCGTAGTAACGGCCCCCGCCCGGGCCGGCGCGGGCGATCCGGGGCGGTGACCACGTCGGGTGCCGGCGGACCGGCCCCGTCGCCTGCACCGGGGCGTCCGGGCGACTAGCGTGGATCACGGCCACGGGCATCCGTGGCGGGTGACGACGGTGGGGGTCCTCGTGCTGCGGTTCGGCTTGTTCGGCACCGGTCACTGGGCGGCGGAGACCCACGCGGCGGCGATCGGGGCGCATCCGCGCGCCGAACTGGCCGGGGTGTGGGGGCGGGACCCGGCGAAGGCCGGTGAACTGGCCCGGCGGCACGGCGTACCGGTCTTCGACGACGTGGACGCGCTGATCGGGGCGTGCGACGCGGTCGCGGTGGCGCTGCCGCCGGACGTGCAGGCCGACATCGCCGCCCGGGCCGCCACCGCCGGCCGGCACCTGCTGCTGGACAAGCCGCTGGCGCTCAGCCTCGCCGACGCCGACCGGGTGGTCGCCGCGGCCGAGGCGTCCGGGGTGGCGTCGGTGGTCTTCTTCACCCAGCGCTACCACCCGAACGTCACCGGGTTCCTCGCCGCGACCGCCGCCGCCGGCGGCTGGCAGCACGCCCGGGCCACCATGTTCGCCTCGATCTACCAGCCCGGTAACCCCTACGGGAACTCGCAGTGGCGGCGGGACCGGGGCGCGCTCTGGGACATCGGCCCGCACGCGCTGTCGATCATCCTGCCGGTGCTCGGCCGGGTCTCCCGGGTCGCCGCCATGGACGGCCCCAGCGGCCTGGTGCACCTGCTGCTCACCCACGACGGCGGCGCCACCAGCACCCTCTCGCTCACCCTGGACGCCCCGCCCGAGGCGGTCACCCGCGACTTCGTCTTCTTCGGCGAGAACGGCACCGAGATCGTGCCGCCCGGCGACGGGAGCGTGCTGTCGGCGTTCGGCACCGCGATCGACCAGCTGCTGGCGGAGATCGACGCCGGTACCCGGGACCACCGCTGCGACGTGCGCTTCGGTCGCGAGGTGGTGGCGGTCCTCGACGCCGCCGAGACGGCCCGTATCGAGGGGCGCACGGTCACCGTCCCCGACTGACGACACCGGCACAGGTGACACCCATCCGGGCGCGCGGCGGCTCCGAATGCCGGGTGTGCTGGCAGACGGACCGGAGCGAAGGCTTCCCACCATGACGAGCGGCGACCCCACCGAGGGCGGCCCGCCGGACGGTCCGCGGCTGCGGGCCGTACCCGACGGACCCGCCGCGCCGGACCCCCGGGCCGAGGCCGACGCGCTGCTGCGCGCGGTGGCCCGGGGCGACGAGGCGGCCTTCGAGCGGCTGTACGGGATCGTCGCCCCCCGGGTGTACGGGCTCACCCGCCGGGTGCTGCGGGACCCGGCGCAGGCCGAGGAGGTCACCCAGGAGGTGCTGGTCGAGGTCTGGCGGACCGCCGCGCGGTTCGACCCGGCCCGCGGCTCGGCGACCGCCTGGGTGTTCACCATGGCGCACCGCCGGGCGGTGGACCGGGTCCGCTCCGAGCAGGCCGGCGTCGACCGGGCCCGCCGGGTCGCGGCGGGCTCCGGTCACGTCCCGTACGACGAGGTGGCCGAGGAGGCCGCGACGCGGCTGGAACGACAGCAGGTGCGTCGCTGCCTGGACCACCTGACCGAGGTGCAGCGGGAGGCGATCACCCTCGCCTACTACGGCGGGCACAGCTACCGGGAGGTGGCCGACCTGCTCGGCGCCGCCCTGCCGACCGTGAAGAGCCGGATGCGGGACGGCCTGATCCGGCTGCGCGACTGCCTGGGAGTGGAGGTGGCCCGATGACGGAGATCCACGCGCTGGCCGGCGCGTACGTCCTCGACGCGGTGGACGACGTCGAGCGGGCGGCCTTCGTCCGGCACCTGGCCGGGTGCGAGAGCTGTGCGCTGGAGGTGGCGGAGCTGCGCGAGGCGGCGGCCCGACTGGCGGAGCCGACCTGGTCGGTGCCGCCGCCCCGGCTGCGGGCCGAGGTGCTCGCCGCGGTGCGTCGTACGCCGCAGGAGCGGCCGGGCCGGACCGGGACGCGAACGCCGGCCCGCTGGCGACGGCGTACCGCCGCGGCCGTCGCCGCCGGGATCCTGGCCGTGGGTGCCGGTACGGCCACCTGGGTCGTCCAGGAGCAGCGGGTACGCGACGAGCGCGCCGCCACCGTGGCGGCCCGGGCCGAGACGGAGCGGATCCGGGCGGTGCTGGCCGCGCCGGACGCCGTCGTCCGGTCGGCCGTCGTGCCGGCGGGGGGCCGGGTGACCGTGGTGACCTCCACCGGCCGGGACGAGGGCGTGGTGGCGCTGGCCGGGTTGGCGACACCGCCGTCCGGTCGGGCCTACCAGCTCTGGCTCATCTCCGGCGGCACCGCCGTCTCGGCGGGTGTGCTGCCGGCCGGCCGGAACGCCGCGACCGTGCTGATCGGCGGCGTCCGCGGCAAGGGCACCTTCGGGGTGACCGAGGAGCCGGCCGGCGGATCGGGACGGCCCACGATGGACCCGCTGGTGGCGGTCACCCTCACCTGACCTGCTGCGGCGCGCCCCGGCCGACGTCCGGCCGGGGCGCTGCCGTGCGTGGCGTCGACACCCGGAGAACTTTTCCGACCCGCACCCATCCGGGGCGGCACCGGTGCCGAATCACCCACAGAGACAGCGAGTCATGACATGAAGGGATCCATCCTGATGCGTACCACCCGGTTCACCGCCGTCGCCGCGGCCGCCGTGTTCGCCCTCGCCGCCGCCGGCTGCGGCAGCGACGGCGGGGACGACACCGCCGCCGCCCCGGCCAGCAGCGCCCCGATGACCAGCAGCGCCCCGATGACCAGCGCGCCGGCCATGATGGACGGTCAGTTCGGCCCCGGCTGCGCCGCCGTACCGACCGACGCGGCCAACCCGGGCAGCTTCGCGGCGATGGCGAAGGTGCCGGTCGCCACCGCCGCCTCCGGCAACCCGCTGCTGAGCACCCTGGTCACCGCCGTCAAGAAGGCCGGCCTGGTCGACTCGCTGAACGGCGCGCCCGCGGCCACCGTCTTCGCCCCCACCAACGACGCCTTCGCCAAGCTGCCCAAGGCCGACCTGGACAAGGTGCTCGCCGACAAGGCGCTGCTGACGAAGGTCCTCACCTACCACGTGGTGCCGGAGAAGCTCGGCCCCGACCAGCTCGCCGGCCCGCACAAGACCCTCCAGGGCGGCGAGGTGACGGTCGCCGGCAGCGGCACCGAGTTCACCGTCGACGGCAGCTCCAAGGTCGTCTGCGGCAACGTGCAGACCGCCAACGCGACCGTCTACCTGGTCGACACCGTGCTGATGCCGAAGTCCTGACCGGGTCCGTCGTGGAGGGGAGGTCCACCGTGCGCCGCATCTTCGTACCGGCCGGAGCGGGGCTGCTCGCCGCCGCAGCCGGGGTGGCGGTCGCGGAGCTGCTCGCCACGGCGACCCGGCCACAGGCGGCCCCCCTGGTCGCGGTCGGTGCCACCGTCATCGACGGGGCACCGACCCCGGTCAAGGAGTTCGCGGTCCGCACCTTCGGCACGTACGACAAGCCGTTGCTGCTGGCCGGGATCGGCCTGGCGCTGGCCGTGCTGGCCGGCGTGACCGGGGTGCTGGCCCGGCGCCGGGCCCGGTACGGGCTGCTCGGGGTGGCGCTGTTCGGCGCGGTCGGCGTGGCCGCCGCGCTGACCCGACCGGACGCCCGGCCGACCGACGCCCTGCCGGCGCTGGTCGGCGCGGCCGTCGCCGCCACCCTGCTGGGCCGGCTTCCCCTGCCCGGCCTCACCGACGCGTCGCCGGACCCGGGCACGGCCGACCCGTCCGGTACGGGCGAACCGTCCGGTACGGGCGGACCGGTCGGGCCGGGCCGGCGGGAGCTGGTCCGCAACGCCGCGCTGGTGGCGGCCGGGACCGCGGTGGCCGGGCTCGGTACGGCGGTGCTCCGCCGGACCGGGTCGGCCGACGCGGCCCGGTCCCGGGCAGCCGTCCGGTTGCCCGCCCCGAGGGATCCGGCCCGGCCCCTGCCGGCCGGGACCGCCCCCGGCTTCCACACCCGGACCGCCGACTTCTACCGGGTGGACACCGCGCTGACCGTGCCCCGGCTGGACGTCGACTCCTGGCGGCTGCGGCTGCACGGGATGGTCGAGCGGCCGGTCGAGCTGACCTTCGCGGACCTGCTCGACCGTGGCCTGATCGAGCGGGACGTCACGTTGAGCTGCGTCTCCAACGAGGTCGGCGGCCCGTACGTGGGGACCACCCGCTGGCTCGGCGCGCCGCTCGCGCCGCTGCTGCGTCGGGCCGGGATCCGGGCCGGTGCCGACCAGCTGGTGGCCCGCTCCGCCGAGGGCATGACCATCGGCACCCCGCTGGCCACCCTGCTGGACGGCCGGGACGCGATGCTCGCCGTCGGCATGGACGGTGCGCCGCTGCCCTTCGCGCACGGCTTTCCGGTGCGGATGCTCACCCCCGGCGTCTACGGCTATGCGGGCGCCTGCAAGTGGGTCACCGAGCTGGAGGTGTCCACCTTCGACGCGTTCGACGCGTACTGGGTGCGGCGGGGCTGGGCCCGGGACGCGCCGGTGCGGACCGCCTCCCGGATCGACCGGCCGACCCCGTTCGCCCAGCTCGACGCCGGTACGGTCGGCGTCGCCGGGGTGGCCTGGGCGCAGCACCGGGGCATCTCGGCGGTGGAGGTCTCGGTCGACGACGGTCCCTGGCGCCGCGCCCGCCTGCTGCCCACCGCGTCCACCGACACCTGGGTCCAGTGGCGGTACGACTGGCCGGCCACCCCCGGCGGGCACAGCCTGCGGGTACGCGCCACCGACGGCACCGGCGCGACACAGCCGGAGGCCCGCCGCCCGCCCTTCCCCGCCGGCGCCACCGGCTGGCACACCGTCACCGTCACCGTGCGGTGAGCGGGTCGGTCAGGCCAGCGAGTTCAGCGCGTCGCTCAGCTCGGCGGGGGAGTCGAACTCCGTCGGCGGGAGCGCGCGGAGCATCTGCAGCATCTCCGTACTGGCCCCGTTCTCCTGGCCCCAGCGGACCAGGTCCTCGCGGGAGACCGGGTAGTCGAGCCCGGCCAGGTACTCCTGCAACTGCACCCCGGTGACGGTCATGCCGGGCGGCTACCCGTTCCGCCGGCCGGCATGCCGGTTTGTCGGGGCGGGGGTCGGGTAGCCCGCCGCATGCTCGTACAGCGGCTCGGCGCGCCGAGCGACTTCGACCCGTTGCTGGCGCGCGTCCGGGACGCCCGGATCGTGATGATCGGCGAAGCCACCCACGGCACCTACGACTACTACCGGCTCCGGGAACAGCTCACCCGGCGGCTCATCGCCGAGCAGGGCTTCGACTTCGTGGCCGTGGAGGGGGACTGGCCGGACTGCGACCGGGTGCACCGTTCGGTCGTCTGCGCCCCGGGCGGCGCCGCCGATCCGCAGGTCGCCCTGGAACGCTTCGAACGCTGGCCCACCTGGATGTGGTCCAACGCCGAGGTGGCCCGGTTCTGCCACTGGCTGCGGGCCTGGAACCTGGAGCGCCCCGAGGGGCAGCGGGCGGGTTTCCACGGGCTGGACGTCTACAGCCTCTGGGAGTCGATGCAGGCGATCTTCGACTATCTGGGCGAGGAGGATCCGGCCTCGTTGGAGGCGGCGCAGGAGGCGTACCGCTGCTTCGAGCCGTACGGGAAGAAGGTCGAGGAGTACGGCCTGGCGAGCCGGTTCGTCTCCGCCCGCTGCGAGGAGGAGGTCGTACGGCTGCTGGCGCGTACCCGGGAACAGGCCGCGGCGGACGGCCCGGACCGCTTCGCGGCCTGGCAGAACGCGGAGGTGGTGGCCGGCGCGGAGCGGTACTACCGGGCGATGGTCGGCGGCGGCCCGGAGTCGTGGAACGTCCGGGACATCCACATGGCGGACACCCTGGACCGCCTGCTGGACCGGTACGGCCCGGAGGCCCGCGGCGTCGTCTGGGCGCACAACACGCACGTGGGGGACGCCCGGGCGACCGACATGGCCGCCGACGGCATGGTGAACATCGGCCAGTTGGCGCGGGAGCGGCACGGGGCGGAGTCGGTGGCGCTGGTCGGCTTCGGCAGCTATCGGGGAACCGTGGTGGCCGCGCCGCGCTGGGGTTCGCCGGCCGAGGCGATGGTGGTGCCACCGGCCCGGGAGGGCTCGGTGGAACGGCGGCTGCACGAGCTGCTGCCGGAGCGGGCGGTGCTGGTCTTCGGCGGCCCGGACCAGCCCGACTGGGTCACCCGCCCGATCGACCACCGCGCCATCGGGGTGGTCTACGACCCGAGCTTCGAGTCCTGGGGCAACTACGTCCCCACCCGGCTGGGCGACCGCTACGACGCCTTCGTCTGGTGCGACGAGACGACCGCCCTGCACCCGCTGCCCGCCCTCGTCAGTCCCGGCGAGATGGAGACCTATCCGGCGGGCGTCTGACCGCCCGACGGGAGAGGGGCCCCCGCGTGGCGGGGGCCCCTCCGGTCACACGTTGGCGGGTTCGCGGTCGGCGAGGTGGCTGCGGAGGCCCTCACCCTCCACGTCGACGTTGGGCAGGATCCGGTTGAGCCAGCGCGGGATCCACCAGGCGGCGGTGTTCAGCAGCGACATGACGGCGGGGACGATGGTCATCCGGACCACGAAGGCGTCGATGGCGACGCCGATCGCGAGCGCGAAGCCCATCGACTTGATCACCGGGTCGTCGAGGAAGACGAAGCCGCTGAAGACCGAGATCATGATCAGCGCGGCGGCGGTGACCACCCGGGCACCGTGCCCCATCCCGTTGATGGTCGCCTGCCGGGCGGTGTCCCCGTGTACGAAGTCCTCCCGCATCCGCGAGACCAGGAAGACCTCGTAGTCCATGGCCAGGCCGAACAGGATGCCGATGAGCAGGATCGGCAGGAAGCTGATCAGCGGCGCGGGGGTGTCCAGCCCGACCAGGTCGGCCAGGTGCCCCTGCTGGAACACGGCCACCGTGATGCCGAACGTGGCCGCCACGGTGAGCAGGAAGCCCAGCGCGGCCTTCACCGGCACCAGGATCGAGCGGAACACCAGCATCAGCAGCAGGATGGACAACCCGACCACCAGCAGCAGATAGACCGGCAGGGCGTCGGAGAGCTTCTCCGACACGTCGATGCCGATGGCGGTCACCCCGGTCAGCAGCACCTCGGCGCCCGACACGTCGGCGACCTGCCGGCGGATGTCGTGCACCAGCGTCTCGGTGGCCTCGTCGGTCGGACCGGTCTTCGGGATGACCCCGAGCAGCGCGGTCCGGCCGGTCGGGTCCAGCTGCGGCGGGGCCACCGCCAGCACCCCGTCGGTCCGCTGGATCAGGGCGGTGACCTGCGGGACGGCGGCCTGGGTGGCCTGCGGGGAGTCGGCGGTGACGACCACCGCGAGCCGGCCGGTGAAGCCGGGGCCGAAGCCCTCCCGGATCAGGTCGTTGCTGACCCGGGCCGGGCTGCCCTCCGCCGCGGTGGACGCGTCCGGCAGGGCCAGCCGCATGTCCTGGGCGGGCAGCGCGAGCAGCCCGAGGCCGAGCAGGCCGACCAGGATGACCGGGATCCGCAGCTTCGTCACCCAGTGCGCCCAGCGGAAGCCGAAGCCGGAGCGGTCCTCGGAGCCGGTGGCGTCGGACTCGACGGCCTCCCGGCCGCGCAGCCTGCGGGGGAGCACCCGACGGCCGGCGAAGCCGAGCAGGGCCGGGGCCAGCGTGATCGCGACCAGCACGGCGACGGAGACCGTGCCGGCGGCGGCGAGACCCATCACGGTGAGGAACGGGATGTCCACCACCGCCAGGCCGGCCAGGGCGATGACCACGGTCGCGCCGGCGAAGACCACGGCGGAGCCGGCGGTGCCGACGGCCCGGCCGACCGCCTCCTCGGGGGAGAGCCCGTCGAGCAGGTTCTGCCGGTGCCGGGAGGTGATGAAGAGGGAGTAGTCGATGCCGACGGCGAGACCCAGCATCAGGGCCAGGATCGGCGCGGTGCTGGTCAGCTGGACGGCCCCGCTGAGCGCGAAGAGCCCGGCCATGCCGACACCCACGCCGATCAGCGCGTTCAGCATGGTCATCCCGGCCGCGACCAGCGAGCCGAAGGTGATGACCAGGACGATCGCGGCGACCAGGACGCCGAGCGCCTCGGTCGAGCCGACCTCCGGCTCGCCGTTGAGCACCTCACCGCCGGGGGCGATCTGCCATCCCTGCGCCTCGGCCTGCGCGCCGACCTTCTCGTACGCGGTGCGCTGCTCGTCGGTCACGTCGTCCGCGCGGCCGGCGAACTGCACCTGGATCAGCGCGTACCGGCCGTCCGGGGTGAGCGCCTTGACCTGGTACGGGTCGACCGCGCCGACCACGCCGGGCAGGGTGGCCGCCTCCTGGGTGACCTGCTTGACCACCGCCTGTCCCGCCGGGCTGAGCAGCTCGCCGGCCTGCGGGGCCTTGACCGCGATGGTGCCGGTGGCGCCGCTGGCCGCCGGGAAGCGGTCGGCGAGCAGGTCGATCGCGCGCTGCGACTCGGTGCCGGGCATGGTGAAGTTGCTCGCGGTCGGGCCGTGCAGCGTCGCCGCGGCCACGCCGAGGCCGACGAGTACGACGAGCCACACGACGGCGACGAGCCATCGGCGGCGCAACGAGGCCCGGCCGAGCCGGTACAGCAGGGTCGCCATGAAGCTTCCTTTGTCCTCGGGATCGGAACTGGATCAGGTGGTGGGTTCGAGCGCGCGGTGTGCCACGGCCAGCAGGGCCGGCCGCAGCTCGTCGTCGGGGATGTCGAGGAACTCGCCGCAGGTCTCGGCGATCCCGGCGAGGACCACCAGGGCGGCGATCCGCGCGGCGGGACGGTCGGAGTGGCCGGCGAACGCCGCGACCAGGTGTTCGGAGATCTGCTGGATGTGCGCGAAGGCCGGCTGCTGGAGCAGGTCGGGGAACTCGCCACGCAGCAGGGCGATCTCCCGCCGGAAGCGGACCGCGAGGTCGACGAAGCCCTCGGCGGCGACCCGCTGCGCGTCGGCCGGGGTGCACCCGGCGATCCGCGTGTCGAGCGCCTCCAGCAGGGCGATGGCGGGTGCCATCAGCTCGCAGAGCAGGGCTTCCTTGTTGGCGAAGTGGTAGAGCACGGTGGCCTTGGAGCAGCCGACCTCGCGGGCGATGTCCTGCAACGAGGTGCCCTTGTAGCCGGTGACGGCGAATCGCCGCCCCGCTGCGGCGAGGATCTCGCCGTGGGTCTCCGGTATCGCGCGGGCCATGTCCACCAGCATGCCTGACCGATCGGTCAGCACCTGACCGATCGGTCAGACGGATTGGGTGTCGTTCGCCACAGCTGCGCGGACCGTCTCTCGCCCGACCCGCGCCTCTTGTCCCCGGGAAGTGCGCTGCGGCCGTCACTTCTGCCCGCTACGAACTTGATTACAAAGATGAATCAGCGGCCGATCCGGGGCGATTCATCTTTGCCATCAAGTTCGTAGCCTCCGTGGGACCGGCCTGCATCCCGCTCCTGCCGGCCACGCGACCGTCGGACCGTCGGGTGGGACCGGGCCGAACCAGTGCTGCCGAATTGGCCCTCAGCCGGGGCCGTCGACCCGGCGAGAATCGGGCGTATGAGCGAGCTGACCGACCGGGCCGCCGCGCTGCGCGCGCTGCACCGTCCCGGTGACCCGCTGATCCTCCCCAACGCCTGGGACGCCGGCTCGGCCCGCGCGGTCGTCGCCGCCGGCTTCCCGGCCGTGGCCACCAGCAGCGGCGCGGTCGCCGACGCGCTCGGCCACGCCGACGGCGAGGCCACCCCGGTCGGCGAGATGCTCGCCGCCGTGGCCCGGGTCGCCGCGGCCGTCGAGGTCCCGGTCACCGCTGACCTCGAACGGGGGTACGGCCTGCGCCCCGCCGAACTCGTCGAGCGGCTGCTGGCCACCGGCGCGGTCGGCTGCAACATCGAGGACTCCGACCCCCGCACCGGCGTGCTGTACGACCCGCAGGAGCAGGCCGACCTGCTCGCCGGGATCCGGGCGGCGGCGCGGGACGCGGGCGCCGACCTGGTGCTCAACGCCCGGGTGGACGTCCACCTGCACGCCGTCGGGCCGGCCGAGGGTCGGCTCGCCGAGGCGGTCCGCCGGGCCCGGCTCTACCTCGCCGCCGGGGCGGACAGCGTCTATCCGATCGTGCTGGCCGACCCGGACGAGATCCGCACCCTGGTGACCGAGGTGGCCGGCCCGGTGAACGTGCTGGCCCGCCCCGGCGCACCGGCCCCCGCCGAGCTGGCCGCCCTCGGCGTGGCGCGGATCAGCTACGGCTCCCGGGTGTACGCCGCCGCCCGCGCCCGGGCCGCCGATCTGCTCGCCGCGATCCGCGCCGGACGGGACCCGTTCGGCTCCTGAATCCCGCATCGGCCGGGGCGTCGGGTTGCCGAGCCGCCGCCGGGCCGGGATGGTGGGCGGATGGGTGCCGCTGACGAGACCCGGGACGGCGTTGCGCTGACCAACCTCGACCAACCGCTCTTCGACGGGGCCGGGGCGACCAAACGCGACCTGGTCGACTATCTGGACGCCGTGCACGAACGGATCCTGCCCGGACTGCGGGACCGGCCCCTGTCGGTCGTCCGAGTCCGACCCGGGCAGGACCCGTTCATGCAGAAGAACCTGCCGAAGTACACCCCGGACTGGGTGCGCCGCACCTCGGTCTGGGCGGAGGCGTCGCACCGCAGCATCTCGTACGCGCTCTGCGACGACCGGCGGACGCTGCTCTGGTTCGCCAACCAGCGGGCGGTGGAATACCACCCGACGCTCGGTCGCGCGGGGGAGCCGACCCACCCCACCGCCCTGGTGCTCGACCTGGACCCGCCGGAGGGGGACTCGTTCCCGATGGCGGTCCGGGCCGCGCTGCTGGTCCGGCAGGCGCTCGCCGACGCCGGGCTGGCCGGTGCGGTGAAGACCAGCGGCGCCAAGGGGGTGCACGTGATCGTGCCGGTGGACCCGGCGACCACGGCCGAGGAGGCGGCGGCGGCCACCCGCGCCCTGGCCGTCCACGCCGAACGCCTCGATCCCGCGCTGGCCACCACCGCGTTCATCGTCTCCGACCGCGGCGGCCGGGTCTTCGTCGACCCGACCCGGGCGTACGGGGCGACGGTGGTGGCCGCGTACAGCCCACGGGTGCGGCCGGGCACGCCGGTGTCGTACCCGGTGGGCTGGGACGACCTGGCCTCGGTGACGCCGGCCGACTTCACCGTGCGGACCGTGCCGGCGCTGGTCGCCGGGCGGGACCCGTGGGCGGAGGCGCTGCCGGCGCCGCAACTCCTGCCGGCGGACCTGGTCGCCGAGGGGCGGACCATCCCGGTGGCCCGGGTCCAGGCCATGCACGAGGGGAAACGTCGGGCGAAGGCCCGCCGCGAGGCCGGCTGACCGCACCCGGAACCCGGATACGAGGAAGCCCGGACCGATCGGTCCGGGCTTCTCGCGTCTGGTGCCCCCGGCAGGATTCGAACCTGCGCCCCCGCCTCCGGAGGGCGGTGCTCTATCCCCTGAGCTACGGGGGCTCAGCGACCCGAGAAGAGTAGCAAACCCCTTCCCCGATCACCGAATCGGTATCCGGCGCGCCCCGGGGCCGGTTCAGGCGGCCAGCGGTCGGCCGCAGCTGGGCAGCGGGTGCAGGACGATCCGCCGGGGCAACCGGCGGGGCCACTCGTTGCGCGGCCAGGAGCCGTCGACGATCAGGTGCACCGTCCGCTCCTCGGCGCCGCTGAGCCGCAGCACGAAGTCACGGGGCAGCGGCGGGTCGACCGACGGGGTGGTGATCATGAAGCGGACCCGGCCCCGGGACGAGACCGCGGAGATCACGTCGGCCGCCGGCATGGTGCCGCGCAGCCGTACCCGGCCGATCCAGTAGATCTCGGCCAGGTGCTCCTGGGCGGCCCGGGTGATGGCCGGGTATTCGAGGCGTACCCAGCGTTCCACGGCGCCGACGCAGAGCCCGCAGGCCCGTTCCCGTGGTTCCCGCGGGCCCAACCCCCAGGCCCGCAGGTACGCCGACACGGTGCCGGCGTCCATCGCCAGGTCGAACCGGCGCTGGATGAGGCTGGTCAGGCTCTGTCGCGTCCAGAGCTCCTCGTCCAGGCCGAACTCGTCGGGGTGGACACCCCGCAGCACGTCGATCAGTTCGAGTTCCTGTTCGCGGCTGAGCGTTCCCGACTCGCCCTGCCGCTGTCCGCGACGGACGGCTGCCACCGCCCCGTCACCGCCGATGGTGTGGCGTCGGCACCAGCTGGTGACCGAACGCCCTGCGTCTCTGAGTGCAACCCCCACGTCCTGCGCAACGAGCCCGAATCGCAACTGGTCACGATATGTGGGTAGAAAACTCTCCAAGCGACGTAATCGGTTGGACAACCCAAAACGTTATAAAGCGGCATAAGGGACAAAGGTGGGCCTGTGGTCGCGAAGGGGCCCGCGTCGCGGACGACGCGGGCCCCTTCGGACAGGTGGTGCGGTGGATCAGCCGCCCAGGCGCTTCAGCGCCGCCTGAAGGTTGGTCAGATCCGTCTGCTGCGTGTTCTTCATGACCTGTGCGACCGCCAGCACGTCGTCGTCGTGCCCCTCGTCGAGGATCCCCTGGATCATGTGGATACCGCCCAGGTGGTGCTGGATCATCATCTGGAGGAAGAGCACGTCGAACGCACGTCCCCGCGCCTCGCGCAGCTTCGCCATCTGCTCCGGCGTCGCCATGCCCGGCATCAGGCCGTTCTTCACCAGCCCGGCGCCGTCCGGCATCCAGGCCATCGCCGGCTGCTCCCCGGTCGGGTCCAGCCCCCACGAACGCAGCCAGGTCTGCATGGTGCCGATCTCACCCTGCTGGCCGGTGGCGATGTCCCCGCCGATCTGCCGCACCTCGGCGTCCTCGCCCTGCTGGAAGGCCATCAGCCCCATCGCCACCGCCTGGGCGTGGTGAGTGGTCATGTCCCGCGCGAAGCCCGCCTCGGCCGAGTTCTCACCCGGTCGGGTGAACGTCGGGGTGAGCAGGCCGCCCGCGTACCCCAGGAGGAGGCCGACCACGACGGCGGCGGCCAGCGCCAGCGCGCCGAACCGGCGCGCGGAGCCCCGGCCACCGTCGTCGGTGGCCGGCGTCTCCTCCGGCGCGCTCTCCGTCACGGGAGCAGCAGTCATCGCACGTCCTTACTGGGTGGGCTGCTCGGGCATCTGCTGGCCCAGATCGCGCGGCGTCGTGCCGGTCGCCGTGACGCCCTGGGCGCAGTTGGCGGTCGGCCCCTCGATCGAGGCGTTCACCCGCAGCGTCTTGATGAAGTCGTCGATCCGGCCGTCGTCGGCGTTGTCGACCTTGAGCTGGAAGCCCCAGGCCTGCAGCGAGATCGGCTTGTCCAGCCCCTCGTAGGGGCTGAGCATCAGCTTCTCCTTGCCCTGCACCTTGGCCTTCAGCTTGGCCACCTGGTCGGCCGGCAGGTCGGGGCGGTAGGTGATCCAGACCGTGCCGTGCTCCAGGCTGTGCACCGCGTGCTCGTTGGCGATCGGGGCGTCGTAGACGTCGCCCATGCAGTTCTGCCAGGCGTCGTTGTGCGGGCCGGCCACCGGGGGCGACTGGGCGTACTTGAGCGAGCCCTTCTCGTGTCGGCCGCCCTTGACCAGGTCCTTGTCCTTCTTGCGGAAGTCGACCACGCCGTTGATCGAGTCGGCCCGCTCCTGCCAGGGCTGCGACCCCCGGTACGCGGCGAACGCGCCGTACCCGATGATGCCGGCGGCGAGCACGCCGACCGCGACGAAGAGGGCGATCGGACCCCAGGAACGGCCCTGGCTCACCTTGACCGGGGCGACCGGCTTGCGGCCCTTGCCGCCCGCGGTCGGGCGGGGGCTGCCCTTGCCGGCCCCGTTCCCGCCGCCGGACGGCTTGTCGGCAGCGGCCGGCCGGCCGGCGGCCGGCTTCTTGCCGGTGCTGACCACGGTCGGGCGGCGTTCCGGGCCGCCCGGGGTGCTGATGCTCATCGGGCCTCGTCAGGTCGGTCGGTCAGGGGAGCCGGCGGGCCTGTTCACATGCTGGGTCGCCGCCGCGGTGCCCGAGTCTACCCCCGATAACATGGTTCGGTGACTCCCGCAGAACTCGCCGAGGTCGTCCTCTCCGCAGCCCACGCCGTCTTCACCGACCGGGGGCTGGACAGCTCCGCGCTGCCCGCGCAGACGGTCGTCGAGCGGCCCCGCAACCCCGAGCACGGCGACTACGCCTCGACGCTGGCGCTCCAGCTCAGCAAGAAGGTGGGCGTCCCGCCGCGGGAGCTGGCCACCGCGCTGGCCGAGCAGCTCGGCCGGGCGCCGGGGATCAAGTCGGTGGAGATCGCCGGCCCGGGCTTCCTGAACATCCGGCTCGACGCGGCCGCCGCCGGGCAGCTGGCCAAGGTGATCGTCGAGGCCGGCCCGGAGTACGGCCGCAGCGACACCCTCGCCGGCCAGAAGATCAACCTGGAGTTCGTCTCGGCGAACCCGACCGGACCGGTGCACATCGGCGGGGTCCGCTGGGCGGCCGTCGGTGACGCGCTCAGCCGGCTGCTCCGCGCCACCGGCGCCGACGTGGGGACCGAATACTACTTCAACGACGCCGGCTCGCAGATCGACCGCTTCGCCCGGTCGCTGCTCGCCGCCGCCAAGGGTGAGCCGGCCCCCGAGGACGGCTACGGCGGGGCGTACATCGCCGAGATCGCCACCGAGGTGCGCAACCGCCGGCCGGACGTGCTGGAGCGGGACGACGCCGCCGCGCAGGAGGTGTTCCGGGTCGAGGGCGTGCAGCTGATGTTCGAGGAGATCAAGTCCTCGCTGCGCGACTTCGGCGTCGAGTTCGACACCTACTTCAACGAGAAGGACCTGCACGACCGGGGCGAGCTGGACCAGGCGCTGGCCCGGCTTCGCGAGCAAGGGCACGTCTTCGAGTCCGACGGGGCGACCTGGCTGCGCACCACCGACTTCGGCGACGACAAGGACCGGGTGCTGCGCAAGTCCAACGGCGAGTGGACCTACTTCGCCGCCGACTGCGCCTACTACCTGGACAAGCGCGAGCGCGGCTTCGACCGGGTCGTGATCATGCTGGGCGCCGACCACCACGGCTACATCGGCCGGATGAAGGCGATGGCGGCGTGCTTCGGCGACGACCCGGAGCGCAACCTGGAGATCCTCATCGGCCAGCTGGTCAACCTGGTCCGCGACGGCGCCCCGGTGCGGATGAGCAAGCGGGCCGGCACGGTGGTCACCCTGGAGGACCTGGTCGACGCGATCGGCGTGGACGCCTCCCGCTACGCGCTGGCCCGCTACTCCAGCGACTCGCCGATCGACATCGACGTGGAGCTGTGGACCCGGGCCACCCGGGACAACCCGGTCTACTACGTCCAGTACGTCGCGGCCCGTACCGCCAGCGTCGGGCGGAACGCCGCCGAGGTGGGGCTGACCCGGGGTGACGCCGCCGACTTCCACGCCGAGCTGCTCTCCCACGAGAAGGAGAACGAGCTGCTCAAGGCGCTCGCCGAGTTCCCCGCGGTGGTCGCCTCCGCCGCCGAGCTGCGCGGGCCGCACCAGGTCGCCCGCTACCTGGAGCGGCTGGCCGGGGCGTACCACCGGTTCTATGACAACTGCCGGATCCTGCCGCGCGGCGACGAGGAGGTCACCGACCTGCACCGGGCCCGGCTCTGGCTGAACGACGCCACCCGGGTGGTCATCGCGAACGGGCTGCGCCTGCTGGGTGTCTCCGCCCCCGAGAGGATGTGACCGGTGAGCGCGAGGAGTGAGCTTGCGAGCCCCGCAGTCGCGAACGAAAGGCGGCCTTGATGCGCGCGCATGAGGCCGGGGCGCTGCACGGTGACATCGGCAGCCGGCCGCCGTGGCTGCGCCCGCCGGGCGACGTCAACGCCTTGGTGCCGCAGCTCTGGCCGCGACATGTGACCCGGGCCGCCGACGGCGCGCTCACCGTCGCGGGCCTCGACGTCCGCCAGCTCGCCACCGAGTACGGCACGCCGGTGTACGTCCTCGACGAGGACGACCTCCGGTCGCGCTGCCGCGAGTTCCGGGCCGCCTTCCCGGACGCCGACGTCTACTACGCGGGCAAGGCGTTCCTCTGCCGCGCGGTGGTCCGGATGATCGCCGAGGAGGGCATGTTCCTCGACGTCTGCACCGGCGGCGAGCTGGCCACCGCGCTGGCGGCGGACATGCCGGCGGAGCGGATCGGCTTCCACGGCAACAACAAGTCCGTGGCCGAGCTGGCCCGGGCCCTGGACGCCGGGGTGGGCCGGATCATCCTCGACTCGTTCACCGAGATCGACCGGCTCACCGCGCTGGCCCGCGAGCGCGGCGTACGACCCCGGGTGCTGATCCGGGTGACGGTCGGCGTGGAGGCGCACACCCACGAGTTCATCGCCACCGCCCACGAGGACCAGAAGTTCGGCTTCTCCCTCGCCGGCGGGGCCGCCGCCGAGGCCGCCTTCCGGATCCTCGACGAGGGCGTGCTGGAGCTGCGCGGGCTGCACTCGCACATCGGGTCGCAGATCTTCGACGCCAGCGGCTTCGAGGTGTCCGCCCGGCGGGTGCTCGGCCTCCAGGCGCAGATCCGCGACGCGCGCGGAGTGGAGCTGCCCGAGCTGGACCTCGGCGGCGGCTTCGGCATCGCGTACACCACCCAGGACGACCCGGCCACGCCGCAGGAGCTGGCCAAGCGGCTGCACAAGATCGTCGACGCCGAGTGCGCCGCCGAGCAGCTCGCCGTGCCGCACCTGTCCATCGAGCCCGGCCGGGCCGTCGTCGGGCCGGCCGTGTTCACCCTCTACGAGGTGGGCACCGTCAAGGACGTCGACGGCATCCGGACGTACGTCAGCGTCGACGGCGGGATGAGCGACAACATCCGGACGGCGCTCTACGACGCGTCGTACTCGGCGACGGTGGCCAACCGGGCGTCGACCGCGCCGCCGCTGCTCGCCCGCGTGGTGGGAAAGCACTGTGAGTCCGGGGACATCGTGGTGAAGGATGAATTCCTGCCCGCCGACGTGCAGCCCGGAGATCTTGTCGCGGTGCCCGGCACCGGGGCGTACTGCCGGAGCATGGCCAGCAACTACAACCATGTCCCGCGCCCCCCGGTCGTCGCCGTCCGCGACGGTCGGGCGCGTCTGATCGTCCGGCGGGAAACCGAAGAAGACCTGCTCGCATTGGATGTCGGATGACCTCACCTGTCCGCTTGGCGTTGCTCGGCTGCGGCACGGTCGGCAGTGACGTGGTACGCCTGCTGCACGAGCAGTCGGTCGACCTCGCCGCCCGCATCGGCGCCCCCCTGGAGATCGCCGGGATCGCCGTCCGCCGGGTCGGCCGCGACCGCGGCGACCTGCCGGTCGACCCCGCCCTCTTCACCACCGACCCGCTCGGGCTGATCAAGCGGGACGACGTGGACGTCGTGGTCGAGATGGTCGGCGGCATCGAGCCGGCCCGCAGCTGGCTGGTCGAGGCGCTGCGCGCGGGCAAGAGCGTGGTCACCGCCAACAAGGCGCTGCTCGCCGAGGACGGCGCGACGCTGCACGACGCGGCCGCCGAGGGTGGCGCCGACCTCTACTACGAGGCCAGCGTCGCCGGGGCGATCCCGCTGCTGCGCCCGCTGCGCGAGTCGCTGCACGGTGACCGGATCAACCGGGTCACCGGCATCGTCAACGGCACCACCAACTTCATCCTCTCCGCGATGGACGCCACCGGCGCCGGGTTCGCCGAGGCCCTGGAGGAGGCCACCGAGCTGGGGTACGCCGAGGCGGACCCGACCGCCGACGTGGAGGGCTTCGACGCCGCCGCGAAGGCCGCCATCCTCGCCTCGCTGGCGTTCCACACCCGGGTCACCGCCGCCGACGTGCACCGCGAGGGCATCACCGAGGTGACCGCCGCCGACGTGGCCAGCGCCAAGGCGATGGGCTGCACCATCAAGCTGCTCTGCATCGCCGCCCGGGGCACCGACGGCCGGGGCGAGACGGTCAGCGTCCGGGTGCACCCGGCGATGATCCCGTTGAGCCACCCGCTGGCCAGCGTCGGCGACGCGTTCAACGCGGTCTTCGTCGAGGCCGAGGCGGCCGGCCAGCTGATGTTCTACGGCCGGGGCGCGGGCGGCGCGCCGACCGCCAGCGCCGTCCTCGGCGACGTGGTGGCGGTGGCCCGTAACCGGCTCGCCGGCGTGCACGCGGCCAGCGAGTCCGCGTACGCCGACCTGGCGGTGCGGCCGATGGGGGAGGCGCTGACCCGCTACCACATCAGCCTCGACGTGGCCGACCGGCCGGGTGTGCTGGCCGCCGTGGCGGGCGTCTTCGCCCGGCACGACGTCTCCATCGCCACCGTCCGGCAGGGCCCGGCGGGCGGTGGTCCGGCCGGCCGGGGGGACGACGCCGACCTGGTCGTCGTCACCCACGTGGCGCCGGACGCCGCGCTCGCCGCCACCGTGGGTGAGCTGCGCGGACTGGACATCGTCCGCTCGGTGGCGAGCGTGCTGCGGGTCGAGGGCGGGGCGTAGCCTCCCGTCCCGCCTGATGGTTAACCACAGGTGTGCCGGGGGGCGGTGCGGACGGCTGGTCCACGCTTGGTGGACGACGGAGCCGGCAGAGGCGAGGAGAGCGACATGTGGCGGGGCCTGATCGAGACCTACCGGAACCGGCTGCCGGTCACCGACGCCACCCCGGTCGTGACCCTGCACGAGGGGAACACCCCGCTGGTGCCGGCGCCGGTGCTCTCCGCCCGGCTCGGCTGTGACGTCTATCTGAAGGTCGAGGGGGCCAACCCGACCGGCTCGTTCAAGGACCGTGGCATGACCGTCGCCGTCTCCAAGGCGGTCGAGGCGGGCAACAAGGCGATCATCTGCGCCTCCACCGGCAACACCAGCGCCTCCGCCGCGGCGTACGCGGCCCGGGCCGGGCTCACCTGCGCGGTGCTGGTGCCGCAGGGCAAGATCGCGCTGGGCAAGCTGGCCCAGGCGCTCGTCCACGGCGCCAAGCTCCTCCAGGTGCAGGGCAACTTCGACGACTGCCTGGCGCTGGCCGGCAAGCTCGCCCAGGACTACCCGGTGGCCCTGGTCAACTCGGTCAACATCCACCGGCTGCACGGGCAGAAGACCGCCGCGTTCGAGATCGTCGAGGCGCTCGGCGACGCCCCCGACATCCACTGCCTGCCGGTCGGCAACGCCGGCAACGTCTCCGCCTACTGGATGGGCTACTCGGAGGACCTGCACGAGGGCAACGCCACCCGGGCCCCGAAGATGTACGGCTTCCAGGCCGCCGGCGCCGCGCCCATCGTGACCGGTCGGGTGGTGCACGAGCCGTCCACCATCGCCACCGCCATCCGGATCGGCAACCCGGCGAGCTGGACCAAGGCCGTGGACGCCCGGGACGCCTCCGAGGGGCTGATCGCCGCGGTCACCGACCGGGAGATCCTGTCGGCGTACCGGCTGCTGGCCCGCGAGGTCGGGGTCTTCGTCGAGCTGGGCAGCGCGGCCAGTGTGGCCGGTCTGCTCCAGCAGGGCGCCGCCGGCAAGGTCCCGGCCGGTTCGACGGTGGTCTGCACGGTCACCGGCCACGGCCTCAAGGACCCGGAGTGGGCCATCTCCACGGCCCCCGCCCCGGTCACCATCGCCAACGACCCCCTCGCCGCCGCCCGCTCCCTCGACCTCGCCTGACCCCCGCCCACCCCCCCCGGGCACCCCCTCAGGTCGCGGTTGATCAAGAGGTTTGCGTCGGGGTGACCCTGGTCCGGCGACCAGAACCTCTTGATCAACTCGGTCGGGTCGGGGTGGGTCGGGGTGGGTCGGGGTGGGTCGGGCGGCGCAGGGTGGGGAGTGCGCGGGTGGTGGGGCCGGATGGGGCAGCCGGGGGTGGGTGGGTGCGGGCATGATCGGGTCCGGCATGCTTTGCATACCCCGTAGACCCCCTCCTCCAGGAGTGAGCCACGCCGATGTCGCTGCTCGCCAGATTCAGCCTCCTCAACCGAGGGCTGGTCGCCCTCATCGCGCTGGTGATCACGGCGTTCGGGGCGTACGCCGTCCCGTCGCTGAAGCAGCAACTCCTGCCGTCGCTGGAGTTCCCCGCCGCGTTCATCGTGGCCGCCTACCCGGGCGCCGCACCGGAGATCGTCGAGTCCCAGGTCACCGAGCCGATCGAGAACAGCCTCCAGGGCATCCCCGGCCTGGAGAAGATCACCTCCACCTCCCGCGAGGGCTCCACCACCGTCACCGTGCAGTACGAGTTCGGCACCGACCTGGACGACGTGGTCAACAAGATGCAGACCGCGCTGAACCGGATCGACGCGCAGCTGCCCGAGGGGGTCGACCCGCAGGTCCTCGCCGGCAGCACCGACGACCTGCCCGCCGTGGTGGTCGCCGCGACCGGCGGGGACGACGAACGCGCGTTGGCCGAGAAGCTGCGCCGGAGCGTCGTACCCGAGCTGGAGGGACTGGACGGGGTCCGGACGGTCGACGTCACCGGCACCCGCGACCAGGTCGTGGTGGTCACGCCCGACCCGGCGAAGCTCGCCGCGGCCCGGCTCGCGCCCACCGCCCTGGCGCAGGCGCTGAAGACCAACGGCGTCGCGCTGCCGGCCGGCGCGGTCGTCGACGGCAGCCGCTCGCTGCCGGTGCAGGTCGGCACGCCGATCCGCACCGTGGACGACCTGCGCGGCATCGTCGTCACCACCGCCCCGGCGGCCCCGCTGCGCCTCGGTGACGTCGCCAAGGTGGAGCAGGAGCTGGCCCCGGCCACCGCCCTCACCCGCACCAACGGCAGGCCCAGCCTCGGCATCGCGGTCACCGCGAGCCCGGACGGCAACGCCGTGCAGATCTCGCACGAGATCCGGGACCGGCTGGACGACCTGAAGGCCGCCTCCGGCGCCGACCTGACCGTCGTCTTCGACCAGGCCCCGTTCGTCGAGCGGTCCATCGACAGCCTGACCACCGAGGGCCTGCTCGGTCTGCTGATGGCGGTCGTGGTGATCCTGGTCTTCCTGCTCAGCGTCCGCTCCACGCTGGTCACCGCGGTCTCCATCCCGCTGTCGGTGCTGGTCGCGCTGATTACGCTCTGGGCCGGCGACTACTCGCTCAACCTGCTCACCCTCGGCGCGCTGACCATCGCCGTCGGCCGGGTCGTCGACGACTCCATCGTGGTGCTGGAGAACATCAAGCGACACCTGGAGTACGGCGAGCCGAAGCGGGACGCCATCCTCACCGCGGTCCGCGAGGTGGCCGGCGCGGTGACCGCCTCCACCCTCACCACGGTCGCCGTCTTCGCGCCGATCGCCCTGGTGGGCGGCTTCGTCGGGCAGCTCTTCGCGCCCTTCGCGATCACCGTCACGGTGGCCCTGCTCGCCTCGCTGCTGGTCTCGCTGACCGTGATCCCGGTGCTCGCGTACTGGTTCCTGAAGCCGCGCCGGGCCGGTGCCGACGACGTCGCCGCCCGCCGGGCCAGCGAGGAGCGGGAGCTGCGCAGCCCGCTGCAGCGGGCGTACCTGCCGGCGATCGGGTTCGCCACCGGATCCCGCAAGACCCGCTGGATCACCGTCGGGCTGGGGCTGCTGGTGCTGCTCGGCACCTTCGGGCTGGCGCAGAAGTTGGAGACCAACTTCCTCGACGACTCCGGCCAGGACACCCTGACCATCACCCAGGAGCTGCCCGCCGGGACCGGGCTGGCCGGCACCGACCAGGCGGCCGCGCAGGTCGAGCAGGTGCTGGGACGGACCGACGGCGTGCGGACGTACCAGGTGAGCGCGGGCGGCAACGACCAGCCGTGGGCCGGTGGCGGCGGCAACAACACCGCCACCTTCAACGTGGCCCTCGACGAGGACAGCGACGCCGCCGCGATCAAGCGGAAGCTGCGCAAGGAGTTCGACGCGCTCGGGCCGGAGGTCGGTGAGCTGAGCTTCGGCGCGGGGCAGGGCGGTGCCTCGGGTAACCAGCTCGAGGTGGTCGTGCAGGCCGCCGACCCGGAGACGCTGACCCGCGCCGCCGAGGCCGCCCGCGACGCGATGGCCGGTACGCCGGACGTCGAGGACGTCGCCACCAGCCTGGCCGACCGGGTGCCCCGGGTCGACGTGACGGTGGACCGGGTCGCGGCGGCCCGGGTGGGGCTGACCGAGGCGGCCGTGGGGCAGGTCGTCGCGCAGGCGTACCGGGGTGCGCCGTTGGGGCAGGTCGCCCTCGACGGCACCGTGCAGAACGTGGTGCTGCGGGGGGCCGGCAAGCCGCCGCTGACCGTGGCGGAGCTGCGCGCCCTGCCGGTGGGCCCGGTCAAGCTGGACGACATCGCCGACGTGAACCAGGTCGACGGCCCGCAGCAGGTGACCCGGATCGACGGCGAGCGCAGCGTCTCCGTCACCGGTACGGCCACCGGCTCCAACCTCGGTGCCACCACGGCCGAGCTGCAGAAGCGGCTCGACGCCCTGGACGTGCCGGGGGCGACGTTCACCGTCGGCGGGGTCAGCGCGGACCAGAAGGACGCCTTCGCCGACCTGGGGCTGGCGGTGCTGGCCGCGATCGCGATCGTCTTCCTGATCATGGTCGCCACGTTCCGCAGCCTGACCCAGGCGCTGATCCTGCTGATCTCGATCCCGTTCGCGGCGACCGGTGCGATCGCCCTGCTGCTGGTCACCGGCACCCCGCTGGGCGTGCCGGCGCTGATCGGCGTGCTGATGCTGGTCGGCATCGTGGTCACCAACGCGATCGTGCTGCTCGACCTGATCAACCAGTACCGGGCGCAGGGGATGGGCGTGACCGAGGCGGTGGTCGAGGGGGGCCGGCGTCGGCTGCGTCCGATCCTGATGACCGCGGTGGCGACGATCTTCGCGTTGCTGCCGATGGCGTTCGGGCTCACCGGGGAGGGCGGCTTCATCTCCCAGCCGCTGGCCGTGGTGGTGATCGGTGGTCTGCTCACCTCGACGCTGCTGACGTTGATCCTGGTGCCGACCCTCTACACGATGGTCGAGCGCACGAAGGAGTCGCTGCGCGCGCGGCGGGCCCGGCGTACCGGGGGGACGCCGCCGCCGTCGCCGGTCGCGGCACCGGCGGCGACCACGCCGGTCGAGCCGCCGAGGGCCGAGGCGTCCGTCGCCGACCGCCCGGTCGCGGACCCGCCGGCCCGCCCCTCCGCGGCGTTGGTCGACGGTACGGACCAGTTCGAGGTGCTGCGCCTGCCCCGGAGCCGCCGATCGCCGCTGCCCCCGACCGAGTAGCTCGGGTCCCGCGCCCGTCGACCTGAGGGGCCCTGCGTCGGATGTCCGACGTTGTACCGTGAGTGAGTCGGCACATACCCTTTGTGTCGGCTCGCTCTGCACGGGCGAGCCTCCGGAGCGGGAGCGGGGCCATGGGGGAGCACGCGGGCCGATGGGGGAGACGCTCGCTGCTGCGTGCCGCCGGTCTGCTCACCGGCGGCGCCGCGGTGGGCGCCGCGGCCACCACACAGACGACCTGGATCGCCGACCGGCGACTCCCGCTGGCTGGGGGGCCGGCCAGCGCCACCCTGGGCAGCCGCCAGCAGGACGTGGGCGGCGGCGCGGTCGAGGTCTCCTGGGGGGTACGCACCGACGAACGCCTGGTGGCGCTCACCTTCGACGACGGCCCCCTGCCACAGTGGACCCCGATGGTGCTGGACACCCTCGACCGGTACGCCGTACCCGCCACGTTCTTCCTGGTCGGCGCCCGGGCCCGGCAGCACGCCGGGCTGCTGCGCGGCCGGCTGGACCGGCACGAGGTGGGCAACCACAGCTGGGCCCACCACGACCTGGCCCGCCTCGACGCCCACGGCGCGTACGACGACCTGCGGCGCAGCCACGACGCCATCGCGGCGGCGACGGGCCGGGCACCCCGGCTGCTCCGTCCGCCCTGGGGGCACCTGGGCGGGGCGGTGCTGCACGCCGCCGCCCGGCTGGACTACCGGCTGGTGCTCTGGACCCTCCAGATGGTCGAGGGGGAGTTCCCGCACGACCCGGCCGGTCACGCCCGCCGGATCGTCGCCGACGTCCGGCCCGGCACGATCCTGCTCGGTCACGACGTCGGGACGGAGCGGCGGCTGGTCGCGCTCCGCGGGCTGCCCGACATGATCACCGGGCTGCGCGCCCGGGGCTACACCTTCGTGACCGTCTCCCACCTGCTCGGCCGCGCCGCCCAGGTCTGACCGGCCGGGTAGGGTTCCGGCGTGTCGCCCACCGTCTCGGTCCTCGTCCGCAACCGCGACTTCCGTAACCTCTTCCTGGCCGAGCTGGTGGTCTTCGGCGCCGACTGGTTCGTCATGGTGCCGCTGCTGGTGCTGCTGCCCCAGCTCACCGGCAGCGGGGTGTGGGGCGCCCTGGTGCTGGCCGTGGACACCGGCACGGTGGCGCTGCTGCTGCCGTACACCGGGACCATCGCCGACCGGTTCGACCGCCGCAAGATCATGATGTCGGCCAACCTGGCCGCCCTGGCCGGCGTGCTGCTGCTGCTCGGCGTCCGCAGTTCCGGGACCGCCTGGCTGGCCATGCTGGCGATCGGCCTGGTCGCGGTGGCGAAGGCGTTCTACTCACCGGCCGCCCAGGCCGCCCTGCCGAACGTGCTCGACCCCGAGGACCTGGCCGCCGGCAACGCCGTCGCCGGCTCCGCCTGGGGCACCATGACGGTCGTCGGTGCCTCCCTCGGCGGCGTGCTGAGCGCCGCCGCCGGCCCGTACGCCTGCTTCTGGGTGGCGACGGTCGGCCTGGCGCTGGCGGCGGGCCTGGCCGCGCTGATCCGCCGGCCACTGCAGACGCCCCGCGACGCCGACCGGCCGGTGCAGCGCACCTGGCCGGCGATCCGCGAGGCCCTGGGCTACATCGGACACCGGCCGCGGGTGCTGGCCCTGGTGACCGTGAAGTCGGCGGTCGGCCTGGGCAACGGCGTGCTGACCGTCTTCCCGCTGCTCGCCGGGGTGTACGCCGTCGGCGCGGTCGGTACCGGCCTGCTCTTCGCCTTCCGGGGCGCGGGGGCGCTGGTGGGGCCGATCCTGATGCGGCGGGTGCTCACCAACCGTGCCTGGCTGCTGCCCGGCCTGGCCCTGTCGATGTCCCTGTACGGCCTCGCCTACCTGGGCACGTCGGTGGTGAGCTGGTTCCCGCTGGTGCTGGTGCTGGTCTTCCTCGCCCACTTCGGCGGCGGGAGCAACTGGGTGCTGTCCAACTTCGCCCTGCAGGGCGAGGTGCCGGACCGGCTGCGCGGACGGGTCTTCGCCACCGACATGATGCTGGCGACGCTGGCCATCTCGCTCAGCCAGCTGGTGGTCGCGCTGGTGGTGGACAGCGTGGACGAGCGGGTGGTGCTGGCCGGGTGCGGCATGGTCACCCTGGTCTACGCGGTCGGCTGGCGGCTGGCCACCCGGCGGCTCTCCCTCACCGACCCGGCGACGGAACCGGAGCCGACCCCCACCCCGTGAGCCTGGGTTCCGGGCGGCTCGGGGCCTGCGGGCGGAACGGGCGGGGCGGCGGGTCAAGACCCTGCATCCTCGACGCCTCGGCGCGTCTCTCCGGTGCCGTCGGCCCGGCGTTGGGTCCACCACCCGGGCGCTACGAACTTGAACGCATTGATGAATCACCCGCCGCCCGGGCCTCTTCTTCTTCCCTGACTCATCTCTGTAATCAAGTTCGTAGCGTGCGAGCACCAGACCCAGTAGCCGAGCGGTGGCACCGGCGGGCCGAGCGGCGACACCGGCGGCTGCTGCCGGTGCCGCCCTGCGCGGGCCGGCGGAGCGTGCCACCGCGACGACCGATGCCCGTCGAGTGGGCAGGGAGCGGTCAGCCGTGGTCGACGGAGCGCGCCGGTGGGGCCGGGTCGGGAGATTCGGGGCGGGTAAGGCCCGGGCCGGCCCACTGCTGCGCCGCCGGCTCACCGGTCCCCGGCTGCCAGCCGCGCCACTGCGGGGCGGGCGGGGTCGGCGGGCTCGTCCGGCCGGTGAGGGCGGCGGCGACCACCAGGCCGAGACCGAGGGGGTGCAGCAGCGCCAGCAGCGGCCCGACGATCAGGTTCAGCCGGGTCAGCTGGGCGGCTCCGCCGTTCTGCACCACCCGGGGCAGCGCCAGGACCCAGCCGAGGTTGAGCAGCGCCCCGAGCAGCAGCACGGCGATCCCGGCGAGCAGCAGCCCCCGTGGGCCGCGCGGCAGCCGCCGGTGGGTCAGCGCCAGTACGAGGCCGACCACCAGCATCAGCAGCGTGGGGAGCTGAGTGAGCAGCTGCCAACCCGAATAGCCCAGAAATTGCACGTGGCCTCCCGCCGTCGGTGGATCGGCGTCAGGCTAGTGGCATGCCGCAATTCCCAGGGGTCGGGCGGAGCGCCGCGATGTCGGTCCCGGGCCCTAGCATGAGCCGGTGCCGATGACTTTCGCCTCCGGTCCCGTCCGGGTCCGGGTGCCCGCGACCAGCGCGAACCTGGGCCCGGGTTTCGACGCGCTCGGGCTCGCCCTCGGGCTGCACGACGACGTGGCGGCCGAGGTGACCCCGGGCGGCGTACGGGTGACGGTGACCGGCGAGGGTGCCGGTGAGCTGCCCGAGGGCGACCGGCACCTGGTGGTGACGTCCATGCGGGCCGCCTTCGACGTGCTGGGCGGGCAGCCGTCCGGGTTGGCGCTGGAGTGCGTCAACCGGATCCCGCAGGCTCGTGGCCTGGGCTCCTCCTCGGCGGCCATCGTCGCCGGCGTGCTGCTGGCCCGCGGCCTGGTCGCCGACGGGGTCGACCGGCTCGACGACGGGGCGGCGCTGCGGTTGGCCGCCGAGATCGAGGGGCATCCCGACAACATCGCGCCGTGCCTGCTCGGTGGCTTCACCATCGCCTGGACCGAGCCGACTGGGGCGCGGGCGGTGTCGCTGCCCGTGGCCGACGGGGTCCGGCCGACCGTTTTCGTGCCCGCGGAACGCGGTCTGACGGCCACCGCGCGGGCCGCCCTGCCGGCGACCGTGCCGCACGCCGACGCCGCGCTGAACGCCGGTCGGGCGGCGCTGCTGGTGCATGCGCTGACCGCCGAGCCGGCGCTGCTGCTCCCGGCCACGCTCGACCGGCTGCACCAGGACTACCGGGCTCCGGGCATGCCGGCCACGTCGGCCCTGGTGAATGCGCTGCGTGCGGCGGGTGTGGCGGCTGTGGTCAGCGGGGCGGGGCCGACGGTGCTGGCGCTGACCGGGCCGCCCGCGGGCTTCGACGCGGGAACAGAGTGGCAGCGCTGGGAGTTGCCGATAGATGCGAGCGGTGCCCGGGTCACCCGGGGTAGACTTGGACACGCCGAGCGGGACCCTGTTGCCGCAGGTCGGAAGAGTTGATTACGCTCTAGACTCAGCACAGCCGCGAAGCATGCGATCTCCCTGCGGGTCGGCGCACCCCCGAAGCTCTCGGCGGTCAGCCCGTCACCCCTGCCAAGGCCCACGCCGCACCGCAGTTTCCGCAGGTCGCCGCAGACGGCGAGACCTGCTCACCGAGGTTGGTGAGTCGGGAAACCGCCCGGCTGCTGTGTCACAGACTCCCGCGACGCGTCAGTGCGAGGCGGGTGCACCGAGGCCGCCCGGCCACCTGGTTCGACGACTCCGGGCAGTCCCGGCCTATCGAGGGAAGGAATCCATTGAGCGACACCACCGACGTGACGTCGGATGTTTCCAACGTCGCTGGCGATGCCACCACCGCCGCCCCCACGCGTCGTCGGCGCAGTGGTACCGGCCTGTCGGCGATGCTGCTGCCGGAGCTGCAGAGCCTGGCCGCGTCGCTCGGCATCTCCGGCACTGCTCGCATGCGCAAGGGCGAGCTGATCAGCGCCATCTCCGAGCGGCAGGGCGGCGCCGCCGGGACCCCTCGACCGCGGGCCGAGGTTGCGGCCGCGGCCGCTCCCGCCCGTGACGAGGTGCGCGCCGAGGTGCGGGACGACCGGGCCGACACCGAGCGTCGTACCACCGAGCAGGCTCCGGCCGCCGAGGCGACCGAGGGCCGGACCCGGACCCGTCGTGGCCGGGCTGCCACCGCCGAGTCCCGACCGGCCGAGGTGCGTACCGAGGAGACCACCACCGCCGAGACCGGCGAGCGTGGCGAGGGCCGTACCGGTCGCGAGCGGACCGAGCGCACCGAGCGCGGTGCCGAGCGGGCCGAGCGCACCGCCGAGCGGGCCGAGCGCACCGCCGAGCGGGCAGCGCCCGCGGAGCGTGCCGAGCGCGGCGCCGAGCGGACCGAGCGCGGTGCCGAGCGCGGCGAGCGGACCGAGCGCGGTACCGAGCGTGGCGAGCGGGCCGAGCGCGGTGCCGAGCGTGGCGAGCGGACCGAGCGTGGTGAGCGCGGCGGCGAGCGCAACGAGCGGACCGACCGTGGCGAGCGCGCCGAGCGCAACGAGCGGGGCGAGGGCCGGGGCGAGCGCAACGACCGGGGCGACCGTAACGACCGGGGCGAGCGCAACGACCGCAACGACCGTGACCGTAACGACCGGGGCGGCGACCGTAACGACCGTGGCCCCCGCTCCGAGCGGGACAACGACGGTGACGACGACGAGAACGGCGGTCGGCGCGGTCGGCGCAGCCGGTTCCGGGACCGCCGGCGTGGTCGGGGCGACCGGATCGAGGGCGGCAACGAGGGCGGCGGCGGCCGCGAGCCGCAGGTCAGCGAGGACGACGTCCTCGTCCCGGTGGCCGGCATCATCGACGTGCTCGACAACTACGCCTTCGTCCGGACCACCGGCTACCTGGCCGGCCCGAACGACGTCTACGTCTCGATGTCCCAGATCAAGAAGTACGGCCTGCGCCGCGGTGACGCCATCACCGGTGCCGTGCGGGCCGCCCGGGACACCGGCGGCAGCGACCAGCGGCGCGACAAGTACAACCCGCTGGTGCGGCTCGACACCATCAACGGGATGGAGCCGGAGGAGGCGCGGCGGCGGCCGGAGTTCTACAAGCTGACCCCGCTGTACCCGCAGGAGCGGCTGCGTCTGGAGACCGAGCCGCACATCCTGACCACCCGGGTGATCGACCTGGTCATGCCGATCGGCAAGGGCCAGCGGGCGCTCATCGTGTCCCCGCCGAAGGCGGGTAAGACGATGGTGCTGCAGGCGATCGCGAACGCGATCACCCGCAACAACCCGGAGTGCCACCTGATGGTGGTGCTGGTCGACGAGCGGCCCGAAGAGGTCACCGACATGCAGCGTTCGGTGAAGGGCGAGGTCATCGCGGCCACGTTCGACCGTCCGCCGCAGGATCACACCACGGTGGCGGAGCTGGCGATCGAGCGGGCGAAGCGCCTGGTGGAGCTGGGCCACGACGTGGTCGTCCTGCTCGACTCGGTGACCCGGCTCGGTCGGTCGTACAACCTGGCGGCGCCGGCCAGCGGCCGGATCATGTCGGGTGGTATCGACTCCACCGCGCTCTACCCGCCGAAGCGCTTCCTCGGTGCGGCGCGCAACATCGAGAACGGTGGCTCGCTGACCATTCTCGCCACCGCGCTGGTCGAGACCGGGTCCATGGCGGACACGGTCATCTTCGAGGAGTTCAAGGGCACCGGTAACGCCGAGCTCAAGCTGGACCGGAAGATCGCCGACAAGCGGGTCTTCCCGGCGATCGACATCAACCCCTCCGGTACGCGTAAGGAGGAGGTCCTCCTCGCGCCGGAGGAGCTGGCGATCATCCACAAGCTCCGCAAGGTGCTGCACTCGCTGGACTCGCAGGCGGCGCTCGACCTGCTGCTGGACCGCCTCAAGCAGTCCCGCACCAACATCGAGTTCCTGATGCAGATCGCGAAGTCCACGCCGGGGGAGTGACACCGTCCCGGTAGGACGAAGAGGAGGGCACGGCCACCAGGCCGTGCCCTCCTCTTCGTCCGGCGCGCGTGGCTCGCGGAGTTTTCCTTCGCCTCGGCAGCCGGGTCTTGAAACTTCTGTGCGCGATCGGGTTGACTGTCGTCCGCGAGACGACGGCACTGTGACGGCGGCGGAGACACCTGGGGAGGCACCCGCCGCCTGACCGGCCGGCCCCCGGGAGGCGTGGGCGCGACGTGCGTCCCGGGGCCGGCCGCGCCGGTTCCTCAGAAGTCGCCCTCGGCGACCTGAAAGACGGTCAGCCCGAGGGAGCGCCACATCCGCACCACCTGCATCCGGTCGTCGAAGACCCCGACCACCCGGTAGCGGTCCCGGATCTCCCGTTCGTAGATCTCCTGCTTGACCACGGCGTCCCGGCGCTGGTCGCCGATCGCCCGCAGGTGCAGCGCCAGGTAGGGGACCTTGACGTGACGGGCCAGCCACGCCTCGGTGGCGGACCGGGCGGAGGCGTCCCGGCCGGAGCAGAAGACCACCCCGTGCCCGACGGCGTGCATCGCCCGGACCGCGGCGATCACCGCCTCGTTGGGCGCGTCCTCGCCGACCCGGGTCATGTCGTACGGGCTGCGGGAGACGGTCAGCGCGACGGTGCCGTCGATGTCGACCAGCACGATGTCGGGGCGTCCGGTCCCGCCGCGCTCGACCTGGGCGGGGCCGCCGGTGCGGGCCGTGGGCACCGGCAGCGGCAGCGGGCGGTGCGCCAGGTAGCGCTCGTGCAGCCGGCAGATCGCCGCCGCGCCCACCTGCTCGTCCGCCGGTCGCGCCGCGTCGCGCCGCAGGCACTCGGAAAGGGGTACGTCGGTGAAGTCGTGCACCTCGAAGGCGGCCCCGAACCGCTCCGCCAGCTCCGCCCAGTCCCGCAGGATGCGGGAGCGCAGGTTGGTGTCGTCGACGCAGACGCTCACCCGGGCCGCCAGCAGCGCCTCCACCTGGGCCCGTTGGACCCGGGTGACCTGCCCCTCGGCCCACTGGGTGAAGAGCCGTTCGCCGTGCAGCATCCGCCGCAGGTCGTCCCGGTTGACCCGGACCACGCCGGGCTGCAACCGCCGGGCGAAGGTGGTCTTGCCGGAGGCCGGCAGCCCCCGGGTCGCGATCAGGCGGAACATGCCCGCCACCCCCGTTCCGTCCGGTTCCCGGTGCGTGTCGGCTCCCACCGTACGAGGTCCGGAATGCCCGTGGACCGGGCGGGAATGCGTACCCCGGCGGCGGCGTTACGCCTGCCGGACCTGGTGTGCGGCCCGCTTGTCGGGTCGGCGGAAGCCTCTGGCACACTGGTCAATCGGCCACCGGTTCCGGTTCACGCCAAGCCCGTCGCGCACGGCGCGACGGACCACGCTGGCGACCCGGCGACCACCGACGAAAGGACCGAGGCGACATGAAGCCCAACATCCACCCGGAGTGCACGACCACCGAGGTCTCCTGCTCCTGCGGTAACACCTTCTCCACCCGCAGCACCGCCAAGGGCGGCTCGATCCACGTCGAGACCTGCAGCGCCTGCCACCCGTTCTACACCGGTAAGCAGCGCGTTCTCGACACCGCCGGCCGGGTCGCGAAGTTCCAGCAGAAGTACGCCAAGGTTCAGGCGAAGAAGGCCAAGTAGCTCCTGCGACGACGCCCGTGTCCGGCTCCTGCCGGGCGCGGGCGTTCGTCCGTTTCCGCCTCGTTCGTCCGTCGTCCCAAGGAGCACCCGCAGCATGAGCAGTGAGCGCCTGGCCGCCCTCCTCGACGAGTACGCCGAGCTGGAGAAGCGCCTCGCCGACCCGGCGATCCACGCCGACCAGGGCACGGCCCGCCGGGTCGGTCGCCGGTACGCGGAACTCGTGCCGCTGCACAAGGCCGCCGGTGAACTGGAGCAGGCCCGCGCCGACCTGGCCGCCGCCCGCGAGCTGGCCGCCGAGGACCCGACGTTCGCCGCCGAGGCGGACGCGATCGCGGACTCCCTGCCGGCGCTGGAGGAGAAGCTGGCGGAGCTGCTGATCCCGCGCGACCCGCACGACGCCAAGGACGTCATCGTCGAGATCAAGGCGGGTGAGGGCGGCGAGGAGTCGGCGCTCTTCGCCGGTGACCTGCTGCGGATGTACACCCGCTACGCCGAGCGGCACGGCTGGGTCACCGAGGTGATCGACGCGCAGGACTCCGACCTGGGCGGGATCAAGGACGTCTCGCTGGCGATCAAGACCAAGGGCGTACCGGAGGGCGGCAACGGCGTCTGGTCCCGGCTGAAGTGGGAGGGCGGGGTGCACCGGGTGCAGCGCGTCCCGGTCACCGAGTCGCAGGGCCGGATCCACACCAGCGCGGCGGGCGTGCTGGTGCTGCCCGAGGCGGAGGAGGTGGACCTCACCATCGACCCGAACGACCTGCGGATCGACGTGTTCCGCTCGTCCGGGCCGGGTGGGCAGTCGGTCAACACCACCGACTCGGCGGTCCGGATCACCCACGTGCCGACCGGGATCGTGGTCTCCTGCCAGAACGAGAAGTCGCAGCTGCAGAACCGGGAGCAGGCGATGCGGATCCTGCGGGCCCGGCTGCTCGCCGCCGCCCAGGAGCAGGCCGACGCCGCCGCCTCCGACGCCCGCAAGGCGCAGGTCCGGACGGTGGACCGCTCGGAGCGGATCCGCACCTACAACTTCCCGCAGAACCGGATCACCGACCACCGGATCGGCTACACCGCGTACAACCTGGACCTGGCGCTCGCCGGTGAGCTGGACGGCGTCCTGGACGCCCTGGCCGAGGCGGACCGGGCGGCCCGTCTCGCCGGGGGCACCGAACTCACCCGCCGCTGACGCGGGTCGTCGCCCACCGACGGGCTGACGGGTCGGGTCAGGAGGCGCGCAGCCGGGACGACTTGGCCAGCAGCATCTCGCGGTCGGCGGTCTCGAAGGCGGTGACCAGAGCGTCGCCGAGGGTCGAGCCGCCGGCGCCGACCTGGGCGAAGCCGATGCTCACCCCGACCGGGGTGCCGGGCACCAGGGACTCCCAGTCCTCGGTGCGGACGGCCGCCTCGATCCGGCGGGCCACCTCGGCCGCCTCGCCCATCCCGGCCCCGGGCAGCACCACCACGAACTCGTCCCCGCCGTAGCGGGCCACGAAGTCGCCGCGACGCATCACCCGGTTGATCACCCCGGCGATCCGCTGGAGCACCAGGTCACCGGAGTGGTGGCCGTGCCGGGTGTTGACCGCCTTGAAGCCGTCCAGGTCGCAGACGCCGATCACCACCCGCTCGCCGGCCGCCACCACCGCCGCGATGTAGCGCTCCAGCCGTCGCCGGTTGGGCAGGCCGGTGAGCGGGTCGGTCAGCGCCTCGCCCTCGTAGCGGGCCGCCTCGCGGCGCATCTCCTCGTGGCCGATGCGGGCGGCGATGCCGTCGATGTAGACGTCCCGGAGTCGGTCGCTGCGCTGTGCGGCGAGCCGGAACGCGTGCCGGTCGGCCCGGTGCGCGGCGGCGTGGTCACCGGCCCGGGCGAGTGCGATGCTGCGCAGCCGGGCCGGTTCGGCGGCGCCGAGGGTCTCGGTGGAGACCTGCACGGTGTCCAGCCGGGTCACCGCCTCGATCGGTCGCCCGTCGGCGACGGCCAGGCAGATCTGGCCGAGTTGACGCATGTCGCGGGCCCGGGCGCTGTCCCCGCCGTGGGCGAGCAGCCGGACCGGGTCGGCGTCGGTGCCGGAGTCGACCCGGTCGCCGAGGGCGGCCCGGCGGGCGGCGGCGTAGCCGTACGCGGCGAGGCTGCTCGGTCGGATGCTGCCGCCCCGGCCGGCGCGCAGGAACCGGTTGAGGTCCCCGGCGACGTCCCGGAGCACCCGCAGGCAGCCGTCGCTGTCCCCGTTGTGGTCGAGGGCGACCGCGTTGCGCAGTCGGATGCCGGGGGCGGCGAAGGTCTCCTCGGGGATGCCGGCGGCGAGCCCCACCTGCCGGGCCCGTTCGATGGCGCCGAGCGCGTGGCCGTGGAAGCTGAGGTAGGAGTACGCCATCGCCAGGTCGTGCCAGCCCCAGGCGGTGTGCTCGTCCGGGTCGTCCACCGCGCCCAGCGCGCGGGCGGCCTTCACCAGGTGGGTTACGCAGCGGTCCAGCGCGCCCTGGTGGTGCGCGGCGAGTGCGGCCAGCGCGTTGAGGTGCCCGTGCAGGTACGGTTCGGCGAGGTCACGGACGGCGGTGGTGGCCTCCTCGATGGCCCGGGTGTATTCCGCCGTTCGACCGAGATTGATCAGTGCGGAGAGGCGCTGGACCAGGGCGTCGGCCCGGGTGTACGGGTCGCCGGTGCTGCGCAGCACGCGGTCGAGCACCACGCACGCCTCGGCCGAGCGGCTCGCCTCCTGCAGGGTGCGGGCGTGCCGGAGGGCGTCAACCTGGTCGTCGACCCGGTCGAGCCAGCCCACTCGCGACCTCCCTGTCGGTGTGCGCCCGGACGCACCCGCTCGTGCTGTGGCCCGCGACGCTTCATGATTATGGCGTGACCTCCCTCCCGCAACACCCGTCCGAAGGGACAGAACGCGAACGCCCCTCGCTGGTGATCGCCCGGGCGGCCCGGGCGCTCGCCGGGGCCGGTGTCGAGGCTCCCCGGGTCGAGGCGGAGCTGCTGGCCGCGTACGTGCTGGACGTGCCGCGGGGACGGCTGGCCCTGGCCGACGGGTTCACCGCCGCCCAGCGGGCCCGCTTCGACGCCCTGGTGCAGCGGCGGGCCGCCCGGGAGCCGGTGCAGCACCTGACCGGTTCCGCCGGTTTCCGGCACCTGAGCGTGGCGGTCGGCCCGGGGGTCTTCGTGCCCCGACCGGAGACCGAACTCCTCGCCGGCTGGGGGATCGAGGAGGGGCGTCGACGACCCTCGCCGCTGGTGGTGGACCTGTGCAGCGGTTCCGGCGCGATCGCCCTCGCGGTGGCCCAGGAGCTGCCGGGGGCGCGGGTGGTGGCGGTGGAGCGGTCCCCGGCGGCGCTGGCCTGGCTGCGCCGCAACGCCGCCGAGCGGGACGCCGCCGGGGACACCCCGGTCGAGGTGGTCGCCGCCGACGTCACCGACCCGGAGCTGCTGGCCGATCTGGTCGGCCGGGTGGACGTGCTGCTGTGCAACCCGCCGTACGTGCCGCGGTCGGTGGTCGTACCCCCGGAGGTGGCCGCGCACGACCCGGACGAGGCGGTCTTCGGCGGGGCGGACGGTCTGACGGTGATCCGGCCGGTGGTGGCCCGCGCGGCGCAGTTGCTGCGCCCGGGTGGCGTGCTGGGCGTCGAGCACGACGACACGCACGGCGACGCGGTGCCCGCGCTGCTCGCCGCCGACGGCCGGTACGCGGCGGTGCGGGAGCACCCGGACCTGGTCGGGCGGCCCCGCTTCGCCACCGCGTCCCGGCGGGCGGACGGCCACCACCCCGATGCCGGCCCGGCGTGGCAGACTGGCTCCTCGTGATGCTCTACGACTGTCGGGCGCTCGCCGACCGGGACCGCGGCATCGCCGCTGCCATCGAGGCGGTCCGCAACGGGGAACTCGTCGTGCTGCCGACCGACACGGTCTACGGGGTCGGCGCGGACGCCTTCACCCCGTACGCGGTGAAGGCGCTCGCGGACGCCAAGGGCGGCTCGCGGCAGGCGCCGCCGGTGCTGATCGGCTCCCGGCACACCCTCGACGGGCTGGTCTTCTCGCTGCCCCGGGCGGCGCGGGACCTGGTCGAGGCGTTCTGGCCGGGCGCACTGACCATCGTGGTGGAGCACTCGCCGAGCCTCTCCTGGGACCTGGGCGACGCGGGCGGGACGGTGGCGGTGCGGATGCCGCTGCACCCGGTGGCGCTGGAGGTGCTGCGGGAGACCGGCCCGATGGCGGTGGCGTCGGCCAACAAGATCGGCCAGCCGGCCGCGGTCACCGCCGAGGAGGCCCGGGAGCAGCTGGGTTACGCCATCCGTGCCTATCTGGAGGCGGGGCCCGCCGTCGATCCGGTGCCGAGCACGATCGTCGACCTGACCGGCGAGGCGCCCCGGCTGGTGCGGCAGGGCGCGATCCCGCTGGCGAAGCTGCGCGACGTGGTGCCCGACCTGCTCGATTCCCGGGGAGCCTGAGTGCCGCCGTTCACCGTCCTGCACGTCTGCATGGGCAACATCTGCCGGTCGCCGATGGCCGAGCGGCTGCTGCTGCTCGCGGTGCGGGAGCGGCTGGGCCGGCACGGTGCCGATCCGGCCCGCTCGGACGAGCTGGTGCACAGCCACAGCGCCGGCACCGGCGGCTGGCACGCCGGCGAGGAGATGAACCCGCCGGCCGCCCGGCAGGTCACCGCGCGCGGCGGGGACGTGGCGGGTTTCGCCGCCCGTAAGCTGCGGTCGGACCTGATCGACGCCGCCGACCTGGTTCTCACCGCCACCGCCGACCAGCAGGAGTACGTGGTGGCGCTGCGTCCCGACGCGGCGGCGCGCACCTTCGTGCTGGGGGAGTTCGGCCGGCTGCTCGGGCTGGTCGACGCGGCGGCGCTGCCTCCGGTGGAGGCCACCCCGGACGCGGTCCACGCCCGTGGTGTGGCCCTGGTGGCCGCCGCGGACGCGGCCCGGCAGGGTGCCTCGCCGCTGCCCACCGACGACCTCGACGACCCGTGGGGTCGGGGTGACCAGTGCTTCAGCCGGGTCGCCGACGAGATCGAGGAGACGGTCCACCCGCTCGCCTCCGTGTTGCTGCCCTGACGGGTCCTCGCCTCACCTTCTGCCCGGTTTAACCCTTCTCCGTGAAATTCCTGCGGGTTCAGGCGAAGTGGGCGGTTCTGAAGGCCTTTGCGGTCATTCTGAACGGGTCCGCACGTGGCCGGCTCCTGCGGGGAGAGCTGATGAACCGGGCCCATCTCCACAAGGTCTTCACCATTCTGCTCGCCGGCCTGCTCGCCGGGCTGGGGCTGGCGGTGGCCGCACTGCCGGCCGCGCTGGTGCTCGGGCTGGGCGTCAAGGGGCTGCTGCCCTTCAACGAGCTGCCCGAGTCGCTGCGGGCGCCGCAGCCGGCGCAGCGGTCCAACCTCTACGCCAACGACGGCCGCACCCTGATCACCTCCTTCTATCTGGAGGACCGGACGGACGTGCCGCTGGCGGAGGTGGCGCCGGTGATGCGGCAGGCCATCGTGGCCGCCGAGGACGTCCGGTTCTATCAGCACCACGGCGTCGACCTTCGGGGCGTGGCGCGGGCGCTGACCGTCAACAAGCGTGAGGGGGCGGCCCGTCAGGGTGCCTCCACGCTGACCATGCAGTACGTCCGCAACGCGCTGGCCGGTGACCCCCGGCTGACCGAACAGCAGCGGGCCCGGGCCACCGAGATCACCGCCGGTCGCAAGATCCGGGAGATGCGCTACGCGCTGGCCCTGGAACGCGACCTCGACAAGGACCAGATCCTGGGCCGCTACCTCAACATCGCCTACTTCGGCGCCGGCGCGTACGGCATCGCTGCGGCGAGCCGGCGCTACTTCTCCACGAAACCGGCCGACCTCACGCTGGCCCAGGCGGCGCTGCTCGCCGGGCTGGTCCGCGCGCCCGACACCGACGACCCGATCAACGGGGACGCCGACTCGGCGCTGCGCCGCCGGGCGTACGTGCTGGACCGGATGGTGGAGACCGGCCAGCTCCCGGCCGCCGACGCGGCCCGGGCCAAGGCGGAGCGGCTCCGGCTCACCCCGAGCGCGATGCCGAACGACTGCGCGGCGGTGCCCGAGGAGCACAACGACTGGGGCTTCTTCTGCGACTGGTTCACCCAGTGGTGGCGGTCCCAGGCGGCCTTCGGCAGCTCCCCGGACGAGCGGCAGCGGACGCTGCGCCGCGGCGGCTTCTCCATCGTCTCCTCACTCGACCCGGACGTGCAGCAGCAGGCCACCGACCAGGTGCTGCGGATCTACGACGCGGGCAACAAGCGGGCCGCGCCGACCGCCGTGGTGCAGCCCGGCACCGGTCGGGTGCTGGCCATGGCGGTGAACCGGAACTTCAGCGTCGCCCCGAACCCGCGCGGCCAGCGGAACTACCCGAACACCGTCAACCAGCTCGTGGCCGGGGGCGGCGGCATCGTCGGCTACCAGGGGGGCTCCACCTTCAAGCTCTTCGCGCTGCTCGCGGCGCTGGAGTCCGGGCTCCCGCTGGACACCGACTTCAACGCGCCGTCGGTCTTCGTCAGCGACTACCGGGCGGGCGGGGGACCGGCGAGCTGCGGCGGCTACTGGTGCCCGGCCAACGCCAACCCGTCCTGGATGAACGGCCACCGCACCATGTGGAGCGCCTTCGGCCGCTCGGTCAACACGTACTTCGCGTGGCTGACCGAGAAGGTGGGGGCGGACCGGGTGGTGGAGATGGCCGAGCGGTTGGGCATCGTGCTGCGCTCGCCGGAGGACGCCCGGCTGGCCCGTGAGGGCGCGAAGGGCTGGGGCGCGTTCACCCTCGGCGTCACCGCCACCACCCCGCTCGACCTGGCCAACGCGTACGCGACGGTGGCGGCCGAGGGCACCTGGTGCGCGCCCACGCCGGTCACCTCGATCACCGACAGCGCGGGCCACCGGGTGGCGGCCGGGAAACCGGACTGCCGGCAGGTGCTCGACACGGAGGTGGCCCGGGCGGCGGCCGACGCGTCCCGCTGCCCGGTCGGCGACCAGTCGATGTACCGCCGCTGCGACGGCGGGACCGCCGAGGAGCTCCAGCCCCGGCTGGGCCGGCCGTTGGCGGGCAAGACCGGCAGCTCGGAGCGGAACGCCACCGAGACCGTGGTCGCGTTCACCCCGCAGCTCGCGGTCGCCACCATCGCGGCGAACCCGGACGACCCCCGGGACGCCGTCGGTGGTGGCGTGCAGACCCGGCAGATCGACGCGGTGGGCCGGATCCTCGCCGCCGCCCTGCGCGACCAGCCGGTCCAGGACTTCGTGCCACCGAGCGAGAACGTCGCCCTCCGGGTCACCGGCCCGCGCACCGGCAACTGAGCGGGGTCAGGCGGAGCGGGAGACCGGGACGGGGGACTGCTCGGCGCCACGGGCGATGTTGCGGGCCATCCCGCCGAAGACCACCGCGTGGAACGGGGCGACGGAGCCCCAGTAGAGGTGGCCGGCCAGCCCGCGGGGGAGGAAGACGGCGCGCTGGACGTACCGGCTGCGACCCTCGCCGGCCGGCTCGGCGCGCATCTCCAGCCAGGCCCGCCCGGGCAACCGCATCTCGGCGCGCAGCCGCAGCAGCTCGCCGGGGATGATCTCCTCGACCCGCCAGAAGTCCAGCGCCTCGCCGACCTGGAGGTGGTGCGGGTCGCGCCGGCCCCGGCGCAGTCCCACCCCGCCGACCAGCCGGTCCAGCCAGCCCCGCACCGACCAGGCGAGCGGGAACGAGTACCAGCCGTGCTCGCCGCCGACGCCCTCGATGACCCGCCAGAGCGCGCCCGTCGGGGCGTCCACGGCCCGTTCCCGGACGTCGGTGTAGACCGTCCCGCCGGACCACTTCGGGTCGCTGGGCAGCGGTTCGGCGGGCGCGTCCGGCCCGCTCGCGGTCGACCAGCGGGTCTCCACCTGGGCGTCGCGCACCTTGGTCAGCGCCAGCTCGACCGCCCGGTCGAAGCCGGTCAGCCCACCGGGCGGGTCGGGGACGTACCGGGCGATGTCGTGCTCGTGGGCGACCGCCTCGTGCACCAGGCTCTCCACCAGCGGCCGGGCGATGGCGTTCGGCACCGGGGTGATCAGCCCGACCCAGTGCGAGGAGAGCGACGGGGTCAGCGGGCGGACCGGCACGATCATCCGGGGGCGCAGCCCGGCGACCCGGGCGTAGCGCTGCATCATCTCCTGGAAGGTCAGCACGTCCGGGCCGCCGATGTCGAAGCCCCGGTTGACCTCGGGCGGCAGCGACGCGCTGGCCACCAGATAGCGCAGCACGTCCCGCACGGCGATCGGCTGGATCCGGTTGCGCACCCAGCGCGGGGTGACCATCGCCGGCAGCCGCTCGGTCAGGTAGCGGAGCATCTCGAACGACGCCGAGCCGGACCCGATGATCACCGCGGCCCGGAGCACCACGGTGGGCACCCCGCTGGCCAGCAGGATCCGCCCCACCTCGGCCCGGGACCGCAGGTGCGGCGAGGGGACCCCGCCGTCCTTCTTCGGCTCCGGCCCGCCCAGGTAGACGATCCGGCGTACGCCCGCGGCGCGGGCCGCGGTGGCGAAGTTGGTCGCGGCCTCCCGGTCGGCCGCCTCGAAGCCCTCCTGGCCGAGCGAGTGCACCAGGTAGTACGCGACCTCCACGCCGTCGAACGCGGCCGGCAGGGTCTCCGGCTTCCGCAGGTCGCCCTCGGCGATCTCGGTCCGGGACGCCCACGGCACGTCGCGCAGCCGCCCGGCCGTACGGGCCAGGCAGCGCACGGTGTGCCCCTCGGCGAGCAGTCGGGGCGCGAGCCGCCCGCCGATGTATCCGGTCGCACCGGTGACGAGGCATCTCACGGTCTCCAGTGTGCGGCCGAATAGACTCTGGCGCTGTGGAGAACGCGAGGAGCACCTTCTGGGGTCCGGACTTCGAGCAGCTCAGCACCGTCGACCCGGAGATCGCCGGGGTGGTGCTCGGCGAGCTGGACCGGCTCCGGGGCGGCCTGCAGCTGATCGCCAGCGAGAACCTCACCTCGCCCGCGGTGCTCGCCGCGCTCGGCTCGACGCTGACCAACAAGTACGCCGAGGGCTACCCGGGCCGGCGCTACTACGGCGGCTGCGCCGAGGTGGACCGGGCCGAGGAGATCGGCATCGCCCGGGCGAAGGAGCTCTTCGCCGCCGACCACGCCAACCTCCAGCCGCACTCCGGCGCCAGCGCCAACCTGGCCGCGTACGCCGCGCTGGTGCAGCCGGGGGACACCGTGCTGGCGATGGACCTGCCGCACGGCGGGCACCTGACACACGGCAGTCGGGTCAACTTCTCGGGCAAGTGGTTCCACACCGTCGGTTACACGGTCCGGCGGGACACCGAGCTGATCGACTACGACGAGGTGCGGGACCTGGCCCGGGCGCACCGCCCCAAGATGATCATCTGCGGGGCGACCGCGTACCCCCGGCTGATCGACTTCGCCCGGTTCCGGGAGATCGCCGACGAGGTGGACGCGTACCTGATGGTGGACGCGGCGCACTTCATCGGGCTGGTCGCCGGGAAGGCCGTCCCGTCGCCGGTGCCCTACGCCGACGTCGTCTGCGCCACCACGCACAAGGTGCTGCGCGGTCCCCGCGGCGGCATGATCCTCTGCCGTGAGTCGCTGGCGTCCCGGATCGACAAGGCGGTCTTCCCGTTCACCCAGGGCGGCCCGCTGATGCACGCCGTTGCGGCCAAGGCGGTCGCGCTGCGCGAGGCCGCCCAGCCCGAGTTCCGGGCGTACGCCACGCAGGTGGTGAGCAACGCCCAGGCGCTCGCCGCCGGGCTGGCCGACGCGGGGATGCGCCCGGTCTCCGGCGGCACCGACACCCACCTCGCCCTGATCGACCTGCGCGAGGCCGGGGTGACCGGCGCCGACGCCGAGGCCCGCTGCGACGCCGCGGCCATCACCCTGAACAAGAACGCCATCCCGTACGACCCGCAGAAGCCGATGGTCGCCTCCGGCATCCGGGTGGGCACCCCGAGCGTGACCACCCAGGGCATGCGCGAGGGGGAGATGCGTCAGGTCGCGGCCCTGATCGCCCGGGCGGTACGGACCGACCCCGGCGAACCGGGGGGCGCCGACGGGCTGACCCGGATCGCCGCCGACGTGGCCGACCTGGTCGCCGCCTTCCCGGCGTACCCCCGTGGCTGAGCCCGGGGTGCGCGCGGCGCAGGTGACCGGGGAGCGTGGCTGGCGGCTGCGGCACCTGCCGGTGCTGCTGCTCGCCTCGGCGGTGCTGGCCGCGGTGGCCGGCGTGGTCGGCGGGGTGACGGGCGGGGCGGACGCGGCGCTCGGCGCGGCGGCCGGGGTGGCCGTCACGGTGGCCAGCTACACCCTCACCACAGTGGTGCTGGCCTGGGCCGACGCCCGCGACCCGCAGCTGCTGCTGCCCTTCGGGCTCGGGCTCTACGTGGCCAAGATGAGCCTGCTCGGGGCCCTGATGATCGGGGTGGCGGCGACCGGCTGGGGCGGCCTGATCCCGCTCTGCCTGGGCATCGCCGCCGGCGTGGCGGTGTGGACCGGCGTGCACGTCTGGTGGCTCACCACGGTCCATGCCCGACACGTCCGCTCCTGAGGCGATCCCATCCTTCGGGCGGCGCGTCGGTGTGTCCGCGATCGGTCATTCTCTCAGTGGCGAGAGGGGAGTAGCGTGCCTCCAGACGACTTCGCCCGCCCGTGTCCCACACAACCAGGTTGTGCGGGGGGTGAGGCACAGCCTCGTATCCCCGACTGATATCGTTCGCCCCGTCATGGCCGGTGACCAGAAACCCCCCAGCGCTGGCGGCACAGGCGACGTTCCGTCGGGTGCCGGTCAGGGTTGGACCGCGCTCTCGTACCTCATCGGGGGCATGCTCGTCTGGGGTTTCATCGGCTGGCTGGTCGACCAGTGGCTCGACACCGGCGGCATCGCCACCGGGATCGGCGTCGTGCTCGGCATGGCCGGGGGGATCATCCTGGTCGTCCGCCGACTCGGCACGCCTACTTAGGAAGGGACGCGGTGTTCGGACAGGCGAACGTCCTGGCTCAGGGCCAGGCGGAATTCCCACCGAGCGTGGAGGACTTCTACCTGCCCAGCATCCTGCCCTGGGGTGCGCACGACTCGTACTGGTTCACGAAGATCACCGCGATGGTCTGGATCGCCGTCGGCGTGCTGATCATCTTCTTCCTGGCCAGCTACCGGAACCCGAAGCTGGTGCCGACCAAGAAGCAGTGGTTCGCCGAGTCGATCTACGGCTTCGTGCGGAACAACATCGCGGTCGACATGATCGGGCACGCGGGGGTGCGGTTCGCGCCGTACTTCACCACGCTCTTCTGCTTCATCCTGCTGACCAACGCGTTCGCGATCATTCCGTTCTTCCAGATCTCGCCGAACTCGCACATCGCCTTCCCGGCGTTCCTCGCCGTGATCAGCTACGTGATGTTCAACTTCATCGGCATCCGGCACCACGGCTTCGTGAAGTACTTCAAGAACTCCCTGATCCCGCCGGCGCCCTGGTACATCCTGCCGCTGCTGATCCCGATCGAGTTCTTCTCGACCTTCCTCGTCCGGCCGTTCTCGCTGGCCGTCCGTCTCTTCGCGAACATGTTCGCCGGTCACATGCTCCTGCTGGTCTTCACGCTCGGCGGGTTCGCCATGATCAGCGCCAACGTCTGGCTGGCACCGGTGTCGGTGCTGTCCTGGGTGATGACGATCGCGCTGACCTTCCTCGAGTTCCTGGTGATCTGTCTGCAGGCGTACGTCTTCACGGTGCTGACCGCCAGCTACGTGCAGGGCGCGCTCGCCGACGAGCACTGATCCACTCTCTTCCGTACCAACCGTTGTCGTCCCGCGTGACCGTCACGCGTGATAACCAGGAGGAACCGCAATGAGCATCCTTGCCGAGGTAACGGGCAGCACCGCTGCCATCGGTTACGGCCTGGCCGCGATCGGCCCGGGCATCGGCGTGGGCCTGGTCTTCTCGGCCTACATCCAGTCGACGGCCCGCCAGCCGGAGTCGTCCCGGATGACCCTCCCGTACGTCTGGATCGGCTTCGCCGTCATCGAGGCGCTCGCCCTGCTCGGTATCGCCTTCGGCTTCATCTGGGCCGGCGCCTGATCCACCCCCTCTGACCGGGAGGTATCCCATGCACTTCCTCCTTCTCGCCGAGGGTGGTGAAAAGGCGACCCACAACCCGATCATCCCTGCCTGGCAGGAGATCGTCGTCGGTGGCATCGCCTTCATCGTGCTCTGCTTCGTGCTTATGAAGTTCGTCTTCCCGCGCATGGAGCAGACGTTCCAGGCCCGGGTCGACGCGATCGAGGGCGGCATCAAGCGCGCCGAGGCCGCCCAGGCCGAGGCCAACCAGCTGCTCGAGCAGTACCGGGCCCAGCTCGCGGAGGCGCGTACCGACGCGGCCCGGATCCGCGACGACGCCCGGGCCGACGCCGAGGGCATCCGCCAGGACATCCTCGCCAAGGCGCGGGAGGAGTCCGACCGGATCATCGCGGCCGGCAAGGAGCAGCTCGCCGCCGAGCGGGCCACCATCGTGCGCGAGCTGCGTACCGAGGTCGGCACCATCGCGGTGGACCTGGCCAGCAAGATCGTCGGCGAGTCGCTCGCCGACGAGGCGCGCCGCAAGGGCACCGTGGACCGGTTCCTGAGCGGTCTCGAGAGCACGGGGGCCCGCTGATGCAGGCCGCCAGCCGGGAGTCGTACAAGGTCGCGGCCGAACACCTCGACACGTACGTCCGCGGCGCGGAGCCGTCGGCGGTGGCCTCCACCGCCGACGACATCCTCTCCGTCGCCGCCCTGCTGCGGCGCGAGCCGCGGCTGCGCCGGGCGCTGTCGGACCCGGCCCGGTCCGGTGCCGACCGGGCCGGTCTGCTCGGTGGGATGCTGCGCGGCAAGATCAGCGCGGAGGCGCTCGACCTGCTCGCGTCGCTGGTCTCCGGCCGCTGGTCGGCGCCGTCGGAACTGCTCGACGGCACCGAGCGGCTGGGCATCGAGGCGCTCCTGGCGAGCGCCGACTCCTCCGGCGAGCTGGGGGAGGTCGAGGACGAGCTGTTCCGCTTCGGGCAGGTCGTCACCGGCTCCCCGGAGCTGTCCCGGGCGCTCTCCGACCCGGCGACCCCCGCCGAGCAGCGGGGCACGCTGGTCGACCAGCTCCTCGCCGGCAAGGCCCGGCCGATCACCGGCTACCTCGTCGGGGTGGCGCTCGCCGGGTTCGGCGGACGCTCCTTCACCGGGGCGCTCACCCGGCTGGTCGAGCTGGCCGCCGAGCGGCAGGACCGTCAGGTCGCGTACGTGACCGTGGCGGCCCCGCTGAGTGACTCCGAGGAGCGACGCCTCGGTGCCCGCCTCTCCGAGATGTACGGTCGAGAGGTTTCCGTCAAGCAGACGGTCAACCCCGAGGTGCTCGGTGGGGTGAGCGTGCGGGTCGGTTCCGACCTGTACGACGGCACCGTCCTGCGCCGCCTCAACGAGACCCGCAACGCGCTCGCGAAGCGCTGACCAGCGCCTCCGCAGCCCTGATTCGACGCCATCGGACCGGTCGGTACTAGGTATCCCGGGCCCCTGATTTTTAAGGAAGCAGAGGATGGCCGAGCTGACCATCTCGACGGAGGAGATCCGCGGCGCCCTGGAGCGCTACGTCTCCTCCTACTCGACCGACGTCTCCCGCGAGGAGGTCGGCACCGTCGCCGACACCGGTGACGGCATCGCCCACGTCGAGGGCCTCCCCTCGACCATGACCAACGAGCTCCTGGAGTTCGAGGACGGCACGCTCGGCGTGGCGCTGAACCTCGACGTCCGGGAGATCGGTGTCGTCGTTCTCGGTGACTCCGCCAAGCTGGAGGAGGGGCAGCGCGTCAAGCGCACCGGCCGGGTGCTCTCGGTCCCGGTCGGCGACGCCTTCCTCGGCCGCGTGGTCAACGCGCTCGGCCAGCCGATCGACGGGCTCGGTGACATCCCGAACGAGGGCTTCCGCGAGCTGGAGCTCCAGGCTCCGAACGTGATGGCCCGGCAGTCGGTCTCCGAGCCGCTGCAGACCGGCATCAAGGCCGTCGACGCGATGACCCCGATCGGTCGGGGCCAGCGTCAGCTGATCATCGGTGACCGGAAGACCGGTAAGACCACGGTCGCCCTGGACGCGGTGCTCAACCAGCGCGACAACTGGCGCTCCGGCGACCCGAAGAAGCAGGTCCGCTGCATCTACGTCGCCATCGGCCAGAAGGCCTCCACGATCGCCTCGATCAAGGGCATCCTGGAGGAGGCGGGCGCGATGGAGTACACCACCATCGTCGCCTCCCCGGCGTCCGACCCGGCCGGCTTCAAGTACCTCGCCCCCTACACCGGCTCGTCCATCGGGCAGCACTGGATGTACGGTGGCAAGCACGTCCTGATCATCTTCGACGACCTGAGCAAGCAGGCCGAGGCGTACCGCGCCGTGTCCCTGCTGCTGCGTCGCCCGCCGGGCCGTGAGGCGTACCCGGGTGACGTCTTCTACCTGCACTCCCGCCTGCTGGAGCGCTGCGCGAAGCTCTCCGACGAGCTGGGTGGCGGGTCGATGACCGGTCTGCCGATCATCGAGACGAAGGCCAACGACATCTCGGCCTTCATCCCGACGAACGTCATCTCGATCACCGACGGCCAGATCTTCCTCGAGACCGACCTGTTCAACCAGGGCGTCCGGCCGGCCATCAACGTCGGTACCTCGGTCTCCCGGGTCGGTGGCGCGGCGCAGGTCAAGCCGATGCGCAAGGTCGCCGGTTCGCTGCGGCTCAACCTGGCCCAGTACCGCGAGCTGGAGGCGTTCGCCGCCTTCGCGTCCGACCTGGACAAGGCCTCCCGCGCCCAGCTGGAGCGCGGTGCCCGCCTGGTCGAGCTGCTCAAGCAGCCGAACTACTCGCCGTACCCGGTGCAGGAGCAGGTCGTCTCGGTCTGGGCCGGCGTCGAGGGCAAGCTGGACGACATCCCGGTCGGTGAGGTGCGCCGCTTCGAGGCGGAGTTCCTCCAGTACCTGCGGCACAAGCACGAGGGTGTCCTCGCCGGTATCGCCGACAACAAGTGGGACGACGACATCATCGGCTCGCTCGACTCGGCCATCACCGAGTTCAAGCAGGTCTTCCTGGGCAAGGAGGACGAGCACCGGGTCAACGAGGCGCCGGCCACGCCGCTCGAGGGCGAGGAGAACCGCGAGACGGTGACCCGCTTCCGGGACGGCTCGACCGACCGCCCGGCCGAGAGCTGATCCATGGCGGCCCAGGTTCGCGTTCTTCGCCAGCGGATCCGCTCGGCGAAGGGGATGAAGAAGATCACCAAGGCGATGGAGCTCGTGGCGACGAGCCGCATCGCCAAGGCCCAGGCCCGGGTGGAGGCGTCGCTGCCGTACGCCAACGCCATCACCGGCGTGCTCACGGCGCTGGCGTCCAACGCGCGGATCGACCACCCGCTGCTCACCCCGCGTGAGCGGGTGCGGCGGGCGGGCGTCCTGCTGGTCACCAGCGACCGGGGCCTGGCCGGCGGCTACAGCTCCAACGCGATCAGGACCGCCGAGTCGCTGATCGCCCGGCTCAAGGCCGACGGCAAGGAGCCGGTGCTCTACGTCATCGGGCGCAAGGGTGTCGGGTTCTACCGGTTCCGCAACCGCGACATGGCGGCGAACTGGACGGGCTTCTCGGAGCAGCCGTCCTTCGCCGACGCCCGCGAGGTGGGCGAGACGCTGATCAAGGCGTTCTCGGCCGGCGCGGACGACGCGGAGGGGCACGCCGGGGCGGACGGGATCGTCGGTATCGACGAGTTGCACATCGTCTACACCGAGTTCCACTCCCTGATGACCCAGACGCCGGTTGCGAAGATCATCGGCCCGATGCAGGTCGAGGACCGGCCGCGGTCCGAGGGGCTGCTGCCGGCGTACGAGTTCGAGCCGGAGGCGGAGGCGCTGCTCGACGCGCTGCTGCCGAAGTACATCAACACGCGGATCTACGCGGCGTTGATCGAGTCGGCGGCGAGCGAGTCGGCGTCGCGGCGGCGGGCGATGAAGAGCGCCACCGACAACGCCGAAGAGATGATCGAGAAGTACACGCGTGAGATGAACTCGGCGCGCCAGGCCGGGATCACCCAGGAGATCAGCGAGATCGTCGGCGGCGCGAACGCGCTCGCCGCGTCGGGAAGTGAAGTGTGATGACTGCCCCAGTAGAGACCAAGACGGCCACGGGTCGCGTGGTCCGGGTCATCGGCCCGGTCGTCGACGCCGAGTTCCCGCGCGACGCCATGCCGGCCCTGTTCAACGCCCTGAACGTGGACGTGACGCTCTCCGGCGGCGAGAAGACGCTGACCCTGGAGGTCGCCCAGCACCTGGGTGACAACCTGGTCCGCGCCATCTCGATGCAGCCGACCGACGGCCTGGTCCGCGGTGCCGAGGTGCGTGACCGTGGCGAGCCGATCACCGTCCCGGTGGGCGACGCGGTCAAGGGTCACGTGTTCAACGCGATCGGCGAGTGCCTGAACCTCACCGAGGGTGAGACCATCCAGGCCGACGACCGGTGGGGCATCCACCGCAAGGCCCCGGCCTTCGCGGACCTGGAGCCGAAGACCGAGATGCTGGAGACCGGCATCAAGGTCATCGACCTGCTCGCCCCGTACGTCAAGGGCGGTAAGATCGGCCTGTTCGGCGGTGCCGGCGTGGGCAAGACGGTGCTCATCCAGGAGATGATCACCCGTGTCGCCCGGAACTTCGGTGGTACCTCGGTCTTCGCCGGCGTGGGTGAGCGCACCCGCGAGGGCAACGACCTCATCGCCGAGATGACCGAGTCGGGCGTCATCGACAAGACCGCACTGGTCTACGGCCAGATGGACGAGCCGCCGGGCACCCGGCTGCGGGTGGCGCTCTCGGCGCTGACCATGGCGGAGTACTTCCGTGACGTGAAGAAGCAGGAGGTGCTGCTCTTCATCGACAACATCTTCCGCTTCACCCAGGCCGGTTCCGAGGTTTCCACGCTGCTCGGCCGGATGCCGAGCGCCGTGGGTTACCAGCCGACCCTGGCCGACGAGATGGGCGAGCTCCAGGAGCGGATCACCTCCGTCCGGGGCCAGGCCATCACCTCGATGCAGGCGATCTACGTGCCCGCCGACGACTACACCGACCCGGCGCCGGCCACCACGTTCGCCCACCTCGACGCGACCACCAACCTGGAGCGGTCGATCTCCGACAAGGGCATCTACCCGGCCGTGGACCCGCTGGCGTCCTCGTCCCGGATCCTCGCCCCGGAGTTCGTCGGCCAGGAGCACTTCGCGGTGGCCACCGAGGTGAAGCGGATCCTGCAGCGCTACAAGGACCTGCAGGACATCATCGCCATCCTCGGCATCGAGGAGCTCTCCGAGGAAGACAAGATCACCGTGCAGCGCGCCCGGCGGATCGAGCGCTTCCTCTCCCAGAACACCTACGCCGCCGAGCAGTTCACCGGCGTGCCGGGCTCGACGGTGCCGATCGCCGAGACCATCGAGGCGTTCCGGAAGATCAGCGAGGGCGCGTACGACCACTTCCCCGAGCAGGCGTTCTTCATGTGCGGCGGTCTCGAGGACCTGGAGGCCAAGGCCAAGGAGCTGATGGAGGGTTAGACCTCCGTCACACTCAGCGAAGGCCACCCCGGCGCGACCGGGGTGGCCTTCGCCCGTTCGGGGCCGCTGACCGCGGATGTCCGCTTCACCGGTCAGCGGCTCGCCCACGCCCGGGGTACCGTTCCTGACACGACGCTCAGACCAGAGGCGTCGATCTCCTGCAACGAAACGGTCGCTTGCGCCCGTCTTCCAGTCATGGGCGCGACGAATGGAGCTACCTGTGGGTAAGGGCGGCACGGACGGCGGTAAGCGGTCCTTCTGGCGGGGGGTGCCCCGTTGGGCCCGCGTCTGCACCGTCTTCGGCGTGGTGCTCATGCTGCTCAGCGGCGCGGTGCTGGCCGGCTACGAGACCCTGCTGCACCGCTACGAGGGCTCGGTCGGCAAGGGCGACCTCTTCGGCGACCAGGCGGCCGGCGCCAAGGAGCGCAAGAGCAACGTCAAGGGTCCGCTGAACATCCTGCTGGTCGGCATCGACCCCCGCAAACCCGAGACGCCGCCGCTGGCGGACTCGATCATGATCCTGCACGTGCCGGCCGGCATGGACCGGGGCTACCTCTTCTCGCTCCCACGCGACCTGCGGGTGGAGATCCCCGCGTTCCCCAAGGCGAACTACCCCGGTGGCACCGACAAGCTCAACGCCGCCATGTCGTACGGGAGTCGGGTGCCCGGGCAGAACCCGGACGCCAGCCGCGGCTTCGAGCTGCTCGCGAAGACCGTCAGCCAGGTCACCGGCATCCAGCGCTTCGACGCCGGGGCGATCATCAACTTCACCGGCTTCAAGAAGATCGTCGATGCGATGGGTGGCGTCGACATGTACATCGAGCGGGACGTGAAGTCGGAGCACCGCAAGCCGGACGGCACCATGCGCGAGCTGCGTCCCGGCGGCGGGGGCTACCTCGGCCCACAGGCGGAGTACAAGAAGGGCAACGCGCACCTCAACGGCTGGCAGGCGCTGGACTACGTCCGCCAGCGCTACCCGAAGAACGGGGTGCCGGACGCCGACTACGGCCGTCAGCGCCACCAGCAGCAGTTCATCAAGGCGATGGTCGGCCAGGCGTTCAGCGCGGACGTGGTGACCAACCCGATCAAGCTGGACCGGGTCGTCCGTGCCGCCGGGCAGTCCCTGATCTTCAACGGGCGGGGCAACAGCGTGGTCGACTTCGCGCTGGCGCTCAAGGGCATCCGCTCGGACTCGATCGAGACGATCAAGCTGCCGGGGGAGGGGATCGGCACCGGCTCCGCCTACCGCGGTGAACGGCTGCTGCCGGCCGCGCAGGACTTCTTCACCGCCATCCGCACCGAGCAGGTCGACGCCTTCATGCTGGAGCACCCCGACTTCAAGCAGAAGAACAGCTAGCCTGAGCGCGAGCGGGCCCGGTGCACGCCGGGGTCGCCCGCGGGCAACCGGTGCCGCCCCGTGGCGCAGCTCTCGCCACCCGCGTTGGGTGGCACCCGGGGGCGCGACTAGACTTTGGCAATCCGCCGCCGCAGCAAGGAGACAGCGTGGCACAGCAGCTTCACGTCGAGCTCGTAGCCGTCGAGGAGAAGGTCTGGTCCGGCGAGGCCGAGATGGTCGTCGCCCGGACGACCGAGGGTGAGCTGGGTGTGCTGCACGGGCACGCGCCTCTGCTCGGCCAGCTCGCCGAGCCCAGCCAGGTCCGGATCAAGCAGGCCGGTGGCCAGCAGGTCGCCTACGACATCGCCGGCGGTTTCCTGTCGGTGACCGGTGAGGGCGTCACCGTCCTCGCCGAGAGCGCCACCCCCGCCACTCCGGCACGCTGAGCCGACCCGCCGATGGAGATCGTGGAAGGGGTCGGAATCGGCTTCGCGGTGATCCTCGTCGCGGTTCTGATCCTCTTCATCCGGCGGGCTCTCGTCACGCGGAGCGGCGGCATCATCCGGCTCAGCGTCCGGGTCACCACGATGCTCGACGGCCGGGGCTGGTCCCCGGGCTTCGGGCGGTTCGCCGGCGACGAACTCCGGTGGTACCGGATGTTCAGTTTCGCCCTGCGTCCGAAGCGGGTGCTCTCCCGCAAGGTGCTCGCCGTGGAGCGTCGGCGGCTCCCCGAGGGGCAGGAGCGCCTCTCCATGCCGGCCGACTGGGTGATCCTGCGCTGTACCAGTCAGCACGCCCCGGTGGAGATCGCCATGGCGCGGTCCACGGTCACCGGCTTCCTCTCCTGGCTCGAGGCCGCCCCACCCGGGGCGGTCTCGCCTCGTCTCGCCTCCCAGGACTGGCCCGCCGCCTGACGCTTCCCCTGCCAGCCAGCCTGCCGGTGGGTGCCGGGTGTCCGTCGATGGGGGTGCCCGCCGTGCCCGGCTCCGGGCGGTCAGGCGTGATCCCCGCCCCCGGTCACTGCGGGCCGCCTCCCCCGGTCTGGTCGCAGCCGCGCCGGCTCGCGCCCGGCCGGTCTCTCCTCTGGTACGGATTCGGCCCTGACGCCGATCTGACCCGTGGCGGCGATCCCCGGACGTGGTCCCACGCCAGTGTCCGGCGTGTCCCATGTCCACCCGGTCTCTGCCACCGGGTCACGGCTGATTCATTGATGTCATCAAGTTCGTAGCGTCCGTGCCACCCGACTCGGCCTGCGCCGGGGTGCGCCGGTTCGCGGTGCAGGACCGGGTCCCGTGTCCGATGCCCGGGCGGGATGTCCGGTTCCGGGGTGTGACCGGGTGCATCCTGGGGCCGGAATCGTGGCGGGGGCGGGGTCGTTACATCCACCGTACGACCGAGTACCACGGCCCGATCGAACCGGGCCTGGTGAACGGCCCGGCCCCGGAATGCGGGTGGCCGGTCGGTCGTTACACATGGTCCCGGCGCCGCGAAGAGGCCCCCGCCCCGCGAGCCAGCCGGTCGAAGACTTTCCTCTTTTGCGTGTTGAGCGCCTGACGGTGCTTGCGTCTCCACCCCCATGGAGGCGCCGACCCCCGAATGGAGCTACCTCTCATGAACACGATGCTGCGTAAGAGCGTTCTCGGTGTTGCTGGTCTGGCCTTCGCCGGTGGTCTCGCGGCGGGTCCCCTGAACCACGCGGACAGCACTCCGGTGTCGGCGATGAGCCCGGTCGCGGCCGTGCAGGCCGACAAGCCCGACACGTCGAAGCTCATCCCGCACGGCGTCCAGGGCGCGCAGTCGAAGATCGACCTGAACGACGAGCAGACCGCCAACGCCAAGGCGATCATCGCCGCCACGAAGAAGGCGGGTCTGCCGGAGCGGGCCGCGGTGATCTCGATCGCCACGAGCCTGCAGGAGTCGAAGCTGGAGAACCTGGGTCACCTGGGCGACGCCAACGACCATGACTCGCTGGGTCTGTTCCAGCAGCGCCCGTCCAGTGGTTGGGGTACGCCGGAGCAGATCACCGACCCCGAGTACGCGACGCTGGCGTTTGAGAAGGGTCTGAAGCAGGTGGACGGGTGGCAGGACATGCCGCTGACCGAGGCCGCCCAGACGGTGCAGGTGTCGGCCTACCCGGACGCGTACGCGCAGTGGGAGCAGCAGGCCGCCGACCTCGTCGCCCAGCACTGGAACAGCTGACCAACCGAACGAACCGCTGGCCGGCGCCCCGAAACCGGGGTGCCGGCCAGCGGCGTATCCGAATCTTGGACCCGCTGCGGGACGACAGCTGTCCAGGCCTCAGGTGGGATCGGCGACGAGTTCCACCTCGTACCCCTGGTTGTCGGTGAGGTAGGCGGCGTAGCTGGCGGGGCCGCCCGCATGCGGGTGGCGGTCCGGGAAGAGGAGTTCCCAGCCGTGGTCCGGCGCGGCCGCGACCAGCCGGTCCACGGCGGCCGGCGGCCCGGCGTGCAGGGCCAGGTGGTTGAGGCCCGGCGCGAGCCGGTCGTGCACCCGCCCGGAGAGGGCGGGGGACTCCTCCAGCACCAGGTAGGTGGCGCCGAGCCGCCAGGACCGACCGGCCGGCCAGTCCTGGTACGGCGTCCAGCCCAGCTCGCCGAGGAGCCAGCCCCAGCTGAGCGTGGCGGCGGCGAGATCGGGCACCCAGAGCTCGACGTGGTGCAGTGCTCCGACGGTCAGCGCTTCCCGCCCGGAACCCATAGCACATCTCCGTCCGGATTTGCCGTTCTTGACAGGATAAAGAGCAGATCGGAGAGGCGGTTGAGATACTTTGCCGGGAGGGAACTGGTCCGATCGGGGTCGTGCGCGACCAGCGCCCACGCCGCACGCTCGGCCCGCCGGGCGATCGTCCGTGCCACGTGCAGCAGTGCCGCGCCAGCGGTGCCGCCGGGGAGGATGAAGGAGTCGAGCTTGCTCAGGCGTGCGTTGTACTCGTCGCACCAGCCCTCGAGGCGCTCCACGTACTCCTCGGTGACCCGCAGCGGCGGATACTGCGGGTTCGGCTCGACGGGGGTGGCCAGGTCGGCGCCCACGTCGAACAGGTCGTTCTGGATCGACCCCAGCACGGCCCGCAGCTCGTCGTCGAGCTGTCCCAGCGCGAGTGCCACGCCGATCGCCGCGTTGCACTCGTCGACGTCGGCGTACGCGGCGATCCGTGGATCGGTCTTCGGCACCTGCTCGTTGTTGCTCAGCCTGGTCATGCCGGCGTCGCCGGCCTTGGTGTAGATGCGCGTGAGGTGGACGGCCATGACGCACAGCCTACGGATACCGGACCTGACGATCCCGGCGCGGCCGGGCCCGACCGGTCGAGGGGTCGGCCCGGGTGACGCCGACGACCCGACAGTCAGCGACGTCGACGTCATCCGGGTGCACGGCCAGGCGCGACTGGCCGGCACGGTGCACGTGGTCGGCGCCAAGAACTCCGCCCTGAAGCTGATGGCGGCGGCGCTGCTGGCACCCGGCCGGAGCGTGATCACCAACGTTCCCCGGATCACCGACATCGCAATCATGGGTGAGGTGCTGCGCCGGTTGGGCTGCGGCGTCCGGTTCACCGCGGACGAGCCGGTGGACCCGATGGTCGCCCGGGGCGGGACGGCCCGCTCCCGCTCGGTCGTCATCGACGTACCCGAGCAGCCCGGCGCGGAGGCCGACTACGACCTGGTCCGGCGGCTGCGCGCGTCGATCTGCGTGCTCGGCCCGCTGCTGGCCCGGCGCGGCCACGTGCGGGTGGCCCACCCGGGCGGCGACGCCATCGGCTCGCGCGGCCTGGACATGCACATCTCCGGGCTGACCCGGATGGGCGCCGACATCTCCGGCGAGCACGGCTTCGTCATCGCCGCCGCGCCGGACGGGCTGCACGGGGCGGACATCGTGCTGGACTTCCCCAGCGTCGGCGCCACCGAGAACCTGGTGATGGCGGCGGTGCTGGCCCGGGGCACCACGGTGATCGACAACGCGGCCCGGGAGCCCGAGATCGTCGACATCTGCACCATGCTCAGTCAGATGGGCGCCCGGATCTCCGGTGCCGGCACGTCCACCCTGCGCATCGTCGGGGTGCCCGAGCTGCACCCGGTGCGGCACGCCACGGTCGGCGACCGGATCGTCGCCGGGACGTGGGCGTTCGCCGCCGCGATGACCCGCGGCGACGTCACCGTGACCGGCATCGACCCGGCCTTCCTGGAGGTCGCGCTGGACAAGCTGGTCTCGGCCGGTGGCCTGGTGGAGACCCGCGGCGACGCCTTCCGGGTACGGATGGACGACCGTCCCACCGCCGTGGACGTGGTGACCCTGCCCTACCCGGGCTTCGCCACCGACCTGCTGCCGATGGCGATCGGCCTGGCGGCGGTGAGCGACGGCGCGTCCCTGATCACCGAGAACATCTTCGACGGCCGGTTCATGTTCGCCAACGAGATGATGCGCCTCGGCGCGGACATCAAGACCGACGGCCACCACGCCGTCGTACGCGGCCGGGACCAGCTCTCCGGCGCTCCCGTCCGGGCCACCGACATCCGGGCCGGCGCGGGTCTGATCATCGCCGGGCTCTGCGCCGACGGGGTCACCGAGGTCTCCCACGTGCACCACGTCGACCGCGGCTATCCGGACTTCGTCGCCGACCTGCGGGCGCTCGGCGTCGAGGTGGAGCGGGGCACCGCCCCGGAGGCCCCGGACCTCAGCATCTGAGCACCCGAGAAGGGGCTTAGCCGTCGTTCAGGCCCGCCGACTAACCTTCTGCTGACAGACACTCAATCGCAGCGAGGGAGAAGCAGATGGCGGGTCGACTCGCGGTCGTCGGGGCCGGGCTGATGGGCTCGGGGATCGCCCAGGTGGCGGCGCAGGCGGGCTGGCAGGTGACGCTGCGGGACCTGGACGACGCGGCCACCCGACGGGGCGTCGACGGCATCCGGAAGTCGCTGACGAAGTTCGCCGAGAAGGGCAAGATCGAGGCGTCCGAGGTCGAGGCCACCCTGGGCCGGATCACCCCGACCACCGACCTGGAGGCGGTCGCCGACGCCGACATCGTCGTCGAGGCGGTCTTCGAGCGGCTGGAGATCAAGCACGAGGTCTTCCGCGAGCTGGACAAGATCTGCAAGTCGGACGCGGTGCTGGCGACCAACACCTCCGCCATCCCGGTCACCCAGATCGCCGCGGTGACCGAGCGGCCCGAGGCCGTCGTGGGCACCCACTTCTTCTCGCCGGTGCCGATGATGCAGCTCTGCGAGCTGGTCCGCGGCTACAAGACCAGCGACGAGACGCTGGCGACGGTGAAGGCGTTCGCCGAGGAGATCGGCAAGACGGTCGTGGTGGTCAACCGGGACATCGCCGGCTTCGTCACCACCCGGCTGATCTCCGCGCTGGTGGTCGAGGCGGTCAAGCTGGTCGAGTCCGGCGTGGTGTCGGCGGAGGACCTGGACACCGCGTGCCGGCTCGGCTTCGGCCACGCCATGGGGCCGCTGGCCACCACCGACCTGACCGGCGTCGACGTGCTGCTGCACGCCTCGAAGAACATCTACACCGACACGGCCGACGAGAAGTTCTTCCCGCCGGAGCTGCTCCAGCGCATGGTCACCGCCGGTGACCTGGGCCGCAAGACCGGCAAGGGTTTCTACTCGTACTGAGTCGTCCGCTGACGCCCCCGGCCGTCGGTCGGGGGCGTCACGCTCTGCGGGCGGGGGCCAGTGCCCCGCCGACCAGGGCGAACGCGTCCGGGATGACGGTGCCCCAGTAGGCGAAGTTGTGCCGGCCGTCGGCCCACTCGGCGCGGGCCGGCGGCTCGGGCAGCGCCCGGGCCAGTGCCCGGACGTCCCGCAGGAAGGTGTCCTGCCGGCCGCACCAGAGGCCGACGGGGGTGCCGCGCAGCCGCGCCGCCCCGGTGAAGACCGCGTCGCCGGGCCGGACCGCGGGGGAGAAGGCGGCCACGGCACGCAACCACGTCGGGTACGCCTCGGCGAGCAGCAGCGCGCCGAAGCCCCCCATCGACCAGCCCCAGGCCGCCATGCGGCTGGTGTCGAAGCCCCGCCGGGCGCACCAGGTGGGCACCTCCTCGCGCACCATCCGCTGCGGATCGTCGTCGTTCGAGCGGCGCCAGGACAGCCGGCCGCCGGTGGCTCCGGCGAGTGCGAAGGGCGGTACGCCCCGGCGTACCGCGTCGGTGAGGAAGCGGGCGAAGCCGAGCCGGGGAAAGTTCCCGGCGGTGGCGGAGGCACCGTGCAGGACCAGACAGACCGGCAGGCCGCGCCCGTCGCCGTACCCGTCGGGGACGGCCGTCCAGAAGTCGACCTCGCGGCCCCGGGCCCCGGAGTTGATGCGGACGAGCCGCTCGTCACCGACGGGCGCGTCCGGTACGGCGGGCGTCGGCCCGGTCCCGGGACGGGACAGTTCCCGGGCGGTGAGCCCGCCGACCACGGCGACGGCCGCCGTGCCGGCCCCGGCCACCAGCAGGCTGCGCCGGGTCAGTAGGTGAGCCATGCCGGCGAGTGTCGCACCTCAGCCGTCGCGCTTGGTGGTCCAGCGGAAGGTGGTCAGGCAGAGGACCAGGCCGACGACGCACCAGGCGGCCAGCACGAGGGCGACCCGACCCAGCTCGAACGAGCCGCCGGGCTCCTGGGCGCCGAAGCTCTCCGGCAGGAAGACCGAGCGCAGCCCCTGGCACATCCACTTGAGCGGGAAGAGCGCCGCCACCTGCTGCATCCAGCTCGGCAGGCTGGTGAAGACGAAGAACACCCCGGAGATGAACTGGAGCACCAGTGCCACGGGGGTCACCACGGCCGAGCCGCTGCGCGCCGTACGGGCCAGCGACGAGATGGCGATGCCGCAGAGGGTGCAGGCGGTGACGCCGAGCGCGGCGACCCAGCCGAAGGTGAGCCACTTCGCCATGGTGTCGGGCAGCTTCAGGTCGAACAGCAGCACCGCGACGACCAGCAGCAGGGCGGTCTCGGCGATGCCGATCGCGACCACCATGATCACCTTGCCGGCGAACCACACCCACTTGGGCATCGGGGTGCCCCGGTAGCGCTTGAGCACGCCCCGGTCCCGCTCGATCGGGATCCAGATGCCGAGGTTCTGGAAGCTCACCGTCATCAGACCAGTCGCGATCATGCCGGTGATGAAGTACTGGGTGAACTTCACCCCGTTGCCGATCGTGCCGTGGAAGATCGACGCGAAGATCACGATCATGATGATCGGGAAGCCCATCGTGAACACGACGGACTCCCGGCTGCGCAGGAACTGGGTGATCTCCAGCCGCCCCTGCCGCAGCGCGAGGGCCCCCGCCCCGAGCCGCCGGGCCGGTGCGGCGGCCACCGGGGCCGCCGGCTTCGTCGTGGTGGTCATCAGTGTCCGATCATCCGCAGGTAGACGTCTTCCAGGGTCGGCCGGGTCACCGTGAGGCCGGGGACCTCGCCGCCGTACCGCGCGGCCAGCTCCGCCACCAGCGCCGTCGGCGTCGCGCTCTGCGCGGTCTCCGGCGTTCCGTCCGGGGTACGCCAGGAGACCGTCGCGAGCGCCTCCTGCCGGTTGCCCAGCAGGTCGGGCGGGGCCACCTCGACCAGCCGGCCGCCGGCGATCACGCCGACCCGGTCGGCCAGGGCCTCCGCCTCGTCCAGGTAGTGCGTGGTGAGCACGATGGTGGTGCCGGCGGCGGCCAGGTCCCGGATCAGCTCCCAGAACTCGCGCCGGGCCTCCGGGTCGAAGCCGGTCGTCGGCTCGTCGAGGAAGAGCAGCTCGGGGCGGCCGATGATGCCCAGCGCCACGTCGAGCCGGCGCTTCTGCCCGCCGGAGAGGGTGTGCGTACGGGCGGTCGCCTTGTCGGCCAGCCCGACCCGTTCGATCACCTTCGCCGGGTCGTCGGCCTCCGGGTAGAAGCCGGAGAAGTGCCCGACCACCTCGGCGACGGTCAGCTCGTCGAACTCGCCGGTGCCCTGGAGCACGATGCCGACCCGGGACCGCCACTGCGGGTCCGGGTGGGCCGGGTCGCTGCCGAGGACGCGTACCTCTCCGGCGTCGCGCCGACGGTAGCCCTCCAGGATCTCCACCGTGGTGGTCTTGCCCGCGCCGTTCGGGCCGAGCAGGGCGAACACCTCGCCCCGGTGGACGTCCAGGTCCACCCCCGCCACCGCCACGTTGTCGCCGTACGCCTTGCGCAGCCCTCGTACGGAGATCGCGAGCTCGTCATCCATGCCGTCAAGTGTGCGACCTGGCGACAAGCCGGGGCGGCGGGGGGTGTGGTGGTCCCGCCCATGCCGGGCGTTCTCGCCCCGGGTGTCCGCGACATGGACCTGTGTGGTTTTCCACAACCCGTTTTACTGAACGGTAACTTAGACTCCGGCCATGGATGAGAAGGCTCCCTCGGGACGGCTGCCGGAGCGCGACCGGCCCTGGGTGATGCGCACCTACGCCGGGCACTCCTCGGCCGCCGCGACCAACGCGCTCTTCCGCCGCAACCTGGCGAAGGGACAGACCGGGCTCTCGGTCGCCTTCGACCTGCCCACCCAGACCGGCTACGACCCGGACCACGAGCTGGCCTCCGGTGAGGTCGGGCGGGTCGGCGTGCCGGTGGCGCACCTCGGCGACATGCGGGCCCTCTTCGACGGCATCCCGCTCGCCGAGGGCAACACCTCCATGACGATCAACGCCCCGGCGATGTGGCTGCTCGCCCTCTACGGCACGGTCGCCGCCGAGCAGGGCGCCGAGCTGGCCCGCTGCGCCGGCACCACCCAGAACGACATCATCAAGGAGTACCTGTCCCGGGGGACGTACATCTTCCCGCCGGCCGCGTCGCTGCGGCTCACCGCCGACGTGGTCGCGTACACGTTGCGCGAGATGCCGAAGTGGAACCCGGTCAACATCTGCTCGTACCACCTCCAGGAGGCGGGCGCGACGCCGGTGCAGGAGGTCGGCTTCGCCCTCGCCACCGCCGTCGCCGTGCTCGACGCGGTCCGCGACTCCGGCCAGGTGCCCGCCGAGCGGATGGGCGACGTCGTCCAGCGGATCTCCTTCTTCGTCAACGCCGGGGTGCGCTTCGTCGAGGAGATCGCCAAGATGCGCGCGTTCGGCGCGCTCTGGGACGAGATCACCCGCGAGCGCTACGGCGTGCAGAACGCCAAGCAGCGCCGCTTCCGCTACGGCGTGCAGGTCAACTCGCTCGGCCTGACCGAGGCGCAGCCGGAGAACAACATCCAGCGCATCGTGCTGGAGATGCTCGGCGTGACCTTCTCCCGGGACGCCCGGGCGCGGGCGGTGCAGCTGCCCGCCTGGAACGAGGCCCTCGGCCTGCCCCGTCCCTGGGACCAGCAGTGGTCGCTGCGGATGCAGCAGGTCCTGGCGTACGAGTCGGACCTGCTCGAATATCCCGACCTCTTCGAGGGCTCGCACGTGATGACGGCGCTGGTCGACGACATCGTCAGCGGCGCCCGGGTCGAGCTGGACAAGGTGCTGGAGATGGGCGGCGTGGTGGCCGCCGTGGAGACCGGCTACCTCAAGAGCGCCCTGGTCGCCTCGCTGGCCGAGCGGCGTCGACGGATCGAGTCCGGCGCCGACGTGGTGGTCGGCGTCAACCGCTTCACCGAGACCGAACCGTCGCCGCTGACCGCGGCCGGCGCGGAGGCCGTCGAACAGGTCGACCCCGCCGTCGAGGCCTCCGCCGTCACCGCCGTACGCGAATGGCGCACCGGCCGGGACGACGCGGCGGTGGACGCGGCGCTCGCCCGGCTCCGCGCGGAGGCCGCGACCACGACGAACCTGATGCCGGCGACGCTGGAGTGCGTGCGGGTCGGGGTGACCACCGGCGAGTGGGCGGGCGCGCTGCGCCAGGTCTTCGGCGAGTACCGGGCACCCACCGGCCTCGCCGGTGGTGCCGGTGCCGGCGGCGACCCGGGGCTGGCGGCCGTCCGTGAGCGGGTCACCGCCACCGCCCGCGAGCTGGGCAGCGGCCGGCTGCGGCTGCTCGTCGGCAAGCCCGGCCTGGACGGCCACTCCAACGGCGCCGAGCAGATCGCGGTACGCGCCCGCGACGCCGGCTTCGAGGTGGTCTATCAGGGCATCCGGCTCACCGCCGGGCAGATCGTCGCCGCCGCCGTGGAGGAGGACGTCGACCTCGTCGGCCTCTCCGTCCTCTCCGGCTCGCACCTGGCCGCGGTGCCGGCGGTCCTCGACGGCCTGCGCGCCGCCGGCCGGCCCGACCTGCCGGTCGTCGTCGGCGGCATCATCCCCGCCTCCGACGCGGAGACGTTGCGCGCCGCCGGGGTGGCCCGGGTCTTCACCCCGAAGGACTTCGCGCTCACCGGCATCATCGACGACCTGGTCACCGTCATCCGCGAGGCCAACGCCCTGGCGTGAGGCCGGCGGCTGCGGCGGTCTGACGGGTTCAGCGGCTCCGGTAGGTGAGGCAGTCGGCCAAGTCCGCCGCTGGGCCGACGCTGATCGCCGGGGCGTGGCACTCCAGGTCCGAGTTGTGCTGACAGTCCGATCGGGTGCAGGCGCCCACCTGCGCCACGAGCTGGTCGTTGCCGCCGCGTACCGGCATCTCGACGAAGGTGTGGCAGTGGGCGTGGTCGCTGCTGGCGATCGTGATGGCGAAGGCGTGGCAGTCGTTGGTGTGGTTGTAGGCGCAGGACGCGACGGCGCACTCCTGGACCCGGGGCATCTCCATCGCCGCGGTCATGGCGACCCTCCTTAGGCTTATTGCCCCGATTCTAGGTATTCGTCCCATCGGGCACCCACCCTTTCGCCGCCTTCGGGTACGACATCATCGCCAGGTCAGGCGGCAGCGCGGGGACGCTACGAACTTGATGGCATTCGTGTAATCAACCGGGGCTGTGGCCGATCATGGAGTTGTGGTGGCGGAACAAGCCCGTGAAAGCCACCCTTCGGGCGCCACTTATCCATGATCGATGTAGAGCGGATGCCGGGTGGCGGGTGGCGGATGTGCGGTTGTTGGGCGGATGCCGGGGTCGGTGGAACGTCATGGAGGTTTCCGGGGCTCGGTGACCTTCATGCCGTTCCACTGACCGTCCCGCCTCATGGGGGATGCGGGGCCATGTCCGGGTTCCGGGTCGGTTGCCACGTGCCGGCTGGGCGATCCGGGGTGATTGTCCGGTCGGGGTGTGGCCGGGGGCATCGTCAGGCCGGAATCGTGGCGGAGGCGGGGTCGTTACATCCACCGTACGACCGAGTACCTCGGCCTGACGCCGAGCGGCCTGGTGACCGGGGCTGCCGGGCGGGCCGGTAGGTCGCCTGCGGTCCCCGGGTGAGGCCGCCGACGCGGGAATGACGGTGGGCGGCCGGTCGTTGAACATGGTTCCGGCGCCGCGAAGAGGCCCCCGCCCCGCGAGCCAGCCGGTCGAAGACTTTCCCCCTTGCGTGTTGAGCGCCTGACGGTGCTTGCGTTCCCCCGCCCCCTCGGCGGGGAGCGTCGACCCCCGAATGGAGCTACCCCTCATGAACACGATCTTCCGTAAGAGCGTTCTTGGTGTTGCTGGTCTGGCTTTCGCCGGTGGTGTGTTCGCCGGTCCGATCGCCGCCCACGCCGACACCACCCCCGTCACCGCTAGCAAGCCCGTCGCGGTCGCCGTGCAGGCCGACAAGCCCGACAGCGGCAAGCTGATCCCGCACGGTGTGCAGGGCAAGCAGTCGCGCATCGACCTGAACGACGAGCAGACCGCCAACGTCAAGGCGATCATCGCCGCCACCAAGAAGGCCGGTCTGCCCGAGCGGGCCGCGGTCATCTCGATCGCCACCAGCCTGCAGGAGTCGAAGCTGGAGAACCTCGGCCACCTGGGCGACAAGAACGACCATGACTCGCTGGGCCTGTTCCAGCAGCGCCCGTCCAGTGGTTGGGGTACGCCGGAGCAGATCACCGACCCCGAGTACTCCACCCTGGCGTTCCTCAAGGGTCTGAAGCAGGTCGACGGGTGGCAGGACATGCCGCTGACCGAGGCCGCCCAGACCGTGCAGGTGTCGGCGTACCCGGATGCGTACGCGCAGTGGGAGCAGCAGGCCGCCGACCTGGTCGCCCAGCACTGGAACAGCTGACCGGAGCAGTAACCGCCGCTGGCCGGCACCCCGAACCCCGGGGTGCCGGCCAGCGGCGTGTTGACGTGTTGCGTACCCGACGGGTCAGACGCGGAAGCCCGCGGCCCGGGCGGCCTGGCGCTCGCGGCGGCGGTCCTTGCGGCGGCGCAGGAACCAGAAGAGGAAACCCACGAAGCCGATCAGGAAGGCCAGCACGAGCACCGGCAGGAGGATCGCCACCACCGACATGACAACGCTGGTCGCGTCCTCGGCGGTGCTGGCGACGGGCGCGCCGAAGCCGGCCGTGGTCGCGTTGATCACCGGGCGGGCGGCGGACTTGAGCAGGTGCACGCCCAGGGCGATCAGCACACCGGTCACCACCGGCACCCACTGGTGCGAGGAGAAGAAGGTGTCCGGGTTGCTGACCGTGACCGTCTCGGAGGTCGAGCCGGCGCCGAAAGCCAGGCCGCCGGCGGTGGGCCGGACGACGGTCTGCACCACGTCGTTGACGTGGTCGACCACGGGCACCTTGTCGGCCACCACCTCGACGGCGAGCAGCACGGCGAGGATCACGATGACCCAGCCGTTGCCGAGCCACTGCCAGCCGTGGGGCAGGTCGACCAGATCGGTGTAGCGGGCCAGCAGACCCATCAGGAGCAGGGGGATGTATGCGTTCAGGCCGGCTGAGGCGGCGAGGCCGGAACCGGTGAGGACTTCGAGCACCATCTCAATATCGCACCGCCGTGCCAGTGGCGCTCGTCGGCGGCGGCGGGCGTCTCGGCTACCCTCGTCGGGTGCGGCTGGTAATTGCGAAGTGCTCGGTGGACTACGTCGGACGGCTCTCGGCTCACCTGCCGCCGGCCACCCGGCTGTTGATGGTGAAGGCGGACGGCTCGGTGTCGATCCACGCGGACGACCGGGCGTACAAGCCGTTGAACTGGATGAGCCCGCCCTGCCGGCTGGAGGAGGCCCCCGGCGTGTGGCGGGTGGTCAACAAGGCCGGTGAGGAACTGCGGATCACCCTGGAGGAGATCTTCCAGGACACCTCGTACGAGCTGGGTCTCGACCCGGGGCTGCGCAAGGACGGCGTCGAGGCGCACCTGCAGGAGCTGCTCGCGGCGAACCCGGGCACCCTCGGCGAGGGTTACACGCTGGTCCGCCGGGAGTACATGACCGCGATCGGGCCGGTCGACCTGCTCTGCCGGGACGCCAACTCCGGCGCCGTCGCCGTCGAGGTGAAGCGGCGCGGCGAGATCGACGGCGTGGAGCAGCTCACCCGCTACCTGGAGCTGATGAACCGGGACCCGCTGCTCGCCCCGGTGACCGGCGTCTTCGCCGCTCAGGAGATCAAGCCGCAGGCCCGGGTGCTCGCCACCGACCGGGGCATCCGCTGCGTGGTGGTCGACTACGACAAGCTGCGCGGCATCGAGCGGGACGAGCTGACCCTGTTCTGAGCGGACCGGTCAGCGGTTCCGGCCGTACATCAGCTTGGCGACCTTGACCAGGCGGGCGACGTCCGCCGGGGTGCGCTCGAAGGTCATCGACGGCAGCAGTGAGCGGGCCCGGCGTCGGGTGATCGACTTGGCCAGGCCGAACTCGCGCAGCCCGTCCTCGCCGTGGATCCGGCCGATGCCGGAGTCGCCGACACCGCCGAACGGCAGCGTCGACATCCCGGCGAAGGTGAGCGTCGAGTTGACGGCGGCCATCCCGGAGCGCAGCCGCCGCGCGACCGCCACCGCCCGCTTGCGGCCGAAGACCGAACCACCCAGGCCGTACGGGAGGGCGTTGGCCCGTTCGACGGCCTCGTCGATGTCGCGGACCCGGTTGACGGTGATGGTCGGGCCGAAGGTCTCCTCGCGGACCGCGGTCGAGTCCTCCGGGACGTCCACCAGCACGGTCGGGTGGACGTACGGCGGCTGGACCGCGTCGGGCCCGCCGAGCACCGCCCGCCCGCCCCGGGCGACCGCGTCGTCGATGTGCCGCCGGATGATGTCGATCTGGGCCGGCATGGTGATCGGGCCGAGGTCGGCGCCGTCGGGGCCCACGGTCAGCCGGCCGGCGCGGGCCACCACCTTGTCGACGAAGGCGTCGAAGACCTGGTCCACGGCGTAGACCCGTTCGATGCCGATGCAGGTCTGGCCGGCGTTGGTGAGCGCGCCCCAGACGCACGCCTCGGCGGCGGCGTCCAGGTCGGCGTCGGCGTCCACGATCATCGCGTCCTTGCCGCCCGCCTCCAGCAGCACCGGGGTGAGCGTTTCGGCGCAGGCCGCCATCACCTTCCTGGCGGTACGGGTGGAGCCGGTGAAGGCCACCTTCCCCACGCCGGAGCGGCACAGCGCGGCACCGGTGTCACCGAGACCGTGCACGGCGGTGAGGACCGGGTGCTCGGGCACCACCTCGGCGAACCGGTCCACCAGCCACTGCCCGACCGCCGGGGTGTACTCGCTGGGCTTGAAGACCACGGCGTTGCCGGCGGCGAGGGCGTACACGGCGGAGCCGATCGGGGTGAAGACCGGATAGTTCCACGGGCCGATCACGCCGACCACACCGTACGGCTGGTATTCGAGGTGACCGGTGAACTCGGCGAGGATCAGCCGGGACCGGACCTTGCGGGGTCCGAGCACCCGCTGGGCGTTGCGGGCGGCCCAGTCGACGTGTTCGAGCGCGGTGAGGATCTCGACGACCGCGTCGCCGACCGGCTTGCCGCCCTCGACGTGCATCAGCTCGGCCAGCTCCTCGATCTGGCGGGCGAGCACGCCGCGCCAGCGCAGCAGCCGCTCCCGCCGGCCGGTGAAGCCGAGCCCGGCCCACCACTCGCCGGCCGTCCGGGCCCGCGCCACCGCGCGGTCGACGTCCTCGGCGGTCGCCACCGGGAAGCGCCCGGCTTCCGCGCCCGTCGCCGGGCTCGTCGACACCAGTCGTCCGTCCTCGATCGCCGGGGTCCCCGGGGCATGCACAGCCGTCATGGCGGAAGTCTAGACCCGCAGATTACCGGCCGGTAGGGCTCCGACCGGCGGATCGACCCGCCCCGCATCGACGTCGCTGCGCGCCCGCCGGGCCCCGGATTGAACCGTGGACGCCCGCCGAACCGGCGAACGGGAGCTGACCGCCCGGGGGCGAGGAGGTAGCCGGCCGGTGGTGGGACCGCTCATCATGTGGTGGCAGGCTGACGCGGGGCGATCTGTGGGGTGGAGGGCTGTCGATGGAGGATCATCCGGAACTGATGCCGTTGCTGACGGTGGCGGGCGGGCCGACGCGGGGGGTGAACTTCCGGGTCTCGTACCGACCGCAGGTCATCGGGCGGGGGCCGAGTGCCGACATCTCGGTGGCCGATCCGCACCTGAGCCGGCGGCACGCCAGTGTCACGCTCACCGACCAGGGCGTGGTGCTGATGGACCTGGGCTCGACCAACGGCACCTGGCTCAACGACCACCGGATCGGCGGGCCGCAATACCTGACCGACGGTGACGTGATCCGGATCGGCCGCACCGACCTGCGCTTCTTCGACCCCGGGCTGGCCCGGACCGACCCGGTGGGGCTGCGCTTCTCCGCGCCGCGTACCGACCACCACCGGCCGACGGTGCCGCTGCCCATCGCCACGCCGCCCGCGGGGCGGCCGGCCGTCGAGTCGTACGCCGGCGAACCGTTGGCCCTCCCCGGCAGCCGCTGACGGCCCTCCGGGAGCCGCTCGTCCGGTGGCTCCCGGCGACGCCGTCGCGGGGTTCCGCCACCGCCTGCGGCGCGGTGCGTGAAATATCCCACGGCGTCTCGACAACTCAGCGTCACGTGGCAGACTCCGGCGCATAACCTTAGCGGCCGTTCATGTCGGCGGCGCGGAGCTTTCTGGGAGGCCGGTCGTGGCGCGCGAGTTCACCAGCGTGGGTGTGGTGGGTCTGGGCACCATGGGTGCCGGCATCGTCGAGGTCTTCGCCCGCAACGGCGTCGACGTGGTGGCCGTGGAGATCTCGGAGCGTGCGCTGGAGCGCGGCCGGGCCACCCTCACCGGCTCCACCGACCGGGCGGTCGCCAAGGGCAAGCTCGCCGAGGCCGACCGGGACGCCCTGCACTCCCGGGTGAACTTCCAGGTCGGGCTGGACGCGCTGCACTCCGTCGACCTGGTGATCGAGGCGGTCCCCGAGCACCTCGACCTGAAGCAGCGGATCTTCGCCGAGCTGGACAAGGTCTGCAAGCCCGAGGCCATCCTCGCCACCAACACCTCGTCGCTGAGCGTCACCGAGATCTCGGTCGCCACCACTCGGCCGCACCAGGTCATCGGCATCCACTTCTTCAACCCGGCGCCGGTGATGAAGCTGGTCGAGGTGGTTCGTACGGTGGTCACCTCCGCCGACGTGGTGGCCGACGTGGAGGCGCTCTGCGAACGGCTCGGCAAGGTCGACGTGACGATCAGCGACCGCGCCGGCTTCATCGCCAACGCGCTGCTCTTCGGCTACCTCAACCACGCGGTCAGCATGTTCGAGGGGAAGTACGCCACCCGCGAGGACATCGACGCCGCGATGAAGCTCGGCTGCGGCCTGCCGATGGGCCCGCTCGCGCTGATGGACCTGATCGGCCTGGACACGGCGTACGAGATCCTGGACACCATGTACCGGCGCGGCGGGCGGGACCGCCGGCACGCCCCGGTGCCGCTGATCAAGCAGATGGTCACCGCCGGGCTGCTCGGCCGGAAGTCCGGCCGGGGCTTCTACACCTATGAGAAGGCGGGGTCGCCGCGGGTCGTACCCGATGAGCAGACGCCGGCGACCACGGGCGCCGCGCTCGCCGACGGTGCCCGCGCCATCGCGAAGGTCGGCGTGGTCGGCTCGGGGACGATGGCCACCGGCATCATCGAGGTCTTCGCCAAGGCCGGCTACGAGGTCGTCTCGGTGACCCGGGGCGCGGAGAAGTCCGCCAAGGTCTTCGAGACGGTGAAGACCTCGCTCAACAAGGGCGTGGTCCGCGGCAAGCTCAGCGAGGCCGACCGGGACGCGGCGCTCGGCCGGATCAACTGGTCGGCGGTGCTGGAGCACCTGGCCGACGTCGACCTGGTGGTCGAGGCCGTGGTCGAGGAGCTGAGCGTCAAGAAGGCCCTCTTCGCCAGCCTGGACGAGATCTGCAAGCCGGGCGTCGTGCTCGCCACCACCACCTCGTCGCTGCCGGTGATCGACGTCGCGATGGCCACCCAGCGCCCCGCCGACGTGGTCGGCCTGCACTTCTTCAACCCGGCGCCGATCATGCCGCTGGTCGAGGTGGTGCAGACCATCCGCACCTCGGCGGAGACCACCGCCACCGCCCGCGCGGTCTGCGCGGCGCTCGGCAAGACCGGCGTGGTCTGCGGCGACCGGTCCGGCTTCATCGTCAACGCGCTGCTCTTCCCCTACCTGAACGACGCGGTGAAGATGCTGGAGGCCAGCTACTCCACCGCCGACGACATCGACTACGCGATGAAGCTCGGCTGCGGCTACCCGATGGGCCCGTTCGAGCTGCTCGACGTGGTCGGGCTGGACGTCTCGCTGGCCATCCAGCGGGAGCTCTACCTGGAGCTGCGGGAGCCGGGCTTCGCCCCCGCGCCGCTGCTGGAACACCTGGTCACCGCCGGCTACCTCGGCCGCAAGAGCGGCCGCGGCTTCCGCGACCACACCAACCGCTGACCCGGGTCAACACCGGACGCCGGTGACGGCGTCCTGAGGGTGTGACCTTCGAGGAGTACGTCGGCAGCCGCGGCCCGGCCCTGATCCGCCTGGCCCGGCTGCTGACCGGCGACGAGCACCGGGCCGAGGACCTGACCCAGGACGTGCTCGCCCGCGCGTACGTGCACTGGCGGAAGATCGACCGGGCCGACCGGCCCGACGTCTACGTCCGCCGGATGCTGGTCAACGCGAACGCCTCCTGGTGGCGGCGCCGGTCCAACCGTGAGCTGGCCACCGCCACGTTCGAGGACCGGGCGCAGCGCGGCCACCTGGACGACGAGACGGTCCAGCGGGACGAGCTGTGGCGGCTCATCCTCGGCCTGCCCGACCGGCAGCGTGCGGTGCTGGTGCTGCGCTACTACGAGGACCTCGACGACGCGACGATCGCGCAGATCCTCGACTGCTCCCCGGTCACCGTCCGCACCCACGCGATGCGGGCGCTCGCCCACCTCCGGGAGCGCGTCGGCGCCCCGACGACCCAGGGGAGCCGGCCGTGACCGACCTCGACCAGCGGATCGCCTCGGTACTACGGGAACGTGCCGAGGGCGAGGCCGACACCCATCGCCTGCTGCGCGCCGCCCGTGCCCGGGGTCGTCGCCGCCAGCTGCGCCGCAGGGCCGCCACCGGCACCGCGCTGGCCGCCGTCGTGGCGCTCGGCGTGGCCGGGGTGACCGGCACCGACCTGGGCCGGCTGCCCGTCCGGGTGCCGTGGACCGCCGCCACGCCGGCCGCCGCCGGGCCGGTGCCGCCGCGCGCCGACGGGGTGCCGGGTGCCGCCCGGCAACCGGACCTGGTCGGCACCGACGCTCGGGTGCTGCACCTGGGCGTGGACACCGGTCGGGCCCGCTATCTGCGCTGGGGCGTGCAGGGTGTCGGCTCGGCCGGGTCCGTCGAGTCGGTCCAGGTCGACGTCGGTGGCAGGTCGCCGGTCCTGGTCGAGGTGAGCCGCTCGTCGGAGGCGGTCGAGGAACTCCTGCTCGACGGAGTTCCCGTCGAGCAGGGCGCGACCCGGGTGACCTTCGACGGCGTCGTCCGGCAGGTCCCGCAGGGGGGTGGCGGTCTGGTGAGGGGCTGGCAGCCGGTCCCGGGGCTGTACGCCCGGGCGAGCACGCGTGGCGACGACCGGAGCGTGCTGTTGACGGCGGTGCAGGCGATCCGGTGGGACGAGGCACGGCGGTGCGACGGGCCGCTGCGATTGGGCGTGCTGCCGGAAGGCGCGCAGCTGGTCGCCTGTTCCGTCGACGCCACGGCCTTCCCCGGGGGCTTCACCGTCGAGCTGATCCTCCATCGGAAGCCGTTGGCGCACATGCAGGTGCGGCTGCTGTACGGGGCGCAGATCACGCGGACCACCACCGAGGGCAACCGGGTGGTGGCCGGCCGTCCCGCCGCCCTCTCTCCGGACGGTCAACTGCTCGAACTGCTCGGCATCCCCAAGGCGCACCTGACCGCCCAGTTCGGCTGGCAGTGGCCGGACGCCCCGCCGAAGGGGCAGGTCGACTTCACCGAGGCCGACGCGGCGAGCGTGCTGGCCGGGGCGCGGGTGCCGACGGCGTTGGCCGACCCGCAGACCTGGAAGTGAGGCCGTCGGGCGGGCCGCCCGACCCGGGCCGGTCCGCCCGGCGGCCCGTACGCTTGGTGACCGTGAGCCCCCGTCGCAACCGCCCCCGCCGGGACGAGTCCGTCCACCTGGACTCCGACCGGGCCCGCCAGGGCGTGCCCACCGTGCAGCAGTGGCGCGACGGCGACTGGCAGGTACGCGGGATCAGCGGCGGGGCGTCGACCAAGACGTACCGGTGTCCCGGCTGCGACCAGGAGATCCGCCCCGGCGTGGCGCACCTGGTGGCCTGGCCGGCGGACGAGCGGGGCGACCTCACCGACCGGCGGCACTGGCACAGCGGCTGCTGGCGGGCCCGCGACCGGCGCGGACCGGTCATCCAGCGCGGTCGCAGCGCCCCCCGGCACGGCTGAGCGATCTGGATCACGCTGTTTCCGCCCGGGCGGGCGGGACCGGCCGGGACGCGCGAGACTGGGACGGTGAGCACACCGATCCGCGCGTCGACGATCCTGCCCGGTCGCCGGGAGGACATCGAGCTGCACACCGCCGACGGGCTGACGCTGGTCGGCGAGCTGGCCCTGCCGCTGGAGCGGGAGCCCGCCGGCACCCTGGTCTGCCTGCACCCGCTGCCCACCCACGGCGGCATGATGGACAGCCACGTGCTCCGCAAGGCGGCCTGGCGGCTGCCCGCGCTGGCCGACCTGGCCGTGCTCCGGTTCAACACCCGGGGCACCAGCAGCGTCCGGGGCACCAGCGAAGGTGCCTTCGACAACGCGGTCAGCGAGCGCTTCGACGTCGCCGCCGCGATCGAGTACGCGGAGTTCGCCGAGCTGCCGAACATCTGGCTGGTCGGCTGGTCGTTCGGCACCGACCTGACCATTCGGTACGGCTGCGACCCGGCGGTGGCGGGCGCGATCCTGCTCTCCCCGCCGCTGCGCTACTCGGCGCCGGACGACCTGACCCAGTGGGCCGAGAGCGGCAAGCCGCTCACCGCCCTGGTGCCGGAGTTCGACGACTACCTGCGGCCCGACGAGGCGCGGGAGCGGTTCGGGGTGGTGCCGCAGGCCGAGGTGATCGGCGTGGACGGCGGCAAGCACCTCTGGGTCGGCAACGCGGAGACCGCGCTCGACGAGATCGTCCGCCGGGTCAACCCGGCGGTGCCGGTGCCGCTGCCGACCACCTGGGACGGCCCGGTGGAGACCGGCGACGTCAGCGCGTACGCGGACCGCACGGTGGCCTCCTTCGCGGACACCCCCGTCCCCGGGCCGGCGCAGCGCCGGGCGGGCTGAGCGTCAGCGGGACTCCTGCCGGGGCAGGACCACCTCGCGGAGGATGAGCTGGAGGGCGGCCACCGTCGGGATGGCGAGCAGGGCGCCGACCACCCCCATCAGCGACACCCCGAGCAGGGCCGCCAGCAGCGCGGCCACCTCGTTGACCGCGACCGAGCGGCGCATGATCTTCGGATAGATCAGGTAGTTCTCCACCTGCTGGTAGACCACGAAGAAGGCCAGGCTGGCGATGCCGACCGGCAGGTCGGTGGCGAAGCCGACCAGGGTCACCACCACCGCGCCGAGGGTGGCCCCGATCTGGGGGATCAGATCGGTCACCGCGACCACCACCGCCAGCGCGAACGGGTACGGCAGCCCGACCACGAGGGCGAAGACGAAGGTGCTCGCCCCGGCCAGCACGGCGATGCTCAGCGCCCCCACCATGTACGCGCCGACCTTGGTCAGGATCTCGTCCCCGATCAGCTGCACCCGCCGTCGGCGGGAGCGCGGCACCAGCGCGTACCCGAGGTCGCGCAGCCGGTCGAAGTACGCCATGAAGTAGATCGTCAGCACCAGCACGGTCAGCGCCCGGAAGATCGTGCCGAAGATCAGTTGAGCGCCGCCGAGCACCCCGCCCAGGGCCCGGCCGACGTTGTCCGCGTTCGCCGCGGCGCGGACCCGGTCCAGCACGTCGTACCGCTCGACCAGGTCGTTGACGGTGGGATTGCGGCGCAGCTCCTCGATGTAGTTCGGCAGCTGCTCGAGGAACTGCCCGGACTGCGTCACCACCGGCGGCACCAGCGCCAGCACCGCGCCGACGATCAGCAGCAGCACGGTCAGCGCGACCGTCGCCACGGACAGCCCGTGCGGCAGTCCCCAGCCCCGTAGCCGGACCACCGCCGGGTGCAGCCCGACCGCCAGGAAGAGCGCGATCACCACCAGCACCAGGATGCCGGCGGCGTTGCGCAGGCCCAGGAAGACGGCGTACGCCCGCGCCGGTGAACCCGACCAGGAAGCTGCTGCGGCGCAGCGGTCGCCCGGGTCGGCCGAACCGCCCGCCCGCCTCGAACTCGGTCGGGTCGGGGAGCGGTGCGGTGTCCTGCGGCGCGGTCGGGTCGTCGTGAGGAACCGGGTCGTCGGGGACGTGGTCGTGGGGGACCGGGTCGTCGTCGGGGACGTGGTCGTCGTGGGGGACCGGGTCGTCGTCGGGACGGAGGACGGCGAACGGATCGTCGTCGTCCGGCCGGGCGCCGCCCGACGGCCCGTCCTGTGCCACCCGACCTCCCCGGATCCCGCTCCGGCGGACGCGGCCGGAGACGCTGCGCCGGCCCGACGCCGGTGACCGGACCGCCCGGTCGGCAGCCGCCGGAATCCGGGCGGCGCGGGCCTCTGCCCGGAGGTTAGCGGCCGGCGGCGGTGCCCACCAGCCCCTCGCCCGCCCGGTGCCCGTCGGGTGCGGGCGCCGGTGGAATCAGTCGGACTCGACGGTGACGGTGCTCGGCTTGGCGCTGCGTTCGTCGACCGTGGGCTTCGTCGGCCGCTTGCCGCTCTCGCCGGTGCTGGTGATCTTCGTGGGGGTGGCGCCCCGACCGCCCTCGCCGGGGACCGCGGCCACGGTCGGCTCACCGTCCACGCCGGCCGTCGCGCCCGCCCCGTCCACGGTGGTCACCCGTTCACCGACCGGCCGGGCCTTCGCCGCGCCGGCCTCGGCGGCCGCCTCCTTCGTGGCGGTGGCGGGCTCCCTGACCGGCTCCTTCACCCCGGCGGCGGGCTCCCTGACCGGCTCCTTCACCCCGGCGGCGGGCTGCTTCGTCTCGGCGGCGGACTTGCGGCCGATGCCATCCGGGGAGACCGGGGTGGCCGCGAGGCCGCCGCCGACCTTTCCGGTGGTCGCCTGGAGCTGAAGCTCGGCCAGCTTGCGCTGGAGGTCGTCGGACTCCTGGCGGGACTTCCACGTCTCGGTACGCAGATCCGCCAGCTCCTGCTGCGCCTGGGCGATCTCCAGCATCACCTGGGCCAGCTGCTGCCGGCCGGCGGCCACCTCCTGCTGGGTGGCGGCGAGGTGCTGCTGGGTGGTGGCCAGGTGCTGCTGGGTGGTGGCCGCGTACTCCTCGAACTGGCGGCGGGACGCCGCGACGTGCTCGTCGGCCTTGCGGCGCCGGTCGCTCGCCTCCGCCTCGGCCCGGCGCAGCAGCTCGGCGGCCTCGTCCTCGGCGCGCTGCCGCAGGGTCGACGCGTCGGTCTCGGCGGCCTCGCGGATCGCCGCGGCCCCCTGCTCGATCTCGTTGCGGCGGGCCGTGTACGCCTGTTCCAGCTCGGCCTGCCGGCTCGTGTGCACCTTCTCCAGCTCGGCGTGCCGGGTGCTGTGCTGCCGGTCCAGCTCGTCGCGGCGCTTGGCGAACTCCTGCTCGGCGGCGGCGCGGCGCTGGGCCAGCTCCTTGGCGGCCGCCTCCCGCTGGGAGTTGACCTCCTTCTCCACACCGGCCCGCCAGGCACCCAGCTCCTGCTGGGTCTGGGCGCGGGCGTGCTGCACGTACGCCTCGGTCTCGCTCCGCATCCGCTGGACGTACGCCTCGACCTCGGCCCGGTTCCGCTTGCCGGCCTCGACGGCCTCGGTGGTCAGCCGGTTGGCCTCGGTCCGCGCCCGGCCCCGGGTCGCCTTCGCCGCCTCCTCCGCGTCGTCGACGACCTTCTTGGCCTCCTGGAGAGCCTTGGCGTGGGTGGCCCGGCCCGCCTCGGCGGCGGACTCGGTGAGCCGCTTCGCCTCCTGCTGCGCCTTGGCGTGCACCTCCTTGGCCGCCTCGCGGAGCTGGGTGGCCTCCTGCTGCGCCTTGGCGACCGCCTCCTTGGCCGCCTCCCGCAGCCGGGTGGCCTCCTGCTGGGCCCGGGCGTGGATCTCCTTGGCGGTGTCCCGGAGCTGGGTGGCCTCCTGCTGCGCCTTGGCCAGGGCCTCCTGGGCGGTCTTGCGCAGGGCGTTCGCCTCGTCGCCGGCGTCCTTGCGGAGCTTGCCGGCCTCTTCCCGGGCGGCCTTGAGCGTGGCCTCGGCCTCGGCCTTGCGGGCGGCGGTGTGCCGCTCCTCCTCGGCGCGCCGGCCGGCTAGGGCGATCTCGAAGTCCTTGAGGGCCTGGGCGGCCTGCTCGCGGGCCTCGGCGACGATGTGCTCGGCGGCGGCCCGGCGGGCCTCGATCTCCTCGTTGGCGGCGGCCAGGATGTCGTCGGCTTGCTCCTCGGCCATGGCGAGGATCTGCTCGACCCGGGGACCGAGATGCCGGAACGAGGCCCGGTCCACCACGCCCACCTGCTTGCGTACCTGGGCGAGGTCGCGTTGCAGCACCTCGACCTGCCCGGCCAGCTTGTGGATCTGGGTGTACGCCTGTTCCCGCTCGGTCGCCAGGGTCGCGATCTCGTGCTCCGCACGAGCGACGTACCGGTCGACCTGTCGTTTCTCGTACCCCCGCAGAGCGGACTCGAAGCTGGGCTCCGTGGTCACGTCCCCGCCGAGAGCGAACAGTTCCTCGCCGTGCGACATGCCCCCATCCTCACACGCATCCGGCTCTGCGGGGGCGATACGGACGCCCCTGTTGGGACGTACTTCACTGATGCGACGGAACGGACGGGGAACACATGACGGCGCGGGGATCCACCGGTCACCCGGTGTCACCCCGCGCCGTGGATCATGCCCCGATGCGGGTGGTGCTCAGCTGGCGGATTCGGCGGCGACCCGCTTCTCGGCACCCTCCGCCTTGGCCGGCTCCGGCTTGGCCGCGGCCGCCGGCACGCCCGGCACGATGCCGGCGAGACCGGAGAGCATCTGGCCGAGCTGGGAGGTGACGGCATCCTTCTGCCGGGTGAGGTCCTCGACCTCGCGGCGGGCCGCCTGGGTGGTCAGCTCGGCCTCGGTGCGGGCCTCGCTGAGCAGACGCTGCGACTCGGCCTTCGCCTCGGCGAGGGTCTTCTCGGCCAGCGCCTTGGCCTTCTCGACCGTCTCGTTGGCGGTGCGCTCGGACTCGACCCGGCGCGCCTCGGCCCGCTGCTCGATCTCCTTGGCCCGCTCCTGGGCGGCCCGGGCCCGCTGCTCGGCCTCGCCGACCAGCTTCTGGGTCTGCGCGACCTGGGCGGCGTGCCGCTCCGACTCCTCGCGCTCGGCCTTCTCCCGCCGCTCGGCGAGCTGCAGCTCCAGGGCCTGCAGGTCCTTGTCGCGCTTGTCGCGGGCGTCGGTGAGCAGCTTCGTCGCCTCGGCGCGCTTCTCCTCGGCCTCCCGGGCGGCCTTCGCCCGCTGCTGGGTGATCTCCCGCTCGGCGGTGGCGCGCAGCGTGGCGACCTCGCGCTCGACGGTGGACTTCAGCTCGGCCACCTCGTGCGCGGTGACCGTACGCAGCTGCTTGGTCTCGCGGTCGGCGTCGGCGCGCAGCGTGTCGGCCTCGCGGCGGGCCTGCACCCGGACCTCGGCGGCCTCGCGCTCGGCGGTGGTGCGGACGTTGCCCGCCTCCCGCTCGGCGGTGGCCTTCATCGCGGCCGCCTCGGCGCGCGCCTTGTCGGTGATCTCGCGCGCCTCGAGGCGGGCGGCGGAGAGGATGCCCTCCGACTCCCGCTTGGCCTCGTTGCGGTGGTCGTTGGCCTGCTCCTCGGCCAGCCGGAGGATCTGCTCGACGCGGGTGCCGAGGCCGGAGAGGGTCGGCCGGCTGTTCTCCTCGAGCTGCTTGTTGGTGTCGGCGAGCTTCTGCTCCAGCCCGGTCTGCCGCTGCTCGGCCTGCCGGAGCCGACGCTGGGCGTCGTTCATCCGCTGCTCGGCCTCGGCGCGGGCCTGCTCGGACTGGGTCAGCGCGGCGGTCAGCCGACCGATGAAGTCATCGACCTGGCCGGTGTTGTATCCGCGCAGGCCAACGGTGAAATCGGGCTGTGAGTTCGCGTTATCGAAGAACGCAAGAGGGGAGGACTGCTGCTGGGGCATTGGGACATACTCCCAGACCCCCCGGGGTGCTTCGCAAGAGCGGTACGGAGCTTTCGTGTCCTCATTACATGGTCAACTCGGGCGCGCGACGGGACCGGACCAAACGGCGATCTTGGCAGCTCCCGGGGCGGGTCGGGCGTCACCCGGGGTGAGCGGGAAAAGGGCCGCGGGGTCACGCCCCGCGGCCCTTTGTCGCCGACTCACTCGAATGGTCTCCCGGCGCGGTGGAAAGGCATTGGCCCGCTCACCGCAATGGTCACGTCGGGATCGTCCGGTCGGATCAGTGGCCCCGGAACCGGTTGATCGCCGTTTCGTGCCGGGACCGCAGCTCGGTGTCCCGCACGCCGAGGCCGTCGGCCGGGGCGAGGCAGCGGACGCCGACCTTGCCCTGGTGCGCGTTGCGGTGCACCTCGTACGCGGCCTGACCGGTCTGCTCCAACGGATAGGTCTTCGACACCGTCGGGTGGATCTGGCCCAGCGCGACGAGCCGGTTGGCCTGCCAGGCCTCGTGGTAGTTGGCGAAGTGGCTGCCGACGATCCGCTTGAGGTGCATCCACAGGTAGCGGTTGTCGTACTGGTGCAGGAAGCCGCTGGTGGAGGCGCAGGTGACGATGGTGCCGCCCTTCTTGGCGACATAGACGCTGGCGCCGAAGGTCTCCCGGCCCGGGTGCTCGAACACGATGTCCGGGTCCTCGCCGCCGGTCAGCTCGCGGATCCGCTCGCCGAAGCGGCGCCACTCGTCCTGGTCCTGGGTCTGCTCGTCCTTCCAGAACCGGAAGCCCTCGGCGGAGCGGTCGATGACCAGCTCGGCGCCCATCTTCCGGCACAGCTCGGCCTTCTCCGGGGAGGAGACCACGCAGACCGGGATCGCCCCGCCGTTGAGCGCCATCTGGGTGGCGTAGCCGCCGAGGCCGCCGGAGGCGCCCCAGATCAGCACCACGTCGCCCTGCTTCATGTTGGCCCCGTGGTGCGAGACCAGCTGCCGGTACGCGGTGGAGTTGACCAGCCCCGGGCTGGCCGCCTCCTCCCAGCTCAGGTGGCGGGGCTTCGGCATCAGCTGGTTGGCCTTGACGACGCAGAGCTCGGCGAGGCCGCCGAAGTTGGTCTCGAAGCCCCAGATCCGCTGCTGCGGGTCCAACATGGTGTCGTCGTGGCCGGCCGAGTCCTCCAGCTCGACGGAGAGGCAGTGCGCGACCACCTCGTCGCCGGCCTTCCACCTGGTCACGCCCGGCCCGGTCCGCAGCACCACGCCGGCCGCGTCCGACCCGACCACGTGGTACGGCAGGTCGTGCCGGCGGGTCAGCTCGGAGAGCCGGCCGTAGCGCTGGAGGAACTTGAAGGTGGACATCGGCTCGAAGATGCTGGTCCACACGGTGTTGTAGTTGATGGCGCTGGCCATCACGGCCACCAGCGCCTCGCCCGGGGCGAGCTCCGGGGTGGGCACCTCCTGGACGTGCAGCGCCTTGCGGGGGTCCTTGTCACGGGTGGCCATCCCGTCGAACATCCTGGTGTCCTCCGCGCGGACCACCACGCCCCGGTAGCTCTCCGGTACCGGCAGGCCGGCCAGGCCGGCGAGTTCGCGCTCCGGCTGCGCCGAGCCCTCCGCCGCCATGATCGCTTCGAGGATGTCCTGCACGGTGACCTCCCGTTCGTCCGCACCCCGCGCCGGGCGGGTCGCGGTGCTGCCATAGTCGGCGCCGGTACGCCGGGACCGCCATGTCGGTGATCGACACATCCGCACCGGTCGCCGCTCCTGTGGGGGCGGACGTTACTGAACGGTAGCTAGGGCCGGAAGTCCTCTGTGAAAAACTGCATCGACCGATGCGTGGAGCTGTCCGTGGGAACGCGGAACCGCGCACTGCCGCGCCTCTTCCCACTGTTCGGGAAGTTGTCCGTCCCGCCCGCTCCCCGGGTGCCCGCCGACCAGGTCGGCGGTGACGCCGACGGGTGCGTCCCCGGTCGTCCGAGCGACCGGAGACGCACCCGTTGCGCGCGCGAGGTGGGGTGAGGCGGTCAGTGACCCTCGGCGGCGGGCTCGACCAGTTCGACCAGGACGCCACCGGCGTCCTTCGGGTGGACGAAGTTGACCCGGGAGCCGGCGGTGCCGCGCTTCGGGGTCTCGTAGAGCACCCGGACGCCCCGGTCGCGCAGCGCCTTGCAGGCCGCGTCGATGTCCGCCACCGTGTACGCGACCTGCTGGACCCCCGGACCGTTGCGGTCCAGGAACTTCGCGATGGTGGACTCCGGGGAGAGCGGGGCGAGCAGCTGCAGGTAGCCGCCGTCCGCGGTCGGGCCGACGGCCAGCATCGCCTCCCGGACGCCCTGCTCGGCGTTGGTCTCGGTGTGCACGCAGCGCATCCCGAAGGTGCGGTGGTAGAAGTCGATCGCGGCGTCCAGGTCGGCCACGGCGATCCCGACGTGGTCGATGCGGCGCAGCCCGATGTCTGTGACGTAGTCCGCAGCGGGCTCGACGGGGGAGTTCTCAGCCATGGCGCTAGTCTGACCGAACAATCGTTAAGGCGTACAGGTCGGCACCCCCCTCGGAGGCAGGCAATGGCTTCGGTGATCGTCAGCGGCGCGCGGACCCCCATGGGGCGCCTGCTCGGCAACCTCAAGGACCTCCCGGCGACCAAGCTCGGCGGGGTGGCCATCAAGGCCGCGCTCGAGCGGGCGGGCGTCGCCCCGGAGCAGGTCCAGTACGTGATCATGGGCCAGGTGCTCCAGGCCGGCACCGGCCAGATCCCGGCCCGTCAGGCGGCCGTCGAGGCGGGCATCCCGATGTCCGTGCCGGCGCTGACCATCAACAAGGTCTGCCTCTCCGGCCTGGACGCGATCGCCCTGGCCGACCAGCTCATCCGGGCCGGCGAGTTCGACATCGTGGTGGCCGGCGGCATGGAGTCGATGACCAACGCCCCGCACCTGCTGCTCGGCCAGCGCACCGGCTACAAGTACGGCGACGTCACGATCAAGGACCACATGGCCCTCGACGGGCTCACCGACGCCTGGGACTGCTGCTCGATGGGCGAGTCCACCGAGCGGCTCGGGGCGAAGCACGGCATCACCCGCGAGGAGCAGGACGCCTTCTCCGCCGCCAGCCACCAGCGCGCCGCCGCGGCCCAGAAGAACGGCCACTTCGCCGACGAGATCACCCCGGTGATCATCCCGCAGCGCAAGGGCGACCCGCTGGCGATCAGCGAGGACGAGGGCATCCGGCCGGACACCACCACCGAGTCGCTGGGCAGGCTGCGGCCGGCCTTCACCAAGGACGGCACCATCACCGCCGGCAGCTCCTCGCCGATCTCCGACGGCGCCGCCGCGGTGGTCGTGATGAGCAAGGCGAAGGCCAAGGAGCTGGGGCTGACCTGGCTCGCCGAGATCGGTGCCCACGGCAACGTGGCCGGCCCGGACAACTCCCTGCACTCGCAGCCGTCCAACGCCATCCAGCACGCCCTCAAGAAGGGCGGCCTGAGCGTCGGCGACCTCGACCTGATCGAGATCAACGAGGCCTTCGCGCAGGTCGGCATCCAGTCCGCGCGGGACCTCGGGGTCAGCACCGACAAGATCAACGTCAACGGCGGCGCGATCGCGCTCGGCCACCCGATCGGGATGTCCGGCGCCCGGCTGGTGCTCACCCTCGCGCTCGAGCTGAAGCGGCGCGGCGGCGGCACCGGCGCGGCGGCGCTCTGCGGTGGCGGCGGCCAGGGCGACGCCCTGATCATCCACGTGCCCACCGGTGCCGAGACCGAGTGACGACCCCGCCCGGCGAGCCTCGGCGTCCTGAGTGAGAGTGGTGCAGTGAGCGAAGCGGTCGACCACGCCCCGACCGCGGCCACCGGTTCGGTGCGCCGCAGTCGGGACGTACCCATGCTGGTGGAACGGGCCCGCGAGGGTGACCCCCGCGCGGTGGCCCGGCTGATCACCCTGGTCGAGTCCGGCGACGAGGTGCTGCCGCAGGTCGCGGCGGCCCTCGCGCCGTACGCCGGGCAGGCCCAGGTGGTCGGGTTGACCGGCTCGCCGGGCGTGGGCAAGTCCACCACCACCAACGAGCTGGTCCGGGCGCTGCGGGCGCGCGGCCACCGGGTCGGGGTGCTGGCCATCGACCCGTCCAGCCCGTTCACCGGCGGGGCGATCCTCGGCGACCGGGTCCGGATGCAGGACCACGCCACCGACCCGGGCGTCTACATCCGCTCGATGTCCAGCCGGGGTCACCTCGGCGGGCTCTCCGCGGCGACGCCGCAGGCGGTCCGGGTGCTGGAGGGCGCCGGCTGTGACGTGGTGCTGGTGGAGACCGTCGGCGTGGGCCAGGCGGAGGTCGAGGTGGCCTCCCTCGCGGACACCACGCTGGTGCTGCTCGCCCCCGGCATGGGCGACGCGATCCAGGCGGTCAAGGCGGGCATCCTGGAGATCGCGGACGTCTTCGTGGTCAACAAGGCCGACCGGGACGGCGCCGACGCCACCGTCCGCGACATCCAGGGCATGATCGCGCTGGGTGAGCGCGGCCCGGGGGAGTGGCGACCGCAGGTGGTCCGTTCGATCGCCGCCCGGGGCGAGGGCATCGACGACATCGCCGCCGCCATCGACAAGCACCGCGGCTGGCTGGAGCAGCACGACGAGCTGCGTCGCCGCCGCCAGACGCGGGCCGCCGCCGAGATCGAAGCCATCGCGCTCGGCGCGCTGCGCGCCCGGATCGGTTCGCTGCGCGACGGTACGGAGCTGTCGACGCTCGCCGCCAAGGTGGCGCAGGGGGCGCTCGACCCGTACGCGGCGGCCGACGAACTGCTGGCGCAGCTCGGCTCCTGAACGCGCCGTCCACCTAGTACGCTCGCACCGCCTCACGGGACCCGTGGGGCGGTGCGACGTTGTGGGGAGAGCATGGCGGACGAGGCGACCCAGGAGTTGTCGGTGGTGCCGAGCGCGGTGGCGGGCGGCGCGACGCACGTCTCCGACGAGGTGGTGGAGAAGATCGCGGTGGCCGCCGCGAAGTCGGTGCCCGGGGTGGCCGAGCTGGGCGGCGACGTGGCCCGGTTCTTCAACGCGGTGCTGGACCGGGTCGGGCTGGACCAGGTGGGCGACGCGACGCGGGGCTGCTCGGCGCACGTCACCGACGGGGCAGCCGTGATCAACCTGGTGCTGGTCATCTCCGGTGGTCGGCCGGTGCCCGAGGTGACCGACGGGGTCCGGGCCGCGGTGACCTCGGCGGTCGAGGCGTACGGGCTGCGGGTCGACGAGATCAACATCCGGGTGGACGACGTGGCCCTGGGCGGTCCGGCGGTGCCCTCGGCCTGACCCTGGTTACCGGCGGGTACGAACTTCCTTAGCGATCGTTCAGGCAGCCGTTCTACACTCGGTCTTCAGTCGAGGACTCGAGGAGGAGCTCCGCGGATGAACGCCGACGAGATCGCCGCCGGACGGGCACGCTGGCAGGCCCGCTACGACGCCGCCCGCAAGCGCGACGCGGACTTCACCACCCTGTCCGGAATGCCGGTGGAGCCGGTGTACGGGCCGCCGGAGGGCACCGCCTACCCGGGCTTCGAGCGGATCGGCTGGCCGGGCGAGTTCCCGTACACCCGGGGGCTCTACCCGACCGGCTACCGCGGGCGGACCTGGACCATCCGGCAGTTCGCCGGCTTCGGCAACGCCCAGCAGACCAACGAGCGCTACAAGATGATCCTCGGCGCCGGTGGTGGCGGGCTCTCCGTCGCCTTCGACATGCCGACGCTGATGGGCCGCGACTCCGACGACCCGCAGGCGCTCGGTGAGGTCGGGCACTGCGGCGTGGCCATCGACTCGGCCGCCGACATGGAGGTGCTCTTCGACGGCATCGACCTGGCCGGCGTGACCACCTCGATGACCATCTCCGGTCCGGCCGTGCCGGTCTTCTGCATGTACCTGGTCGCCGCCGAGCGGCAGGGCGTCGACCTGTCCAGGCTGGACGGCACGCTGCAGACCGACATCTTCAAGGAGTACATCGCGCAGAAGGAGTGGCTCTTCGACCCCGAGCCGCACCTGCGCCTCATCGGCGACCTGATGGAGTACTGCGCCGCCGAGATCCCGCGCTACAAGCCGCTCTCGGTCTCCGGCTACCACATCCGCGAGGCCGGCTCGACCGCCGCGCAGGAGCTGGCGTACACCCTGGCCGACGGGTTCGGCTATGTCGAGCTGGGGCTCTCGCGCGGGCTGGACGTCAACGTCTTCGCCCCCGGCCTGAGCTTCTTCTTCGACTCCCACGTGGACTTCTTCGAGGAGATCGCCAAGTTCCGCGCCGCCCGCCGGATCTGGGCCCGCTGGCTGCGCGACGAGTACGGCGCCACCAGCGAGAAGGCGCTCTGGCTGCGGTTCCACACGCAGACCGCCGGGGTGTCGCTGACCGCTCAGCAGCCGGTCAACAACGTGGTCCGGACCGCCGTCGAGGCGCTCGCCGCGGTGCTCGGCGGGACCAACTCGCTGCACACCAACGCCCTGGACGAGACCCTCGCCCTGCCCACCGACGAGTCCGCCGAGATCGCCCTGCGTACCCAGCAGGTGCTGATGGAGGAGACCGGGGTGGTCAACGTGGCCGACCCGCTCGGCGGCTCCTGGTACGTCGAGGCGCTCACCGACAAGATCGAGGCCGAGGCGGAGGAGATCTTCGCCCGGATCCGCCAGCTCGGCGGCGAGGGCCCGCACCAGATCGGCCCGATGACCTCGGGCATCCTGCGCGGCATCGAGGACGGCTGGTTCACCGGCCACATCGCCGAGTCCGCCTTCGTCTACCAGCAGGCGCTGGAGAAGGGCGACAAGCGGATCGTCGGCGTCAACTGCCACACCGGCACCCTCGCCAAGGACCTGGAGATCCTGCGCATCTCGCACGAGGTGGAGCTGGAGCAGCGCCGGGTGCTCGCCGAGCGCAAGACCGCCCGGGACGACGCGGCGGTCAAGGCCGCCGTCGCCCGGATGGTCGAGGTCGGCCGGACCGACGGCAACATGATCCCCGCCATGCTCGACGCGGTCCGCGCCGAGGCCACCCTCGGCGAGATCTGCGACGCGCTGCGCGCCGAGTGGGGCGTCTACCGCGAGCCCGCCCGCTTCTGACGGTCGGCAGGGGCCCCTCGGCGACGAGGGGCCCCTTTCCGCGTCCTGGCCAGGCGTGAGAGTTGCAACTGTCGCCGTCGCGGTTGATCTGAGTTGAGCGGGACACGTGCGAGACTAGGTAACCATGAGCGACCCACGGATCACCTCGTCGATCTTCACCCGCGGCGCGGTCGACCTCAGCGCGCTGCGCAGCACTCCGGCCCCCGCCCGTCCCACCACACCGACCCAGTCCGGGCCGCCCACCGGCCTTCCGGGTGCCCCCACAGGCGGCGGCGGGGTGGCCGTGATCGACGTCTCCGAAGCGACATTCCAGTCGGAGGTGCTGGAGCGATCCCTCAGCACCCCGGTGATCGTGGACTTCTGGGCCGAGTGGTGCGAGCCGTGCAAGCAGCTCTCCCCGGTGCTGGAGCGGCTCGCCGCCGAGGGCGACGGCGCGTGGGTGCTGGCCAAGGTCGACGTGGACGCCAACCCGCGGATCGCCCAGATGTTCCGGGTGCAGGGCATCCCGATGGTCTACGCGGTGGTCGGCGGGCAGCCGATCGACGCCTTCTCCGGCGTGGTGCCGGAGGCCCAGCTGCGCCAGTGGATCGGCGCGGTGCTCAAGGCCGGCGGTGTCGCCGTGGCCGAGCCGGAGGACCCCCGCCTCGACGAGGCCGACGACGCGCTGATGAGCGGCGACCTGGAGGCCGCCGAGCGGGCGTACCGGAAGATCCTGGCCGAGACCCCGGCGGACGCGGCGGCCGAGGCCGGCCTCGCCCAGGTCGGCCTGGCCCGCCGGGTCGCCGGCGCCGACCCGCAGGCCGCGCTCACCGCCGCCGAGGGCGCCCCCGACGACGTCGAGGCGCAGCTCCTCGCCGCCGACATCGAGGTGCTCAGCGGCATGGCCGAGCAGGCCTACCGCCGGCTCGTCGGCCTGGTCCGGCGGACCGCCGGAGACGACCGGGAAAAGGTACGCCAGCACCTGGTCAGCCTCTTCACCATCGCCGGACCGGAGGACCCCGCCGTCGCCTCGGCGCGTCGGGCCCTGGCCAGCGCCCTGTTCTGAGTCCACGCACGCCAGCGCGGGCCGGCGTTCCGGCCGGCCCGCCCACCATCGAGGACGGGAGCCCATGATGCGCCGGATCGCCGTCCTCGACGCGCCGACGAACCTCGGCCTGCGGCCACCCACCGCCACCTCGGTGCCCGGCTGCGCCAAGGCCCCGGGCGCGCTGCGCGACCACGAGCTGCTCGCCCGGCTGCGGGCCCGCGACGCCGGCTGCCTCACCCCACCCCGGTACGACCCCGGTGACTGGCGCCCCGGCGACGGCGTCTGCCACGCCCGGGAGATCTCCGACTACTCGGTCACGTTGGCCGACCGGATCGGCGCCATCATCGACCGCGGGGAGTTCCCGCTGGTGCTCGGCGGTGACTGCTCGGTGCTGCTCGGCTCGGCACTGGCCATGCACCGGCTCGGCGAGGCCGTCGGCGGCCGGATCGGGCTGGTCTTCGTCGACGGCCACTCCGACTTCCGGCACCCCGGCAACGCCTCGTACGTGGGTGCCGCGGCGGGGGAGGACCTGGCCCTGGTGACCGGGCGGGGCCAGGCGGACCTGGCCGCCATCGAGGGGCGCCGCCCCTACTTCCGCGACGTCGACGTGGTGGTCCTCGGCATCCGGGCCCAGGACGAGTACCGCCTCGACCTCCAGGCCGCCGGGATCACCACCCGGCCGGTGCCGGCGCTGCGTGCCGAGGGGGCCGCGCGGACCGCCCAGTGGGCGCACGAGCAGCTCGCCGACTGCGCCGGCTACTGGGTGCACATCGACGTGGACGTGCTCGACCCGGCGGTCATGCCGGCGGTCGACGCCCCGGACCCGGGCGGCATCGCCTTCGCCGAGCTGGAGATCCTGCTCGCCGGCCTGGTGGACACCCCGCACTGCCTCGGCGTCGAGCTCACCGTCTTCGACCCCGACTACGACCCCGACGGCTCGTACGCGGCCGAGATCGTCAACACCGTGGTGGCCGGACTCGCCCCGGTCTCCGCGCCGACCGCCGTACCGCCCCGGCTGCTGCCGGCCGCGCCCTCACCCCGGCGGGGCAACGGGCGCCCGGCCGAGCGCCCGGTCCTGCCGGCGGTCGCTCCGGTCCCCGCGGTCGCTCCGGTCCCCGCGGTCGCTCCGGTCCCCGCGGTCGCTCCGGTCCCCGGGGGTGCCCCGGTTTCCGATCCGGCTCCGTCGGACAACGGGGAGCGGGGCGGCCCGTTGCCGTCGACCGAGGCCGGTCCCGGCCTGCTCGCCCCGAGGGGCGCGGAGGCGCTGCCCGAGGCGGCCGAGCCCGTCGGCCCGCCGGCGTCGGCCGGGCCGGGTCTGCTGCGCCGGGCGCCGGACGAGGATCCCTCGGCGTCGGTCGGGCCGGGTCTGCTGCGCCGGGCGCCGGACGAGGATCCCTCGGCGTCGGTCGGGCCGGGTCTGCTGCGCCGGGTTTCCGGCGAGGCGCAGACCGGGTCGGACGAACCCGCCGCGTCGGTCGGACCGGGTCTGCTGCGCCGGGTGCCCGTTGCGGACGAGGCGACCGCCCCCACCGACGACGCGACCCCGTCGAAGCCCGGCCTCGACATCGCCTGAGCGTCGAGCGCCCCCGCCCCACAAAGATCGCGCTCGATCCTGGAAATTGTTCCCTCGCTGCCACGACGAGGCCACCACTTCCACGATCGAGCGCGATCTTGCGCTTCCTGGGCGTGCGGGTCTGCGGGTCAGCGGGGCGGGAGGGCGCGGAGGAAGCGCTCGGCGATGGGGACCGCGCTGACCGCGCTGGAGCCGCCCTGCTCGACGAAGACCGCGAACACCACGTCGCCCTGCCAGCCGACGAACCAGGCGTGGGTGTGCGCCGGGTTGTTGTCGTACTCGGCGGTGCCGGTCTTGCCGTACACCGGCTGGCCGGGGACGTCCTTCAGCGCGCTGCCGGTGCCGGCGGTGACCACCTCGCGCATCATGGTCTTCAGCGCCGCGACGGACTCCGGCTTGAGTGGCGGCCCGGCCGGGGCCGGCTGCTGCGGGGCCGGGTCGAGCACCAGCTTCGGCTGCTCCCAGTGGCCCCGGGCGACCGCGGCGGTGGCGCCGGCCATGGCGAGCGGACTGACCACGGTGGTGCCCTGGCCGATCGCGGCGGCGGCCTGCTCGGTGGCGGAGCCGCCGGTGGAGACCTTCCCGGTGAAGACGTCCACGCCGAGGTCCCAGGTCGCCTCCAGACCGAGGGTACGGCCGGTGCCGGCCAGCCCGTCCGGGCCGAGCTTCGGTGCCAGCGAGGCGAACGCGGTGTTGCAGGACTTCGCGAAGTCGGTGCGGAACGGCACCGGCCCGAGGACGAAGTCGTCCGAGTTCTTGAACGAGCGGCCGTCCACGACGAACGTCTTCGGACAGGCGACGGTCGCGTCGGCGGTCACCGCGCCCCGGTCCAGCAGCCCCAGCGCGCTGACCACCTTGAACGTCGAGCCGGGCGGCACCTGGGCGGTGAACGCCAGGTTCTCCCCGGCGGGGCCGGGACCGTTGGCGGCGGCGAGCACCGCGCCGTCACCGACCCGGACGGCCACCAGGGCGGAGCGGTGCTGCTCCCCGCGCAGCGCCGCGTCGGCGGCGTTCTGGGTGGCCACGTCGAGGGTGGTCTTCAGCGGCTGGCCGGGCTGCGGCGCGCTGCGGAACACCTCCGTGCCGGTCGCCGTCCCGGGCTCGCCGGGCTTGGGGCGTTCGGTGACCACGGTGAGCCCGGGTGCGCCGCGCAGACGGTCGTCGTAGCGGCCCTGGAGGCCGCCGTGGCCGACCAGGTCACCGGCGACGTAGCGGTCGGGGTGGGCCTTCAGGTCGTCGGCCTGGGCGGGGTCGACGGAGCCGAGCAGCGCCCGGGCGAACTCCCGGGTCGGCGCGAGGTCCAGCGTGTCGGCCTGGAACTTGGTGCCCGGCAGGTCGTAGATCCGCGACTTGATCTGGCGGTACGCCTCCTCGCGCAGCGTCACCACCTCGACGAAGTCGCCCGGTTCGGCCTCGCTGACGCGCTTGGGCAGGTCCGACAGGTCGACGGGTGGGGTGAGCGCCGGCTTGACCGCCGCGAACGCGGCACCCAGCTGCCGACTGAGCCCCTTGACGTCGGTGACCTCGCTCGGCTGGACGCCGACCCGGACCACCGGGCGGGGGGCGACGACCGGGTTGCCCGCGCCGTCCAGGATCCCGGCCCGGGTGCCGGGTTGCCGGCGCAGGGCCAGCCGGTCGCCCTCCTCCAGCTTCTCCTGGACGATCTGCGGCTCCCAGATCACCTGCCACTGGTCGTCCTTGCCGCGCTTGAGGCGCACCGGCCGTTCGTACGCCCAGCGGGTCTTTCCGGGCAGCGCCCAGGCGACCTCGACCTTGGCGGTCGCGATGTCAGCGGTGATCGTGGCGTCGCCGCGGCGGGTCAGGGCCGGCGGGGTGGCCGCCAGCTCGCCGGAGAGCGCCCGGAGCTTCTTCGCCACCTCGGCGGCCGGCACCCGGGCCCCGGTCGGGTCGATGAAGCCGACCGCCTGGAGGTCGCCCGAGTGCCAGCCGGCCAGGAACGCGTCGACGCTCTTCTCCGGGCCGTCCTCGCCGGAGCACCCGGTCAGCGCGCCGGCGGCCAGCACGGTGGCGGTCAGCGCCGCCAGTCCCCGGCGGGAAGGGGAGAAGCGGCCACGAACGGGGTACGACAGGGGCATGAAACGGTCCCTCCGGTGCGAAACTGCCCTGCACGCTAGTACGCCGCCGGCCCCCGCACCGCCCCGCCACGGGCTCGACGTGCGGAAAGAGGGGCCGGGGCCAGTGTGATGAACATCCCGGCGGGGTACTCCGCGACCGGCCGACCTCGGACCCGCAACGGGTGAAAGGACAAAGTCCCGATCCGGACGTCCGGCCAGTGGTCCGCCGACGAACGGACAGAGCGGCAGGCCTAGGCTGGGCGGCAGAGTGACCCACAACGCGGTGGGTCGAGGGGAGTGGCACCGATGGACCGGCGTCCGGCGATCAAACCGGGACCCGACCTCCGGCAGGCTGACACCGGCCGGGACGACAGCTTCGATTCGGCGACCGACGGAGACGGCTACGGCCGTCTCGACACAGGAGTGACCGGGATGACCGGTTCGAGTATCGACACCCTCTACGATCTCGGTCTGCCAGCACAGGCGCTGGGCGACGACGTGGAGGACGCCGAACTCGACGAGCCGGTGCCCAACGCGGAACGCCTGGTGGCCCAGGCCGTCGCGCTGGCCGGTGACGACCACGACGCGGCGACCCTGGTGGACCGGTTCTGGCGGTTCGCGCCGGACGAGGAGCTGATCGGCTTCACCGCCGAGGAGATGCTCGACGCGGCCCGGGCGCATCGGGACCTGGCCCAGCAGCGGGTACCGGGCGAGCTGAAGCTGCGGATCCACGAGCCGCACGCCGACCAGCACCACACCGTCATCGAGATCGTCACCGACGACATGCCGTTCCTGGTGGACTCGGTGACCGCGCTGCTCAACGCGCACCACCTCGACGTGCACCTGCTGGTGCACCCGCTGGTGGTGGTCCGCCGGGAGCCGCTGGGTCGACTGACCGAGGTCTCCGCCGACGTGGAGCCGGACGACGCGATCGCCGGTGACCTGGTCGAGAGCTGGATGCGGGTGGAGATCGACCCGGTCCGGGACCCGGCCGAGCGGGAGAAGGTGCGCCGCGAACTCCAGCGGGTGCTCACCGACGTCCGCGAGGCCGTGGAGGACTGGCCGAAGATGCGGCAGCGCGCCCTGGCGCTCGCCGACGAGCTGGCCGCCGCCCGGACGTCGGACAACCGTCCGCCGGTGCCGGAGAAGGACATCACCGACTCGGTCGAGCTGCTGCGCTGGCTGGCGCACGACCACTTCACCTTCCTCGGTTACCGGGAGTACCGGCTGGTCGACACCGACCGGGCGGCCGGTGGCCAGGCGTTGGAGGCGGTGCTCGGCACCGGGCTGGGCATCCTGCGGTCCGACTCGCCGGAGGCGCGGGCGCTGAGCTCGATGACGCCGGAGGCGCACGAGCGGGTGCTGGAGAAGCGCCTGCTCATCATCACCAAGGCCAACTCCCGGGCCACCGTGCACCGGTCGGCCTACCTGGACTACATCGGCTTCAAGATCTTCAACGAGGCCGGCGAGGTGGTCGGGGAGCGGCGCTTCCTGGGTCTCTTCTCCACCGCGGCCTACCGGACCAGCGTGCAGGAGCTGCCGGTGGTCCGGCGGAAGGTCGCCGAGGTGCTGGACCGCTCGGGCCTGAGCCTGCGCAGCCACTCCGGCAAGGACCTGCTCCAGATCCTGGAGACCTACCCGCGCGACGAGCTGTTCCAGATCAAGACCGACGACCTGTACCACGCGGTGATCGGCGTGCTGCGGATGGCGGGGCGCCGGCAGCTGCGGGTGTTCCTGCGGCGGGACGCGTACGGGCGGTTCATCTCCTGCCTGATCTATCTGCCCCGGGACCGGTTCACCACCCAGAACCGGCTGCGGATGCAGGACATCCTGCTGCGCGAGCTGAACGGCGTCGGGGTCGACTACACCACCCGGGTCACCGAGTCGATGCTCGCCCGGGTGCACTTCATCGTCCGGACCGACCCGACCAACCCGCCCGGCGACATCGACGCCGACCTGCTCGCCGAGGAGCTGGCGGACGCCACCCGGCTCTGGGACGACGACTACCGGCTGGTGCTGGAGCGCAAGCTCGGTGACGAGCAGGCCAAGCACCTGTTCGCCCGGTACGCCGACGCGTTCCCGGAGGGCTACAAGGACGGGCACACGCCGTACGAGGCGATGAAGGACCTGGCCAAGCTGGAGCTGCTGGAGGAGTCCGGCCAGCTCGAGATGCACCTGTTCCGCAAGCAGCTGGCGCCCCGGACCGCCCGGGCCGGCGAGGCCGACGTCGACGAGACGATGGACGTCCGGTTCAAGGTCTACCGGTACGGCGAGCCGATGATGCTCTCCGCCGTGCTGCCGGTGCTGCACTCCCTCGGCGTCCGGGTGGTCGACGAGCACCCGTACGAGGTGGACCGGATCGACGGCCGGGTCTTCCTCTACGACTTCGGGCTGCGCCTGCCGGAGGGGCACCAGGAGCTGGCCGAGGTGCGCCCGCACGTGGAGAACGCGTTCGCGGCGGCGTGGCGCGGCGAGGCCGAGGTGGACGGCTTCAACGAGCTGGTCCTGCGCGCCGGGCTGACCTGGCGGCAGGCGGTGGTGCTGCGGGCGTACGCGAAGTACCTGCGCCAGACCGGCACGGTCTTCTCCCAGGACTACATGGAGCAGACCTTCATCGCGTACCCGCGGATCGCGGGGCTGCTGGTGGAGCTCTTCGAGGTCCGGTTCGCGCCCGGCGCGGCCACCCTGGACGAGCGCCGGCAGCGCAGCGGCGAGCTGGTCACCGCGATCGGCGAGGCGCTGGACGACGTGGCCAGCCTGGACCAGGACCGGATCCTGCGGTCGTACCTGACGTTGATCCAGGCCACCCTGCGGACCAGCTTCTACCAGAAGCCGGTCGGCGGGCGACCGAAGCCGTACGTGGCGTTCAAGCTGGACCCGCAGGCGATCCCGGACCTGCCGGCGCCGCGCCCCAAGTTCGAGATCTTCGTGTACTCGCCCCGGTTCGAGGGTGTGCACCTGCGCTTCGGGCCGGTGGCCCGGGGTGGGCTGCGCTGGTCCGACCGGCGGGAGGACTTCCGTACCGAGGTGCTCGGCCTGGTCAAGGCGCAGATGGTGAAGAACGCCGTGATCGTGCCGGTGGGCGCCAAGGGCGGCTTCGTGCTGAAGCAGAAGCCGGGCGACCGGGACGAGGCGGTGGCCTGCTACAAGGAGTTCGTCGGCGCGCTGCTCGACGTCACCGACAACATCGTCGGCGGCGAGATCGTGCCGCCGGACGACGTGGTCCGGCACGACGCGGACGACCCGTACCTGGTGGTGGCGGCGGACAAGGGCACCGCGACGTTCTCCGACATCGCCAACGAGATCTCCGCCGCGCACCAGTTCTGGCTGGGTGACGCGTTCGCCTCCGGCGGCTCGGCCGGTTACGACCACAAGCGGATGGGCATCACCGCCCGGGGCGCGTGGGAGTCGGTGAAGCGGCACTTCCGGGAGCTGGGGCACGACACCCAGACCCAGGACTTCACCGTGGTCGGTGTCGGCGACATGTCCGGTGACGTGTTCGGCAACGGGATGCTGCTGTCGGAGCACATCCGACTGGTGGCGGCCTTCGACCACCGGCACATCTTCCTGGACCCGGAGCCGGACGCCGCCACCTCGTACGCCGAGCGGAAGCGGCTGTTCGACCTGCCCCGGTCGTCCTGGGAGGACTACAACCCGGAGCTGATCTCGGCCGGCGGCGGGATCTTCCCGCGTACCGCGAAGTCGATTCCGCTCACCCCGCAGGTCCGGGCGGCGATCGGGCTGGACGACGACGTCGCGCAGCTCTCGCCGCAGGAGCTGATGAAGGCGATCCTGACCGCACCGGTGGACCTGTTCTGGAACGGCGGCATCGGCACCTACGTGAAGGCGTCGACGCAGACCAACGCCGAGGTGGGGGACAAGTCCAACGACGCGATCCGGGTGGACGGCAAGAGCCTGCGCTGCCGGGTGGTCGGCGAGGGCGGCAACCTGGGCTGCACGCAGCTCGGCCGGATCGAGTACGCGTTGACCGGCGGCCGGATCTACACCGACTTCATCGACAACGCGGCCGGGGTGGACTGCTCCGACCACGAGGTGAACATCAAGATCCTGCTGAACACGGCGGTCGCCGACGGGGCGCTGGACGTGCCGCAGCGGGACGAGTTGCTGGCCCAGATGACCGACGAGGTCGCCGAGCTGGTGCTGCGGGACAACTACGACCAGGCCCGGGCGATCAACAACGCCCAGGCGCAGGCCGCCTCGCTGCTCCCGGTGCACCGCCGGATGATCAACGAGCTGGAGCGGGCGGGCCAGCTCGACCGGGCGCTGGAGGCGCTGCCGCCGGACGAGGAGTTGGCGGTCCGGACCGAGTCCGGACTGACCGCGCCCGAGTTCGCGGTGCTGCTGGCGTACGTCAAGATCGTGCTGGAGCGGGAGATCGTGGGCGAGGGGCTGGCCGACGAGGAGTGGACGGCCGACATCCTGGTCAACTACTTCCCGACGCCGCTGCGCGAGCGGTTCGCCGACCGGATGGGTCAGCACCGGCTGCGCCGGGACATCGTCACCACCGTGCTGGTCAACGAGGTGATCAACCGGGGCGGCATCTCGTTCGTCTTCCGGGTGGTCGAGGAGACGGCCGCCTCGGCGGCGGACGTGCTCCGCGCCTACGTGGTGGTCAGCGAGGTGTTCGGGCTGCGGGACCTCTGGGACGCGGTCGAGGCGCTGGACAACCGGGTCTCGCCGGAGTTGCAGACGAACGTCTACCTGGACACCCGGCGGCTGCTCGACCGCGCTGTGCGTTGGCTGGTGACCAACCGGCGCTCGCCGATCGACGTCCCGACGGAGATCCGCCGGCTGCGGGACGGCGTCGCCCGCCTGCTGCCCGGTCTGGAGAACCTCTTCTACGGCAGCGAGCGGGAGGCGATCGTCGCCCACATCGACGCGATGACCGCCAAGGGGCTGCCGCGGGAGCTGGCCGAGCAGGCGACCCGGCTGATGTACAGCTTCGGTCTGCTCGACGTGGTGGAGACCGCGCAGGCCACCGGCCGGGACGTCAACGAGGTGGCCGGGGTCTACTTCGTGCTGTCGGACCGGTTCCGGGTGGACTCGCTGCTGTCGAAGATCTCCCTGCTGCCGCGGGAGGACCGCTGGCAGACGCTGGCCCGGATGGCGCTGCGCTACGACCTGTACGCCGCGCTGGCCGCGCTCACCGCGGAGGTCCTCGACTCCACGGCGGACAGCCTGCCGCCGCACGAGCGGGTGCAGGAGTGGGAGCAGGCGAACGCCACCTCGATCCACCGGGCCCACCGGGCGATGGGGGAGTTCGACGAGTCCCGGGCGGACCTGGCCGCCCTGTCGGTGCTGCTGCGGCAGATCCGTACCCTGGTGCGGACCTCCGCCGCGGCCTGACCCGCACGGAGACGCCGGCGCGGCCCGGCGGTCGGGGAACCGACCGCCGGGCCGCGCCGTGTGGTCACCTCACGGGGCGAGGGTGGCGTAGACGACGATGTTGTTCAGGTAGCTGCCGGCGGACCGGTCGAAGACGCCACCGCAGGTCACCACCCGCAGGCCCGGCTTGTCCGCGGGACCGTAGACCAGCTCGGTGGGGAACGCCGTCTTCGGGTACGACCTGACCTCGTCGACGGTGAAGGTGGCCTGGGACCCGTCCTCCCGGCCGACCGTGATCGTGTCGCCCTGCTTCAGCGAGCCGAGGTTGAAGAAGACCGCCGGCCCGAGCTTGGCCGAGTCGACGTGGCCGACGATGACGGCGTTGCCGACCTCGCCGGGGCTGGCGCCGGGGGAGTACCAGCCGGCCCGCTGGGCCTGGTCCAGCGGGGGGACCTGGACGGTGCCGTCGGGGTTGGTGCCGAGCGACATGATCTCGGCCTGCACGCCGATCCGGGGGATCGAGATGGTCGTCGGGGTGGACCGGGGCAGTCCGGCGGGGGCGGTGTCCGGGGTGGCGGCGTCCGTCGCCGGGTTCTCGGCGGGCGCCTCGTCGGCGGCCTCCGGGTCGGTGCCGTCGGCGCTCTCCGGCGCGGTGGTGACCGGGTCGGCCGGTCCGGCCTGGGCGAGCGGCTGGGGCGGGCGGGGCGGCGGCACGGTGCGGACGGACGCACCGATCATGCCGGAGCCCGCCATGGCGAGCAGGACGACGACGGCCGCGCCGGCGGCGCGCCACGGTCTCCCGTGACGGCCGCCGGCCGGTGTCGCCGTCAGGTCAGACGAGCCCATTGGCCCGGCGCCGACGCATCAGCACGATGCCGCCCAGGGCGGCCGCGCCGACCATGCCCGCCCCGCCGGCGGCCATGCTGCGGTCGGTGCTGGTGGTGGTCATGCCACCGTCACCGCCGTCGACGTGACCCCTGGGCAGGACGACCAGCTCGCCCTCGCCGCACGAGCCCTTGAGCTCGTACGTGCCCGGGCGGGCGTCCTCGGAGACGTGGGCCTCGCCGTAGTAGACGAAGTCCTTCTGGTGCTCCCAGCCGCTCTCGTCCTTGCCGCGGCCGTACTCCTCGTCCGTGCCGTACTGCCCGTGGCCCTTCTTCGAGTACTGGCCGTACTCGCTCTCCTGGCCGTACTCGGACCCGTGGCCGTACTCGGACCCGTGGCCGTACTCGGACCCGTGGCCGTACTCGGACCCGTGGCCCTTCATCGAGCCGTACTTGTCCTCCTGGCCGTACTCGTGGCCCTTCGTCGAGCCGTACTCGGACTCGTAGTCCTTCTTCGCGCCGTACTCGGACTCGTAGCCCTTCTTCGCGCCGTACCCGGACTCCTCGCCGTACTCGGAGCCGTGGCGCATCTTGCCGTCCTTGCCGTACTCGTCGGCCTGGTCGGCCTCGTCGTGGCCCGCCCAGTCGTTGCCGGCGTCGGCCGCCATGCCGCCGCCCTTGCCGCCGGGCGCGGGCGGCTGGCCGCCGTGCTCGTCCTTGCCCTGCTCCTCGCCCTTGCCGTGCTCGTCCTTGCCCTGCTCGTCACCCTTGCCGTGCTCGTCCTTGCCGTGCTCGTCCTTGCCCTGCTCGTCACCCTTGCCGTGCTCGTCCTTGCCCTGCTCCTCGCCGCGGCCCTCTTCCTCACGGCCGTGCCGGTCCTTGCCGTCGGGGCCCTGGTCGGCGTCCTCCTCGCCCTTCCAGCCGTGCCGGTCCTTGCCGTCGGGACCCTGGTCGGCGTCCTCCTCGCCCTTCCAGCCGCCGTGCTCCTCGCCGCGGTCCTCGCGCGCCGGGTGGAGCTTGACCTTCCCGGTGACCTTGGACCAGACGAAGGCGTGTTCCTGCGCCTCCGGGCAGATCTCGAGCAGCTTGACCTCGTCGCCGGCACGCACGGCGTGCGGCTTCGCGAAGACCTTGCCTTCGTCCTCGCTGTGGTGGCCGTCCGCGTACGCCATCGCGGGGCTGAACACCAGCAGGGACGCGCCGCCGAGGGCGGCACCCGCGACGACCTTCCCGAGCATCTTGTTAGCCATGACTTGCGTCACTCCATCCCTGTTCGTCCTGAGCCCGACGACAGTCGAGCTACGTCCGACGTTAGACCGATTCATGACTTATCCGGGGAAAGATTCGCGTATTGGAGTTTACGGAGGGTAAGGCGCATAGGAGTGCTACGCGACAATATGGCGGGCTTCCGCCCCGCGTGGTGACTCTGGGGTCGTTGCCGGCGCGACGGGCCTGACCAGCGGGTTCCGGGGTTGATGGGGGAGCGCCGACGTGGTCGTGCCTTGCTGTCCGGTCACCGGCAGGTGTCCGGGAAGTATCGAGCCATTGCCATGGAAGCGCTCCCATGTAAGAATCGCTGCACGCGGTTCGGGGAGCCACACCGCGAGGTCAGATGTCGAGGGCAGCCGGGTCCACCGGACGACATCGGGCAGTCCGGCCGGCCGTCGCGCCGGTCGCGTCACCACCACCACCCGTCCGACCGTCCGGGTCGGGCATCCCCCGAAATACACCCCCGTGGTGCCGACGGTCGTCCGTCACTCGGACGGCCAGCGGGCCATTCCGCCGGGCCGTACGCGGATCCGGTCTCGCCCAAGGAGATCAGTGGCATGAATGTGTGGAGAAGGCTGTCCGGCCGAAACCGGGCGATCGCGCTGACCGGCGCGAGCGTCCTGGTCGCGGGCGGACTGGTGACCCTCCCGGTCACCGCGGCGCAGGCCGCGACGCAGTGTCAGGTGGACTACACCACCAGCGACTGGCCGGGTGGCTTCACCGGCACCGTCACCATCAAGAACCTCGGTGACCCGCTGAGCACCTGGAACCTCGGGTTCACCTTCCCGAACAGCGCCCAGAAGGTGGTGTCCGGCTGGTCGGCCAAGTGGTCCCAGTCCGGCCAGAACGTCACCGCCACCAACGAGTCGTGGAACGGCTCGCTGGCCGGCGGTGCCAGCACCACCATCGGGTTCAACGGCGCGTGGAGCGGGACCAACCCGAAGCCCACGCAGTTCACCCTGAACGGCACGGTCTGCAACGGCGGCACGCCGCCGACCAGCACCCCGCCCACCAGCACGCCGCCGTCGAGCCCGCCCCCGTCGAGCCCGCCGCCCTCCAGCCCGCCGCCGTCGAGTCCGCCCCCGTCGAGCCCGCCGCCCACCACCACCCCGCCGGGGCAGAAGGTGGACAACCCCTACGCCGGGGTCAAGGGGTACGTGAACCCCGAGTGGAAGGCCAAGGCGGACGCGGAGCCGGGCGGCAGCCGGGTCTCCAGCAACCCGACCGCGGTGTGGCTGGACCGGATCGCCGCCATCAACGGCACCACCGGCAGCAGCTCCAACGGCTCGATGGGCGTCCGGGACCACCTGGACAAGGCCCTGGCCCAGGGTGCCGGCTACATCCAGTTCGTCATCTACAACCTGCCCGGCCGGGACTGCGCCGCGCTCGCCTCGAACGGTGAGCTGGGCCCGGACGAGCTGGCCCGCTACAAGACCGAGTACATCGACCCGATCGCCGCGATCCAGGCCGACCCGAAGTACGCCGGCCTGCGGATCGTCAACATCATCGAGATCGACTCGCTGCCGAACCTGGTGACCAACACCTCCGGCCAGCCGGGTGGCACCGCGATGTGCGACACGGTCAAGGCCAACGGCGCCTACGTGAACGGTGTCGGTTACGCCTTGGCCAAGCTGGGTGCGATCGGCAACGTCTACAACTACATCGACGCCGCGCACCACGGCTGGATCGGCTGGGACAGCAACTTCGGCCCGACCGCCAACCAGCTCCTCGCCGCCGCCACCGCGTCCGGCAGCACGGTGCACAACGTCGCCGGCTTCATCACCAACACGGCGAACTACTCCGCGCTCAAGGAGCCGTACATCAAGATCACCGACTCGGTGAACGGCCAGACGGTGCGGCAGTCCAAGTGGATCGACTGGAACCAGTACGTGGACGAGCTCTCGTTCGCCCAGGCGTTCCGCAACAAGCTGGTCTCGATCGGCTTCGACAGCAACATCGGCATGCTGATCGACACCTCCCGCAACGGCTGGGGCGGCACCGCCCGGCCCACCGGCCCGGGCGCGACGACCAGCGTCGACACGTACGTCAACGGTGGCCGCATCGACCGTCGGATCCACGCCGGCAACTGGTGCAACCAGGCCGGAGCCGGTCTGGGCGAGCGTCCCAAGGCCAACCCGGAGCCGGGCATCGACGCGTACGTCTGGGTGAAGCCCCCGGGTGAGTCGGACGGCTCCAGCTCCCTCATCCCGAACAACGAGGGCAAGGGCTTCGACCGGATGTGCGACCCGACCTACACCGGCAACGCCCGCAACGGCAACAGCATGACCGGTGCCCTGCCCAACGCGCCGATCTCCGGCGCCTGGTTCTCCGCGCAGTTCCAGCAGCTCATGCAGAACGCCTACCCGGCGCTCTGACGGGCAACCGGCAGGCCTACCCGCCGCGGCGGGAGTGAGGCACCGCCGCGGCAGGTTCCCACGGGCCCCTGGGTCGACCGTCCACCGGTCGCCCCAGGGGCCCCCGCCGTGCATGGACGCGGGAGGGATCGGGTCAGGGGACGGTCTTCTCGATGGCGGCCTGGCCCTGTTCCGCCAGGTCGCGGCGGGCGCGGTCGATGTTCTCGGGGGTGAGGTCCTGGCCTCGCGCCATCACCAGGTCCTCCGGCTCCCACGGCTGCTCCGCGCCGGTGCGGATGTTGTCCCCGCCCGCGCCGGTGCCCGTCCCCGTCGCCCCGGTGCCGGCCGCGTACGGGTCACCGAGCAGGTCCGGCGACCCGGTGTCGGGGACCGCGCCGTCCGGCTCGGTGAAGACGGGGTTGTCCGGGTCGCCGGCGCCACCGGTCCGCAACTGCGGCACGGTGCTGTCGTCGTCCACCGCGGCGGCCGCCTCGGGCGTCTCCTCCAGCGGTCGGTCCCGATCAGTCATGATGACCCTCCTCGTCCCCGGACACGTTCCCTCGTCCCGGGTACCCCGTCGAGGGCGGGCCATGCGGCCGGTCAGACCTCCCGGGCCTCCTCCGTGGTCGGCGGTTGCAGCGGGCGCAGCCACTGCCAGAGCAGCATCAGCAGCCCGAAGGCGAGCATCACCAGGCCGGCCCAGAGGTTGATCCGTACCCCCTGGGCCTTGTCGATCTCGGCCGCCGAGTCGAAGATCCCGACCAGGCCGACGATCAGCCCGTACGCCACGAAGAGCCCACCGATCACCCGGCGGATGTCGAAGAGCCGGGCCGCGGCGGACCGGGCGCGTTCGCTCTCGGTCTCCTCGACCTGCGGGTCGTGCGCCCGCTCGTTGCGGTGGTCCATGGTCAACCTCCTCAGGGTGGACGGCCGGGTCAGAAGACCGGGATGTAGAAGAGCGCGGCCAGCACCACCGCGATCGCGCCGAGCAGCACCGGCGAGCGCCACCAGACCCGGTCGCCGGCCAGCACGTCGCCCTTGAGGTCGACCCCGCCCATGCCGTACACCAGGCCCTCCAACTCCTCGTTGCGCTTGGGGCGGGTGAGCGGGGTGATCACCGCGGCCACCACGGCCACCGTGACGAAGGCGAGGCCGGCACCCCAGAAGCTCTCCTCCAGGTCGGAGTTGAAGCTCAACGCCCCGAGCTTGTAGAGCAGGTAGGTCGCCACCGCCACCACGGTGCCGGACAGCAGCGACCAGAAGCCGGCCAGCGCGCTCATCCGCTTCCAGAACATGCCGATGATGAAGGTGGCGAAGAGCGGCGCGTTGAAGACCGAGAAGAGCGCCTGGATGTAGTTCATGATGTTGCTGAAGCCGGCGGCGATGAACGCCGTGCCGATGCCGGCGACCACCCCGACCACCGTGGCGATCCGCCCGATCCGCAGGTAGTACTCGTCCGAGCGGTCCCGTCGGACGTACGCCTGCCAGATGTCGTACGTGAAGACGGTGTTGAAGCCGCTCACGTTGGCCGCCATGCCGGCCATGAAGGACGCGACCAGGCCGGTCACCGCGACGCCCAGCACGCCGTTGGGGAGCAGGTCGCGCATCAGCAGCGGGATCGCGTTGTTGTAGACCAGGTCGCCGGACTCGGCGCCCAGCCCCTTCACGGTGACCAGGGCGATCAGGCCGGGGATCACGGTGACCGCCGGGATCAGCAGCTTCGGGTACGCGGCGATGATCGGCGTACGCCGGGCGGCGCTCATGTTCTTGGCCGACAGCGCGCGCTGCACCTCGGCGAAGTTGGTGGTCCAGTAGCCGAAGGAGAGCACGAAGCCGAGCCCGAAGACGATGCCGAGCCAGTGCGCGCCGAGCGGGTTGTCGGTGCTGCCGGTGCCCTGCCAGGCGTGCAGGCCGGCCTCGCCGAGCTTCGAGCCGCGGACGGCGTCCATCAGGCCGTTCACCCCGCCGACCTTCACCAGGCCGAGCACCGTGATCGGCACCAGACCGGCCACGATCACGAAGAACTGGAGCACCTCGTTGTAGATCGCGCCGGAGAGCCCGCCGATGGTGATGTACGCCAGCACGATCACCGCGCCGATGATGATCGCCACCCAGAGCGGCCAGCCGAGCAGCGCCTGCATGATCAGCGCCAGGGCGTACAGGTTCACCCCGGCGATCAGCATCTGGGCCACCGCGAAGGTGATCGCGTTGAGCAGGTGGGTCGGCCGGTTGAACCGCAGCCGCAGGTACTCCGGGACGCTGCGGACCCGGGAGCCGTAGTAGAAGGGCATCATCACGATGCCGAGGAAGACCATCGCCGGCACCGCGCCGATCCAGTAGTAGTGGACCGTCATCGCGCCGTACTGGGCGCCGTTGGCCGCCATCCCGATGATCTCCAGGGCACCGAGGTTCGCCGAGACGAACGCCAGGCCGGTCACCCAGGCGGGCAGCGAACGCCCGGAGAGGAAGAAGTCGACGCTGGTCCGGATCGCCCGGCGGGCGGCGAAGCCGACCCCCAGCACCGTGACGAAATAGAGCGCCAGAATGCCGTAGTCCAGCGCGTTCATGTTCAACCGCAGCCCGCTGCCGTCACCCATCCGGTCACCCCTCGATCACGCCGCGCCACTGGTGCGCCCGCTTCTACCCCGGATCCGGACTTTCATGCCTGGCGGGACGGAAGCGGACAGCCCGACGCCCCCGACCCGAATCGGCCGGGGGCGTCCGTCAGCGGTTCAGCGACCGAGGACCCGGTCCAGGAAGTCCCGGTAGCCGCGTACGGCCACCCGCAGCTGCTCGGTGTCCGCCGAGCCGGACTCCTGCCAGCCGCCCAACGTGCTCTTCTGCGCGCGCAGGGCGGCCGAGAGCGCCTCGATGGCCTCCTCGACCAGGGACTGCGCCTCACCGACGGCGGCCCGCGGATCGTCCACGAAGCGGAGCTGGACGTTGCGCCAGCGGTCCCGGAAGCCCTGCGCGGTCGCCGGCTCGAAGAGCGTGGCGGCGTCCGCCGGCACCGCGCCCGGCGTGGGGCGGGCCGCCCCGGCCAGGGCGCCGGCCGCCGCGGCGCCGGTCAGCCCCGCGCCGGCCGTCCCGGTCTCCGTGTCCGGGTCGACCATCGTGGGTTCGGCGCTGCCGTACCCGACGGCCCCGGCGCGCACCGCGTCGTCGTCCCGGTCGCCGGTGTGTTCGGCCTCCCAGCGGTGCCGGTCGTGCAGCCGGTCGCCCGCCGTCGGGTCGGCCCGCTCGTCGTCGAACGCGTCGGTCCGCCCGGGTGCGCCGTCGCCCGGCATGGCGGTGTCCTCGTTCCGCGGGTCCCGCTCGTCCTCCGGACGGCCGCTCGCCATGGCCGAGGCGGCCACCGCGTCGCCGACCGTGGTGGCGCCGAAGGCGGTCGGCAGCGGGGCGGGCTCGTGGAACTCGGGTCGACCGTCCCGGTCGGCGTCGGCCGCCTCCGTGTCGCGGAGCTCGCGGGCGTCGTACCCCCGGGTCTCGTCCAGCTCGGCGTCCCGACGCCCGTCGGCGACCGCCGGGTCGTCGAAGGTGCCCCGGTCGTCCAAGGCGTCCTCCGGTACGTCCGCGCGGGCGGCCCGGTCGTGCCGGGTCCCGCCCGGAACGTCACCCGGGGGCGGCACCGGTACCGGCGCGGACCGGACGGCCTCGGGGTGCTCGTTCGTCACCTGCTGCTCTTCCTGACGCATCGCGGTCTCCTCAGCGGCTCGTGACGTCGTGCTCGTGGTCGGGGTGGTGCTGCTCCGGCGGCTGGTGACCGACCGGGTCGGTGCCGAGCAGGTCGGCGAAGAGGGCCCGGTAGTGCACGAGCGCCTGACGCAGCTCCTCGGTGCTGGCCTCGCCGCGCTCGTTGCGCAGCCGGATCTCGTGGGCGTCCCGGTAGTGGGTGAGGGTGCGGGCATGCTCCACCGACAGGTGGGCGATCTGGTCGGAGAAGTCGCCGGTGGGGTAGCCCCGCTCGGCGATCAGGCGGCTGACCAGCTCGTCGGCGTCGCCGACGGTCTCGGCCGGGGAGTCGACGAAGCGGACCTGGAGCTCCTCCCAGGCGGCGGCGTACTTCGTACGGGATTCGGGGCTGAGCGGGGTGAGTTCCAGCTCGGCGTGCCGGCGCTCCCGGTCCCGCAGCTCCCGCTCGGCGGCGCTGCGGCTGTCCCGCTCCTGCACGACCCGGTCGTACTCGGGCCCGAAGCGCTGCCTGAGGGCGCGGCGACGGCTCGCCACCACGGCGAACGCGGCCAGCGCCGCGAGCACCAGAACAACGACGACTATGACGACTACCTGCGTGGGCGACATGGCTCCTCCTTCGCCCGCTGGTATTCCCTCCGTCCGGTGATCGCCAATCCCGATCCGGGCCACTTTCCTGCCGATTCCCCACCCGGGCGGCTTTCAGGCCTGGCGGGGCGGCCGGTAGTGCATCGCGAAGGGATTACGTATCCTTCGCAGGGTGCCCGAGCCGGGGCCCGGCGCCGCGGCCGGGACACCGCCCGGTCCGGTGCCGGCGCCACCCCTGCGACACCTTCCGGGCGAGGTCTGATGAACACCCGCGACTGGCCGATCCGCGCCAAGCTGACCGCGCTGGTCATCGGGCCGGTGAGCGCGCTGCTGGCACTGTGGATCTTCGCCACCACGCTCACCTTCGGACCCGCCCTGAACCTGCTCGCCGCCCGGACCCTCCTCTATGACCTCGGCCGTCCCGGCGAGACGGTCGTCGCCGAGCTGCAACGCGAACGCCGCCTCTCGGTCGTCGAGCTCGCCGGCACGACCGACCTGCCGGCCCTGGCCGAGCAGCGGCAGCGCACCGACCGGGCGGTCGCCGACCTGCGCCGCCGGATCGACGGCGAGGATCTGCGGGACGCCGCCAACGACCTGCTCGACACCCGACTGGACCAGCTCGCCGGCGCGCTGGACGCCCTGCCCGCCGGGCGCGGCTTCATCGACCGGCGGCAGGTGGACCGGGCCGGGGCGCTCGGCCTCTACAGCGGAATGATCTCCTCGGCCTTCCAGGCGTTCTCCGCCATGGCCACGCTGCCGGACACCCAGCTCAACCGGGAGGCGCTGGCGCTCACCGCGCTCGGCCGCTCCCGTGAGCTGCTCGGCCAGACCGACGCCCTGCTGGCCGGCGCGCTCACCGCCGGCCGGTACGCCGACGGCGAGTACGCGCAGCTCGTGCAGACCATCAACAACCAGCGCTTCCTGGCCGAGACCGCCGTCGCCGACCTGCCCGACACCGGCCGCGCCGGCTATCAGCGGCTCACCGAGGGGGAGGCCTTCATCCGGCTGCGCGCCCTCCAGGACACCCTGGTCCGCGCCCCCGAACTGCCGGCCCGGCTCGACGTGCGCACCTGGGAGACCAGCCAGGCGACCGTCCAGCGGGAACTGCGCGACTTCGAGCTGAGCCAGGCCGACGGGCTGGCCGAGCGCTCCGTCCCGATGGCGGTCGGCATCCTGACCCGGCTCGCCGCCGCCGGGGTGCTCGGACTCGCCGCGATCGTGGTCTGCGTACTGGTGGCGCTCCGGGTCGGCCGGTCGCTGGCCCGCCGGCTGACCGGGGTGCGTACCGCCGCGTTGGAGATGGCCGAGGAGCGGCTGCCCGACGTGATCACCCGGCTGCGCCGCGGCGAGGAGGTCGACGTCGCCCGGGAGGCTCCCGAGCTGGACCACGGCGGCGACGAGATCGGCCAGGTCGCACGGGCCTTCAACGAGGTACGGCGCACCGCCGTCCAGGCCGCCGTCGACGAGGTCACCCTGCGCCGGGGGCTCAACGAGGTCTTCCTCAACATCGCCCGGCGGAGCCAGGGGCTGGTGCACCGGCAGCTCGCCCTGCTCGACCGGATGGAACGGCACGCCGAGGACCCGGACGAGCTGGCCGGCCTCTTCCAGGTCGACCACCTCGCCACCCGGCTGCGCCGGCACGCCGAGGACCTGGTCATCCTGGCCGGCGCCGCGCCCGGCCGGGGCTGGCGCAACCCGGTCGCCACGGTCGACGTGATCCGCGGGGCGATCTCCGAGGTGGAGTCGTACGACCGGGTCGACGTCGGTACGGTGCAGCCCGCGGGCGTGCTGGGCCGTGCGGTCGGCGACGTGATCCACCTGCTCGCCGAGCTGCTCGAGAACGCCACCGCCTTCTCCCCACCCGGCACCCGGGTCGACGTCACCGGCCAGGCCGTCCCCAACGGGTACGCCATCGAGATCACCGACCACGGGCTGGGCATGTCGCCGCAGGCGCTCGAGGACGCCAACCGGCGGCTGTCCCGCTCCCCGGACTTCGACCCCGCCGACAGCGCCCGGCTCGGCCTCTTCGTGGTGGCCCGGCTCGCCGCCCGGCACGGGGTCCGGGTCAACCTGCGCCCGGCCACCCCCGGCGGGGTCACCGCCGTCGTCCTCGTCCCGGCCGACCTGGTCACCGACGAGCCGGCACTCGGGTCCGCCCGGGACGGCGCAGCGGCCGACGACCAGCGAATGGCGAAGGTGACCCGGCTCAGCACCCTGCCCCGGCCGCGCACCGCCCGCCCGGCCCGGGAACGCCACGAGTCGGGCACCCCCGTGCTGCCCTTCGCGGCCGGGCGGGGCTCCACGGTCGAGGCGCCCCCCGACGGCGACGGCCTGCCCCGCCGGGTACGCCGACGCGGGCCCGCCCGACCCCGCCCGGCCGCCGCGGAGACCCCGGCACCCCGCCCGCCCGAGGAGGTACGCCGGACGATGTCCGCCCTCCAGGCCGGCACCGCGCGGGGCCGGCGGGACGGCACCCGGGCGATGACCGCCCCGACCGTCCCGCTCGCCCAGGTCACGCCGATCGCGCCGGAGCAGCCCGCCGAGTCCTCCCCGCCGGAGCCGTCGGCGGTTCCGGATCCCCTGACCGCAACTGAGAGGGACGCCTAGTGGTGAACACGACGAGGCAGAACGCCGATCTCGACTGGTTGCTCGACGAGTTGGTGGACCGGGTCCCCGCCGCCCGGGAGGCGGTGGTGCTCTCGGCGGACGGGCTGCTGCTCGGGGCCTCCGCCGCGCTGGACCGGACCGACGCGGAGCACCTCTGCGCGCTGGCCTCCGGCTTCTCCAGCCTGGCGAAGGGCGCCACCCGGCACCTGGGCGGCGGGGCCGTCCGGCAGACCGTGGTGGAGATGGACTCCGCGTACCTCTTCGTCACCGCGGCCGGGCAGGGCGCCTGTCTCGCGGTGGTGAGCGAGGCGGACGCCGACATCGGCCTGGTCGCCTACGAGATGGCGATGCTGGTGATCCGGGTGGGCGAGAACCTCAGCGCCCCGGTGCGTTCCGCGGCGGGTGCGGCCGATGCGGGCTGAGTCGCCGGGACCGCAGCACGAGTGGCTCGACGGGGCCGCCGGGCCGGTCGTCCGCCCGTACACCCTGACCGGTGGCCGGGTCCGGCCCCCGGTGGAGGGCTTCGACCTGGTGGCCTTCGTGCTGGCCACGCCGTCCGCCGACCCGGCGGGCCAGCCGGGGTTGCAGCCGGAGCACCGGCGCCTGGTCGAGCTGGCCCGACGTCCGGTGGCGGTGGCCGACCTCGCGGCCGACCTCGACCTGGCGGTCGGCGTGGTCCGGGTGCTTCTCGGTGACCTGCTGGCCCGCCGGCTGGTCACGGTGCACCGGCCGCCGGCCGCCGCCCACCTGCCCGACGACAACATCCTCAAGGCGGTGGTCAGTGGACTCCGTGCGCTATGACCTGGACGGCACCGGCCGGTCGGTCCCGCTGGCCCTGAAGATCCTCATCGCGGGTGGCTTCGGTGCCGGCAAGACGACGCTGGTGAGCGCGTTGAGCGAGGTCCGGCCGTTGCAGACCGAGGAGGTGCTGACGGACGCCGGGATCGGCACCGACGACCTCTCCGGGGTGGAGCAGAAGTCGACCACCACGGTGGCGATGGACTTCGGCCGGATCACCATCAACGACGATCTCCAGGTCTATCTCTTCGGCACGCCCGGCCAGGACCGGTTCTGGTTCCTCTGGGACGAGCTGGCCTTCGGCGCGCTCGGCGCGGTGGTGCTCGCGGACACCCGCCGGCTGGCCGACTGCTTCCCGTCGATCGACTACTTCGAGCAGCGGGGCATCCCGTTCGTGGTCGGGGTGAACTGCTTCGACGGGTCCCGCCGGTTCAGCCTGGAGGCGGTCCGGGACGCGCTCGACCTGGACCCGGACGTGCCGATGGTGCTCTGCGACGCCCGCGAGCGGCAGTCCGGGAAGCTGGTGCTGATCTCGCTGGTCGAGCACGTCGCGCGGCAGCGGGGCGAGCCGGTCCCGGTCGGCTGAGCCGACCCGGCGGACGCGGCCCGGGGGGTCGGCGGCGGGGCGGTCGCGCGTCCGGCGGCGAACCGGTCGCGGAAAACACGCCTGAACCGCCGGCTCACCGGGAAGCCTCTGGTTGGATCGACGCAGACACGGCGGAAGGTGGGACCCGGTGACCGGTCAGGGCGAGGTCGTCCACATCGGCGGCTACACGGCGCACAGCGGCGGGCGCGCCGCGGGGATCGAGGTCGCCCGGCGCGACCCCGCGTCGGGGGAGCTGGCCGTGGTCGGCACGGCCGCGGTGACACCGTCGCCGTCGTTCCTCGTCCGGCACCCGGAGCTGCCGGTGGTCTATGCCGTCAACGAGCTGGCCGAGGGGCAGGTCAGCGCCTTCCGGGCCGCCCCGGACGGCGAGCTGACCGAGCTGGGCGTACGGCACACCGGCGGCGCCGAGCCGTGTCACCTGGCGGTCGCGCCGGACGGCCGGCACCTTTTCGTCGCCAACTACGGCGGCGGCAGCGTGGCCGTCTTCCCGCTCGACGCGCGGGGCGTCCCGGGGGACCGCAGTGACCTGGTCCGGCACGAGGGGCACGGCGCGGATCCCGAGCGGCAGGACCGGGCGCACTGTCACATGGTCTCGCCCGATCCGGCCGGTGGTCCGCTGCTCGTCGTCGACCTCGGCACCGACTCGGTCTACCGGTACGACCTCGACGCCGCCTCCGGTCGGCTGGTGCCGCGCGCCCCCCGGGTGCGTACCCCGGCCGGGACCGGCCCCCGGCACCTGGCCCGGCACCCCGACGGCCGACGCTGCTGGCTGGTCGGTGAGCTGGACGGCTCGGTGACCGCGTACGCGCTCGCCGACGGGGTGCTGCACCAGCGGGACCGGGTGGACGCCAGCGGGCGGCCCGGGCACGTGCAGCCGTCGGAGGTCGCCGTCGGGCCGGACGGCCGGTTCCTCTACGTCGGCAATCGGGGCGTCGGCACCGTCTCGGTCTTCTCGCTGGCCGCCGAGGCGCCGGAGCTGGTGGCCGAGGTCGACACGGGTGGCGGGTGGCCGCGGCACTTCGCGCTGGCCGGGGAGCACCTCTATGTCGCCGACGAGCGCGCCGACATGATCAGGATCTTCCGGGTGGACCCGGTCAGCGGGGTGCCGGAGGCGGTGGGGGAGCCGGTGGCGACCCCCAGCCCGACCTGCGTACTGCCCTGACGGCGACCGCTCCCGGGGTCGCCGGCGGACTCTCCGGAGTGGACGCTGACACGCCAGGAGACTGACTGGTCACTCACCGTAGCAGTTTTGCGATCAACTGTTTCTCCTGCGTAACTTTCGTCCGAACGGTTGTGGCAGTAACCCCACGAGATACGCAAGATGGTCAGCGTGTCTGGCCGCCATCGCATGCGTTCAAGCCTCCGCGGGGCAGGTGCCGCAGCAGCGGCGACTGCGCTCGTCGCCGTCATCGCCGGTTCCTGGTTCGGTTACCAGCAGCTGGCCGGCCCCTCGTGCTCCGGGCAGATCCAGCTGTCGCTCGCGGCCGCCCCGGAGATCGCCCCCGCCGTCAAGGCGGCGGCGGACCAGTGGGTCGCCGACGGGGCCGCGGTCGGCCCGACCTGCATCGCCGTGAACGTGACCGCCGCCGAGCCGGTGGACGTGGCCGCCGCGGTGGCGAGCAAGCACGGCGCCACTCTGGCCGGCGTCGGTCAGGCCAGCGGCACCGCGGTCACGCCGGACGTCTGGGTGCCGGACTCCTCGACCTGGCTGCTGCGGCTGCGCAACGGCGGGGCCACGGCGTTCGCCCCGGCCAACGGCGCGTCCATCGCCCGCAGCCCGATCGTGGTCGCGGTCCCCGAGCCGGTGGCCTCGGCCCGGCTGAACTGGCCGGACAAGAAGCTGACCTGGACCGATCTGCTGCGCCAGGTGACCAGCAGCAAGCCGCTGCGGGCCGGCATCGTCGAGCCGACCCAGGACGCGGCCGGCCTCTCCGGGCTGCTCTCGCTGACCGCCGCCGCGAGCGGGGCCGGCGGCGACGCGCAGAAGGCGATGACCGGGGCGTTCCGGGCGCTGGCCACCGGCCGCTCGGCCCTGCGGCAGGACCTCCTCGCCCGCTTCCCGCGCTCGTCCGACCCGGCAGCGATCGCCAACGGCCTGGGTGCCGCGGCGCTCTCCGAAGAGGACGTGATCGCGTACAACCAGACCAAGCCGCCGATCCAGCTCGCCGCGCTCTATCTGGAGCCGTCGCCGATGCCGCTGGACTACCCGTTCGCGGTGCTGCCCGGCATCGAGCCGGCGAAGGCGTCGGCCGCGAAGGTGCTCTTCGAGCTGCTCACCACTCCCGGCTTCCGGAACCGGCTGGCCGCCCAGTCGCTGCGCGGGCCGGACGGCAACTGGGGTGACGGGTTCAAGGCGCCGCAGGGTGCGCCGAGCCCGGCCAACGGCGGCGGGAACGCCGTGCCGGCGATCGGTCAGGGCGGCACGGCCGGCCTGGACCCGGCCGCGATCCAGCGGGCCACCGCTACCTGGTCCGTGGCGACCCAGTCCGGTCGGATGCTCTGCGTCATCGACGTCTCCGGTTCGATGAAGCAGGTCGTGCCGAGCGCCGGCAAGGCGACCCGCGAGCAGGTCACGGTCGAGGCGGCCCGGCGGGGTCTGGGTCTGTTCGACGACTCCTGGTCGATCGGGCTGTGGACCTTCTCCACCAAGCTCAGCGGCAACACCGACTACAAGCAGTTGGTGGGGATCAACCCGCTCTCGGGCAACCGGGGCGCGCTGGAGCAGGGCCTGGCCGGCATCCGACCCTCCGACGGCAACACCGGTCTCTACGACACCATGCTCGCGGCCTACAAGGAGGTCCAGCGGGAGTGGGAGCCGGGCAAGGTCAACTCGGTGGTGCTCTTCACCGACGGCAAGAACGACGACGACAACGGGATCTCGCAGGCGGAGCTGCTCAAGCAGCTCGCCAAGATCCAGGACCCGGAGCAGCCGGTGCAGGTGGTCATCATCGGTATCGGCGCCGACGTCAGCCAGGCGGAGCTCAAGTCGATCACCAAGGTCACCGGCGGAGGCGCCTTCGTCACCGAGGACCCGGCCAAGATCGGTGACATCTTCCTCCAGGCGATCGCGCTGCGGCCGAACGCTCCCCGCTGAGTCGCCAGTCAGGATAGGGTGTGCCGCCGTGCCGGGAATCCGGTACGGCGGCACGCTTCCCGGCCGTGGACCGGCCGAGGAGAAGTGACGGTAATACGTCCGAATCAATCGGCGTCCATAATTGTCGAGGCAAGATATGTCGACGTGCTCCGGCGCCGCCGGCCCCGACCGGGTCCGGCCTGAGCGAAGTGGGGAGGGCCGGTGACCTCGGCGACGCTGTTGACCCCCGCCAGGACCCCGACGGGACCGGGCGGCCACCGTCCCGGGCCGGCGGGTCGCGCCGACGAGCGGGCGTACGTCCGGCTCCTGGTGGTCCTGGACACCGCCGTGCTGGCCCTGGCCATCCTGGTGGGATACGTCGCCCGGTTCGGTGAGGAGGAACCGAGCGGCTCCAAGATCCCGTACGTGGTCGTGGCCCCCGGCCTGCTGCTCATCTGGCTGATCTCCCTGCGGGCCCTGCGCTGCTACGACGACCGGGTGCTCGGCTACGGCGCCGACGAGTACCGCCGGGTCAGCTCGGCCAGCCTCCGCCTGGCCGGCGGCATCGCGATCGCCGGTTACATCGCCGACGTCGGTGTCTCCCGGGGCTTCCTCGCCATCTCCTTCGCGGTCGGCACCCTCGGCCTGGAGGTGACCCGGTTCGCGGCCCGCAAGCGGCTGCACCGGGCGCGCGACCGGGGCACCGGCTGGTCCCGCAAGGTGCTGGTGGTCGGCGACACCGCGCACGTGCTGGAGCTGGTGCACACCCTGCGCCGCGAGCCGTACGCCGGCTACCAGGTGGTCGGCGCCTGCATCCCCGACGCCCTGCTCGCCCCGGTGCCGCAGCGCCTCGGCGACGTGCCGGTGGTCGGCTCGTTCCGCGGCATCCCCGAGGCGGCCACCGCCATCGGCGCCGACACCGTGGCCGTCACCGCCTCCGGCGAGCTGACCGCGACCCGGCTGCGCCGACTCGGCTGGCAACTCGAGGGCACCGGCGTCGACCTGGTCGTCGCGCCCGCGCTGACCGACGTCGCCGGCCCCCGCATCCACACCCGCCCGGTCGCCGGCCTCCCGCTGATCCACGTCGAGGCGCCCGAGTTCCGGGGGGCCCGCAAGCTGGTCAAGGGCTTCGTCGACCGCTCCATCTCGTTCGTGGCGCTGACCCTGCTGCTGCCGGTGGTGCTGGTGATCGCACTCGCCATCAAGCTGGACAGCCGGGGGCCGGTGCTGTTCCGGCAGGTCCGGGTCGGCCAGGGCGGCAAGGAGTTCGGCGTCTTCAAGTTCCGCACCATGGTCGTCAACGCCGACGCGCTGCTGGCCGAGCTGGCCGCCCGCAACGAGACCGACGGCCTGATGTTCAAGATGCGCGACGACCCCCGGGTCACCCGGGTCGGCAAGCTGCTGCGCAAGTGGTCGCTGGACGAGCTGCCCCAGCTGGCCAACGTGCTGTTCGGCCAGATGAGCCTGGTCGGCCCCCGCCCGCCGCTGCCCAGCGAGGTGGCCCGCTACGACGGCGACGTGGCCCGCCGCCTGCTGGTCAAGCCCGGCATGACCGGGCTCTGGCAGGTCAGTGGCCGCTCCGACCTGAGCTGGGAGGACGGCATCCGGCTGGACCTCTACTACGTGGAGAACTGGTCGCTCGCCGCCGACCTCACCATCCTCTGGAAGACCTTCGGCGCGGTCGTCAACAGCCGCGGCGCGTACTGAGCCGAGCCCAGGCGCTCCGCTGAGCCCCGCCCCGGCGCGCGACCGCGCCGGGGCCGGCCGGCGGTCAGGGCTGCGGACCCAGCCAGTCGAGGCAGACCACCACCGCGTCGTCGACCAGGTCACCGGCGACGAAGGCCCGCAGGTCGCCGATGAGGGAGCGGACGGCGTCCAGCGGCTCCATCGGCCCGGTCCGGCGCAGGAACCGGTCCAGCGCCGTCTCGCCGTACCGGATCTGCTGGCCGGTGGCGTCGATGACGCCGTCGCTGACCACGAAGAGCCGGTCCCCGCGCTGGAGCTGGAAGTGCTGCTCCCGGTAGTCGGTGTCCTCGAACATCCCGAGCGGGAACTGCTTCTCCAGCGTCTGCTCGCTGACCTCGCCGTCGCGCAGCAGGAGCAGCCGGGGCGAGCCGGCGTCGACCGCGGTCAGCCGGCCCTCGGCCAGGTCCAGCTCGATCATCAGCGCGGAGAGGTGCTGCGCGCCCCGGTGCAGGGCATAGACCGCCTGGTCGGCCAGGGCCGCCTGGTCGGCGAGGCTCAGCTCGGCCCGGCGGGCGTTGCGCAGCGCGTGGGTCGCCAGCGTGGTCAGCAGCGACGCGGCCACCCCCTCCCCGGAGCCGTTGATCGTGGTCAGCCAGAGCCGGTGGCCGTCGTCGGACCAGTCGAAGCTGTCGCCCCGCACCGCGTACGCCGGTTCGAGCTGGCCGGCGAGGCTGAACGACGGCCGGATCCGGCTGCGGCCCGGCAGCAGCTCCCACTGCATCTCCGCGGCGAGCGTGAGCCGTCGGCTGCGCCGGGCGGTCAGGTAGACGTCCGTGCTGGCGGTCACGGCGGCCACCTCGTGCCCGAAGGCGGTGGCGATGCCGTCCAGCGTGTCGACGACGGCCGGGTCGGTGGGGACCGGTGACAACTTCAGCACGCCGCGCCGCTCACCCCGCATACCCACCGGGAACCAGCCGGTGCCGTCGTTGAGGATCGGCTCCTGGTGGTCGAAGCACCGCCAGGCGGGATGCCCCGGCCCGCTGATCGGCTCCCCGCCGCTCAGCGGGAGCAGCACCGACAGTCGGTAGTCGACCTGGTACAGCTCCGCCTCGGTGATCCCGTACGACCGGGCCAGCTCGGCGGCGAGCCGATCGAGCAGCAGATCGGCCGGCGCCTCGGTGAGGGTGCGCCGGGCCCGATCATCCGGTCCGCTCATCTTTGCTCCTTTGCACAGGTCGTCGGCCTGATGGGCGAGGTAGTCTCGGGCCCACCATGGCCGAAGAACACGGTCCGTACGGACCAGAAGCGAGTATGGCTGCCGCTCTCGACGAGACGGCGGGCACCCTGCTGGCTGTCTGGGAGGCGGCCCGGGAGCGGACCACCCGGCTCTCCGGCGCCCAGTTACGCGCCGTCATGGTCGTCGAGCAGCATGACGGGATCAACCTCCGCCGGCTCGCCGGGCAGCTCGACATGTTGCTCTCCTCCGCCAGCCGGCTCTGCGACCGGCTCGTCGCGGCGGGCATGCTGGAGCGGGAGCCGGGCCGGTTCGACCGGCGGGAGATCTCCCTGCACCTCACCCCGGAGGCGGTCCGCCTCCTGGCCGAGCTGCGGGCCGCCCGCAAGGACCGGCTGGAGCGGGTGCTGGCCGGGATGAGCCCGGAGGGAAGGGCGGCGCTGTCCCGGGGGATGGCGGAGTTCCACGAGGTGGTCCGGCGCCGGTCGGCCCCGGAGGGAGGCTGGCCGGTCCTCCAGTCCGCCGGGGAACCGTCGACCGAGCCGGCCGGCGACCCGCCGGTGGCGCGTACCGCCTGACCGGGCCGCGCTCAGCCGCCGGTGGCGCGACCGCGCTCAGCCGTCGGTGGCCGCGACCCGCGCCAGCCGCAGGTGGTGGCCCGCTCGGGGATGCTCCGACAGGGCCCGCTCGCAGCTGGCGAGCACCACGTCGAGCAGCCGCCGTCCGCCGCGGGCGGTGAGCACCTCGTCCTGCCAGCGCACGAAGTCGATCAGCAGCTCCGGGTCGCGGACCCGCAGCGACGCCGCCAGGGCGTCGACCAGGTGGGCCACCCCGGTGGCGATGTCGTCGGCGGTCTCCTCGGGCGGGTCGACCGCGCGCAGGGCCGCGTGGACCACCTCCCGCCGGTGACGCAGCACGGCCACGTACTCGTCGTCGGGAGTCGGCGCGCTCGGGCCGGTCGGGTGGCCGGTGAAGACCTGCCGGTCGAGCAGGCGGACCGCGTCCCGGGCGGTGGCGCCCCAGGCCGCCGCGCCGACCGCGGCGGCCCACCGGCCGTCCGGGCCGAAGCCGGGGCCGCCCGCCACGACCGGCACCCCGGCGGCCCGGCAGGACTCCACCATCCGGGCCGCGCGGACCAGCCGGGTCGGCTGCACGCAGCTCAGCAGCACCGCGTCGGGCCCGCTCTGGTGCAGGTAGGAGACCAGGTGCCGGGCGGGCACGCTGGCGCCCAGGAAGGTCACCCGCCAGCCGGCGGCCCGGACCACCTCGGCCACGATGCGGGCGGCCAGCGCGTGCCACTCGCCCTCGACACAGGCCGTCACGACGTGGCCGAGCCGGGGGGCCGCGGTGATGCGGGCGGCCACGGCGCCCACCACCACCTCGCTGACGTGCGTCGCGGCGTGTTCCTGGGGGACGCTCCACGACCCGGTCAGCCAACGCCGACCGATCTCCCGCTGCGCCACCGCGACCACGTCCACCAGGACGTCCGTCACCGGGACACCGGCGTCGAGCAGCCCGAGGGCCAGCCCGACCGCGCCGGCCTGGTCGGCCCGGTCCAGGCGGTCGAGGTACGCCTCGACGACGTCCGACCCGATCCCGCCGGTGGCCGTCCCGCCGTCGTGGCTTCCGCTCACGCCGCCGCCACGACCAGCATGGCGATGTCGTCGTGGACCTGCCCGTCCAGCCACTCGTCGACCAGTTGCAGCAGCCGCTCGACCAGCACGGCCGGCGGCAGCCCGGCCGCCTGGGCGACCGCCTCGCGCAGCCGGCCGTCGCCGAACATCTCCAGCTCGGTGGGGCCGCCCCGCGCCTCGGTCACCCCGTCGGTGTACGCGAGCAGCAGCTCACCGGGGGCCAGCCGGACCTGCGCCTCGACGAAGCGGGCCGTGGCGAACGCGCCGACCGGCATGCCACCCACCTGCACCGGCTCGACGGTCCCGTCGGCGCGGACCACCAGCGGCGACGGGTGGCCGCCGCCGGCGAGGGAGAGCAGCAGGCCGCCGTCCGCCTCCCGGGTGAAGGCACCGAGCAGCAGGGTGGTGAACTGGCTGCGCCGGGCGGCGTCGGGCGCGTCGAGCAGCGCCCGGTTGAGCAGCCGGATCAGCTCCAGCGGGCGCTGCTCGACCAACCGCAGGGTCTGCAGGGACTGACGTACCCGGCCGGTCAGCACGGCCGCGCCGACGCCCTTGCCGCAGACGTCGCCCAGGGCGAACATCGCGCCGCCCCCGGTGCGGAAGACGTCGTAGAAGTCCCCGCCGATGCGCAGGCTGTCCCCGGCGGCCCGGTAGCCGCCGGCCAGCCGCGCGCCGGGGACGGTGGGCAGCTCCGGTGGGAGCAGGCTGTTCTGCAGGACCCGGGCCAGGTGGGCCTGCTCGCCGTAGAGGTCGGCGGCGGCCAGGGCGGCGCCGGCCCGGGCGGCGAACTCGCGGGCCAGGTCGATCTCCCGCTGGTCGAAGCCGGGGCGTCCGGCGCGGCGGACCAGCAGCAGCGCGCCGGCCGGCCCGCCGGCGCTGAGCATCGGGCTGATCAGCAGCGTGCCGGGGCGGCCGAAGCCGTCGGGCAGCAGGTCGGCCAGGTCGGCCAGTTCGGCGGTCAACCACGGGCTGGGCTCGGTGGCGTCGCCGTGGAGCGCCTCGACGAGGCCGGGGACGCTGCCGGCGATCGCCCAGGAGGCGATGCCGGTGACGGGGACGCGGTCGCCGTCGGCGTACCGGACCCAGTGCGGCTCGTCCTCGGCGGGCGCGGGCGGGCGGTGCACGACCAGTGCGGCGTCGCCGAGGTAGGGCACCGGGAGGGTGGCGGCCGTACGCAGCGTCTGGTCCCGGTGCAGCGAGAGGCCGAGCCGGCTGCCGGCCTGGGCCAGGAAGGCGGTGCGGGAGCGCTCGGCGAGCAGCGCGTCGGTACGGGCCTGCTCCTCGGTGACGTCCCGCACGTACCAGGCGCAGCCGCCGGTGGCGAGGCTGCGGCGGACCCCGCGCAGCCGGCGGCCCCGGTGCTCCAGGTCGACGGTGTCGATGCCGGAACGCACCGCGCCGGCCAGCGCGTCGATCGCGCACCGGGCCAGGTCGGTGCCGGGGGTGAGGTCGGGGAGGAGTTCGACCGCCATGGCGTTGACCAGGGTCACCACGCCGGCCTGGTCGGTGGTGACGATCGCCTCGGCGAGCCCGTCCAGCAGTTCCCGGGCCAGCCGTGAGTCGGCCGGGAGCGGGGTCCCGACGGTACGCCGGGGGCGGGACCGGGACACCTGCCCGCCGCCGCTGACCGGTCCGGCGAGACCGCCCCGGCGGCCGGCCGTCACCGCTGCTCGCCGGGCGCCCGGGTCCGTCGACCTGTGCGCATGCTGTTCGTGGACTCCTCGTTCGCGTGCTTGTCTGCGCGCAAGCGTACCGACGTGGGCTGGTGATCGCCCATCGAGCAGGTGCGCGGTCAGCCCGTACGGGTCAGCCAGCCGGCCGGGCGGTCGATGATCCGGCGGACCACCGAGCTGGCCCCACCGACGGCCGCCGACCGGGCGCCGAGGGCCGCCGGACGGACCGTTACCGGGGACCAGGCGGCGGTGAGCACCCGGCGGGACAGCTCGGCCACCACCGGCGGGCGCAGCCACGGCGCGAGGGGGGCGTATCCGCCGCCGAGGACCACGGTGTCCAGATCCAGCAGGTTCACCACGCCCGCGACGGCGACCCCGAGGGCGGTTCCGGCGTCCGCCAGCGCGGCCAGGGTGGCGGGGTCGCCGGCCTCGGCCAGCTCGGCCAGCCGGCTCGCGGCGGTGTCGGCGGGCAGGTCCGCGCCGGCCAGTCCGGCGGCGGCGAGGACGGCTTCCTGGCCCGCGTACCGCTCCAGGCAGCCCTGGCCGCCGCAGCGGCAGGGCCGGCCCTGCGGGTGCACCGGGATGTGACCGATCTCGCCGCTCCAGCCGCGGGCGCCCCGGTAGAGCGTGCCGTCCAGGACGATCCCCGCGCCGATCCCGATCTCGCCGGAGATGTGCAGGAAGCTGGCGGAGCCGGGCGGACCGGCGTGCAGCTCGCCGAGGGCGGCCAGGTTGGCCTCGTTCTCGACCACCAGCGGCGGGATCCCGTCGACGGCTTCGGCCAGCCGGTGACCGGCGAGCAGGCCGGGGACGTCGACGTCCCGCCAGCCGAGGTTGGGCGCGAGCCGGACCATGCCGCCGGCGCCGACCAGGCCGGGCACGGCGAGGGCCACGCCGGCCGGGGTCAGCCCGTCCCGTACGGCCGCGGTGTGCGCGTCGGCGGCCAGCGCGGCGAGCCGGGTCAGGGCGTCGGCGGGGGAGACCGGGCGCAGGTCGGCGCGTTCCACCACGTGGTGCCGGACCGCGCCGGTCAGGTCGACCACGCAGGCGGCCAGGTAGTCGACGTTGACCTCCAGGCCGAGCCCGGCCGGCCCGTGGTCGGCCAGCACGAGGCCGCGGGCGGGGCGACCCGCTCCGGTACGCGGTGCCGGCTCGGCCTCGGCGACCAGCCGGCCGCCGATCAGGTCGTCCACGACGGCCGAGACGGTGGCCCGGGTGAGCCCGGTGGCGGCGGCGAGGTCGGCCCGGGACGGCGGGCGGTCGGCGCCGGCGATCCGGCGGAGCACCACGGCGAGGTTGAGTTCCCGGAGGCTGCCCTGCCGGACGGCTCCGGCGGTGCTGACGCTGGTCACCGCTTGACAGTGCCACATCGTGGCCATTTAATTCAACCACTGAACAAATTTGCGGACGACACCACCGGAGGTCTGCCATGGCACCCCGTCCCACCCCCGCCGACAAGTTCTCCTTCGGTCTCTGGACGGTGGGCTGGCAGGCCCGCGACCCGTTCGGCGACCCGACCCGTCCCGCGCTGGACCCGGTCGAGGCGGTGCACCGGCTCGCCGAGCTCGGCGCGTACGGCATCACCTTCCACGACGACGACCTGGTCCCCTTCGGCGCGGACGCCGCCACCCGCGACGCCCACCTGGCCCGGTTCCGCAAGGCCCTCGACGAGACCGGCCTGGCCGTCCCGATGGTCACCACCAACCTCTTCACCCACCCCGTCTTCAAGGACGGCGGCTTCACCAGCAACGACCGCGACGTCCGCCGGTACGCGCTGCGCAAGGTGCTGCGCAACGTCGACCTCGCCGCCGAGCTGGGCGCGAAGACGTTCGTCATGTGGGGCGGCCGGGAGGGCGCCGAGTACGACCTGGCCAAGGACGTCCGCGCCGCGCTCGACCGCTACCGGGAGGCCGTCGACCTGCTCTGCCAGTACGTCGTCGACTCCGGCTACGACCTGCGCTTCGCCATCGAGCCCAAGCCGAACGAGCCGCGCGGCGACATCCTGCTCCCCACCGTCGGGCACGCGCTCGCCTTCATCTCCACCCTGGCCCGCCCCGAGCTGGTCGGGCTCAACCCGGAGGTCGGCCACGAGCAGATGGCCGGGCTGAACTTCACCCACGGCATCGCGCAGGCCCTCTGGCAGGGCAAGCTGTTCCACATCGACCTCAACGGCCAGCGCGGCATCAAGTACGACCAGGACCTGGTCTTCGGCCACGGCGACCTGCTCAACGCGTTCGCCCTGGTGGACCTCCTGGAGAACGGCGGCCCCGACGGTGGCCCGGCGTACGACGGTCCCCGGCACTTCGACTACAAGCCGTCCCGCACCGAGGACATGGCCGGGGTGTGGACGTCGGCCGAGGCGAACATGCGCACGTACCTGCTGCTCAAGGAGCGGGCCGCGGCGTTCCGGGCCGACCCGGAGGTGGCCGAGGCGCTCGCCGCCAGCCGGGTCGCCGACCTGGCCACCCCGACGCTGAACCCGGGGGAGGGTTACGCCGACCTGCTCGCCGACCGGTCCGCGTTCGAGGACTTCGACCCGGAGCCGGCCGGGGCGAAGGGCTTCGGCTTCGTGCGGCTCAACCAGCTCGCCGTCGAGCACCTGCTCGGCGCGCGCTGAGGCGGGCCGCCATGCCGCTCGTCGCCGGGGTGGACTCCTCCACCCAGTCCTGCAAGGTCGTCGTCCGGGACGCGGAGACCGGCGCGTTGCTGCGGCAGGGCCGCGCGCCGCACCCGGACGGCACCGAGGTCGATCCGGAAGCCTGGTGGGTGGCCCTGCTGGCGGCCGTCGAGGCGGCCGGCGGGCTGGCCGACGTGGCGGCCGTCTCGGTGGCCGGCCAGCAGCACGGGATGGTCTGCCTCGACGAGGCCGGCCGGGTGGTCCGACCGGCGCTGCTGTGGAACGACACCCGCTCGGCCGGCGCGGCCGACGAGCTGATCACCGAGGCGGGTGGCGGGGCGGTCGGTCGCCGGTTCTGGGCCGACGCGGTCGGCTCGGTCCCGGTGGCCAGCTTCACCGCCACCAAGCTGCGCTGGCTGGCCCGGCACGAGCCGGCGAACGCCGAGCGGGTGGCGGCCGTCTGCCTGCCGCACGACTGGCTGACCTGGCGGCTGGCCGGCGCGCCCGGGCTGGCCGCGCTGCGCACCGACCGGGGCGACGCCAGCGGCACCGGCTACTGGTCGCCGGCCACCGGTGACCACCGCCTCGACCTGCTCGAACGGGCCTTCGGGCGGCGGCTGCACCTGCCCGTGGTGCTCGGCCCGGCCGAGCCGGCCGGTCGGCTCGACCCGGCGGCCCTCGCCGCTGCCCGGCCCACCGACCGGGCGTCGGCGGGCGGGTCGGAGGTGCTGCTCGGCCCGGGCACCGGGGACAACGCCGCCGCCGCGCTCGGCGTGGGCGCGGGCCCCGGCGACGTGGTCGTCTCGATCGGCACCTCCGGCACGGTCTTCGCGGTGGCCGACGCGCCCGCCGCCGACCCGTCCGGCGCGGTCGCCGGCTTCGCCGACGCCACCGGCCGGTTCCTGCCGCTGGTCTGCACGCTCAACGCCGCCCGGGTGCTCGACGCGGCGGCGGCCCTGCTGCGGGTCGGCCTCGACGAGCTGGGCGAGCTGGCGCTGGCTGCCCCGCCCGGCGCGGACGGGCTGGTCATGGTGCCCTACCTGGAGGGCGAGCGGACCCCGAACAAGCCGCTGGCCACCGGCGCGGTGCACGGGCTGACCCTGGCCAACACCACCCCCGCCCACCTGGCCCGGGCCGCCGTGGAGGGGATGCTCTGCGCGCTCGCCGACGGCCTCGACGCGCTGACCGCCCAGGGGGCGACCGTCCGGCGGATCATCCTGGTCGGCGGCGGCGCCCGCTCGGCGGCGGTGCGCCGGATCGCCCCGCAGGTCTTCGGCCGGCCGGTGGTGGTCCCGCCGCCCGGGGAGTACGTCGCCGACGGCGCGGCCCGCCAGGCCGCCTGGGTCGCCCTGGGCGGCGCGGCGCCACCGGCGTGGACCCTCACCGACACGCAGGAGTACGCGGCCGACCCCGTCGGCGTCATCCGCGAGCAGTACGCGCAGGCCCGCGGCCTGGTCGTCGACCGTCACCGGGGCGCGGACGGATAACCGGCTGGCCGGCTGGGGTCCCGGCTGGCGATGATCGGATCATGCATCCCGTTTCGCCCGACGCCGGCCTGCCCTCCGTGCTCCAGTACGACGACTCCGACTCGCCCTGCGACGTGGTGGACGCGTTGGCGTTGACCGACTTCGTCACGGGCCGGCATCCGTGGGCCCGGACCGTCCGGCTGTCCCGGCTGCGCCACGACGCCGCGCTGACCCCGGCCGACGGCCGGGAGTTGCGGGTGGCGATCGAGCACCGGCGTCGGTACCGCCTGCTCGCCGGTGAGGGGTGGACGGCGCGGGTGGTCACCTGGAACGGGCGGGACGCCGAGGTGACCGTGACCGCGGTGACGGGCGAGGTGGGCCAGGCGGCGCTGGACCGGATCGTCGCGGGCGCCGCCGAGCCCGAGGACCCGGACACCGGCCGGATCGGGTTCTGGCACCACGACCCGCGGCGCGGCGCCCGGCGCGACGTCCGGTCGATCGTGGCGCCGGACTGGGCGGCGATCCGGGGGAACTACGCCGAGGCGGCGCGGACCGGCCTGGACCGGCTGATGAAGGTCACGCCGGACGCGGTCACGGGCCGGCTGGTGCTGCTGCACGGGGCCCCCGGCACGGGCAAGACGACCGCCCTGCGCGCGCTGGTCCGCCAGTGGCGCGAGTGGTGCCAGGTCGATGCCGTCCTCGACCCGGACGTGCTCTTCGACGACGCGGCCTATCTCTCCGACATCGCGGTGGGGGACGACGACGAGGAGGGCGGTTCGGGGCGTCGCTGGCGTCTGCTGATCCTGGAGGACTGCGACGAGCTGATCCGCGGTGAGGCCAAGCAGGCGACCGGGCAGGCGCTGTCCCGGCTGCTCAACCTGACCGACGGGCTGCTCGGTCAGGGCCGCGACGTGCTGGTGGCGATCACCACCAATGAGGACCTGTCCCGGCTACACCCGGCGGTGACCCGTCCCGGTCGGTGTCTGGCCCGGATCGAGGTCGGCCCGTTGTCGTACGCCGAGGCCGACGAGTGGCTCGGTGGTTCGGCGGGGGTGCCGCCGCAGGGCGCCACCCTGGCCGAGCTGTACGCGCTGCGCGCCGGCTCCGCCCCGGTGAGCGTCGTCCCCGCCGAGATCGGCGGCTACCTCTGAGCCGGGGGGTCGTCACCGGGCCGTGATCTGCTCCTGGTTGGCTGCCGGACATGACCGGCAGCAGGACGTCCCGACGCGGGAACGCGGCGCACCGCCTCTACAGCGTGGTGGTCTTCGTGCTCCTCGCGTCGCTGGACAACGTGGCGATCGGCCTGGTCCCACCCCTGTACGGGCCGATCTCCGCCGGGCTGGACGTGTCGCAGCGCCTGCTCGGCCTGGTCACCGCGGCGAGCTTCCTGGTCAGCGCGGTGGCCGCGGTGGCGTGGGCGTACGTCGGGGACCGCACCGACCGCAAGCCGTTGCTGATGGTCGGCACGCTGATCTGGGCCGCCGGCACCGGTGGCAGCGCCCTCGCCGGGAGTTACCCGGTCTTCCTGGCCGCCCAGCTGCTCGCCGCGGTCGGGCTGGGCGCGGTCGGCTCGGTCGGCTTCTCGGTGGTCACCGACCTGATCTCGCCTCGGCGGCGCGGCCTGGTGATGAGCTTCTGGGGACTGTCCCAGGGGATCGGCACCCTCGCCGGCACGCTGACCGGGGGCATCCTCGGCGCCACCGACTGGCGGCGGCCGTTCGCGCTGCTCGCCGTGCTGGGGCTCGCCGCCACCGCGGCGTACCTGTTCACCTACGACGTACGGCGGGGCCAGAGCGAACCGGAGCTGGCCGGGGCGATCGACGCCGGGGCCGAGTACGACTACCGGATCAGCCGCGCGGACCTGCCCCGCATCTTCGCCCGCCGGACCAACCGCTGGCTGGTCCTCCAGGGGCTCACCGCGCAGGCGGCGTTCGGCTCGCTGGTCTGGCTGCCGGTGCTCTTCGCCGAGCGGGCCCGGGCGCAGGGCTACTCACCGGCGACCGCCGTGGTGGTGGGCAGCGTCTTCGCCACCCTGTTCCAGCTCGGCGGGGTGCTCTCGATCGTGGGTGGTCTGGTCGGCGACGCGCTGCAACGGCGTACGCCCAGCGGCCGGGCGCTGGTCGCCGCGGTGGGCATCCTCGCGGCGCTGCCGTTCTACCTGGTGCTGTTCCTCGTGCCGGTCCGGATCGACGTGCCCGACGGCGCCGGCTCCGGCGCGGTGGTGGCCGCCGTGCTGGCCAGCGTGTTCACCGAGCCCACGGTGGGATTGAGCCTGCTCACCGCCGTGGTCGCGCTGGCGCTCACCTCGGCGAACTCGCCGAACTGGTTCGCGTTGATCGCGGACGTCAACCCGCCCGAGCACCGGGGCACCGTCTACAGCCTGGGCAACCTGGTCAACGGGGTCGGCCGGGCGGCCGGCAACGGGCTGGTCGGGGTGGCCTTCCACGGGCTCCGGGCGGCGTTCCCGCCGCCGTTGAACTTCGCCGTCGGGTTGGCCGCCTTCCAGCTCTTCTTCATCCCCACCGGGGTCATGTACTGGCTCGCCGCCCGCACCTCACCCGGCGACATCGACTCCGTGCACGCCCTCCTGCACACCCGTGCCGACCACCTCTGACCGCCCGCCTCCGCCCGGCCCGGAGCGCCCTCGTTCACGGAAAGAGTGGCCTCCCCGCGCGGGAAGGCCACTCTTTCCGGGAAACTGTCGCGTCCGCGCGAGGCGTCAGGCGCGGAACCAGACCGTCACGTCGGTGGGGACGCGGCCGTCGTCGTCGAGGGGGGCGCTGGTGACCAGCAGCTCGGCGCCGGGCGGCACCGGCACGGGGGCGGCGCCGAAGTTGGTCAGCACGGTGAGCCCGCCGTTGGTGAAGGTCAACACCTCGTCGCCGGAGGAGAGCCACTTCAGCGGCCCGCGGGCCAACGCGTGCTCGTGCCGCAGCCGCAGCGCCGTCCGGTACAGCTCGTACGTCGAACCGGACACCCCCTCCTGCCGGTCCCGGGCGTACTCGGCCCAGGAGTCCGGCTGGGGGAGCCAGCTCGCGTCGGTCGGACCGAAGCCGTACGACGGGGCGTCGGCCTCCCACGGGATCGGCACCCGGCAGCCGTCCCGGCCCCGCTGGGTGTGGCCGCTGCGCTCCCAGGTCGGGTCCTGTCGGGCCTCGTCGGGCAGCGTGGTGTGCTCCGGCAGGCCCAGCTCCTCGCCCTGGTAGAGGTAGGCGGAGCCGGGCAGGGCCAGCATCAGCAGGCTGGCCGCCCGAGCCCGGCGCAGGCCGAGCGCCGCGTCCGGCTGCGGGTCGCCGATGCCGATGCCGTTCGGGCGGCCACCGCTGATCGGCAGTCCGAGCCGGGAGGCGTGCCGGACCACGTCGTGGTTGGAGAGCACCCAGGTGGTCGGGGCGCCCACCGCGTCGGTGGCCTCCAGCGAGCGGGTGATCACCGCGTACTGGGCCGGGGCGGTCCAGGAGGCGAGCAGGTACTCGAAGTTGAACGCCTGGTGCATCTCGTCGGGGCGGACGTAGCGGGCCAGTCGCTCGGCCGGCTCCACCCACGCCTCGGCGACGAGGATCCGCTCGCCGTCGTAGGAGTCGAGCAGCCGTCGCCACTCCCGGTAGATCTCGTGCACGCCGTCCTGGTCCCACATCGGCGGTCGCGGCTTGTCCACCTCGTTGCCGGAGAGGATCTCCTGCGGCTCCTGCCAGTCGGCCAGGTCGGCCTGCTTGATCAGGCCGTGCGCCACGTCCACCCGGAAACCGTCGACGCCCCGGTCCAGCCAGAACCGCAGCACGTCCAGGAACTCGGTGCGGACCTCGGGGTTGTCCCAGTTCAGGTCGGGCTGGCCGGTGTCGAACAGGTGCAGGTACCACTGCCCGTCGGCCACCCGGGTCCAGGCGGGTCCGCCGAAGACGCTCTGCCAGTCGTTCGGCGGCTCGGCGCCGTCGGGGCCCTTTCCGTCCCGGAAGACGTACCGCTGCCGGGCGGGGCTGCCCGGCGCGGCGGCCAGCGCCTCGACGAACCAGCGGTGCGCCGACGAGGTGTGGTTGGGCACGAGGTCGACGATCACCCGCAGGCCGCGGCTCTTCGCCTCGGCGATCATCGCGTCGGCGTCGGCGAGCGTGCCGAAGAGCGGGTCGACGTCCCGGTAGTCGGCCACGTCGTAGCCGGCGTCGGCCTGCGGCGACGGATAGAACGGCGACAGCCAGACCGCGTCGACGCCCAGCTCGGCGAGGTGGCCGAGGCGGGCGGTTATGCCGGGGAGGTCGCCGATCCCGTCGCCGTTCGAGTCGGCGAAGGAGCGCGGATAGATCTGGTAGATGACGGCCTCGGTCCACCAGCCGGTGGCCGGGGCGCCGGCCGTCTCCTGCTGCGTCGCGTTCACGTCGGTGTTCAGAGCCTTCTCCCCTTGTGTCGTGCCGTGCCGTCCGGGCCTGGACGGGCTGGTGCGTCCGGCCGCCGGCGTGGGCGGACGGATCCGTTCAGTGTGCCCGCGGCGGCGCGGTCGATTCGCGTACCACCAGTCGAGTGGGCAGGATCACCGGTGCCGCCGGCTGGTCGCCGTCGGTGCGCGGCCGGGGCACCTGACCGGCGTACGGGTCGGCGCTGCGGGCGCCCAGCGGGTCGAGCAGGATCCGCGCGGCGAGCAGCCCCTGCTCGGCCGCCGGTTGCGCGATGGTGCTCAGGCCCAGCACCCCGGCCAGGTCGTGGTCGTCGATGCCGATCACGCTGACGTCCTGCGGCACCCGCAGGCCGGCGTCGCGCAGCGCGGTCATCGCGCCCATCGCCATCTCGTCGCAGGCCGCGAAGATCGCGGTCGGCGGTTCGCCCCGGGCCAGCAGCTCGGCGGTCGCCCGGTTGCCGCCGTCGATGGTGAACCGCGACTCCACGTCCAGGCTCGGGTCGGCGCGGAGCCCGGCCGCCCGCAGCGCCTCCTGGTAGCCGCGCCGCCGGTCCAGGTGGGTGGTGAAGGCCAGCTCGTCGTCCGGGTCGCCGGAGATGTGGGCGATCCGGGTGTGGCCGAGGTCGAGCAGGTGCCGGGTGGCGGTCCGGGCGGCGGCCACGTCGTCTATCCGGACGCAGGGCCAGCCGGGAACGCCGCTGCCGGAGCTGATGGTGACGCCGGGGATCTCCAGCTTGGTCAGCGCGGCGACGTCGGCGGGCCGCAGCGGGGTGGCCACCAGGATGACCGCGTCCACCCGCTTGTGCAGGCTGGCCGTCCGCAGCACCCGCTGCCGGGTCTGCTCACGCCCACCGAGGTTGTAGAGGAGCAGGTCGTAGCCGGATTGGTGGAGGAACTCCTCGACCGACTCGACCACGGTGCCGAAGAACCACCGGGTGATCCGGGGGACCACCACGGCGACGGTGCCGGTCCGGCCGCCGGCCAGCCGGGACGCGCTCGGCGAGACCGCGTACTGGAGCTGCTCTGCGGCGGCGAGCACCCGGCGGCGGGTCGCGGCCGACACCGTCGGCAGGCCCCGCAGCGCCCGGGAGACGGTGGCCGTGGAGACCCCGGCCAGGCGGGCGACATCGTCAATCTTCGTCATCGTTTCCCCGCTCCGCCCCGTGCCCGCCGCCGCCGGGGGTCCGGCGGCGGCGGCGCAGCGGTCAGCCCTTGACGCTGCCGGCGAGCAGGCCCCGCACGAAGTAGCGCTGGAGGGACAGGAACACGATCAGCGGTACGACGATCGACACGAACGCGCCGGCCGTGAGCCGCTGCCACTCGTTGCCCCGGGTGCCGGCCATCTCGGCCAGTCGGACGGTGAGCGGTGCGGTCTCGTTGCCGCCACCGGCGAAGATCAGCGCGACCAGCAGGTCGTTCCAGACCCAGAGGAACTGGAAGATGCCGAACGCCGCCAGGGCCGGGGTGATCAGCGGCAGGACGATGGTCCGGAAGATCTTCGGGTGGGTGGCCCCGTCGACGCGGGCCGCCTCCATCAGGTCCCCGGGGAGCTGCGAGATGAAGTTGTGCAGCAGGAAGACGGCGAACGGGAGCGCGAAGCAGGTGTGCGCGAACCACACCTGGGCGAACTTCTGCTCGTCGACCAGGTCCCACGCCGGCATCAGGGTCACCCCGCCGACGCTGACCCCGGTGGAGAAGAACTTCAGCAGCGGCACCAGGGCCATCTGCAACGGCACGATCTGCATCGCGAAGATCGCGATGTAGAGCCAGTCGCGCCCCTTGAAGTTGATCCAGGCCAGCGCGTACGCGGCCAGTGACGCGAAGGCGAGCGGGAAGAGCACCGACGGGATGGTGATCGCCAGCGAGTTGATGAAGTAGCTGGCGAGCTGCCCCGACGAGGAGGAGCTGCTGAACAGCACCTCCTTGTAGTTGTCCAGGGTGAACTGCGGGTTGGTGAAGACCGTCCACCAACCCGTGGTCTTGATCTGGTCCTCCGGCCGCACCGAGGAGACGAGCAGGCCGAAGGTGGGGATGGTCCAGACCAGTGCGATGACGATCGAGACCAGGGTGGCCGTACGGCTGTTGAGCCGCTTGCGGACCCGGGCGGCGCGGGTGGTCGGCCCGGTGGCCTGGGTACCCGCGGCGACGGTGGGCGTGGCGGTGGTCATCTCAGCCCTCCCGCTGCTGACGCAGGTTGCGGATCTGGTAGATCACGATCGGGATGACCAGGACGAAGAGGAAGACCGCGAGGGCGGAGCCCTGCCCGTTCTGGCCGTAGCGGAACGCCTGGTTGTACATCTCGTTCGCGATGACGCTGGTGTCGTAGTTGCCGTTGGTGGCGGTCCGGACGATGTCGAAGACCTTGAGCGTGGCGATCGAGAGCGTCACCACCACCACGATCAGCGCCGGCCGGATGCTCGGCATGGTGATCCGCCAGAACATCTGCCACGGGGTGGTCCCGTCGAGCCGGGCCGCCTCGACGATGTCGGCCGGGATGGCCTTGATCGCGGCGGAGAGCACGACCATCGCGAAGCCGGCCTGGATCCACACCATGATCACGATGAGCAGGAAGGTGTTCAGCGGCGATTCCAGCAGCCACTGCTTCGGCTCGCCGCCGAGGCTGACCACGATCTGGTTGAGCAGGCCGATCTGGTCCTGACCGTCGCCCCGGAACGCGTAGACGAACTTCCAGATGATGGTGGCGCCGACGAACGAGATCGCCATCGGCAGGAAGATCAGTGACTTGGCCACCGCCTCGAACCGGGCCTTGTCCACCATCACCGCGTAGAGCAGGCCGAACGCGGTCGCCACGAGCGGGACCAGGAGCACCCAGATCAGGGTGTTGATCAGCACCCGGATGATCGAGGACTCGGAGAACATCCAGCCGTAGTTCTCCAGGCCCACCCAGTTGTTGCTGCCGGCATCCATGAAGGAGAGCAGCGTGGTGCGGATCGCCGGGACCACGAGCCCGACGGTGAGCAGCAGCAGCGTCGGCAGCAGGAAGAAGAGCGCGAAGACGCCCTCCCGCTGCTTGCGTCGGCGGGGCAGCGGGGCGCCGCTCGCCGAGGCGGCGACCAGCGCGGCCTCCCGGCGGCGGGCGAACCAGGCCGGCACCACGTCGAGGAGCAGGAGCAGACCGCCCACCACCGCGACGAAAGCGATCAGCCCGTACATCAGCATGAGGAACTTGGGCTGTTCCTCCGCGAAGTCGAACTCCATCGACCCTCCTTCAAGGGATCGGGTTGAGGGCGGTGGCCCGGCCCACGAGTGTGGACCGGGCCACCGCCTCAGATCACTTCCAGCTGGACTCGATGCCGTTGAGCACCGTGGCGGTGTCCTTGCCGTTGATCCAGTCGACCATGCCCTTCCAGAAGGTGCCCGCGCCGACCGCGGCCGGCATCAGGTCCGAGCCGTCGAAGCGGAAGACGGTCTTCGGGTCCTGGAGGATCTGGACGGAGAGCTTGTCCACCGGGTTGGGGACGTTGTTGATGTCGAGCTTGTTGTTCGCCGACACCCAGTCGCCGATCTTGGCGCGGCTGTTGGCGTACTCGCCGGAGGCCAGGTAGGTCTGCACGGCCTGGACCTCGGGACGGTCGGCGAAGGCCGCGACGAACTCGCCGCCACCCAGCACCGGCTTGCCCTTGGCCGGGTCGACGGCCGGGAAGTAGAAGGCGAAGACGTCGCCGTCCTCGGCCACCTTGGTGCCCTTCGGCCACTGGTTGGCGTAGAAGGAGGCCTGGCGGTGCAGGGCGCACTTGTTCTTGAGGATCGGCGTGCCGGCCTCCTGGAAGGAGGTGGTGGCGATGCTCTTCACGCCGCCGAAGCCGCCGTTGACGTACTTCTCGTTCTTGAGGATGGTGCCGGCCTTGTCGACCGCCTCGGCGACCTTCGGGTCGTTGAACTTGATGCCGTGGGTGGTCCACTGGTCGTAGACGTCCGGACCGGCGGTCCGGAGCATCATGTCCTCGATCCAGTCGGTGGCCGGCCAGCCGGTGGCGTCACCGGACTCGATGCCGGCGCACCACGGCTTGGTGCCGCTGGCCGCGATGGTGTCGCTGAGCTTGATCAGCTCGTCCCAGGTGGTCGGGACGGTCCAGCCCTTCTCCTTGAAGGTCTTCGGCGAATACCACACGAAGGACTTCACGTTGGAGCCGAGCGGGGCGCCGTAGAACTTGCCGTCCACGGTGCTGTACTTCAGCCAGTCGGGGGAGTAGTTCTGCTCCGCCATGGCCTTGGTGTCGTTGCCGGCCGGCTTGAGCTTGCCCGAGTCGACGAACCGCTTGAGCAGACCCGGCTGCGGGATGAAGGCCAGGTCGGGGGCGTTGCCGCCGTCCACCCGGACACCCAGCTGGGCCTCGAACTCGCCGGAGCCCTCGTGGTCGATCTTGATGCCGGTGCAGTCCTCGAACTGCTTCCAGGACTGCTGCAGGCGGTCGGCCTCGATGTCCCGGATCGACGAGTAGATCGTGACCTTCTTGCCGTCGTGGCCCTGGTACTTCTGGTAAGGGGCGCACTCGGGCTTGCTCGCGCTGTCGCTCTTCTTGTCGTTGCCGGTGCCGCAGGCGGTGGCGGTGAGCGCCAGCCCCAGTACGCCGGCGATCGCGAGAGCCTGGCGTGATCTGGCAAACGCCATGCCGTTCTCCTTCCTTGCCGGCGCGTGGGGGAGATCGAACCCGCGCCGGTCCGATGTGTCGTCCCCACATGTAAGCGCTTGCATCCCCTCCGGTCCAGCCCTGGGCGGACACGGCCCGGTAACAATCCCGAAACCCGCTCACCGGCTGTGGGCGCGCTCCCACGGCACGTGGTTCCCGCAGCTGGCGGACCCTTCCCATCGATGGCAGTTTCTGTCAGGCTGATCGCCTCTGATCGAAGGATTTCGACATAGGAGGTGCTGGATGCGTAGACGGTGGTTCAGCCTCGCGGCGACCGGCCTGCTGATCGCGGCGACCCTGCTCCCCGCGGCCCCGGCGATGGCCGCGCCGACGTTCAAGGTGCCCTTCCCCTGCGGGCAGTCCTGGTCCGGACAGACCCGCACCGACCACAGCCCGGCGAACGCGATCGACTTCAACCGCACCGACGACCTCGGTGATCCGGTCGTCGCCAGCGCGCCCGGAACCGTCGACCGGGTGACCGACCTCGGCGGCACCAGCTACGGCAGGTACGTCCGGATCGACCACGGCGGCGGTTGGACCACCTACTACGCCCACCTCAACGGCTTCAACGTCTCCGTCGGCCAGAGCGTCGGGTACGGCAAGGTGATCGGCTGGGTGGGCAGCACCGGCGGCTCCACCGGCCCGCACCTGCACTACGAGCAGCGGCTCAACGGCAACGACGTCCAGGCCCGGTTCAACGGCGCGCTCGCGCTCTACTGGGGCACCCGGACCTACACCAGCGACAACAACTGCGCCTCCGGCACCGGCTCCGGCACGGTGAACACGGCCGGCGCCGACCTGACCGTCCGGTCCGGGCCGGGCACCGGCTACACCGCGGTCGGCTCGGTGGCCGACGGCACCCGGGTCACGATCTACTGCCAGACCAGCGGCACCAGCGTCACCGGCACCTACGGCACCAGCTCGATCTGGGACCGGATCGGCTCCGGCCGCTACATCGCCGACGCGTACGTCTACACCGGCTCCGACGGCTACATACCGAACGTCCCCCGCTGCTGAGCGCGGTGCGCAGGGGCCCCACCGAGGGCCCCTGCGCACGCCTCAGGCGTTGAGACGCCAGATGGCGAAGTTGAGGGCGGCGGCGAAGGTCACCCAGGCCCAGTACGGCAGCATCAGCGCCGCCGCCGGCCGGGAGACGCGCAGGAAGAGCGCGACGGTGACGCCGATCGCCAGCCACATCAGCACGATCTCGGCGAACGCCAGCCCGTACTGGCCGGCGCCGAAGAAGAGCGGGGTCCAGATCGCGTTGAGCACGAGCTGGACGACCCAGGCCCAGAGCGCCGGGCCGAAGCCGACCCGCCGCCACACCAGCCAGCCGGCGACGGCGATCAGGGCGTAGAGCACCGTCCAGACGGGGCCGAAGAGCCAGGACGGCGGGGCCCACGAAGGCTGCTGGAGGTCGGCGTACTCCTGGGAGGTGCCCTGGACGCCGAGGCCGCCGGCGGCGGCGGCCACCGTCACCGCCGCGCCGAAGCCGAGCAGCGCCCACCACTTACGCGCGCCGGTCGTCCGCCGGCTGCCCTCCGATATCTCCATGGTCGAGAGGTTTCCGCCTGCGGCGGCCGGTAAACGTCACCGGGCCCGGCACACAGAACGCCGGGGTCGCCGTGCCCGGGCTCTCCTGTCTGGGAGGACGGAGATCCGGACCCGACGACCCCGGCGGGTCGAGGTGGATACGAACGGGCGTTAACTGAAGATGCTGACGCCACCCGGGCCGACCAGAAGACCGACCACGATGAGGACGATGCCCCACAGGATCTGCCGGCGGAACAGCGCGAAGATGCCGGCGACCACGAGTACGACTGCGAGAATCCAAAGAAGCAGCTCCATGACTGCTGAATACCCGCCCCGTCGTTCCCAGAAACCTGGTTCAGCCCACTAGATGATCTCCCAGGTGGAAGATGCTGTACGCCTGCTTGATGACCGGGTGGGCGACGTTGCGGACCCGTACCCCGCCCGGCGTGGTGCCCCGTTCCGTGCCGGCGTGCGCGTGCCCGTGCAGGGCCAGCGCGGTCGGCGCCGAGTCGATCGCCTGCCCCAACTGGTACGACCCCAGGAACGGGTAGATCTCCAGCGGCTCGCCGGCCAGGGTGTCCGGCACGGGGGAGTAGTGGGTGAGCGCGACCAGCAGGTCGCAGTCCAGCTCGCGCAGCGCCTTGCCCAGCGCCTCCGCGCTCTCGTTGGTCGTCCGGACGAAGGCCTTCATCTCCGGCTCACCGAAGTCGCTGGCGCAGCGGCCGGCGAAACCACCGCCGAAGCCCTTCACCCCGGCCACACCGAGCCGCCCGGCGGGGGTCTCCAGCACGGTCCCGGTCCCCTCCAGCACGGTGATCCCGGCGTCCTCCAGCACCTTCACCACCTGTGGCACCTGGTCGCACTGGTGGTCGTGGTTGCCGAGCACGGTGATCACCGGTACGCCCAGCCCGCCGAACTCCTGCGCCACGCAGCGGGCCTCCGACTCGGTGCCGTGCCGGGTCAGGTCGCCGGCGAGCAGCAGCACGTCCGCGCAGTCCGGCAGCTCCTCCAGGGCCGGCCGGAACCGGCCGACCACGTCCTCGTCCAGATGCACGTCGCCGACGGCGGCGATCCGGATCACTGGTGCACCTCCCTCATGGCAGCTCCTCGACCTGGGTGGGCGCCTGCGCCCGGATCACCCCGATGTCGCTGGTGACCGGCACGTCGGGGAAGCGTTCGGCGACCCGGCGCAGGATCTCCTCGCGCCGGTGCGGGCTCTCCACCTCGCCGTAGAGGACCAGGCCCCGCTCGCGGCGGACCACCGTGATCCCCTGTTCGGCGACGGCGGGGTCCTCGGCCAGCAGCCGGTGGATCTCCGCCTCCACGTACTCGTCCGGCGGTGCGGCGCCGCCGTGCTGCTCGGTCACGGTGTCTCCCTTCCTCCCGGTGCGCCGGCGTGCGGCAGCACGTCCAGCCGGTCGAGCAGCACCAGGAAAGCCTCCGCGTACGGCGAGTGCTGCGTCTCCTTCCGTACCCGTTCCCAGTCGATCTGTTCCCGCAGCGACCGGGCCAGCGGCAGGGCCCGGGCGAAGTCGCAGTAGTGCTGGGAGAAGCTGAGCAGCTTGTGCACCATGAGCTGACTGGCCGAGAGGACCGGCATGTGGATGGCGTCGACCGGCCGCACGATGGTGTCGGCGAAGGTCTCCTCGGTCACCGGCGTCTCGATCGGCCGGTGGATGAGGTCCACCATCCGACCCTCGTCGTAGACCTTCACCAGCCAGTCCTCGGGCGGACGCTCGGCGGTGAAGCCGGCCTCGACGAGCGCCGCCAGGGCCCGGTCGACGTCCTGCTCGCGCAGGAGGAAGTCCACGTCGTGTTCGCTGGAGTGGCCGCCGTGCGCATAGACGGCGAAGCTGCCGCCGAGCGCGAACGGGATCTCGGACTGCTTGAGCACGGCGGCGACCTTCTTGAGCGTGTGCACCAGGGTCTCGTCCCCGCGCTCGGCCATCTCGGTCTCCCGTCGTCGTGGGTGTGGCGGTGGGAATTGAAGTTGCGTACCCGGCGATCTGGCCGGCCACACCTGTCCCGCTACGCGACGGGTCGCCAAGCGGACGAAGTCGGACATTCCGCCCGGCTGGCGGGCGCGGGTCGGATAATCTGTGGAGGGTGGCTGACTCACGGCGGGCGCGGCGCGGCGGGGCCCGGTTGCGCGCCGTCGCCCTGATCGGCATCGACGGATCGGGCAAGACCACCCAGGCGCACCGGCTCGCCGAGGCGCTCACCGCGGCCGGTCGCCCGGCCACCTACCACCGCAACGCCAGCGGCCGGCGCTGGCTGGGCCGGCTCGCCCAGCGGCTCGGTCGGCCGGACCCGCAGCGGCTCGTCGGCCGCAACGGGGTGCTCGCCGTGGAGTCCGTGCTGCGCTGGCTGGCCATCGCCGCCGCGCTGCTGACCTGCCTGGTCACCGGACGGACCGCGGTGATGGACCGCTACTCCGCCTGCCAGTACGCCAGCATCCGGGTGCACGGCGGTCAGCGCTGGGAGCGGCTGGCCCGGGCCGGCTACCGGATCTTCCCCGCCCCGCAGGTCACCTTCCTGCTGACCGTGGACCCGGCCGAGGCGTACCGGCGGATCGAGCAGCGGGGGACCGACCACGAGAGCATGGGCTGGCTCACCGCCGCGGACACCGCGTACCGGACGTTGCCGGAATATGCGGGTTTCGTGGTGGTGGACGCGGGCGGCTCGCCGGAGGAGGTGTCCCGGCGGATCCGGGCCCACCTCGCCGAATGGCTGCCCGGCGACCCGTCACGGGCCGACGACGAACCGCCCCGGGCGGGTGCCACCCCGGCGACCGGGTGGCGGCCGACGCCGGTCCGCCGGTAGGCCGGGACGCCGCTGCCTGCGCCGCCGGCCCCCGGCCGTCCGGCGGGCCGGTCGGACCCGTCCGGCCGGTACGGGGTGGACGACGGCCGGTCCCCGACCCGGCCGGGACGGGGAGTCGACCGGAGCGGGGGAGGCGGCCGGGCTGCGGCAATGGGATCCTGGCCAGGAGAGGGTCACTCGGAAGGCGGTACTTTTCCGGATAGGTGCGGTCGTGGTTGACGGTCACGCCTCGTGAAAGTAAGTTTCATCCGTGGCGAAGAGTCCGAAGATTTCTGTGAGTCACGAGCCCGGTGGACTGATCGTCCACATCAGTGGCCTGCTCCCGTCGCTGTCCCCGGCCGAGCAGCGGGTCGCCCGGCTGGTCGTCTCCGACCCGGCCGACGCCGCCCGGCGCACCATCACCGACCTCGCCACCGCCGCCGAGACCTCGGAGGCGACCGTCATCCGGTTCTGCCGGTCGGTCGGCATGGACGGCTACCCGCAGCTGCGGATCCGGCTCGCCGCCGAGGCGGCCCGCCGGATCGAGCCGCCGGACGCCCGGGTGGTGGGTGGCGACATCCCGCCCGGCGCCGACCTGGCCCAGATCATCGCGACCATCGCGTTCAACGACGCGCGCGCCGTCGAGGAGACGGCCGAGCAGCTCGACCCGGCCGTCTGCGAGCAGGTCGTCGAGGCGATCGCGGGAGCCGGTCGGATCGACGTCTACGGGGCCGGCGCCAGCGGCTTCGTCGCCTCCGACTTCCAGCAGAAGCTGCACCGGATCGGCCGCATCGCGTTCTACTTCCCGGACGTGCACACCGCGCTGACCTCTGCCGCGCTGCTCGGTCGGGGCGACGTGGCGATCGGCATCTCGCACACCGGCACCACCTCCGACGTCATCGAGGTGCTGGAGCAGGCCCGGGCGCGGGGCGCGACCACGGTGGCGCTGACCAACTTCCCCCGGTCGCCGATCACCGAGGTGGCCGACCACGTGCTCACCACGGCGGCCCGCGAGACCACCTACCGCTCCGGCGCGACGGCCAGCCGGCTGGCCCAGCTCACCGTCGTCGACTGCCTCTTCGTCGGGGTGGCGGCGCGTAACCGGGCCCGGGCCAGGAAGGCGCTGGAGGCGACCGCCGAGGCGGTCCAGTCCCATCGGGTCGGACCCGGCCGGAGGCGGGCGTGACGGCCCGCCCGGTGGAGCGCGACGAGGTGGCCCCGGTGGCGTCGGCCCGACCGGTGGTCCGGGTCGGCTCGCCCACCGAGCGGCGCAACCCGCTCAGCGTCGACCTGGACCTGATGTCCACCCGCGACGTGCTCACGGTCATCAACGAGGCCGACCGTCGGGTGCCGGCCGCGGTGGCCGCCGTCCTCGACGAGATCGCCGAGACCGTCGACCTGGCCGTGGCGGCGCTGCGCGGCGGTCACCGGGTCCACTACTTCGGCGCCGGCACGTCCGGCCGGCTGGGCGTGCTCGACGCCGCCGAACTGGCCCCGACCTTCAACTCGCCGCGGCACTGGTTCTGCTCCCACCTGGCCGGCGGTCCGGAAGCGATGTGGCGGGCCGTGGAGGACGCCGAGGACGACCAGCGCGGCGGCGCCGCCGAGGCCGCCGAGTGCGTACGCCCCGGCGACCTGGTCGTCGGGCTGGCGGCCAGCGGGCGCACCCCGTACGTCCTCGGGGCGCTCGCCACGTCCCGTGCGCAGGGGGCCGGTACGGTGCTGCTCTGCGCCAATCCGGAGGCCGAGGCCGCCCCGTCGGTGGACGTCTTCATCGGGGTGGACACCGGACCCGAGGTGATCACCGGCTCGACCCGGATGAAGGCGGGCACCGCGCAGAAGCTGGTGCTGAACACGTTCTCCACCGCCGTGATGGTGCGGCTGGGCCGGGTCTACTCCAACCTGATGATCGACATGGTGGCCACCAACGCGAAGCTGCGCGGCCGGATGATCTCGATCCTGATGGAGGCCACCGGCTGTGCCGAGGAGGTCTGCCGGCGGGCCCTGCACGAGGCCGACGGCGACCTGAAGACCGCGCTGGTCTCCCTGGTCTCCGGCGCCGAGGTCTCCGCCGCCCGGGCCGCGCTGGCCCGCTCCGCCGACCAGGTACGCGACGCGCTGCACCTGCTCGCCTCCTGACGCCCCGCCCGCCTCCTGGTACTCCGCCCCGCGGGCGCTCCGTCGGTGCATCCGGACACCGGGTGCGACGCGTATCACGCTGTGGAGGGGACGTCTCTCCCGGAGCGGATTGTTCAACCAGGCGTGGGGTAATCATGATCCGTGGCTGAACCAACCGGGCCACCGACGCGTATCTGGCAGTGACCAGGATCGCAACCCGGCGGTGACGCGGATCGCTGTGTTCATGGAATTCGCAATGGTGCGATTCCATGGGCGGATGACGATTCCGCTGATCCGTCCTCCTGTTCACGCAGCTTACGGGGGCGGCCGGGGCGAGGGCCCTGACAGCAAACGTGGACCGGGCTCTCAGCTACTACTCAGGCATTCGTGACACTTTCGACTCACGAACTGGAATCCCCGACGCGTCTCATCTGTTGTGTAGGTGTCAGCACCGAGGGCACAACGGAGGTACGGGGAAGGGCTGACGGACGTGGGGATGGCAAGGAACCGGGCAACCGGCGCGAGCGAGGGGACCGTGGGCATCGTGGACAAGAACATCGGCATGCGTACCGACGAGGTCGCCGAGGAGCGTGACCTGGTCGGCGTCTACCTGCACGAGATCTCCCGGACGCCGCTGCTGGACGCCGCCAAGGAGGTCGACCTCTCCAAGGCCATCGAGGCGGGCCTCTACGCCGAGCACCTGCTCGGCGAGGACCGCGTCCCGGCCGGCGTCGACCGGGAGGACCTGGAGCGACTGGTCGTCGAGGGCGAGCGGGCGAAGGACCTCTTCATCCGCGCCAACCTCCGGCTGGTCGTGTCGATCGCCCGGCGCTACGTGCGCTCCGGGATGCCCATGCTGGACCTGATCCAGGAGGGCAACACCGGCCTGGTGCGGGCGGTCGAGAAGTTCGACTACGAGCGGGGCTACAAGTTCTCCACCTACGCCACCTGGTGGATCCGGCAGGCGATCAGCCGGGCCATCGCCCAGCAGGAGCGCACCGTACGGCTCCCCGTGCACCTGGTGGAGGACGTCAACCGGATGCGCAACGTGGCCCGGCAGCTCACCCGTGAGCTGGGTGGCGACCCGGAGCCGGAGCAGATCGCGGCCTCCCTCGGCGTCACCGTCGAGCGGGTCAACGAGCTGGTCCGCTGGTCGCAGGACACCGTCTCACTGGACACCCCGGTGGGCGACGACGGCGACACCAACCTCGGTGACCTGGTCGCCGACAGTGACGCCCCGTCGCCGGAGGACATCGTCCTCACCGGCCTGGAGCGGCAGCGGATCGAGGGACTGCTCAACCACCTCGACGACCGTTCCGCCGGCATCATGCGGGCCCGCTACGGCCTGGAGGACGGCCGGGAGCACTCGCTGACCGAGGTCGCGTCGCGCTTCTCGCTCTCCCGCGAGCGGATCCGCCAGCTCGAGATCCAGGCCCTCGGCCGGCTCCGTGAGCTGGCCCGGGCGGAGGGGCTGCAGGCGGCCTGACCTGGTAGTAATGACGAACGAACGGCCGGCGTCCGATAGGGGGACGCCGGCCGTTCGCCATGTGCGGGTCAGTGAGGTCGGGGTCAGCGCACCCGGCCGTACCCGGCGATCGGCATGATGTCCATGCCCCGCTTGCTGACGTTGCGGCCCGCGCTCGGCGCGTCGATGATCTGACCGCCGCCGACATAGAGCGCGACGTGCCCCAGGCCGGAGTAGAAGACCAGGTCGCCCGGTTGCAGAGAGCTACGGCTGACGCGTGAGGTGGCGTCCCACTGCATCGCCGCGTTGTGCGGCAGCGACTTGCCGGCCGCCCGCCAGGAGGCGAGCGTCAGGCCCGAGCAGTCGTACCCGTCGGGACCGTCCGCCCCCCAGACGTACGGCTTGCCGACCGCGCCGTAGGCGTACCGGACGGCGGTGCCGGCCGAGCCGGAGATCGCCGGGGCGCTCCCCGCGGACGACTTCGCCCTGGGCGGTGGGGCCTCGGTGGCCCGGCCGTAGGCCTGCCGGCGCAGCTCGTAGAGGCGCTTCAGATCCGTCTCGATCTTCTGCTTGCCGATGGTGAGCTGCTTGGCCTGGGCGGCCTGGCGGGCCAGCGTGGCGTCCAGCCGGGTCTTCTGGTCGATCAGCTTCCGCTGGTCGGAGGTGAACCCGGCGATGGTCTCCTGGCGCTGCCGGGTCAGCTGGTCCAGGGTGCCCAGCCGCTCCATCATGGCGCCGGAACCGCCCGGCAGGAGCAGGGCCTCGGCCGTGCGCAGCTTGCCGGTCTTGTACGCGGTCGCGGCCATCGCGCCGACGTCGGCGCGGCTCTGCTCGGCCTGCGCCTGCAAGGGACCGATCTTGACCTGCAACGCGGCCACCGTCTTCTGGTTGGCCTTGATCTCCTCGCTGAGCTTGTTGTAGGACTCGACGATTCGCTCCAGCTCAGTCGAGGACTTCTCGATCTGCTTCGTCAACTCGGCGGGGGTGGGCTCGGCCCGAGCCACCGCAGCCGGGGCGAGCAGCACGGCCGAGAGACCGGCCACCGCCAGCGTGCGCAGCAGGATCCGTAAGGACGACAAGAGCGGAAAGCTCCTCTCCACCTCCTCGCCACGGCGGGTCCTCGCCGGGGCGACACCGGCCCGGGGCCATCCGGGTGGATGGCGGTCTACCGGGTGCGGCCTGCCCAACCTAACCCGTTGCGCGATTGGATGGCAGTTGAAGCAGGGGCGAATGTTGGCAAAGCGTCAGCAAATGCTCCTGGGACCGGTGACCGTTCGTGTCCGGATTTTCGGCGTCCCGTCGTGGCCGACGGCACGGTTGGGCGGTACGCGCGGCTGGTCCGATTCGTCGTTCTGGACGGATGTCGCCAGCGAGCACAGCGCGAAGTCCGGACAAAGGCGGAAATGGATTCTGTTTGTCGGCATGCCCGGTCGGCCGGTACGGACCCCGCCGGGACCGATCCGGCTGCCGCGCTGGCGCGTTCGCCACACAATGAAGCCCGCAGCCGGGAATCCCGCAGGGCGACATCACCGCAGCTCGCCGGCGGGGGAGCAGGGAACCGGCGCGCCCGGCCCTGGGAGGACGCCGTGCAGATCGATGGCTCCGCAACCCACCCACCCCGATCGCCGAAGGCGACCGCCGCCCCGAACCTGCTCTACGCACGGCCCGGGATCGTCGTCACCACCGAACGCTTCACCGTCGGCCACCGCAGCTGGCCGGTCGCCGAACTGACCCAGCTCTGGACCACCCGCGGGCCGCACGACCGGCTGGCGGTCCGCGCCGTCGCGGTCACCGCCGCCACCATCGGCGCGGTCGGGGTGCTGCTCGGCTTCACCGGCGGGCTGGAGCGGCTCACCGCCGGGGCGTACCTGGCGCTGGGGGCGGTCGGCCTGCTGCCCGTGCTGCTCGTGCTGGCCGGCGACCGCTGGCGACCGCCCGCGTACGAGCTGTGGGGGCGGCACCGGGGCGTCGAGGTGCTGCTGTTCAGCAGCGACGACGAGCGACAGTTCGGTCAGGTGACCCGGGCGCTGCGGCGGGCCCGCGAAGGGCTCCGCCACGGCGGGTGGGAGGACCCGCTGGCCGGCGCCACTCCGTGGCGGCCACACCGCTGACCGGGCCGCCGCACCGTCGGCCGGGTGCCGGCCGCGCCGGGCGGCGTCAGCCGGCCACCGGCTCCGGGGTACGCGGCTGCTCGGCGGCGAGCCAGTGGGTGACCCGGCGCTCGGCGTAGAAGGAGACGAACGGCACCGTGCCGGCGAGCATCACCAGCAGCATCCGCTTCAACGGCCAGTCGACCCGGCGGGACAGGTCGAACGTGGCGGCCAGATAGAGCATGTAGAGCCAGCCGTGCGCGGTGCCGACGACGGCCACGACGGTGTCGTCGTGGAACACGTACTTCAGCGGCATACCGATCAGGACCAGCACCACCAGCGCCACGCCCACGATCCAGGCGATCGCGCGGTACCGGGTAAAGGCTCCGCCCACCGTCGTCCGTCCTTCCGAACCGGCCTCAGCCGGGATAGTCACCGGGCCTTGCGCCCGGGTTGGCGTTCAACCATGACAGGTAGCGGTTGTACTCGGCGAGTTCGCCGTCCTCGGGGCCGGCGACCCCGACCCGGGCGACCCGCACCGGTCGGCGTACCCCGGGGGAGCCGGCGGCCGGCGCGGCGTCGGCGGTCGCCGACGGGGCGGGCGGGGCGTCGGTCCCGGGCGGGCGGCGCAGCGCGTGCCGCACCTCACGCCACCAGACGAAGACCACGAAGGCGGCGAAGACCGGCCACTCGATGGCGTATCCGAAGCTGAGCGCGTTGCCCTCGGCGGCCCGGGTGACCTGCCACCAACCGAGCCCGAGAAAGCCCACGACCAGCGCGACCATGGCCACGTGGCGGGCGATCCACGCCGGTGTCCAGAGCCGCTTCATGGCATCGAGGGTACCGGGGCGGACGGGCGTCTCCGACGCGGTGTCGTAGTCGCCGCGCCGGCCCAGGGTTTGGTGACACACGGTGTGGGCATCCGTCTAGTCGCCAGCCCGAACGAGACGAGGGGGCGACGATGACCGAATCAGTACGCCAGACCGGTGACGCCAGCCCGGAGCAGCGGATGCCCGAGTGGGACGGCGACCACGTGCAGGAACCCGTCGGCCCGGACGCCGACGGTGAGCTGCTCGGCGTGGACCCGTCCGAGCTGGGCGACGAGGATCTCATCCGCGAGATGCAGAGCCTGCACCGCACCCGGCTCGACACCCTGCGGCACGCCGCCGACTCCGCGCTCGCCAACCACCTGCGCCGCACCGCCGAGCTGGAGACCGAGTACCTGGCCCGGCACCCGGGCCGCGAGGTCGACCCGAGCCGGCTGCGGGGCGCCTGATGGCCGCGCACGCCGAACGGGGCATGTCCGCGCCGCCCGAGGTGGTCTTCAGCACCGCCACCGACCCCCACCGCGCGGCGGCCTGGCTCCCCGCACCGCTGCGCCAGGACGGCGGCGCCCGCCCCGAGGTGACCAGCGCCGACGAGCTGCGGGCCCGCTGGGCCAGTGACTCGGCACCCGGCTGGTCGGCGGAGATCCAGGTGCAGCCGGCCGACGCCGGTGGCGCCCGGGTCCGGCTCGACCTGGCCGGCGGGGACGGCGACGGACTGGCCGACGAGACCCTGGCCAACCTCGCCCGCGAGGTGGCCGACAACCTGACCGCCGGCTGAGCCGGCACGGCGACGAACCGAGGAGACCGGGTGACCCAGGGTGGCCTGAAACAGAAGGTGGCGCGCCTGCGCCAGGCGTACGCGCCGAACGAGCAACGACCGCTGGGCGGCTACCTGGTGGCGATGGGCACCTACGCGACGGTGACCGCGTCGCTGGTGGGCCTGGTCAAGGCGACCGGCCGACCGGTGCCCGAGCGGCCCGCCCCGGCCGACGTGGTGCTGCTCTCCATCGCGACGCACAAGCTCAGCCGGCTGCTCTCCAAGGACGCGATCACCAGCCCGCTGCGGGCCCCGTTCACCCGCTACGACCACCCGATCGGCAGCGGCGAGGTGATGGAGCAGGTCCGCGACCAGGGCAGCTCCACCCGGCACGCCCTCGGCGAGCTGCTCAGCTGCCCGTTCTGCCTGGCGGTCTGGGTGGCCACCGGACTCACCGGCGGTCTCGTGCTGGCACCCCGGCTGACCCGGCTGGTGGCCACCGCGCTCACCGCCGTGGCCGCGTCCGACTTCCTCCAGATGGGCTACGCGGTCGCCCAGCAGGCGGCCGAGGGCGGTCACCACGACGAGAAGTGAACCCCGACGGAAAAGGGGGCCGGCGTCCGCGCCGGCCCCCTTTTGCGTACGTCGGTCAGGTGGGGGTGGTGCCGTGGTCCTCGCCGGCCCAGCCGCGCGACGCCTCGGGCTCCCGCTCGTCCTCGTCGGCGCCGGTGACCACGTCCCGGTCCACGGCGGTGCGGTCGTGCTCGTTGGCGAAGTCCGGCTCGGGCAGGGTGTCCCGTCCGCCCGGGGGCTGGCCGAGCGCCTCGAGGTGCTCGTGGTGCTCGTGGTCCTGGTCGCGCTCGGTCATCGGGCTGTCCTCTCCGTCGTCCGGCTCAGGCGACCGTGCCGCCCAGCAGGTCGGCCGCCTCGTCCGCCGCGTACTCGCCCTGGGGGAGGGCGGCGATCCGGGTCAGCAGCTCCGCGGGAAGCTCCGCGGCGACCGCCCGGCGGTAGATGTCCGCCTGGCTGATCCGCTCCTGACCGCGGTAGAGGTCGTCGAGCAGGTCGTCGAGCCGCCGGGTGTCCGGCTCCTCCGGCACAGCCACGTCATCGGTCACAGCGCTGACCTACCCGACCCCGAACCGGTCAAACTCCCCACCGTCCCCCCGCCCCGACGCCGGTGATCATGAGGTTGGCGGCGGTGTGGATCTCCGGAACTGACGCCAACTCCATGATCACCGGAGGAGGGAGGGGGAGGGGTCAGGCGGGGGTGGGGAGGGTGGCGCGGCGGGTGCGGACGGCGGCGGCGAGGGCGGTGAGGACCTCGGCGGTGCTGTCCCAGCCGAGGCAGGCGTCGGTGACCGAGCGGCCGTACTCCAGCTCCCGGGTCGGGTCCAGGTCCTGCCGGCCGGGGAGCAGGAAGCTCTCCAGCATGATGCCGACGATGCCGCGCTGGCCGGCGGCGAGCTGGCCGGCCACGTCCGCCGCGACCTTCGGCTGGTTGCGGTGGTCCTTGCCGCTGTTGGCGTGGCTGGCGTCGATCACCACCCGCTCCGGCAGCCCGGCCGCGCGGAGCAGGTCCAGCGCCCCGACCACCGACTCGGCGTCGTAGTTCGGCCGGCCGCCGCCACCGCGCAGCACCAGGTGGCCGTCGGCGTTGCCCCGGGTGTGCATGATCGCCGGGGTGCCCGAGAAGTCGATGCCGGGGAAGACGTGCGGCACGCCGGCCGCCCGGATCGCGTCCACCGCCGTGGCGATGCTGCCGTCGGGACGGTTCTTCATGCCGATCGGCATGGAGAGGCCGGAGGCGAGCTGCCGGTGCACCTGGCTCTCCACCGTCCGGGCGCCGATCGCGCCCCAGCCGACGGTGTCCGCGATGTACTGCGGGGTGATCGGGTCGAGGAACTCGCACCCCACCGGCAGGCCCAGGCGCAGCACGTCCAGCAGCAGCGAACGGGCGGTCCGCAGGCCGGTGTTGACGTCGCCCGAGCCGTCCAGCCCGGGGTCGTTGATCAGGCCCTTCCAGCCCACCGTCGAGCGCGGCTTCTCGAAGTAGACCCGCATCACCACCAGCAGGTCGTCGGCGAGCTGATCGGCCACCTCGCGCAGCCGGCCCGCGTACTCCAGGGCGGCGGCCGGGTCGTGCACCGAGCACGGGCCGACCACCACCAGCAGGCGGTCGTCCGTGCGGTCCAGCACCCGGCTGACCGCGCGCCGACCGGCCAGCACGGCCTCGGTGAGCGTGGCGTCCAGGGGCAGGTGGTGGTGCAGCAGGGCCGGGGTGGTCAGCGGAACGACACGGTCGATCCGCTGGTCGATGACCTGATGGGAGTCCGGGGTCGTCACGGTGGGGTTCCTTCCGCCGACCGTGCCCCCGGTGCCGGCGCCCGGGGTCGAGCCGGCTGCTCGTACGCAAAAGGGCAGGGACTCAAGGCCCTGCCCAGCCGGCTCGAAGAGGAGTGACGTCAGTTCATGGTGAAGTCACCGGCTCCTCCAGCCGGCTGCCTAAACCATCGATACGACCGCGTCACGTCGGCCAGCGTACCCGACGGGTCGGGCAGCCCTCACCCCATCGTCGGGCAGACACCGCTCCGCGTTCACCTTCGTCGATGCTACGCTCGGTGCGGTCGGCGACACCGAACGCGCCTGTGGTGGAGGTGTCGACGGCGGGGCCTGCTCCGCGGCCGGTACCGGCCGGATCCATGTCCCGAACTCTGAGAGGTCGACCACCGGCGGGACGATTTCCGCGGCGTACCGGATTCTGGGAAACGCGGACCGGGACTCCGCCCACCGGCGGGATCACCTGGGAGGTGCGTGGCCCGTTCCGCTGGGCCGCCACCGGGGTATGCAGGCCGGCATGACCGAACAGCAGAACGACTCCGACCGGGTGGAGTCCCGGGCCCACCTGCTCCCCGAGGAGGCAGCGGTGGGCAGCGACGACCCGGAGGCCCAGGCCGACGTCATCCTCACCGAGTCGGACCTGCGGGAGGCCGACCAGAACGCCGCGCCGGACACCGTCCTGGAGCACCGTACGTCCGATCAGACCGTGACCCCGATCGAACCGCTCGACTGAGCCGACGCGCCGCGGGCCCGGCGGGAACCGGAGTAGGTCCGGTCGCGCAGCCGCGCGATCGGGCCCACCGCCCGCAGCCCCGGCGGCAGGTTGCCGATCGGATCGAAGGCCAGCGCGGCGTCCTCCCGGGCGTCGCGCTGGCCGTCCAGGCAGACCTGCCCGAACGGCCGCCACGGCCCGACCCCGGACGCCACCGCCAACACCAGTCGCGGCTCCCCGGTGCCGGCCGCCGCCGACAGCTCCGCCAGGCCGCGACCCAGGTCCGGTGAGTCCGGGTCCGCCAGCGCGGCCAGGAACAGCCGCCGCCGGCCCGCCCGGAAGGACATGATCGAGGAGTACGTCCCGGTGAAGCCCCGCCGGGGCAGCGGCAGGTTCCGCAGCACCGGGGCCGCCCCGCTGGACGAGACCAGCAGATCCACCGGCCGCTCCGGATCCCGGTGCAGCCGCACCCCGAAGCCCAGCAGGTCCGGCCAGCTCCCCGGGGTCGGCACCCCCTTCGACAGGCGCACCGTCGCCGGATAGCGGCCCGGCAGGTCGAGCAGCGGCACGCCGGTCGGTGGCCCCGGCGTACCCCAGATCATCACCTCGGCGCCGAAGGTGCGGCCGGCCGGGTGCAGCAGCCGGGCGTGCCGCCAGCGGGCCAGCCCGGCGGCCGCCCGTTCGACGGGGGAGGAGACGGGGGTGGGCATGCCCGCCGAGTACCCCGACGCGCGCCGTCGATGCCTCCCGCTCGTCCCCTTTCCGCCCCCGAGATCGGATAGCGTCGTGCCATGCCCGACAGCGGTTACCCCTGGCCCATCGAAACGACCCGACTGGACAACGGCCTGCGCGTGGTGGTCAGCGAGGACCGCACCGCACCGGCGGTCGCCGTGAACCTCTGGTACGACGTCGGCTCCCGGCACGAACCGGAGGGGCAGACCGGCTTCGCCCACCTCTTCGAACACCTGATGTTCGAGGGCTCCGTCAACGTGGCGAAGACCGAGCACATGAAGCTCGTCCAGGGCTCCGGCGGCTCGCTCAACGCCACCACCAACCCGGACCGGACGAACTACTTCGAGACGGTCCCGGCCGAACACCTGGAGCTGGCGCTCTGGCTGGAGGCCGACCGGATGGGCGGCCTGGTGCCGGCGCTGACCCAGGAGACCCTCGACAACCAGCGCGAGGTGGTCAAGAACGAGCGCCGCCAGCGCTACGACAACGTGCCGTACGGTGACGCGTGGCTGCGGCTGCTCCCGCTGCTCTACCCGCCGGGCCACCCGTACCACCACGCGACGATCGGGTCGATGGCCGACCTGAACGCCGCCGACCTGGCCACCTTCCAGGCGTTCCACACCACGTACTACGCGCCGAACAACGCTGTGCTGACCGTGGTCGGGGACGCCGACGCCGCCGAGGTCTTCGCCCTCGCCGACAAGTACTTCGGGGCCGTACCGGCCCGCGAGGACATCCCCGCCGCGCCCGACGGGCGGACCGTCGCGCGGACCGGCCGGCCGGTCGCCGAGACCGTCACCGCCGACGTCCCCGCCCCCCGGGTGTACGTCGCGCACCGCACCCACCCCTTCGGCACCCCCGGGTACGACGTGGCCACCGTGCTGTCCACCGTGCTCGGCAGCGGCCGGGGCAGCCGGCTCTACCAGCGCCTCGCCCACGGCGAGCGGCTCGCCCAGCCCGACCTGGTCGGGGCGTACGGGGTGGACCTGGCGCACGCGCCGGCACCGCTGATCGCCACCGCCACCGCCCGCCCCGGGGTGACCGCCGAACAGCTCGCCGCCGGGCTGGCCGAGGTGGTCGACGAACTCGCCACCGTGCCGGTGACGGCCGCCGAGCTGGACCGGGCCAAGGCGCTGCTCAGCACCACCTGGTGGCGGCAGATGTCCACCGTCGACGGCCGCGCCGACACGCTCGGCCGGTACGCCACCCAGTTCGGTGACCCGGCGAAGGCCGCCGAGCGGCTGCCGGCCTGGCAGGCGGTCACCGCCGAGCAGATCGCCGAGCTGGCCGCCGAGCTGCTGCACGCCGACGACCGGGTCACCCTGACCTACCTGCCCGAGGAGACCTCATGACGCTGATCACCGAACGTCCCGGCCCGGGCGCCGCCCGCCCGTACCGGTTCCCGCAGGTGGTCCGCCGGGGGGTCGCCGGTGGTCAGGTCGTCGCCGCGCACCTGCCCGGGCAGAACCTCGCCGTCGCGCTGCTGCTGCTCGACGCCGGCGCCGCCCGCGAACCGGTCGGCCGGGAGGGGCTCGGCGGTGTGCTCGCCAAGGCGTTGGAGGAGGGCACCGCGCAGCGCGACACGACCACCTACGCGCTGGCCATCGAGGCGCTCGGCACCGAGCTGGTGACCTCGCTGGACTGGGACTCCTTCCAGGTCAGCGTGCAGGTGCCGGTGGAGCGGCTGAGCGCCGCCGTGGAGCTGCTCGCCGAGGCGGTCCGCACGCCCCGGCTCGACCCGGAGGACGTACGCCGGGTGCGCGACGACGAGGCGACCGCGCTGCGGATGGACTGGGCCAACCCCGGTCCCCGGGCGGACGCCGCGCTGCGCGCCGACCTCTTCGGCGCCGAGAACCGCTGGGGCCGCCCGATGTACGGCGATCCCGACTCGGTCGCCGGCCTGGACGTCGAGGACGTCACCGTCTTCCACTCCGAGTGGTTCCTCCGCCCCGGGACGCTGGTCGTCGCCGGTGACCTGGACCGGATCGACCTGGACGCGCTCGGCGCTGCGGCGTTCGCCGGCACCGGGGGCGGTCCGGTCGGCAAGGGTGACCCGATCGAGGTGCCGCTGCACGACCGGCGGCGGATCATCCTGGTGGACCGGCCCGGGTCGGTGCAGTCGACGCTCCGGCTGGGGCACCCGGCCCCGCACCGCGCCCACCCGGAGCACGTGCCGATGGCCCTCGCGGGCACCGTGCTGGGCGGGGCGTTCACCTCCCGGCTCAACCACCTGATCCGTGAGGTGCGCGGCTACACGTACGGCATCCGCGGCGAGTTCGCCTCGTCCCGCCGGTTCGGCCGGTTCGCGGTCGCCTCCGGGGTGCAGACCGCGGTGACCGCCCCGGCGCTGGTCGAGGCGGTCGGCGAGATCACCCGTACCCAGCTGACCGGGGTGACCGAGGACGAGCTGGCGGTGGCCCGGTCGTGGCGGGCCGGGCAGCTCTCGGTGGAGCTGCAGAGCCCCCGGGCGATCGCCTCCGCGCTGACCACGCTGGTGGTGCACGACCTGCCGGACGACTACCACGCCCGGCTGCGGGAGTCGCTGCTCGCCGCCGACGTCGCGCAGGTCTCCGCCGCGGCGGCCACGCACCTGCACCCGCACGCGCTCACCCTGGTCGTCGAGGGGGACGCGGCGGTCATCCGGGACGACCTCGTGGCCGCCGGCCTCGGTGAGGTCGTCGACCACGCCGGCTGACCGGCCGGTGTGACGTCGGTCGCGGTCCGGGCGGTGGGAAAGGCTTCCCCGCCCGGCCGCCGACCTGGGTAGCCTCGCGGACATGAGGATCGGCATTGTGGGGGCCACCGGCCAGGTCGGTGGCGTGATGCGGCAGGTGCTGGCGGAGCGGGACTTCCCGGCGGAACAGGTGCGGCTCTTCGCCTCGGCCCGGTCGGCCGGGCGCACGCTGCCCTGGCGGGACGGCGAGGTCACCGTCGAGGACGCGGCCACCGCGGACTACCGCGGACTGGACATCGTGCTCTTCTCCGCCGGCAAGGGGACCGCCAAGGAACTCGCCCCCCGCGTCGCCGAGGCCGGCGCGGTGGTCATCGACAACTCCTCGGCCTGGCGGATGGACCCCGAGGTGCCGCTGGTGGTCGCCGAGGTCAACCCGCACGCCGCCGCCGACCGGCCCAAGGGGATCATCGCCAACCCCAACTGCACCACCATGGCCGCGATGCCGGTGCTGCGCCCGCTGCACGAGGAGGCGGAGCTGGTCGGGCTCGTCGTCTCGACGTACCAGGCGGTCTCCGGCGCCGGGCTGGCCGGCGTGGCCGAGCTGGACGAGCAGGTACGCAAGGTCGCCGAGCACGCCAGCGGGCTCGCCTTCGACGGCGACGCCGTCCAGTTCCCGGAGCCGCGGTCGTTCGCCCGCCCGATCGCCTTCAACGTGCTGCCGCTGGCCGGCTCGATCGTCGACGACGGCTCGTTCGAGACGGACGAGGAGCAGAAGCTCCGCAACGAGAGCCGCAAGATCCTGGAGATCCCCGGGCTGAAGGTCTCCGGCACCTGCGTCCGGGTGCCCGTCTTCACCGGCCACTCGCTTCAGATCAACGCGCGCTTCGCCCGGCCGATCAGCCCGGCCCGGGCCCGGGAACTGCTCGACGGCGCGCCCGGCGTGGCGCTGGCCGACGTGCCGACCCCGTTGCAGGCCGCCGGGCAGGACCCGACCTTCGTGGGGCGGATCCGGGCCGACGAGACCGTCGAGCACGGGCTGGCGCTCTTCTGCTCCAACGACAACCTGCGCAAGGGTGCCGCGCTCAACGCCGTGCAGCTCGCCGAGCTGGTCGCCGCCGAACGCCGCTGAGCCGCCGACCCACGGCCGGCGACGCTCCGCCGGCCGTGGGTCGTCGCCAACGCCGCGTCGATGCGGTGAGATGGAACGCGGCAGCGACGCATCGACGTGGAGGATCGCATGGCCGACGACAAGAGCCGGGACGCCCTGACCGAGCTGATCGCGGGCCGGTGGCTCGGCGTACTGGCCACCATCAAGCGGGACGGCCGGCCCCAGCTGTCCAACGTGGTCTACTCCTTCGACCGGGAGCGCGGCCTGATCCGGGTGTCGGTGACCGAGGGGCGGGCCAAGACCGCCAACTGCGCCGCGACCCCCGCGCCAGCTTCCACGTCAGCAGCGACGACGGCTGGGCGTACGCGGTGGCGGAGGCGCGGGCCGAGCTGACCCCGGTGGCCGCGCGGGCGGACGACGAGACGGTCGAGGAACTCGTCGGTCTCTACCGTGCGGTGCAGGGCGAACACCCCGACTGGGACGACTTCCGGGCCGCCATGGTGGCCGAGGGCCGGCTGGTGCTGCGGCTGCACGTCGAGCGGGTGTACGGGATGCCCCCGCGCGGCTGACCCCCGTCCGGCGGGGCGCGTTACCGGTCGACGGCGACGGGTAGACGACGCCTGCCGACACCGAGAGGGGAGCACCATGACAACGGTCGGAGAGTTCATGACGACCCGGTTGGTGACCATGGACGGCAGCGACACGCTCACCGCCGCGGCGCAGGAGATGCGCGACAGCGCCATCGGCGACGTGGTGGTGACCGAAGGAGACAACGTGGTCGGCATCGTCACGGACCGGGACATCACGGTTCGCGGCGTCGCCGAGAACATGAACCCGGACTCCACCACGCTCAACCAGATAACCAGCCGTGACGTGATCACCGTGAGCCAGTACGACGACGCGGTTGCCGCCGCCGACCTGATGCGGACGTACGCCGTACGCCGGTTGCCGGTGATCGACGACGGCCGGCTGGTCGGTCTGGTCTCGATGGGCGACCTGGCGGTCGAGCGGGAACCCCAGTCGGTGCTGGCCGACATCAGCGCCGACGAGCCGAACAACTGACCCGTCCGCACACCGCACGACGCCGGCACCCCGGTTCGGGGGCCGGCGTCGTCGCGTCGGGGGCCTGCCCGGCGCCGTTCACCCGATCCGGGCGAGGTTGACGCCGTACCCGGTGGGGACCCCTTCTCCGACGTCGAGGGCCGCGGCTCGCGGGAGGAGTGGAACCGATGGTGGACGCGACCACGAGGTTCTTCGAGGACCTGGACCGGCGGGGGTTCGAACCCCTGTTGGCGAAGACCTCCGGAACCCTGCGCTTCGACCTGCACGAAGGGGTGCAGACCACGCACTGGATGCTGGAGATCGACCGCGGCAGGCTGGCGGTGAGCCGGGAGGACCGGGAGGCGGACACGGTCGTGGGGACCGAGCCGAGGTTCTTCGGCGACCTGGTCACCGGCGACGAGAACGCCATCGCCGGCCTGCTGCGCGGCGAGATGACCGTCACCGGCGACCTGCGTCTCGTGCTCCAGGTCGAACGGCTGTTCCCCGGGCCGCCGAACTCCCGCGGTCCGCGACACGCGTTCCAGGGGGAGGTGCGCTGATGGGTGCCAGCAACACGGTACGGATCCTGGACGGAAACACCTTCGTCGTCTCCGAGGACACCGGCGACATCGAGGCCACGCCGAGCGAACCGACCGGCCTCTTCTCCATCGACACCCGGTTCCTGTCCAAGTGGGTGCTCACCGTCAACGGGGAACGGCTCAACGCGCTCTCCTACGACGACCTGCAGTACTACGAGGCGCGGTTCTTCCTGGTCCCCGGCATGGCGACGCACTACGTCGACGCCAAGCTCTCGGTCATCCGGGAGCGGATGGTGGGCGGCAGCTTCCGCGAGCAGCTGACCATCCTCAACCACGACGAGAAGGCGGTCGACCTGGAGATCAGGATGGACGCCGGGTCGGACTTCGCCGACCTGTTCCAGGTCAAGGACGAGATCGTCAACAAGAAGGGCGAGCTCTACACCGAGGTGGAGGCGGACCGGCTGCGGCTGGGCTACCGGCGCGGGAACTTCAAGCGGGAAACCGTCATCACCTCCTCCGTGCCGGCCCGGTACGACCGGAACGGCTTCGCCTGGACCATCCACCTCGAACCCAACGAGCAGTGGGACAGCAACATCGACGTGCAGACGTTCGCGGTCGGCCCGGGCGGGCGCGACCTGCGGATGGGACTGCGGGCGCACGGCACCGAGCGGCTCGCCCTCCAGAACGACCTGGAGGAGTGGATCGCCAAGGCGCCCAAGGTGAACAGCCAGCACGGCCGGGTCTCCGCCACCTACCGGCGCAGCCTGATCGACCTGGCGGCGCTGCGCTTCTCGCCGCTCTCCCTCGGTGGGCAGACCCTGCCGGCGGCCGGCCTGCCCTGGTTCATGACCATGTTCGGGCGGGACAGCATCCTGACCTGTCTCCAGGTGCTGCCCTTCGCGCCGGACCTGTCGAAGACGACGCTGCGGATCCTCGGTGCGTTGCAGGGCACCCGGTTCGACGACTTCCGGGACGAGGACCCGGGCCGGATCCTGCACGAGATGCGGTACGGCGAGACGTCCGCGTTCGAGGAACAGCCGCACTCGCCGTACTACGGCTCGGTGGACGCGACGCCGCTGTTCGTGGTGCTGCTCGACGAGTACGAGAAGTGGAGCGGCGACGTCGCCCTGGTCAAGGAGCTGGAACGGGAGTGCCGGGCGGCGCTGAAGTGGATCGACGACTACGCCGACCTGGTCGGCAACGGCTACATCTGGTACGAACGGCGCAACACCGACACCGGCCTGGAGAACCAGTGCTGGAAGGACTCCTGGGACTCGATCTCCTATTCCGACGGCACGCTGCCCCCGTTCCCGCGGGCCACCTGCGAGGTGCAGGGGTACGCGTACGACGCGAAGATGCGGGCGGCCCGGCTGGCCCGGCAGTTCTGGGACGACCCCGGCTACGCCGACCAGTTGGAGCGGGAGGCCGCCGAGCTGAAGGCGCGGTTCAACCGGGACTGGTGGGTGGAGGAGGGGGAGTTCTACGCCCTCGGCCTGGACCCGGACGGCCGGCAGATGGACGTGCTCAGCTCGAACATCGGGCACCTGCTGTGGAGCGGCATCGTCGACGACGACCGGGCGGGGAAGATCGCCGCGCACCTGGTCGGCCCCCGGCTCTTCTCCGGCTGGGGGGTGCGCACCCTCGCCGAGGGGGAGGTCCGCTACAACCCGATCGGCTACCACAACGGCACGATCTGGCCGTTCGACAACTCGTTCATCGCCTGGGGTCTGCGCCGGTACGGCTTCGCCGAGGAGGCGGCCACCATCGCCAGCGGAATCCTCGACGCGGCCACCTACTTCGACGGGCGGCTGCCGGAGGCGTTCGGCGGCTACCAGCGGGAGCTGACCAAGTTCCCGGTGGAGTACCCCACCGCGTGCAGCCCGCAGGCCTGGTCCACCGGCACCCCGCTGCTGCTGATCCGCACCATGCTGGGGCTGGAACCGCACGAGGGGCACCTCTCGGCCGACCCGAGGCTGCCGGTCGGCATGGGCCGGATCGAGGTGCTGGACATCCCGGGCCGCTGGGGTCGGGTGGACGCCTTCGCCCGGGGCCGGCTGGAGCTGCACAAGCTCGGCGACTGACGCGTCAGTGCCCGGGCGGCAACGCGTCCCCGTGCGCCTCGGTGCGGGGGAGCAGGCAGAACTCGTTGCCCTCCGGGTCGGCCAGGACGGTCCAGCGGGGAAGTTCCCGGACCACCGTCGCCCCGGCCTCCAGCACGGCCGCGCGTTCCTCGGCGTCGCCGACCAGGTCGAGGTGGATCCGGCCCGGTGCCGGCAGGTCGGCGGCGGCCGGGCTGATCCAGACGTCCGGGCGGTGGCCGGCCGGGTCGCGCAGCAGCACCGCCTCGGTCGGCCCGAGGGCGTGGTCGGCCAGCTTCGCCTGGTCCTCGTCGGCGACCGGCAGCCCGGTGACCGCGCTCCAGAACGGCGCGAGCAGGTACGGGTCGCGGCAGTGGATGACGATCGCGGCGAGGTCGGGCATGCTCTGACGGTAGTCGGGCCGGAAACCTACGCGGGGTAAAGTTGCCGGATGCCGGAACTCGTGTACCCACCCGTGATCACCGCCGCCAAGACGATGTTCCGGGTCCTCGACCTGCGCCTGACCGTGGAGGGCAGCCACCACGTCCCGCGTACGGGTGGCGCAGTCCTGGCCAGCAACCACGTCAGCTACCTCGATTTCATCTTCTGCGGCTACGGCGCGCACGAGTCCCGCCGACTGGTCCGCTTCATGGCCAAGCACGAGGTCTTCGCGCACAAGGTCTCCGGCCCGCTGATGCGCGGCATGAAGCACATCCCGGTGAACCGGTCGGCCGGCGCCGGGTCGTACAGCACGGCCGTGGACGCGCTCCGGCGCGGCGAGGTGGTCGGCCTCTTCCCGGAGGCGACGATCAGCCGCTCGTTCCTGGTCAAGGAGCTCAAGAACGGCGCGGCCCGGATGGCCCAGGAGGCGGCCGTGCCGCTGCTGCCCGTGGCGCTCTGGGGCACCCAGCGGCTCTGGACCAAGGGCCGCCCGAAGACCCTCACCCGCCGGCACACCCCGATCACCATCCTGATCGGCGAGCCGATGGACCCGACCGCCTACCCCGACGCCAACGCCATGACCGCCGAGCTGAAGACCCGGCTGAGCGCGCTGGTGGACCGGGCGCAGCGGGAGTACCCGGACCAGCCCTCCGGCGACGACACCTGGTGGCAGCCGGCGAGCCTCGGCGGCACCGCGCCCACCCTGGAGGAGGCGGTCGAGCTGGACCGCCGGGCCCGCCGCAAGTCCACCGCCTGACCCGGCGCTCCTGTTCCACGTCGGGTGGAGCGGGCGTTCCGGCGCACCGAGCCGGCCTTCTGGCGCGCGTAGCGGTGCCGGACCGAGCCTCGCAGGTCGGTCCTCGGTCTGGAGGCTACGAACTTGATGGCAAAGATGAATCAGCCGTGTGACCCCGGGCGCCCCTCGTCCGGGCCTTTTCCGGGCCGAAGTGCGTGCCGGACCTGTCGGTGAGGTGTTGTCCGGTCGTCGGCATCGTCCGACCGTGCTCTAGGGTGTCGCCCGAGCGTGGTTGCGGTGCGCGGTGTTCCCCGGCAGCGTGTCGGCTGGCCGGTCGAGTCGTGATTCATTGATGTAATCAAGTTCGTAGCGGCTGGACGGGCAGTCGGCGGTCGGGGCGACGAACCGGGCTCTCGGGCCCCGCTACCGCCTCCGGTGCGCACCGTCGGGGGACCGCCTGGGGCGGCCCTGGGGACGGGGTCGGGGCGCAGCGAGGATCGAAGCTGGTCGGCACCCGCCGGAGCGGAGCCCGTCCTCCGCCCGAGCCGGTCCGCCCCCGGTCCGCCCCCGGGCGAACCCCACCGGACCCGGCCGTCCCAGGCCGTCCGCCGGCGCCCAGGGTTCAGCAGGCGGAGCCGGGGCGGTTGCGTCGGGTGACCTCCCGCGGCCAGGTGGGCGGCTCGTCGGATTCCGGGCGGTAGTAGTCGTCGCGGGAGAGGAACTCGACCGGCAGGGAACCGGGCAGCGTGACCGGCCCCGGACCGGGGGACCAGGCCGGGCCGACGCGGCTCGCCAGCGCATCCCGCTCCGGCGGGGAGAGGTCCACCAGTTCGGGGTGGAGCAGCCGGAACGCGGCCACCGCCCGGCGTACCCGCGCGGCGAGGTCACCGATCAGCCCGGCCGGGCCGGCCAGGGCCAGCGCCGGCTGCCGGATGGTGCGCAGCGCGTCGCAGACCACCAGCAGCTCCACCGTCCCCGCCGGATCGTCGGCCCGCAGCTCCAGGCGCGACGGCCACTGCCAGCGGACCTGACCGCTGACCAGGCGGGACAGCCGGGCCGGACGCCGGTGCCGGGCGTCGGCCGGGCTGTCCCGCCCGGGGACCAGGGCCAGCTCCGAACCGGAGCAGACGTACGTGAGCCGGCGGTCGGTCACGGTCACCGTGGCCGGTGTGGGGAGGGTCCACCGGCGGGTGCTCTCGGTCGGGCCGAGCAGGTCGCCCGAGACGCCCAGCAGGTGCTGCCCCAGCACCTGCTCACCCGGCTCGGGCACCAGGGCGTACCGCCGGTCGAGCAGCGGCCGGTCGGTGTCGTCGTGCGCGTCGAAGCGGTGCGGCCCGATGAAGAAGGGCGAGACGTCCTCCTGCACAGTCACCTCCCGGGACGGTTGGCGGTACGCCCCAGCCTGGTCGACCGCACCACCGGCTGTCATGACACCCGTTAGGGGGTCGGCCGGTCGGTCGACGCGTGCGACCGGTAGATGCCGATCTCCTCCGGCCGGACGAGGCCGTCCTCGATCGCCCGGGCGAGGAGGGCCGCCTTGGTGGCCGCCGGTCGACCCGCCCGGGTGTACTTGATCCGCGCCCGGTCGACGTACTGCTTGACGGTGTGCTCGCTGATCCGCATCCGGCGTGCCACCGACGCCTTCGACATGGACTGGAACCACAGCAGCAGGGCCTCACGCTCCTTGTCCGACAGGGCCGGCCGGTCCGGCCGGGGATCACCCACCATCGCCCCGGCCAGCGCCGGTGGCACGTACGGGCGGTCGCTGGCGGCGGCGAGCACGGTGGCCACGCAGTGCTCCCGCCCCTCGTGCTTGGCCAGGAACGCCACCGCCCCGGCATCCAGCGCGGCGAGCATCGTCTCCGGCTCGGTGTGCTCGGAGTAGACCACCACCCGGCGGCCGGCGGCGCTCAACTCGGCCAGCTTGTCGATCACCATCCGGCCGTGCAGCCGCAGGTCGAGCAGGATCACGTCGGCCTCCGGCGCGGCCCGCAGCACCACCTCCGGGTCGTCCCCGGTGGCCAGCACCCGCAGTCGCGGCTCGCTGGACAGCCAGGCCCGCACCCCGTCGACGACCACCGGATGGTCGTCCACGATCGACACCCCGATCGGCTGCCCGCCCGTCACGTCCTGCGCCACCGGGTCTGCGTCCACCTGATCTCCCCGTCCCGTTCCTCCAGAAGTTCCACCGGACCGTGCTGGTCGGCCGGGGCCGGCGGGCCGGTCGCCTCCGGACCGTCGTGATCCGGCGTGACCAGGCTGATCACCACCTCGTCGGGCTGCGCGACGACGGTCAGCCGGGCCCCGTCCCGGGCGTCGGCGAGCACCGCCGTGAGCGGGTCGACCAGGTGCCGCCGGACCTCCACCGGCAGCTCCGGCGGCACCCCGATGGCGACCAGGTCGATCGGCACGCCCTTGCGTTCCGCCACGTCGGCGGCGGCCCGCAGCTCGTGCAGCAGCGGATCGGGCACGTCGTCCGACTCGGCGATCAACCGGCGCAGCCGGGCGGCGGCGAGCACGCAGCGGCGGCGTACCTCCGGGTCGGCCGGGTCGGCGTCGCCGGCCGCGAGGGCGGCCAGCACCTCCTCGGCGGTGCCGCTGGCGACGGCGAGCCGGGCCCGCCGCTCCGTCCGCGCCTGTTCCGCCGCGCCCCGTTCCGTCTCCACGGCGAGCGCGGCGGTGGCCGTACCGGCCCGGTCCCGGGCGAGGGCGGCGATCGCGGCGGCACCGACGAAGACCGCCACCGGCAGCGAGGAGGTGCCGTAGGCGTACATCGCGTAGCGGGTCAGGTCGGCGGGGGCGGTCGCGCCGTCCCCGAGCACGGCCACCAGGGCGATCACCGCGTGCGCCCCGAGCAGCGCGAGCAGCCAGCCGACCGGCCGCCGCCAGAGCACCAGCAGGAAGAACCAGGCCAGCCCGCCCCACACCCAGTTCGCGGTGGTGAACAGGTACGGCTTGCCGGCGGCGGCGAAGACCGCGGCGTCGACCGCCAGCAGCAGCACCGCCAGCCGCCGCGCGGGTGGCTGGCCGCCGCGCCGCAGGCGTACGCCGACGCCCACGCCGACCGCCGCGGTCACCAGCCAACCGGCGGCCACCACGGTCGGCGCGGCGAGCCCCGACCAGGCACCCAGCATCGCCGGCAGGCTGATCGCCCCGTGCCAGGCCAGCGCGATGGCCACCGCCGCCACCCGGGCCCCCCGGTCGGACGCGTGCGCCACCGCGGCCGCCGCGGCACCCGCCGCGACGGCCCCACCCGGGGCGTCGGCCCCGACCGGGGGAGGGCCGGCTGCGGTCGGGCCGACCGTCGGCGCGGGCAGCCGCGGGCGCGGCGTCGCGCCGCCGAGCAACGGCGCGTCGAGATCAGCGGACACCAGGCCACTCCAGTCGGATCCGGGTCCCGGCACCAGGGGCGGAGGTCACCTCTGCCCGACCGCCCACCGTGGCCATCCGGCCGAGGACGGACTCCCGCAGCCCGTACCGGTGGGCCGGGACGGCGGCCGGGTCGAAGCCGGGACCGTCGTCGGCCACCTCCAGCACGACCGCGTCGCCCTCCCGGGTCAGGCGCAGCGTGACGGTCGCCCCCGGGGCGTGCCGGGCCACGTTGGACAGCGCCGCCGCCGCGCTCTCGGCGAGCGCCCCGGCGACCTCCGCGGGCAGCACGCAGTGCGGCAGCGACGCCGTGACCGGCAGGTCCGGCAGCCGCCCCAGCACGGCCCGCAGCCGGTCGTCCAGCGCCACCGGCCCGAGCGCCGGCGCCGACCGCGCGTCGGCCAGGGCGGCGAGGGTACGCAGATCCGCCGCGCACCGTTCGCGCAGGGCGGCCGACGGGCCGGAGACCGCACCCAGCCCCACCATGGTCAACGTGGCGAGGACGGTGTCGTGCAGGTCCCGGTTCTGCCGCCGTTCCGCCTCCCGGGCGGTCCGCGCCAGCACCGCCTCGCGCGCCAGCCGCTGATAGTCCGCGAAGGCCCGGTCGGCGTGCCCGATCCGCCGCCGCATCACCACGGTCATCATCGCCGCGCAGGCGGTCTGCACCAGCAGCGTCGCCGCGTGCGCCCGCGCCTCGACCGGGTTGCCGGCGGCCACCGCGCCGGCCGCGTACGCGGTGAGGACCAGCAGGCCGGCCGGGACGGACCAGAGCGCCGGGGCGGTCGCCTGGGTGTTGATCACCGTGGTGCTGGCCAGCACCGCGAGCCAGCTCCCCTCGCCGGGCAGCACCTCCGGCGCGACCAGCCACGGCATCAGCAGACAGGCGACGCCGGTCAGCGCGACGTCCCCGACGACCAGGGCCGGGCCGACGCGGTGCGCCAGCGCGCGCCGGGCGTACCAGACGGACCAGGCGGTGAGCGCGACGACGGCGGGCACCAGCAGACCGACCCGGACCGGCGGGGTGCGGACGGCCAGGGCCGTCACCACGCCCACCACGCCGCAGGTGAGCCGCAGCAGCGCCGGCAGAGTGGTGAAGATCAGCGAGAACGCGCCGCCCGCCGGCCGGTCAAACGGGGGCGGCGGCGAGATCGTGGCGGCAACGACCGGCATCGGGGGAGGCGTCCTTCCGGCAACGACCCGGTCGGGTCCGCGCGGCACAGATCGACGCCGGAGAATAGCATGCGTGACGACAACCGGTCACCCACGGTACGCGTCGCGTCGCTGCGCCTCCGTGACCCGCTGGGTGGGCGGTACACCGGGCGGTTCCGGCGCCGATGCGGTTGACTGCCGGTATGGGCAGCGACGCACGGCGACTCCGGGTCGCCTTCCTCGGACTCGGCCGGATGGGCACCCCGATGGCGCGGCACGTACGCGACGCCGGCCACGATTTGACCGTCTGGAACCGTACCCCCGGAAAGGCCGACGCCCTCGCGGCGGCCGGCGCCACCGTGGCCGACACGCCCGCCGCCGCCGCGGCCGGCCGGGACGTGGTGGTGCTGATGCTGGCCGACCCGGAGGCGGTCGAGCAGGTGCTGCTCGGCCCGGACGGGGTCGCCTCCGGCGCGGAACCCGACACCCTCGTGGTGGACGCCAGCACGATCGGCCCGGACGCCTCCCGCCGGATGGCAGACCGGCTGCGCGAACACCGCCTGCGGTACGTCGACGCCCCCGTCTACGGCTCGGTCGGGCCCGCCACCGCCGGCACGCTGGGCGTCCTCGCGGGCGGCGCGGAGGCGGACGTGGCGGCGGCCCGCCCGCTGCTGGAACTCTGGGGCGACCCGGAGCAGGTCCGGCACGTCGGGCCGGTCGGCGCGGGGAGCGCCGCGAAGCTCGTCCGCAACCTCAGCCTGGGCCTCGCCCTCGCCGGGATCGGCGACGCGCTGCGGCTCGCCGCCACCCTCGACCTCCCGGCCGACGTGGTGGACGAGCTGATGGCCGCCGGCCCGCTCGGCGCGGCCTTCCCCGGCGTCCGCGAGATCCTCGCCTCCGGTCCGCCGGAGACGGCCGGCTTCACCGTCGACATGCTCACCAAGGACCTGCGGCTCTGCCTCGCCGTCGAGCCCCGACTGCCGCTGGTCGACGCCGCCCGCCGGGTGGGGGAGGAGGCGCACGCCACCGGCCACGGCCAGGACGACACCCGCACCCTGCCGGTGTGGCAGCGCGACGCGTCCTGACCCGACCGCCCGCCCGCGGGTGCGGCCGGCCGACCCCCGGGTCAGGCCGGGCAGTCGTGGTACGCCTCGACCCGCCAACCGGCGTGCCGCCGGGACAGCACCCAGGTCGCCCGCCGGCACCGGTCGGCGGGCGGGATCTCCTCCCCGGCGTACGTGCCGGACACCGGGCAGGTCTTCACGGTCGGCGGGGCGGGGATCAGTTGATCGGCAGCGCCTTCGTCCCGCCACCCTTGATCGACCGGGTCAGCTTCTCCCCGCCGGACCAGAAGAAGCAGCGCACCCCGCGGTCGCCCCGGTTCCACGCCTCCTCCGCCGGCAGCAGGAACGAGGTGCCGGCACGGTAGCGCAGCTTGCCGTCGACGGGGACCTTCGCATAGCGGGCGACGAGGGTGCGGCAGCCCGCGTGGATGCTCTCCTCGTGCCGGTCGGCGTCGGCGAACCGGCCGTCCGGGACGGTCCACGCGCCGACGTACTCGTACTCGTGGCCCTTGTCGCAGGTCGTCTGCGCGAAGTCGCCCGACTCGTCCTCGGTCAGGCAGCCGTACGCCAGCGGCGACGGTCCCTTGAGGGCGTCACGCAGGGTGCCGCGACGCTCGACCGGATAGTCGTCCGGGCGGCTGATCCGGGTGCCGCCCTCCACGGCGGCCAACTCGAACAGGTCGCAGCGGAACCAGCGGCTGCCGCCGGTCCAGCCGGCCGGCGACGGCGGCACCACCTGGAGGGCCAGCCGGGCACCCCGCCAGTCACCGCCGACGAAGGCCGTCGCCGTGGCGTCGCACTCGGCGAACGCGGGGCGGATCGCCGCCGAGCCGAGCGGTGGCGGGGTGGGGCGGGCGGCGAGCGCGCCGGTGAAGGTGCCGAGGTGGAAGGTCTCCACCAGGTGGGTCTTCGCGCACTCGACCGGCTGGTAGCCGGTGAGATAGCTGGACGGGTCGGCGCTGAGCTGGCAGTCGCCCACCTTCGGGCTGAACTGGGTCGCCCGGCCGACCGGCCGCCAGTCGTCGGTGAGGTCGCCGTCCGTGCCGGCCGGCGTGCCGCAACCGGCCAGCACCACCGTGATCAGGGCGGCCCCCGCCGCACCCCGCCACCGTCGCATGTCACTCTCCCCCGAGGCCCCCCGTGTGGACGCCGGCAGCATATGCGAGCGGGCGCACCGGCGACGCCCCCCGACGGTGGACGCCGGCATCATCCGGCAGCGGCGATCGTTCCGTCGCTGTCCGTCCCGGTCCGGACGCCGCACGGTGACGGTGTGACATCCGGCGGCGGTCCGGCGCTGAGGGGCACGAGATGAACGCACAGACCCTGCCATCGATGGACCTGCGGCGTCACCGGCTGCTCACGCAGCGGTGTCCCCGTCAGGTGGCGACCGGCGCCAGCCACCCCCGGCCGGCTCCCCGGTGGACCGTGCGCGCCTCCCGCCCCCACGTCACCGCGCCGAAGGAACCGCAGCTCCGCCCGGCACACCTGGTGACACATCGTCCTTCCGATCCCCCCACGGAGCTGTTCGATGCTTGAGACCGCCCTGGCGAAACTCCTCACCCTCAAGGCCGGCGCCGTCGTGCTCGCCGTCGCCGCCACCGGTGGGGTCGCCATCGCCGCCGGCAACGGCACCCTGCCCAACCCGCTCGGCGGGGCGACCGCCACGCCGTCCGCGCACGCCACCGGCAAGCCCGCCGCCACGGCCGGCAAGGGCAAGGCGTCGCCGTCCGCCGGAAAGGGCACCCCGTCGCCGAACCTGGTCGGGCTCTGCCGGGCGTACCGGGCGGGCGCGGGCGACAACCCGGGCAAGGCGCTGGAGAACCCCGCCTTCCGCGTCCTGATCACCACCGCCGGTGACCAGGAGAAGGTGGCCGCCTACTGCGACACCCTCCTGGCGGACGCCAAGGGCCGGCCCAGCGGCAAGCCGGCCCCCACCGCCACCCGGAGCCACCCCACCGGCAGGCCGGCCACCCGCCCCACGCCGGCACAGACCCAGCGCACCGAAGTGCCCGGCGGCCACAGGCCGACCCCACCGCCCACCAACTGACCATCGACGCCGGGCGGGAGCCTCACTCCTGCCCCCTTCGCCCGCCCGGCGTCGACACCGTGACGCCGTACGGATGTCCTTCCCCCCCCTGGCCATCCGTACGGCGTCACGATCCGCGCCCTCCCCGGCGCGGCGAGGCGGCGGCCGGCCCCCCCCGGCCGCCGCCTCACCAACGTCGTCGACCGCTCTACAGTCGACCCGTGCCCTCTCTCGTCACGCCCGCGGTGCCGGCCGGCTCGATGGCGGCGCTGCCGCAACCCGAGATCCCGGCCGACGGCGTGCTCCTGCGCCCCTGGCAGCCGGGGGACAGTTCCGCCGTCGTCGCCGCGTACGCCGATCCGGCGATCCGGCGCTGGCACTGCCGGTCGATGGATGACCGGGAGGCGGCCGACTGGATCACGGCCTGGTCGGGCCGGTGGCGCGGCGAGACCGGCGCGGGCTGGGCCGTGACCGACGGGGGTGCGATGGTCGGGCAGATCGGCCTGCGCCGGCTGGACCTCCACGAGGGACTCGCCGAGGTCTCCTACTGGGTGCTGCCGGCGGCGCGCGGGCAGCGCGTCGCGCCACGGGCGTTGACCGGGCTGACCGACTGGTGCTTCGCCGCGCTGCGGCTGCACCGGCTCGAACTGTCCCACTCCACGGCCAACCCGGCGTCCTGCCGGGTGGCCCGCCGGGCCGGTTTCACCGCCGAGGGTACGAAGCGCGGCGAGGGCCGGCACGCGGACGGCTGGCACGACATGCACCTGCACGCCCGCCTCGCGAGCTGAGGTGCCGGTCAGGCCGAGACCGTGACGATGACGGCTTCGTCGTACGCGGCAGCCGCGCGGAAGAGTGCCACCATCTCGCGTGCGTCGTTGAGGACCTGCGCGGCCCAGTCGCCGTCGAACGGTCGGTGGTATCCCAGCGCCTGTGCCTGGCGGGTCGACCGAGCCTCTGCCTGCCGGCGAGCGGCGGAGCCTGAACGGCGGCCGCACCGGTCAGTGCCGTACCGCGATGCCCGTGAATCCGTCGGGGTTACGCTGACCCGGTGACGAGGGACAAGTGGGCCCAGTGGCTCCTGACCCGCCGGGACGGCGACAGCGCGGGCCTGCGCGCCCGCAACGCCCTCGATCTGGCGGCGTTCCGGGACGGCGTCCTTGCGGGAGCCGACCTGGCGGCCGACGACGTGGTCCTCGACGTGGGCTGCGGCACCGGACTGATCGGGTTCGGCGCACTGGACCGACTCGGCCCGGACGGTCGTGTCATCTTCAGCGATGTCTCACCGGACGTGCTCGACGAGTGCCGGCGCACCGCCGGTGGCGACGAGCGGTGCAGCTTCGTGGTCGCGTCGGCCGATGATCTCGTCGGCGTCGCCGACGCCTCTGTCGACGTCGTGACCACCCGGTCGGTGCTCATCTACTCCGATCGCAAGGCCGCCGCCTTCGCGGAGTTCTTCCGGGTCCTGCGGCCGGGTGGGCGGATCTCGCTGTTCGAACCCATCAACGGCTTCGTGGCGCGGCTCCGGCCGGATGACCTGTTCGGCACGGGCGACTCGCCCGTGACCGACCTGATCACCAAGGTCAGCGAGGCCTACCGGAGCACCACCGAGGAAACCACGCGGCCGATGATGGACTTCGACGAGCGTGACCTCGTCGACTGGGCGTTGGCCGCCGGGTTCGAGGCGGTGGAGCTGGACTACCGCGCCCAGGTCGACGTGCCCGCCGACCCGATCGGCGACTGGGAGACACTCAAGCGCGTGGCGCCCAACCCCCTGGTCCCCACGTACGGCGAAGCGATCGCCGCCGCCCTGTCCGACGACGAACGCGAGCGTCTCGACACGTACATGACCGCCCTGGCCGCGGCCGGCACGCCGACGCGGCGCACGATGGCCTCGGCGTTCCTTCGCGCACGGCGAGCGGCGTGAGCGGGCACTTCGCCACGCCGGTCTCCGCTGGCCGAGGCTACGCGGGGAACAGCTTCCTGTGCCCCGCGGAGACGACCTCGACGGCGTCGCCGGGCACGTTGCCGGCCGTCGCACCTGGGTAGCGGCGTCCGGCCGGTGGTGAAGCGCCAGGACGAGGCCGGCTCGCCCGTGGGGTGGCACGCCGTGGGGATGCAGAGGGCACTGGAGCCGCCGATCCCGACCGGGGAGCGGAACGCCGCTGATCCTCGGTGCGGGGAAGGGTGCGCCCGGCAGGATTCGAACCTGCGGCCTTGGGATTAGAAGTCCCCTGCTCTATCCGCTGAGCTACGGGCGCGCGTCGTGGGGTGTCGCGCCAAGAGGGTACCGCCGTCCCCGGGCGGGGCAACGGAACGGGTGGTCGCGGCACACCGCGATCAGGGTCGCACGGGACACCCACCCGCGGCACCCCCGTTCCGGCGGGCGGTCGTACCCTCGTCGGATGCTGCTTGACCCGGAGACCGAGAACGAGATCGTCTTTCAGCTGTGCCAGCTCCTCGGGCGCGCCATCCTGCCGATCCGCCAGGTCGGCCCGGCTGGCACACCGGGCACCGCCTTCTTCTGGAACGAGCTGATCGGGGCCACCGACGACGGCGAGGTGGTGCACGAGTACCTGCTGACGGCGGACGTGCTCACCGACGCCGCCTTCGGCGAGATCGGGGTGCGGCCGAGCGTGACGGAGCCCGCGGGGGTGGCCTCGGACGAGATCGTGATGCCCGACTTCGCCGAGCAGTGGCTGCACCTGCCCGAGGTCGGGGTGGCCGCCATGCCCACCGGTGGCCTGCACGGGCACGCCGAGGACCGGGGCTGGCGGTGGCGCACCCAGCAGGTCACCGACGGGGTGGCCGCCCGGGCCGACGCCGTGGCCCGGGTCGGCGCGGAGCCCGCCTCGGCGTTCGTCCTGGCGCTCGGCGTCGCCGACGACGGGTCGCGGCCGCTGGAGGCGGTGATCGCGCGCGTCGTCCGGGACGGCGACGACGTGCGGCTCACCACCGAGCTGCCCGCGGGCTACGCCGGCGCGCCCGTCTTCCAGGTGGAGGTCGGCGCCGACGGGGATCCCGTGCTGCGCTGCCTCGGTCTGGTGCTGCCGGGTGAGGGCGGCCACCGGATCGCGACGTTCGACCGGATCCGGTCGGCCGTCGCGGCGGCGACCGCCGACTGGCGCTGACGCCGGGTCGGATCAGCCCTCGGCGGTCGCCCCGGCCCGGTCGTCGGTCGGCCGCCGCGCGGCCGGCGCGGCCGTCGGCTGCTCCGGCGTGGGGCCCGCGCCGAGGAATCCCTCCGCCCACCGCCCGGCCTCGGTGAAGACCTTCTCCCGTACGGCGGGACTGGAGAGCGTGAGGTCGTGCAGCCCGCCGTCGAAGCGGGCCAGGGTCACGTGCGGGCCGAGCCGGGGCGCCCAGCGGACCATGTGCTCCACGTCGAGCACCGCGTCGGCGAGGGTGGCCGACTCGTGCCACTTGGTGCCCCGGTAGCTGCGGGTCGAGCAGGCCAGCAGCACCGGCACCTGGATGTCCAGTCCGGCGCGGAGCTGCCGCTGGCCGGCCCGGATGGCGTTGATCCAGCCGGCCCGGACGGGGAACCCGGCGAGCGGCTTCCAGGCCAGGTCGTAGCGCCACTCGCCGCGGTGGTCGGCGTGCAGGCTCTCGCCGTACACGGTGCCGAGCCCGAACGGGAGGATGCGGTGCGGCGCCCGGCGGCCCAGCCGGGAGACGGCGGCCGCGAGGGGTCGACGGACCAGCCAGGGGGCGTTGATGTCGAAGAAGGGGCTGTTGAGGAAGAGGCCGTCGACCAGGCCGGCCTCGCGGCGGGCGTGCGCCCAGAGCGAGATGATCAGGCCGCCGGTGGAGTGGCCCATCGCGAGCAGGGTGTCGTGCCCGTCGTCCTCGCGGATGGTCTTCGCGGCGGCGTCCAGCTCGGGGAAGTAGTCGCTCAGGTCGTGGCAGAAGTTCGGGGTCTGGCCCGGCAGCAGGCTCCGACCGTACTTCCGCAGGTCGAGGGCGTAGAAGTCCCAGCCGCGCTCGGCGAAGAAGTCGGCCACGTGGGTCTGGAAGAAGTAGTCGACGAAGCCGTGCACATAGAGCACGGCCCGGCCGGTCGGGCGCTCCGCCCGCCGGCGGACCAGGGTCGCGACGACCGGTCCCTCGTCGTCGGTGCCCAGGTCGATCGTCTGCCGCTCGTACGGCGGCCCCAGCACGTCCGGTTCCACGACCGCGACGGTACGCCGCCAAGCTACCCGGCGGTAGCCCCCCGCGCCCCGTCCACCCGCTCCGGGTGGACGGGGCGCGTCAGGTATCAGGCGGTTTCCGCGTCGGCCCGGCTCGGGTCGGCGGCGGGCAGCTCGTCCGGGTCGCCGGCCTGGGCGGGCACGACCTCGGGCAGGCCGGTGTCGCGCAGGTGCTTGTTGCTGCGCGGCTCCTGCCGGGTCTTCGCGTCGTTGAGCTTGCGACGCAGGTCGTCCCGGACGTCGTTGAGCGCGGCGTGCAGATCCTCCTCGGAGGAGGTGGTGACGATCTTCTGGCGGCCCGCGATCCAGCACTCCAGGGTCACCTTCTGCCCCCGGGCCTCGCGGTCCTTGACCGAGACCTCCAGCTCGGTGGCGTCGGCGTGGAACCCGGCCAGCCGGGCGTCCAGCGTCGCGAACTGCTCCGCGATCCAGTTCCGGTCCCCCTGGGAGAACCCGGCGCCGACCCGTAGGCACTCGCCCACGGTGGCGGGGTTCGCCACGGCGCTCATCGCCGCACCTCACCCTGGGTGCGGACGGAACCGGTCGTACGACCTGAGCAGAGGATCATCATCGCTGCCCTTTCTCTCGGTTGATCAACTCCATACCCAGTCGGCGTCCCGCCGGAACCCGCCGCGGCGCCATTGACCGGCTGGCGTTTCCGATCATGCGCAGCCGCAGGCCGGGACCCCAGGGCCCGTCGGCCCTAGCAGACGGGACCTTGATCAGGTGGTTGTCCACAGGGCGGTCCGTCGTCCACAGGCCGGCCGGCGCGGCTGGCTCGGGTGGTCCCCGTGGCCGCAGGCTCGGCACCGGGTCGACCCACCACGGCAAGTCCGGATCTCCCCTGGAGGGACGATGTTCGACACCTACGTCACGATCGTCGGCAACGTGCTGACCGCGCCCGAGTGGCGCCGCACCACCCAGAGCAACACCCTGGTGGCCAACTTCAAGGTCGCCTCCACCGCCCGCCGTCTCGACCGCGACAGCGGTCGCTGGGTCGACGGCAACAGCCTGCGGGTCCGCGTGAACTGCTGGCGCAAGCTGGCCGAGGGGGTGGCCGCCTCGGTGATGGTCGGCGATCCGGTGATCGTCGCCGGCCGGCTCTACACCCGCGACTGGACCGACGACGCCGGGAACCACCGCACGCTCTACGAGCTGGAGGCCGTCGCGGTGGGGCACGACCTGTCCCGCGGGCGGGCTCGGTTCCTGCGCAACCGACCCGGCGCCACCACCAGCACCGTCGAGGACGCCGAGGCGGAGCACCGGGTGCACGGCGAGGCGACCGAGCCCGTACCGGCCGGGGAGGCCCCCGCCTCGTTCGACCCCCGGCCCTTCGACGACGAGGCCGAGCTGGGCGGGTTCGTCCCGCCGCGTGCCGGGCACGGGCTGCCCGCCGGTGAGCTGCCCGGCCGCCGGTTCGACGGCTCCGACGAGCTGGCCGACCCCTTCGACGGCCTCGCTCACGGCCGATCCGACAGCGACGACTTCGACGGCGGCGACCTCGGCGACGACGGCGACGACCTCGGCGACGACGGCGACCCCGACAGCGCCGACGTGCTCGACGGGGACGGGCTGGAGGGTGCCGGGCTGGACACCGGCGGGCTGGGCGGTGCGGGGGTCGCCGCACTCGCCGAGCCCGGCCCCGCCGGGACGGACGCGGTCACCGGCGTCACGCCGACCGGCCGGGGTCGACGTGGCCGGGGGCGGGCCCCGGTGCCCGCCTGACGTCGAGTGGGTCGTACACGGGGGAGCGGGGTGGCGACGCGGACGTGGCCACCCCGCCGTACGACTAGGCTGGCCGGCCGGAGGTGGTGCGGGGTGCGGCAGACGACCGCGGTGGCGGACGCGGCGGGACTGGTGGCGGGATACGCCCTGGACACGCTGTTCGGTGACCCGCGCCGGTGGCACCCGGTCGCCGGCTTCGGCCGGGCGGCCGGCGCGCTGGAGCGTCGTGTCCACCGGCCTGACCGGGCGGCCGGGGCCCTCTTCGCCACGGTCGCGGTCGGTGCGCCCGTGCTGCTCGGCGTCGCCGCCAGCCGCGCCACCCGGCGTCGGCCGGTGGCCCGGGCGGCGCTGGTGGCCGCCGGCACCTGGACGGTCCTCGGCGGTCGCACCCTGCGCCGGGAGTCCCGGGTGATGGGCCGGGCGTTGCGCGCGGGTGACCTGCCCGCCGCCCGGCGCCGGCTCGGTCACCTCTGCGGCCGGGACCCGTCGACGCTGGACGAGCCCGAGCTGGCCCGGGCCACCGTCGAGTCGGTCGCCGAGAACACCTCCGACGCGGTCGTCGCCCCGCTGCTCTGGGGCGCCGTCGCCGGGCTCCCCGGCCTGCTCGGCTACCGGGCGGCGAACACGCTCGACGCCATGGTCGGCCACCGCTCACCCCGGTACGCCCGCTTCGGCACCCCGGCCGCGCGCCTCGACGACCTGCTCAACCTGGTGCCCGCCCGGCTGACCGGGCTGCTCACCATCGCCGTCGCGCCCGTCGCGCACGGCGACCGGCAGCGCGCCTGGCGGGTGTGGCGGCGGGACCGCAACGACCACCCCAGCCCCAACGCCGGGCAGTGCGAGGCGGCGATGGCCGGAGCGCTCGGCGTCCGGCTCGGTGGGCGCAACGTCTACTTCGGCCGGTCCGAGGTGCGGCCGTTCCTGGGCGACGGGCCACGCCCGGAGGGTCGGCACCTCAAGCGGGCCGCGCGGATCTCCGGCGCGGTCGGGCTCGCCGCGCTCGGCATCGCGGCGGCCTACCCGCTCACCGCCGGGCGCCTGGTCGGCGCGCTCGGACGGGCCGGCCTGCGCGGCACACGCAAGGCGGTCCTCCGCGCTCGCGGGTCGGCGTTGCCGACGCTCGGCGCGGAGACGGTCGGGGGAGTGCGGGCCGTGGGCCTGCGGGAGGCGGCCGGGGCGGTCGCGACAAGGGCTGCGGGCGCGCGGGGGAGGGGGCGGTGAGCGGCGGGCTGCTGGTCGCCGGCACCACCTCCGACGCCGGCAAGAGCGTGCTCACCGCGGGGATCTGCCGCTGGCTGCACCGTAAGGGTGTCCGGGTGGCCCCGTTCAAGGCACAGAACATGTCCAACAACTCCGCCGTGGTGGTCGGCCCCGACGGGCGGGGTGGCGAGCTGGGCCGGGCCCAGGCGATGCAGGCCGCCGCCTGCGGGCTCGCCCCCGACCTGCGGTTCAACCCGGTGCTGCTCAAGCCGGGCAGCGACCACGCCAGCCAGGTGGTGCTGCTCGGCGAGGCCGTCGACACGGTCACCGCCGGCAACTTCCGCACCCTGCGGCCCCGGCTCGCCGAGACCGCCTACGCCGCGCTCGCCGAGCTGCGGGCCGCGTACGACGTGGTGATCTGCGAGGGGGCCGGCAGCCCGGCCGAAATCAACCTCCGTGCCGGGGACTACGTCAACATGGGGCTGGCCCGGCACGCCCACCTGCCCACCATCGTGGTCGGCGACATCGACCGGGGCGGCGTCTTCGCGTCCATGTTCGGCACGGTCGCCCTGCTCGACCCGGCCGACCAGGCACTCGTCGCCGGCTTCGTGATCAACAAGTTCCGGGGCGACCTGGGGCTGCTCCGGCCGGGGCTGGACATGCTGCGCCAGGTCACCGGCCGACCGACGTACGGGGTGCTGCCCTGGGCGCTGGACCTCTGGCTGGACGCCGAGGACTCGCTCGCCTACGGCCGGGTGCTGGGCCGCCCGGCCGGGCCGTACGGCACCGACTGGCTGGACGTGGCCGTGGTCCGGCTGCCCCGGATCAGCAACGCCACCGACGTCGAGGCCCTCGCCACCGAGCCCGGCGTCCGGGTCCGGCTCACCGTCGAACCCGCCGAGCTGGCCGCCGCCGACGTGGTGGTGCTCCCCGGTTCCAAGTCGACCGTGGCCGACCTCGCCTGGCTCCGGGAGACCGGCCTCGCCGACGCCGTCGGAGCACACGTCGCCGCCGGAAAGCCGCTGCTGGGCATCTGCGGCGGCTTCCAGATGCTCGGCCGGGCGATCCACGACCCGGTGGAGAGCCGCCGGGGCAGCGTCCCCGGCCTGGGGCTGCTGCCCGTCGAGATCACCTTCGACCCGCGCAAGACCGTCCGGCGCGCCACCGGCACGGCGGCCGGTGACGTCCCGGTCGAGGGCTACGAGATCCACCACGGGTACGTCTCCGCCGCCGACCCGACCCTGCCACCGCTGCTGCGCCACGCCGACGGCACCGCTGAGGGCGCGCTGCTCGGCGCGGTACACGGCACGCACTGGCACGGCGCGTTCGAGTCCGACGAGTTCCGCCGCCGGTTCCTCACCGAGGCCGCCCGGCTCGCCGGCCGGACCGGCTTCCGGGTCGCCCCGGACACCGTGTTCGCCGCCGCCCGGGAGCGCACCCTGGACCTGCTCGGCGACCTGGTCGAGGAGCACCTCGACACGGCCGCCCTCTGGCGGCTGATCGAGTCCGGCCCGCCCGCCGACCTGCCCTTCGTCCCACCCGGCGCGCCGCCCGGCTGAGCGGGCGCCCCGGCGGTGAGCCGGGCCGGCGGGGGATCAGAGGCGTACGTCGGCGGGGCGGTCGGAGAGCGGCAGTCCCGCCTCGCGCCAGGCCTCCACCCCGCCGATCATGTCGGTGGCCCGGCGCAGGCCGAGCACCTGGAGGCCGGCCGCCGCCAGGCTGGAGCTGTAGCCCTGCCGGCACACCACGATGACCTCGCGGTCGTACGCGGTGGCCTCCGGGATCCGCCAGGCGCTCGCCGGGTCCAGCCGCCACTCCAGCACCGTTCGGTCGATCACGATCGCCCCGGGCAGCTCGCCCTGCTCGCGGCGCTGCACCTCGGTACGCGTGTCGACCAGCAGCGCACCGGCGCGGACCGCCTCGACGGTCTCGTGCGGGGTGAGCCGGCGCAGCCCGGCCCGAGCCTGTTCCAGCAGGGCGTCGACGCCCGGACTCATCACGTCATGCAGCACTCCCCGATGATGCCGGTGGCGCACCGGGTCCGCCCGTCGAACGCCCGGCTGCCCCGCAGGATCCCGCCCACGGGGGACGGACCGGCCGACACGACCGCGAGGCCGCCCGGGTGGGGCGCTAGCGTCGGGCGGGTGACGGTGGCGGTGGTCGAGGCGTACGCCGGGCTGGCCCGGCGGGTGCTGGCCGGGCCGGCGCGGTTGGGGCGTACCCGACTGGTGGCGGTCGACGGGCCGAGCGGCGCGGGGAAGAGCGTCTTCGCGACGCGCCTCGCGGACGCCCTCGCCGCGCTGCCCGGCGGCGTCCGGCCGCCGGTGGTCCACACCGACGACCTGCTCGACGGCTGGGACGACCAGCTCACCTTCTGGCCCCGCCTGGCCGACGGGGTGCTGGCGCCGGTACGGGCCGGCCGGTCGGGCGGCTACCGCCGGTACAGCTGGGTGCGGCGTCGCTTCCTCGACCGGGTGGTGCCGGTGCCGGCCGGACCGGTGCTGGTGGTCGAGGGGGTGAGCACCGCGCGGGCGGTGGTCCGCCCGGAGCTGACCCTCGCCGTCTTCGTGACCGCGCCGGCCGCGCTGCGGCTGTCCCGCGCGGTCACCCGGGACGGGCCGGAGATCCTGCCGGAGCTGCGCCGCTGGCACGCGGGGGAGCGGGCGCACTTCGCCGCCGACGGCACCGAGGCGGCGGCGGACCTGGTGGTCGACGGCGCGCCCGCGCTGCCCCACGACCGCACCCGCTACTACGTCCGCCGGCCCGGCCCGGGTCCCGCCCCGACGGGCGCGGGCGGTGCCGCCCGGTAAGGCCGTCATACGATGCCGGTCATGACCACACCGATCATGTCCGAGTCCGAGGTACGGGCCGCCGTCGAGCGTGAACTGCCCGGAGTCCGTGCCGACCTCGAACGCCTCGTCCGCATCCCGGGCATCGCCTTCGAGGGCTTCGACCACTCGCACGTGGAGCGTTCCGCCGAGGCGGTGGCGGAGCTGCTGCGCGGCTGCGACCTCGACGTCAAGATCGTGCGTTCCGGGGGCCAGCCGGCCGTGATCGGGAAGAAGGCCGCCCCGCCCGGCGCCCCCACCGTGCTGCTCTACGCCCACCACGACGTGCAGCCGGTCGGCGACCGTGCCCTCTGGGAGTCCGACCCGTTCGAGCCGGTCGAGCGGGACGGCCGGCTCTACGGCCGGGGCGCCGCCGACGACAAGGCCGGCATCATGGCGCACGTCGCCGCGCTGCGCGCGTTCGGCGACCGGCTGCCGGTCGGCGTGGTGCTCTTCATCGAGGGCGAGGAGGAGTACGGCTCCGACTCGCTGGAGCGGCTGCTGGACGAGCACCGCGACGAGCTGGCCTCCGACGTCATCGTGATCGCCGACTCGGGCAACTGGGACGTCGGCGTACCGGCGCTGACCACCTCGCTGCGCGGCATCGTCAACTGCTTCGTCGAGGTCCGCACCCTGGACCACGCCGTGCACAGCGGCATGTTCGGCGGCGCGGTGCCGGACGCGCTGACCGCGCTGGTCCGGCTGCTCGCCACCCTGCACGACGACGCGGGCGACGTGGCCGTCGAGGGGCTGGTCGGCCGGGAGGGCGCCGCGGTGGACTACCCGGAGGACCGGTTCCGCGCCGAGGCCGGGCTGGCCGAGGGCGTGGAGTTCATCGGGACCGGCCGGATCACCGACCGGTTGTGGACCAAGCCGGCCGTCGCCGTGCTCGGCGTCGACGCCCCGGCGACCGGGGAGGCGCCGAACGCGCTGGTCCCGTCGGCGAAGGCGAAGCTGAGCGTCCGGCTGGCACCGGGCGACGACCCCAAGAAGGCGTACGCGGCGCTCGCCGCCCACCTGGAGCGGCACGCCCCGTGGGGGGCCCGGGTGACGGTGACCTTCGAGCACGACGGCGAGCCGTGCGTGATCGACGCGACCGGCCCGATGTTCGACGCGGCCCGGGCGGCCTTCAAGGGTGCCTGGGACGGCACCGACCCGGTGGACATCGGCGTCGGCGGCTCGATCCCCTTCATCGCCACCTTCCAGGAGATGTTCCCGCAGGCCGCCATCCTGGTGACCGGCGTCGAGGACCCGCACGCCCGGGCGCACGGCCCGAACGAGAGCCTGCACCTCGGCGAGTTCGCCCGGGTCTGCCTGGCCGAGGCGCTGCTGCTGGCCAGGGTCGCCGAGGTGGGCGCGAACCGGAGTTAGGTGTCGGAACCGTAACTTCGGGGTCGATGTCGGAGTTTCCGGTGTGTCGGGCGCGGGGCTGTTATAGCCTTTCGAACATGCGTACGAACGACGTGATGTCACGGCTGGAAGCCGCCGTCAGTGCTCTGGGGGACGTCGACGTCTCCGCGTGGCCCGAGGAGACCCTCAAGGAACAGCTCGGCGAGCTCTCCGCGGCGCTGGTCTCGCTCGACACCCTGCTCACCCGGGTCGCCGACGAGGTGCGCGCCCGCGGCCTGCGCATCGAGGAGCCGGTCTCGGCCTGACCGGGGCCGGCTCCGCCGCGTTCCGCCACGGATCGCCTCCGGCGCGGCTGACGTTCGACCGCGTCGGGTGCTGATCGGGCCCGGCGCGGGGCCGGGCCGCCGTCGGGAGCCGGCCGGGACCGGGTGACGCGCGGGACCCGTCACCCGGTCGGGATGCCCCGCCGTGTCGGGGGTGACTGGCAGGATGAGGGGCGTGCGGTTCCTCGACCTGGCGGCCACCTCCGCCGCGGTGGGCGCCACCAGCGGCCGGCGGGCCAAGGTGGAGCTGCTGGCCGCCGCGCTCCGGGCGCTCGACGCTTCCGAGGTGCCGGCCGGTGCCGGCTATCTCGCCGGTGAGCTGCGTCAACGCCAGACGGGGGTGGGCTGGGCGGCCCTTCGTGAGCTGCCCCCGCCGGCCGCCGAGCCGACGTTGACGGTGGCCGGCGTGGACGCCGCGATCGACGGGATCGCCGCCGTCCGTGGTGCCGGCTCGCAGGCCCGACGCCGGGAGCTGCTGCACCGGCTCTTCGGCACGGCCACCGCCGAGGAGCAGCGGCTGCTGGTCGGCCTCTTCAGCGGTGAGCTGCGCCAGGGCGCCCAGGCCGGGCTGCTCGCCGACGCGGTCGCCCGGGCCGCCGAGGTGCCCGTCACCGCCGTACGCCGGGCGCTGCTGCTCGCCGGCGACCTGCGGGCCGTCGCGGTCGCCGCGCTCGCCGGCGGGGCCGACGCGCTGGCCCGGTTCGGGCTCCAGGTGGGCCGCCCCCTCGCCCCGATGCTGGCGCAGAGCGCCCCCTCGGTGGACGAGGCGCTCACCGCCACCGGGGTCCCGGCGGTGGTGGACGTGAAGCTCGACGGCATCCGCATCCAGGCGCACCGCTCCGGCGAGGACGTCGCGATCTTCACCCGCAGTCTGGACGACATCACCGCCCGGCTGCCGGAGGTGGTCGCCCTCGTCCGGGCGCTGCCCGCCCGGGAGCTGGTGCTCGACGGCGAGGCGATCGGGCTGGACGCCACCGGCCGCCCGCTGCCGTTCCAGCAGACCTCCAGCCGGGCCGCCCGGCGCGCCACCGGTTCCGTGGTCGTCCCGGCCGCCGAGGGCGCCGACGGGACGGTGCTGACACCGTACTTCTTCGACCTGCTGCACCTCGACGGCGTGGATCTGGTCGACCTGCCGGGGCGGGAGCGGTGGGCCGCCCTGGCCCGGGTGGTCGACCCGGCGCTGCTGGTCGGTCGGGTGGAGGTGGACGGGCCGGAGCAGGCCGGCGCGGCGTTCGCCGCCGCGATCGACGCCGGTCAGGAGGGCGTGGTGGTCAAGGACCCGGCGGCGCCCTACGACGCCGGCCGACGCGGCTCCGCCTGGGTGAAGGTCAAGCCGCGGCACACCCTCGATCTGGTGGTGCTGGCCGTGGAGTGGGGCAGCGGTCGACGACAGGGCTGGCTCTCCAACCTGCACCTCGGGGCCCGCGACCCGCGCACCGGCGAGTTCGTCATGCTCGGCAAGACCTTCAAGGGGCTCACCGACGAGCTGCTGCGCTGGCAGACCGAACGTTTCCTCGGCCTGGCGGTGGAGAAGGGCGACTGGGTGGTCCGGGTCCGGCCCGAGCAGGTCGTCGAGATCGCGTTCGACGGGGTGCAGACCAGCAGCCGCTATCCGGGCGGGATGGCGCTGCGCTTCGCCCGGGTGGTGCGCTACCGCGACGACAAGACCGCCGCCGAGGCCGACACCATCGACGCCGTACGCGCCATCCACGCCGGTCGGGTGACCGGCTGACGCCGCCGGGGGCCGGCGCTCGACCCCCGACGGCGGGCCGTCAGCCCAGCGACAGCGTGCGGGCGTAGTTGACCTGGTTGTTCAGGTGCTGCACCTGGCTCTGGTCGACGACCGGGATGCGGGCCACGTACTGGTGCGCGCCGTTGGTGACGGTGACCTGCACGGTGCCGTGGTGCCGGGTCTCCTTGACCAGCAGGAAGAGCAGGCTGAAGAAGGTCAGGCAGAAGAAGCCGAGGACGGCGCAGACCAGCGCCCAGGTGGCGATCTTCTCCTCCTTCTGCCAGTGGTCGGCGACGTGCCAGCTCGCCCCGGCCAGCGGCAGCACGCCGGCCGGCGTACGGATCACCGGCGGGGTCACCATGATCTCGCCGATCTGCACGGCCACCACGGACTGCCCGACCGGATGGGGCGGCACGGTCACCGGAACGGCCGACATCGGGGCCGGCGGGTACGGCCCCGGCCGGGGAACGAGCGCCGCCGGGGGCGCCGAGTGCGGAGCCGGTGGCGCGGAGAACGGCGGGGTGGAGAACGGCGCGCTCGTCGGCGGGGCGGTGAAGCCGTTCGGCGGGGTGGAGAACGGCGTGCTCGTCGGCGGGGTGGTGAACCCGTTCGGCGGGGTGTGGAACGCCGCCGGAGGTGCCGGGAACGGCGCCGGGGGCGGCAGGACCGGCTCCCCGGCCGGCGGGGCCGGCAGCGCGCCCGACGGATTCGGGGGCGCGGAGAACGGCGGCGCAGCGACCGGCGGCGCGGAGAGCGGCGGGGCGGAGGGTGGCACCGCGGTCATCGGCGGCCAGGTGTCGGCGGGCGGTCCCGCGGGCGCGGCGGGTGCCGGGAACTGCTCGGTGGCCGGCGCGGCGGCGTAGGTGCGCGGCTGGGGCGTCACCTCCCACGGATCGTGGGAGGGCGGCAGGGGCATCGTGGGCTCAGGGGTCACCGCGACCCCGCACGGTCGGTGATCATCCAGCGCACACTACAACGTCCCCTGTCGTCCGGGGACCCACCGGCTGTCCGGTTCCGGACGGTCCGGCCGGCGCCGGGGCGGGGGTCAGACGGAGGCGCTGGGCGTCGGTTCGGCGGCCCGGTCGACGGGCTGGCGGGGGCGGTCGAGACCGGCCGCGCGACGTGCCTCCCGGCGGGCCACCCAGCCGTAGCCGACCAGGCTCATCCCGGCGAAGAGCCACCACTGGACGACGTAGCCGAAGTTCTGCCAGTTGTTGGTGTGCCCGATCGGCACCGCCTGGAACGCCGGGTCGGCGGCCGGGGTCTGCTGGTCGAGCAGGACGTACCCGCCGTGGACGGCGTAGGGCAGTTGCTTCGCCAGCCGGGGGATGCCGATCCGGCGGGTCTCCAGCTTGCCGTCGCGCCGGTCCACCCCGCCGCCGCCGCTCTCGCTGGACACCACCCGGCCGGTGACGGTCACCTCGCCACCGGGAGCGGCCGGCACCTGCGGCTGGGTGGTCGCGCCCGCGCCCGGGGCCGGGGGGATCCAGCCCCGGTCCACCAGCACCGCCGTGCCGTCGGTGAGGACCAGCGGGGTCAGCACCTCGAAGCCCACCGTGTTGTCGACCGTCCGGCCCCGGACCAGCACCAGGTTGGCCGGGTCGTAGCGGCCGGTGACGGTGACCCGGGTCCAGGTCAGGTCGTCGGCGGGGGCCGGGCCGGCGGTGCCGGGGCCGCCGGTGGGCGCGGGCATCGCGTCGCGCAGCGGGGCGGGGGCCATCGTCGCGCCGGCGTCGATCCGATCGTTGATCGCCGTACGACCGCGGTAGCGGTCCAGCTGCCAGTTGCCGAGGAACACCATCACCGCGGCGGCGACCAGGGTCAGCGCGAGCCAGCCCAGCCAGCGTGGGGTCAGCAGGAACCGGTACACGGGTCGAGGCTACCCGCTGTGCCGACCGCGCCGACCTGCGCGGGGCCGGATCCGCCTGTTCGGCGGCAACCGTCCCTCGGTCGGGCCGGGTATGGTCACGCGGGCGGAACGGGCTCCACGGGCCGCCGCCCGCCCGCCGTACCGTCGCCCGTGAGGAGTCGATGATGACCGTCGTGCCGCGCGTCGTGTTGAGCGCGCCCTCCTCCGGGCACGGCACCAGCGCGCTCGCCCTCGGCCTGCTCGCCGCCGTCGCCGATTCCGGCGTCGACGTGGCCGGCTTCAAGATCGGCCCGGACCAGGTGGACGCGGCCTACCTGGGGCTGGCCGCCGGCCGTCCCGGCCGCAACCTCGACCCGAGGCTGGTCGGCCCGGAACGGATCGCTCCGCTCTTCGCGCACGGCGCCGCCGGGGCCGGGCTGGCCGTGGTGCAGGGCACCATGGGGCTCTACGACTCGATCTCCGGGCACCCCGAGACGGAGTCCACCGCCGCGGTCGCCACCGCGTTGCGCAGCCCGGTCGTGCTGATGGTGGACGTCGCGGCGATGGGCCAGTCGGTGGCCGCGCTGGTGCACGGCTTCCGGGCGTACGACGAGCAGCTCTGGCTGGGCGGGGTGATCCTCAACCGGGTGGCGTCGCCCCGGCACGAGGCGATGCTGCGCGAGGCCCTCGACGACATCGGCGTCCCGGTCTACGGGGCGTTGCGCCGGCACGAGCTGCCGCCGGTGCTGCCCGCCCGGCGGCACGGCATGGTGCCCGTCGTGCAGGGCGACGGCGAGGCGACCCGGGCGGTGCGTCGGCTGGGCGAGGCGGTGGCCGCGACCGTCGACCTGGAGCGGCTGCTCGGGCTGGCCCGCTCGGCGCCCGAACTCACCGTCGACGCCTGGTCACCGGCGCCGGCCGACGGCCCGCCCGCCGGGGAGCGCCCGGTGGTGGCGCTGGCCGGGGGACCGGGCGGCAGCTACAGCCACCCGGAGACCGCCGAGCTGCTCCGGGCCGCCGGGGCGGAGGTGGTCACCGTCGACCCGCTGCGGGACGAGGCGCTCCCCGCCGGCACCCGCGCGCTGGTCGTCGGCGGCGGGCTCCCCGAGTCGTACGCGGAGCAGCTCTCCGCCAACCGGCGGCTCTGCATCGCCGTCGCCGAGCTGGCCCGGACCGGCCGGCCCGTGATCGCCGAGGGGGCCGGCCTGCTGTGGCTGGCCCGCGAGCTGGACGGGCTGCCCATGTGCGGGGTGCTGGACGCGATCGGGGCGAGCCGGGACGGCATGGTGATCGGCTACCGGGAGGCGACGGCGCAGGCCGGGAGCGTGGTGGCGCCGGCCGGTGCGGTGGTGGTGGGGCACAAGCAGCACGCCGCCGTGGTCACTCCCCGATCCGGTGACCGACCGGCGTGGAGCTGGGACGGCGGCTCGCCGGAGGGCTTCGTCTGGCGCGGCGTGCACGCCTCCCAGCTCGTCCCCCACTGGGCGGCCCACCCCGAGATCGCCGCCCGCCTCGTCGCCGCGGCCCTCCACGACCCGGCCACCGTGGAGACCCCGGCCTGACCGGCCACCTTCTCGTTGTTGATCAAGAGGTTCGCGTCGGGGATCACGGGGATCCTGGACGCAAACCTCTTGATCAACTAGCCCGGGCGCACCCCCGGGCGGTTCGGGGTGGTGGGTGGGGTGGGTGGGTGGGGTCAGCCGACCATTTGGTCGGAGGGTGGGGTGAACTGGCGGGTGGGTTGGCCCTTGAGGGCGTCGCGGAGGGTGTTCGCCACCGCGTTGACCGGGATCTGGGACTGGCCGTCACCCACCGCGTTGAACGGGTTGTCCGGGTCGGCGATGAAGCTCGCCGCCGCCAGCTCCGGCGTGTAGCCGACGAACCAGGCGGACCGGGTGCTGTCCGTCGTACCGGTCTTGCCGGCGACCGGGCGGCCGACCGTACCCCGGACGCTGTCGGCCGTCGACCAGCCGCCGCAGCTCCCCCGGGCCGGGGTGTCGCCGGTCGGGCAGCGGGCCGCGTCGGTGGCGGCGCGGGCGGCGTCGGCGTTGACGACCTGCCGGCAGCGCGGCTTGGCGATCTCCCGCTGCACCCCGCCCGCGGTGGTGTACGTGGCCGGCGTGCCGTCCCGGTTGGTGATCGACATGACGGGGATGGCCTCGCAGTACCGCCCGTCGGCGGCGACCGCGGCGTAGGCGTTCGCCATCTCCAGCGGGGTGGCGTCGGAGACGCCCAGGGTGAACGCGCCCCACTTCTTCGCCTTGCCCGGCGACGCCTGTTCCTTGTCCACGTCGGTGCGCCAGCGCAGCCCGAGCTGCTCGGCGAGGCGGACCGCGCTGTCCGCGCCGACCTGCTCCTCCAGCTGCACGAAGTAGGTGTTGACGGACTTGCCGAAGCCGGACCACATGGTCTGCCGTCCGGTCATCGCCCCGCTGGCGTTGGACGGGGCCCACCCGTCATAGACGGCCGACTTGTAGCGGTACGGCGAGTCGTACGCGGTGGAAAGCGGCATCCCGGCGTTGAGCGCGGCGAGCATCGGGAACATCTTGAACGTCGAGCCCGCCTGATAGCCGGGGAGCGAGCCCCCGCCGAGCAGTGGGGCGACCGTGTTCGGGTAGTTGGCCTTCATCTTCGGGTCGGCCTCGGGATTGGAGCTGGGCCCGTTCTCGCTGAGGTCCAGCGAGTAGTTCCGGTTCACCGCCATCGCCTTGATCCGCCCGGTGCCCGGTTCGGCGACCACGATCCCGTTGGCGAACGGGCTGCCGGTGTTGTCCTTCGCCCCGACGTTCGTCTCGGCCGCCGACTGGATCTTCGGGTCGATGCTGAGCACGATCCGGTAGCCGCCGCGGCGCAGCTTGTCCATCCGTTCCAGCCGGTTCTCCCCGAACGCCGGCTGCGCGCTCCACCAGTTCTTCAGGTAGTCGCAGGCGAAGCCCCAGCTGCGGTACTGCTGGGTGATCGAGGCGCAGTCGTTGGGCGGGTTGGTGAGCTTGAGCCGGATCGGTTGGCTCTTCGCGGCGGCGACGGCGTCCGGTGAGAGATAACCGAGTCGGGCCATGTTGTCCAGCACGTAGTTGCGCCGGCCGGTGGCGTCCTTCTGGTCCGAGGTGATCGGGTCGTACTCGGAGGGGGACTTGACCAGGCCGGCGAGGGTGGCTGCCTCGACCGGGGAGAGGGTGGCCGGGGTCTTGGAGAAGAAGATCTCCGAGGCGGCGTAGATGCCGTACGCCCGGTGGCCGAAGTACGCGGAGTTGAGGTAGCGCTCCAGGATCTGCTCCTTGGTCAGCTCCTTCTCCACGTCCAGCGCCATCCGCATCTCCTTGACCTTGCGCAGGCTGGTCTGCTGGGTGGCCTCCTGCACCTCCTTCGGGGTGCTGGCGCTGTCCCGCAGGGCCATCCGGACGTACTGCATGGTCAGCGTGGAGGCGCCCTGGGAGACGCCGCTGGAGCGGGCGTTGGCGACGAAGGCGCGGGCCACGCCCTTCGGGTCGACGCCGCGGTGCTGGTAGAAGCGGTTGTCCTCGGCGGCGACGATGGCCTGCTGGATGTTCGGGGACATGTCCTGGATCTTGGTGTACTGCCGGTACTCCTCGTAGAACATCGTCAGTACGGTCCGGCCGTCCGGCGCGTACAGGTACGACGTCTCGGCCGGCAGCGCGGTCTTCAGGATGCTCGTCTTCTGCTCCACGGCGTGCGCGGTGGCCTTGGCCCCGATCCCGGTCACGGCGGCGAGCGGGTACGCCGCGGCGGCGACCACGATGCCGGCGATCAGTCCGGCGCGGAGGAGGGGAACGGCACGACCAGCGGAAGCAAGGGGTCGGTTGCTCACAGGGTCAAGCTATGACATTTCCGAATCAGAAATGAGAAGAATTCATAAACGGGCGAGCGGGTGGCCGGGTGGTGACGCGGCCCACGCCGGGATCCGCTGTCCCGCACGGCAGCTTCCCGGCAGGATCGCGGACATGCGCGCTGAGCTGATCGGGACGCCGGCCCCCGGCCCGGACCCGGCGACCGGGCACGAGCCGGACCTCGCCCACCACGGCGACGTCGAGGCGACCCCCGGCCTGGTCGACCTCGCGGTCAACGTCCGGCGCGCCCCGATGCCCGACTGGCTCGCCGACCCGGTCGTCGCCGCCCTCGGCGATCTCGCCGCCTATCCCGACCCGGCGCCCGCCCGCGCCGCGGTCGCCGCCCGGCACGGCCGTCCCCCGGAAGAGGTACTCCTCACCGCCGGTGCCGCCGAGGGTTTCGTGCTGATCGCCCGGGCGCTGCGCGGGGCCCGCCGGCCGGTGGTGGTGCACCCGCAGTTCACCGAGCCGGAGGCCGCCCTGCGCGCGGCCGGTCACTCCGTCGAGCGGGTGCTGCTCGACCCGGCCGACGGCTTCCGGCTCGACCCGGCCCGGGTGCCTGCCGACGCCGATCTGGTGATGATCGGCAACCCCACCAACCCGACCTCGGTGCTGCACCCGGCCGGCGCGCTGGCCGCGCTGGCCCGGCCCGGCCGGGTGCTGGTGGTCGATGAGGCGTTCGCCGACACCACCCGGGCACCCGGCGTCGAGGGCGAGCCGGAGTCCCTGGCCGCCCGCCGCGACCTGCCCGGCCTGGTCGTGGTGCGCAGCCTGACCAAGACCTGGGGCCTGGCCGGCCTGCGGATCGGCTACCTGCTCGGCGAGGCCGGGCTGCTGGCCCGGTTCGCCGCGGCCCAGCCGCTCTGGGCGGTCTCCACCCCGGCGCTCGCCGCCGCGACCGCCTGCGCGAGCCCGGCCGCCGTCGCGGCCGAGCGCGAGATCGCCGCGACGCTCGCCGCCGACCGCGACCACCTGGTCGACCGCCTGTCCGGCCTGCCCGGCGTACGCGTCGCGGGCCAGCCGGCCAGCGCCTTCGTGCTGATCCACCTTTCCGGCGCCGACCGGGTACGCGAACGGCTGCGCGAGCGGGGCTGGGCGGTCCGCCGGGGCGACACCTTTCCGGGGCTCGGCCCGGACTGGCTGCGGATCGCGGTGCGCGACCCGGCGACCAGCGACGCGTTCACCGAGGTACTGGCGGAGATCCTGGAGGCATGATGTTGGAGTCCACCGTCGCGGCGATCGGCCCGCTGGACGAGACGGCGATGGCGGCCGCCCGCGACCTCCAGAGCCGGCTGACCAAGCCGGCCGGTTCGCTCGGCGCCCTCGAACCCCTCTCCGTACGCCTCGCCGGCCTGGCCGGGAGCTGCCCGCCGCCGCTGCCGGAGCCGGCCGCGGTGGCGATCTTCGCCGGTGACCACGGCGTGCACGCCCAGGGGGTGACCCCGTGGCCGCAGGAGGTCACCGCCCAGATGATCGGCAACTTCCTGGCCGGCGGCGCGGTCGTCAACGCCTTCGCCCGGCAGGCCGGCGCCTCGGTCACCGTGGTCGACGTCGGCGTGGCCACCCCGCTGCCGTTCGACCCGACCGACCAGACCGGCTCGGGAGGCGGGGTCGGCGAGGTGGGCGGGCCGCGGCTGCTGCGGGCCAACGTCCGCGCCGGCACCCGGGACCTGACCGTCACCGCCGCGCTCACCCGGGACGAGGCGCGGGCGGCCGTGGAGACCGGCATCCGGGTCGCCGGTGAGCTGGTGGACGCGGGCGCGGGCATCCTGCTCACCGGGGACATGGGCATCGGCAACACCACCCCGGCGGCCGCACTGATCGCCGCCTTCACCGGCGTCGACCCGACCGAGGCGACCGGCCGGGGCACCGGGGTGGACGACGAGACGTACGCCCGGAAGGTCGGCGTGGTCCGCGCGGCGCTGGACCGGCACGCGCCGGACCCGGCGGACCCACTGGGGGTGCTGGCCGCGGTCGGCGGGCTGGAGCACGCCGCGCTGGCCGGGCTGATCCTGGGCGCCGCCGCCCGTCGCGTCCCGGTGCTGCTGGACGGCGTGATCGCGGTCAGCGCCGCGCTCGCCGCCGCGGCCTTCGCCCCCGACGCGGTCGGCGCGATGGTCGCCGGGCACCGCTCGGCCGAGCCGGGCGCCACCGCCGCGCTGCGGCACCTGGGCCTCGACCCGCTGATCGACCTGGGGCTGCGCCTCGGCGAGGGGACCGGTGCGCTGCTCGCGTTGCCGGTCGTCACCGGGGCGGTCCGGGTGCTGCACGAGGTGGCCACCTTCGACTCGGCCGGGGTGGCCGAGAAGTGAGCGGGGCAGCGAACCCCTACCCGCTCGGCCTGCGGCTCGCCGGCCGGCGGGTGGTCGTGGTGGGTGGGGGAGCGGTCGCCACCCGGCGGGTGCCCGCCCTGCTCGACGCCGGCGCCGACGTGCTGCTGGTCTCGCCGGAGCTGACCCCGGCGCTGCAGGCGCACGTGGACGCCGGCCGGCTGCACTGGGAGCCGCGCCGGTTCGCCCCCGAGGACCTCGACGGGGCGTGGCTGGTCCAGGTGGCCGTCGACGACCGGGCCGCCGCCGCGTCCGTCAGCGCCGCCGCCGCCGAGCGCCGGATCTTCTGCGTCCGGGCCGACGACCGGACGGCCGCCAGCGCGTGGACCCCGGCGGTGACCCGGCACGGCCCGGTCACCGTCGCCGTCCTCGGTGGCGGTGACCCGCACCGCGCGATGACCGTCCGCGACGCCATCCGCGCCCTGCTGGGCGAGCGGACCGGCGCGCTGGTGCCGCCCCCGGTCCCGCCGCGGCCCCCGGTCGAGGCCGGCGCCGGGGACCGGGCCATGGGGCGGGTGGCGCTGGTGGGGGCGGGGCCGGGCGACCCGGAGCTGATCACCGTGAAGGGCTGGCGGCTGCTCACCGAGGCCGACGTGGTGGTCGCCGACCGGCTCGTGCCGGGGCTGCTCCTGGACGAGCTGCGGCCCGACGTCGAGCTGGTGGACGCCTCCAAGATCCCGTACGGCCCGTCCCGGACGCAGGAGGAGATCAACCGGATCCTGGTCGACCGGGCCCTGGCCGGGAAGGTCGTGGTCCGGCTCAAGGGCGGCGACCCGTACGTCTTCGGGCGCGGCGGCGAGGAGCTGCTGGCCTGCGCGGCGGCCGGCGTGCCGGTGACCGTGGTGCCGGGCGTGACCAGCGCGATCGCGGTGCCGGCGGTGGCCGGCGTACCGGTCACCCACCGGGCGGTGGCGCACGAGTTCACCGTGGTCTCCGGGCACGTCGCGCCGGACTCGCCCGCCTCGCTGGTCCGCTGGGAGTCCCTCGCCGGGCTGCGCGGCACCCTGGTGATCCTGATGGGGCTGAAGAACCTGGCGGCGATCGCCGACACCCTCACCGGGCACGGCAAGGACCCGGCCACCCCGGTCGCCGTCATCCAGGAGGGCACGACGGGCGCCCAGCGCTCGCTGCGCTCCACCCTCGGCGCGGTGGCCGCGGACGTCGCCGCGGCGGGAATCCGCCCACCGGCGATCGTGGTCGTCGGCGACGTCGTCGAGGCCCTCGCCTGATCGGCCCGGAACGCCGACGTGGCGGTGCCCGGGTGACCGGGACACCGCCACGTCGGCGTTGAGGAGCGGTCCTACTGCTTGAGCATGTTGTCCAGCAGCAGGGCGCAGCGGATCAGCCCGAGGTGGCTGTACGCCTGCGGGTGGTTGCCCAGCCCGCGCTCGGCCAGCGGGTCGTACTGCTCGGGGAGCAGCCCGGTCGGGCCCGCCGTGAGCACCATCTGGGCGAACAGCTCCTCCGCGTCGGTCCGCCGCCCGGTGCGCAGGTACGCCTCGATCAGCCACGCCGTGCAGATGTGGAAGCCGCCCTCGCGGCCGGGCAGACCGTCGTCCCAGTGGTAGCGGTAGACGACCGGGCCGCTGCGCAGATCCGCCTCGATCTTGAGCACGGTGGAGAGGAAGCGCGGGTCGTCGCCCGGGAGCAGCCCCGACAGACCGATCCAGAGCGAGGAGGCGTCCATGTCCTCGTGCCCGTACGCGACGCTGTACGCCTCGGCGTCGTCGTGCCAGCCGTGTTCGAGGACGTTCGCGCCGATCCGGTCCCGCAGTTCGACCCACTCGGGGCGGTCCTCGCCGCCGTGCTGCCGCACCACGTGCAGCGCCCGGTCGACGGTCATCCAGCACATCACCTTGGAGAAGATGTGGTGCCGCGGGGGGAGGCGGGCCTCCCAGATGCCGTGGTCGGGCTCGTGCCAACGGCGGCGGACCGCCTCGACCATGTTCTCCAGCACCCGCCACTCGTCCTCCCGGACGGTGCCCCGGGCGTCGGCGACGGCGGCGATCAGGTCGGCGATCGGGCCGAAGACGTCGAGCTGGAGCTGGTGGTTGGCGAGGTTGCCGACGCGTACCGGGCGGGAGCCGGCATAGCCGGGGAGGGTGTCGATGACCGCCTCGGCGCCCAGCTCGTACCCGTCCACGGTGTAGAGCGGGTGCAGCCGCTCCGGGTGCCCGCCGGTGCGCTCGATGCAGCCGTCGACCCAGCGCAGCAGCGCCTCCGCCTCCTCGGTGGAGCCGAGGTCGACCAGCGCGCGGGCGGTCATCGCCGCGTCCCGCAGCCAGCAGTAGCGGTAGTCCCAGTTGCGGACGCCGCCCAGCTCCTCGGGGAGCGAGGTGGTCGCCGCGGCGAGGATGGAGCCGGTGGCCTCGTGGCAGAGCCCGCGCAGGGTGAGCGCGCTGCGGGCCACCAGGTCCCGGGCGGTGGTGGGCAGCCGCAGCGAGGCCACCCAGTCCTTCCAGGGCTGCTCGGCGTTGGCCTGCCGCTCGTGCACCGGCACCCGGTGGTGTTCCAGGCTCTGGGTGCCGAAGCGCAGCTCCAGCACCACCTGGCCGCCGGCCGCCGACAGGTCGACCACGGCCTTCGCCGTCTCGTACCCGCCGTCGTTGGTGACCTCCCAGGTCACGCCGGGGGAATAGAGCGCGACGGGCTCGTTGGAGCCGAGCACCAGCAGCCCGTCGTCGAGCGGCTGGAGCTGCACCTGGACCTGACCGAACTCCGGGCGCGGGGCGAACTCGATGCGGACCTTGCCGCGACCGTCGAGCACCCGGACCATGGTCGAGTCGCCGGTGACGACGGCCGGGCCGTCGGGGGTGGTCTCCCTGGCCGGCAGGTCCAGCCAGTCGGTGACCGTCAGCCCCGACCAGCGGGTCTCCACCGTCATCGTGCCGTTGCGGTAGCGCTGGCCGAGCGGGATGCCGCCGCGCTCCGGGGCGACGCTGAAGTGCCCGGCGGGGCTGCCGCCGACCAGGTCGGCGAAGATCGCCGCCGAGTCGGGCTTGGGGTGGCAGAGCCAGGTGACCTTCGCCTCGGGCGTCAGCAGCGCGACCGTACGGCCGTTGGCCAGCATCGAGTGGCGCTCGATGGGGACCGCGCGCTCGCCGAAGAGCCAGTGCCGCCGGGTCTCCAGCAGCAGGCCGAGCGCCCGGGCCGCCTCGATCGGCTCGGCGACCCGGTGGTCGGCCCGGGTCTCGCCCGGACCGATCTTGATGCCGACGTCCGGGCCGTGCAGGTTGCCGAAGGCGTTCTCGTCGGTGACGTCGTCGCCGATGAAGAGCACCGCGCTGGCGGCGAGCTGGGTGCGGAGCTGGTCGACCGCGGTGCCCTTGTGGGTCGCCACGACGGACAGCTCGATGACCTCCTTGCCCTGGGTGACGGTGACGTCGTCCCAGGTGGCGGGGCCGCTGCGGACCGCGTCGACGGCGGCGGCGGCGACCTGCGGGTCGAGCCCGCGGGTGTGCACCGCGACGCTGGCCGGCTTGCGCTCCAGGCGTACGCCGGGGTGGGCCGCGGCGATCTCGCGCAGCGCCTCGCGCAGCCGGGTGCGGACCGCGATCAGCTCGGGGGTGAGCCGCTCGACGAAGCCGATGTCGAACTCCGAGCCGTGGCTGCCGACGAGGTGGACCTCGCTGGGCAGCCGGGAGAGCGTGGCCAGGTCGCGCAGCGCCCGGCCGGAGACGACCGCGACGCTGGTCTGCGGCAGCGAGGCCAGCGCGCGGATCGCGGCCACCGACTCGGGCAGCGGTACGGCCTTGCTGGGGTCCTCGACGATCGGGGCGAGCGTGCCGTCGTAGTCACAGGCCACCAGGAGCTGCGGGACCCGGGCGATGCGGCCGATGGCGGCGCGCAGCTCCGGGTCCATCACGGCGGCGTGGGTGGTGGGGGAGTTCACGCAACCTCCGTATCGGGCACGCCGAGTTCGGTCAGGAAGGACTTGGCCCAGTGGCCCACGTCGTGGGTGCGCAGGTGTCGCTGCATCACCCGCATCCGACGGCGGGCCTCCGGTTTCTCGACGTGCACGGCGCGCAGCAGCGCGTCCTTGACCGCGTCGGGGTCGTGCGGGTTGCAGAGGAAGGCCTGGCGCAGCTCGGTGGCGGCGCCGGCGAATTCACTGAGCACGAGCGCGCCGCCCTGGTCGGCGCGCGATGCGACGTACTCCTTGGCCACCAGATTCATTCCGTCTCGCAGCGGGGTCACCATCATCACGTCGGCCGCGACGTACATCGCGGCCAGTTCGGAGCGACTGTACGACTGATGCAGATAATGCACGGCAGGCACGCCGACCCGGCCGAATTCGCCATTAATCCGGCCAACCTCGCGTTCCACCTTGACGCGTAGTGCCTGGTAGTGCTCCACGCGCTCGCGGCTGGGCGTGGCGACCTGCACCATAACCGCGTCGGGAACTGTCAACTTTCCGTCAGAGAGGAGTTCCCGGAAGGCCTTGAGACGGAGTTCGATGCCCTTGGTGTAGTCCAGCCGGTCCACGCCCAGGATGATCGTCTTCGGGTTGCCCAGCTCCTCGCGGATCTGCTTGGCGCGGGCCTGGATCGCCGGGTCCTCGGCCAGCCGCTCCATCTCCTTGGTCTCGATCGAGATGGGGAAGGCGCCGGCCTTCACCTGCCGCCCGTCGACCTGGATCATCTGGCCCTCGTAGCGCAGCCCGAGCAGGTGCCGGGCCAGCCGGACGAAGTTCTGCGCGGCCAGCCGCTGCTGGAAACCGACCAGGTCGGCGCCGAGCAGACCGCGCAGGATCTCGGTCCGGAACGGCATCTGCATGAACAGCTCGATCGGCGGGAACGGGATGTGCAGGAAGAAGCCGATCTTCAGGTCCGGCCGCAGCTCGCGCAGCATCGCCGGGACCAGCTGGAGCTGGTAGTCCTGCACCCAGACCGTCGCGCCCTCGGCCGCGACCTCCGCCGCGGCCTCCGCGAACCGGGCGTTGACCAGGCGGTACGCCTCGCGCCACCGGCGCTTGTAGGCCGGGGTCTCCACGGCGTCGTGGTAGAGCGGCCAGATGGTGGCGTTGGACTGGCCCTCGTAGTAGCGCTCCAGCTCCTCGGCGCTCAACGGCACCGGGTGCAGCCGGATCCCCTCCAGGTCGAACGGCTCGGGGGCGGCACCCGTGCCACCGGCCCAGCCGACCCAGGTGCCCTGGTGCTCGGCGAGCACGGGGTGCAGCGCGGTGACCAGCCCGCCGGGGCTGCGTCGCCACTGCCGTCCCTCGGGTGTGCTCACCTCGTCGACCGGCAGTCGGTTCGCCACTACGACAAAGGAGCTACGGACGGTCACGATCGGCCACCTCCGGGTGCTGACGGGTCCACCGCGATGAGCGTACTGAGCGTAGCTGCGGCGTCTGTTGCCCCGTGCCGGAGTCACCTACCCGTCCCACGGTTGCTGAACCCTCGGCGTGATCTTGTCGACATCGCCTGGTCAGAGGTCGATGATCGGCCACTCCTTCGGCAGCACCTCACCGAGCAGCTCGCGCCGGTCGGTCATGATCGGGCTGGTGGCCCGCGCGGCCTCCAGGGCGGCCTGGGCGAGGTCCATGCCGCCGAGGGTGCGCGACCAGCCGCCGAGGAACATGCACATGTCGTGCGTGACGGACGCGACCTCCACGTGGGCGAGGTCGCCGAGGGTGTCCAGGAGTCGCCAACCGTCGGTGTGCACCCGCCGGTACGCCTCCGCCAGGCAGAGTGCCGGGATGATCACCGACTGCCGGCGGTCGGCGACCTCGGCAATCTGCTCGCCGACCGTCTCGGTGCCTTCGCAGTAGGCCAGCAGGCACGCGGTGTCGAGCACCAGCCCGGCGTCAGTCACGGACGGTCAGCCGCCCGCGGGATGACTCGCTCAGCAGCGCCGCTGCCTCGGCGCGCAGGTCGGGCGTGATCCTCGCCTGCGCCTCGTCGAGGGTGCGGCCGGCCTTGGCGAGCCCCTCTTCGGAGAGTCGGAAGCCGACCTGACGCAGGGCTCGCCTCGTGCGCTCACCCGCCATCCGCTGTCGCACGCTGTCGGTGATGAAGGCGGAGACGTTGGGCTCCTCGGCCAAGCGCTCGGCCACGTCGTCCGGGACGCTGATCGCGATCTTCTTGGTCATACCGCGGAAGCTAGTTGGTTATACCGTCGGATGCAACGCGCCACGCGTACTGCTCGGGCGGGGTGATGTGGGCGGAGCGGGTCGTACCTGTCAGGATTGACGGCGGCGTGCGCGCGGCCGGCTCCCGGCCGGCGGCGGCGGGCGGCAGTCGCCGCCCGCGCCGCGCCGCACCAGCTCGCGATCGCAACCGACGGAGGTAGCCCGCACCGTGGCCCAGTTCATCTACGTCCTGGAAAAGGCGCGCAAGGCGCACGGCGACAAGGTCGTGCTCGACAACGTGACGCTGAACTTCCTGCCGGGGGCCAAGATCGGTGTGGTCGGCCCGAACGGTGCCGGTAAGTCCAGCCTCCTCAAGATCATGGCAGGGTGGGACCGGCCGAGCAACGGCGAGGCCCGGCTGATGCCCGGCTACACCGTCGGCATGCTCGCCCAGGAGCCCGCGCTCAACGACGCCAAGACCGTCCTCGGCAACGTCGAGGAGGCCGTCGCCGAGACCAAGGCCAAGCTGGAGCGGTTCAACAAGATCGCCGAGCAGATGGCGACGGACTACTCCGACGAGCTGATGGAGGAGATGGGCAAGCTCCAGGAGGAGCTGGACCACCTCGACGCCTGGGACATCGACTCCAAGCTCGAACTGGCCATGGACGCGCTGCGCTGCCCGCCGCCGGACGCCGACGTCACCCAGCTCTCCGGTGGTGAGCGCCGCCGGGTCGCGCTCTGCAAGCTGCTGCTCGAGGCGCCCGACCTGCTGCTGCTCGACGAGCCCACCAACCACCTGGACGCGGAGAGCGTCTCCTGGCTGGAGCAGCACCTGGCCAAGTACGCCGGCACCGTCATGGCGATCACCCACGACCGGTACTTCCTCGACAACGTGGCCAACTGGATCCTGGAGCTGGACCGCGGCCGGGCCTACCCGTACGAGGGCAACTACTCCACCTACCTGGAGAAGAAGGCCGCCCGGCTCGCCGTCGAGGGTCGCCGCGACGCCAAGATGAAGAAGCGGCTCACCGAGGAACTGGAGTGGGTCCGCTCCAACGCCAAGGCCCGGCAGACCAAGTCCAAGGCCCGCCTCGACCGGTACGACGAGATGGCCAACGAGGCGGAGAAGACCCGGAAGCTGGACTTCGAGGAGATCCAGATCCCGCCGGGCCCGCGCCTGGGCAGCACCGTCATCGAGGCGCACCACCTCAGCAAGGGCTTCGGTGACCGGCTGCTGATCGACAACCTGTCGTTCTCGCTGCCGCGCAACGGCATCGTCGGCATCATCGGTCCGAACGGCGTCGGCAAGACCACGCTCTTCAAGACCATCGTCGGGCTGGAGCAGCCGACCGGCGGCGACGTCCGGGTCGGTCCCACCGTCTCGCTGTCGTACGTCGACCAGAACCGGCAGGGCCTGGCCGGTGACAAGACGGTCTGGGAGGTCGTCTCCGACGGCCTGGACTACCTGATGGTCGGCAAGGTCGAGATGCCGTCCCGGGCGTACATCGCCGCGTTCGGCTTCAAGGGGCCGGACCAGCAGAAGCCCACCAAGGTGCTCTCCGGCGGCGAGCGGAACCGGCTCAACCTGGCGCTGACCCTCAAGATCGGCGGCAACGTCATCCTGCTCGACGAGCCGACCAACGACCTGGACGTGGAGACCCTCTCCAGCCTGGAGAACGCGCTGCTGGAGTTCCCCGGCTGCGCCGTGGTCATCTCCCACGACCGGATGTTCCTGGACCGGGTCGCCACGCACATCCTGGCCTGGGAGGGCGACGACGAGAACCCGGCCAAGTGGTTCTGGTTCGAGGGCAACTTCGAGGCGTACGAGAAGAACAAGGTCGACCGGCTCGGTGCCGACGCGGCCCGCCCGCACCGGGTGACCTACCGCAAGCTCACCCGTGACTGACCGGTTCGTCTACCACTGCACGCTGCGCTGGTCCGACCTGGACGCGTACGGCCACGTCAACAACTCGCGCTTCCTCACCCTCTACGAGGAGGCGCGGGTCGCGCTGATGTTCGCCGGTGGCCGGGCGTGGGGGGTGGGCTCGTTCGCCGACGGGGTGGTCATCCGTCGGCACGAGGTCGACTACCTGCGCCCGGTCGACTACGCGCTCGGCCGGGCCAGCGCGGAGGCGGCCCCCACGGTCCGGATCGAGCTGTGGATCTCCGACGTCCGGGCCGCCTCCTTCACCGTCGACTACGAGCTGTACGACGGTGAGGTGCTGGCCAGTCGGGCCCGCTCGGTGCTGGTGCCGTTCGACCTGACCGCGCAGCGGCCCCGCCGGATCAGCCCGGAGGAGCGCGCCTTCCTGCTCCGGTACGCCCCCGGGGCGGACGTGTCATGACCGGGCACGGGCTGGCCGGGGTGGCCGACGCGGGCGCCTTCCTGGCCCGGCTGGTCCGGCTCGACCCCGCCACGGTGGTCCGGCTCCGGCCGGTGCCGGGCGCGGGGCGTACGGCCCTGTGGGCGCGGCTGCCGTGGGGGGTGCTCGTGGTCCGGACGGTGGCCGGGGTGGCGCCCGGTGACGTGACCGTCGCGGCGGGCGAGCTGCTGGCCGAGCTGTCGGCCGGGGGCGCCGCCCTGCCCCGCCGCCGCGACGAGCTGTGGCGCTGGCCGCTGCCGCCGCTGGCGAGCCGGGCGGTGGAGCTGCTCCCCGCGGCCGACGTACGCCGGATCGCCGCCGCCGCGGCCGGCACGCTGCGCGAGGCAGCCACCCACGGGGTGGGGGGCCGGGCGGTGGGGCAGCGGGTGCTGCGGGACGCGCTGCTCGACCACGTCGCGGTGGTGGTCACCCCCGACGACGCGCCGGAGGCGCCGGTGGAGGTGTCGCAGCGGTTGGTGCAGGGGCTGGTCCGGATGGGCTTCCTCGGCGACGGCGACGTGCAGGTACGCACCGCCGGCCGGTGGGTCGGACTGGTGGGACCGTATGGAGCAGCGTGGTCGCGGAAGGTCGCGGAACTCGCCCTGACGCCCACCGGTGATCGTCCGAACGGATGACCCCGGCTCATTCTTCCGGGCTGGGGCAGCCGTTGGGGGGATGCCTCAACCCGGCTGTCCGGGTACCGTCCATCCTCGGATCCAACGCACCGTAGGCGGCTGGATCCGCTGGGGAGTGAGGTGCGCGAGCGATGCCGTGGTGGTCATGGCGCCCAGGTCCCGCCGGTGGCGGCGATCCGGAAACTCGAAGCGGGATCACAGTGGATGACACCGTCCGGGTCGGACCACCGACCCCCCGTCAGCCGGGGGACGACGCCCCGGCCGCCGACCGGGCGGTGCGGAGCGAGATGCCGGCGACGGTAGCGCCGGTCACCCTCGGTCGGGTCTGCGACGCGCTCGACCTGCTCGACGTGCGTTACCTGGCCGACGGCGACGGCAACCTGCTGGCCATGTGGGAGCGGCACGCGGTGCTGGTCACGCTGGAGGGTCCGGAGGACGAGATCCTGGTGATGCGGGCTCGTCCACACGCGACGGTGCCGCCGGACTGGGCGGACCGCGCCTACCGGGTGGTCAACGAGTGGAACCACACCCGACGGTTCTGCAAGGCCTACATCGGAGACCCGACCGAGCGGGGTCAACTGCCGATCTACGCCGAGCTCCAGGTGCCGCTCGGCGCCGGGACGCACGACGCGCTCCTGGTCGAGATGCTCGACTGTGGCGCGGCGGTCGCCACCACCTTCGTGGACTGGCTGCACGACGAGGGCGCCCTGCTCTGAGTGCGCCGGCCGGGCCGGTCGCCCGGCCGCGCCGGTCCGGCCGTCGGTGTCACGCGCCGGCGGCCGGGCCCTCCATGGCGTTGACCATGAAGTACGCGGCCCGCTCCAGGTAGTCCCAGAGCGCGGTGGCGATCTCCGGCGGCAGGTCCAGCCGGTCCACCGCCCGGCGCATGTGGTGCAGCCACGCGTCCCGCTCCGCGGCGCCGATCCGGAACGGAGCGTGCCGCATCCGCAACCGTGGGTGACCACGCTGCGCCGAGTACGTGTTCGGGCCGCCCCAGTACTGCATGAGGAAGAGGGTCAGCCGGTCGGCGGCCGGCCCGAGGTCCTCCTCCGGGTACATCGGGCGCAGCAGCGGGTCGGTGGCGACGCCGGCGTAGAACTCGTCGACCAGCTTGCGGAACGTCGGCTCGCCGCCGACCGCCTCGAAGAGGGTGACGGGGGTTCCGGGCCGGTCGGATTCACCTGCGGGATTCACCGTTCCATCCTGCCAGGCTGCCCCGGGTGCCGACCGGTGCCCACCGGTCGGTGGTGGTGTCGATCAGGTCACCGCGTGGCTGTGCCGGCCCCGGTCGCCCGGCCGCTCGTCCACCGGCGTACGCGCCGGAGGGCTCGCGGGGGCCGCGCCGGCGGCGTTGTCCCGCGTGGCCTGGTCGACGGCGGCCTGCACCGATTCGCGGCTCGGCCAGGTCAGGGTGGCCAGCAGCATCAGCCCCACGCCGGCCGCGCTCCACATGCCCACCACCAGCGGGATCCGGAAGCGCTCGGCCAGCAGGCCGGTGACCAGCACGGCGAGCCCCTGGATGATCTGCATGCCGCTGGCCATCACGCCGAACGCGCGGGCCCGGTAGCCGTCGGGCAGGGCCCGGACGAAGAGCCCGTTGGCCATCGGCAGCAACCCGGCGACGGCGAACCCGCAGATCGCCGCCAGCACGGCCACCACCAGCGGCGGCGGGTCGAGGAGCGCGGGGACCAGCACCAGCGGCGCGAGGACCGCCAGCGGTCGCATCAGCGCCAACCGACGGTCCGGCGAGAGCGCCCGGCCGACCAGCAGGCCGCCCAGGATGAAGCCGACCGGGTTGGCGGCCATGATGACGGCCTGCGCGACGCCGGTGTCCACGCCGTCGCCGGCCCGCTCGGCGGCCCACGCCGCGGCGAGCCCCTCCGGCACGATGGAGAAGAGCATCGCGCTGAAGACCAGCACGGCGATGGCGCGCAGCACGGGGCGGCCGAAGACGATCTGGAAGCCCTGGCCGGTCTCCCGCAGCAGGTGGCTGCGGTGCGCCGGGCTCATCACCGGCGGCCGGTTCCGCAGGCCGAACCGGACCAGCAGGGCCGACGCGCCGAAGGTCGCCGCGTTGATCAGCAGGGCGAGGGTCGGGGAGACCACGGCGATGGTCGCGCCGACCAGGTAGCCGACGACCTGTGCGGCCTGGCCGACGCTGGCGTTGATCGAGAGCCCGACGACCAGCCGGTCACCGGCGAGGATGAGCGGCATCAGCGCGGACCGGGCGGCCTGGCTCGGCGGGTTGGCCAGGGTGGCGGCGAAGAGCAGGGCGAGGATCAGCCACGGCGGGTTGCCCGGGATGGCGACCAGCAGCATCAGCGCCATCCGGAGCAGATCGCAGGTCACCATCACGCTGCGGTAGCGGTGCCGCTCGGCCAGCGTGGCCAGCAGCGGGCCACCCACCAGCCAGGGCAGGTAACTGACGGCGAACGCGGCGGCGGAGAGCGCCACCGAGTCGGTCTCCCGGTAGACCAGGACGGTGACCGCGGCCTTGGCGATGTAGTCGCCGATCCAGGAGAGCGTGCTGGCCGCGAATACGGCGCGATATTCGACCTGGGCGAACACTTCACGGAAGGTGGCGGGCCCCTCCCGGGCGGGTCGCTCGTCGGACACCGTCGCCTCCATCGTTCCCCAAGATCGGCCACTCGTGATGACCAGCCCGGGAACCGTCGTCAGATCTACGGATCAGCGAGGACACGAGCACGCTCCTCGAAGGAGCGTGTTTCACCGGATTCTGCCCGATCGTCTGACAACTGGCTAGGGTGAACGGATTGATCGTCGCATCTCCGACTGAACGAACGGACGATACCCGAGGGGCCGGGCGTCCGCGACCCCCGATCGTCCGGCCCGGTCGGTCCGGCCCCGACGGCTCAGGTCGGTCCGCCGGCACCGGTCTCGCCCGCTCCGGGGAACCTCGCCGGTGCGCCCTGATAGAGCCGGGCGGCGGCGATCCGGGCCGTGATCCCGGAGTTCTCCAGCGCCTCGGCGAGCCGGCGACGCAGCTCCCGGCCCACCGAGAACTGCCCCTCGGCGGTGGTCTTGACGACCGTACGGATCACCGCGCCGTCGACCGTCATCTGCTCGACGCCGAGCACCTCGGGCTCCTCGACGATCTGCGGTGCCAGCTCCGGGTCCATCGCCATCGAGGCGGCGGCCGTACGCAGCACCGCGGTGGCCTCCTCGGTGCCGGCGAACCCGATCGGCAGGTCGACCACCACCAGGGCCCAGCCCTGGCTCTTGTTGCCCACCCGGACGATCTCGCCGTTGCGGATGTACCAGAGCACGCCCCGGCCGTCGCGGACCGTGGTGACCCGCAGCCCCACCGACTCGACCACGCCGGTCGCCTCACCGAGGTCGACGGTGTCGCCGACCCCGTACTGGTCCTCGATCAGCATGAACAGGCCGGCGATCAGGTCCTTGACCAGGCTCTGCGCGCCGAAGCCGAGCGCCACACCGGCGATGCCGGCGCTGGCCAGCAGCGGTGCCAGGTCGAAGCTGAACTCCTTGAGCACCATCAGCAGCGCGATGCCGAAGACGAACGCGGTGACCATGCTGCGCAGCACCGAGCCGATCGCCTCGGCGCGCTGCCGCCGCCGCTCCGGCACGAACTGCTCCGGGTCGAGCGAGGCGCTCGGGATCCGCTCGCGCAGCGGCCGGAGCATGGTCGGCACGGCACCCTCGGTGGTGGTGCGGACCAGCCGGTTGATGGTCCGGTGCAGCGCCCAGCGGGCGGCGATCGCCAGCAGCAGGATCAGCACCACCCGCAGCGGCTTCAGCACGATCCAGTAGCTGCCCTCGGCGAACCAGGCCGAGTTGGTCAGTTCGTAGACGTTCTTGCACCAGGGGTCGGTCCGGCAGTCGACCGACGGTGTCGGGCCCGGAGTCGGGTCCTCGGCGGCGGACAGGGCGAGAAGCAGCAGACCGGTGGCACTCACCGTGTCTTCGTACCGCACGGCCGTGGGGGACCGGTCGCCGCCCCACCGGCCCGGCCGACGGAGATCAAGCCGGGCGGAACCGGTCATCCTGACACGGCCGGGGGAAGGTTCCGGAGGGGACCCCGGATTAGTACGTGCAATCCCGGTTCCGATCAGGGACTATTGGCGCAACGGACGTCGGTGATCCGGCCGGCGCCGGTGTGGTTCCCCGCTGCCCGCGGGGGCGGCACCGGTGCGACAGCGGCAGGAGCGGCTGGACCGGGAGGGTGAGCACGATGCCTGACATACGACCCACGGCGGGCTCCGGCGCGTTGGTCCTCAACGCCACCTACGAGCCGCTGTGCGTCGTGTCCGTGCGTCGGGCCGCGATCCTCGTCCTCTCCGCCAAGGCCGTCTGCGTGGCCGACGGCGAGGGCGTCCTGCACAGCGCCCGGGACGCGCTTCCGGTGCCGTCGGTGGTCCGGCTGACCCGCTTCGTCCGGGTGCCCTACCGCACCCACGTCGGGCTCTCCCGCCGGGCGATCTTCGCCCGGGACGGCTGGCGCTGCGCCTACTGCCGGGGTCCGGCGGAGACCATCGACCACGTCTTCCCGCGCAGCCGCGGTGGCCGGCACGCCTGGGAGAACGTCGTCGCGGCCTGCGCCCGGTGCAACCACACCAAGGGCGACAAGACCCCGGCCGAGCTGGGCTGGCGGCTGCACAGCCTGCCGGCCCCGCCGAAGGGGACGGCCTGGCGGGTGCTCGGCCACCGGGCGCCCGACCCGCGCTGGGCGGACTGGCTCGACCTGCGCGAGCCCGAGGCCGCCTGAGTCACGGCCCGCGCGCCTTCACCAGCGACGCGTAGACCACCACGTTGTCGGCGTACCCGGTCTCGCCGCCCACCCACTTGCCCCCGCAGGTGATCAACCGCAGGTTGGGTCGGCTGAAGTCGCCGAAGACCTCGTCCGCCGGCAGCCGGTCCTTGCCGTACCGCCGTACCGAGGTGACCTCGAAGACGGCCACCGAGTGGTCCTGCCGGGTCACCTCCACCCGGTCGCCGTCGTCGAGGCTCTTCAACCCGTGGAAGACCGCCGGTCCGGTGGTGGTGTCGACGTGCCCGACGATCACCGCCGGACCGTACTGGCCGGGGGTCGGGCCCTGGTCGTACCAGCCGGCCTCGCCGGCCTTGCCGACGTCCGGCACCGCGATGCTGCCGTCGGGCGCGAGCCCCACCCGGTGTACGGGCGCCCGCAGGTCGATCTTCCCGATCGCGATGTCGGTCGGCGGGCTCGCCGGCAGCACCGGGAACTTCTTCGGCGGTGGCCGCAGCCCGGCGCTCCACTGCTCCGGCAGCACGCTGACGCCGGTGATCCGCTCGACGCCGAGCATCGCCACGATCAGCACCATCAGCGCGGCGATCGCCAGTACCGGGGCGCCGGGACCGGCCGACCCGACGGTCCGCCACCGGCCCGCCGCCGCTGCCCGCCGACGGACCGGGACCGGTCGGGCCTGCGGGTCGGCCGTGGTGACGCTGGCCGAGAAGGCGTGCCCGGCCACCCGGACGAACCGGCGGGACGCCCGGGACAGCAGCCGGACGCCGGCCCGTGTCCGCCTCCGCCGGTCGCCTGAGCGGGACATGGCCGCGGTCCCGTCAGGCGCGGGGCGCGGCCCTGCGACGGGTGCCGACGGCGCCGAAGCCGGCCGCCACCGCCACCACGGCGAGCCCCCCGACCAGCAGCAGCGATCCGCCGCCCCGGCCGCCCGCCGTGCCGCCGCCACCGGTCGCCGGCCCCTTGCTCGGCTGCGCCATCTGCAGCACGGTGAGCATGGTCTGCGCGCTGCCGCCGTTCGAGCAGCTCAGGTCGACCGGATAGTCGCCGGGCGCCTTGTTGTTCGGCACGGTCACCGCACCGGTCAGGAAGCCGTTGTCGGGCCGGAGCACCACCCGGCCGAAGGCGTCCGAGGTGACCTGGGCCTGCCGGTCGTTGTTGCTGTCGCAGCTGGCCCGGATGTTCACCCGGCCGCCGGCCTGCACGCTGTTCGGTGTGACCTCGATGAAGACGGTCGTCCCGGCCCGGGCCGGCGTGCCGGTCGTGAAGACGAACGCCCCGACCAGGCCGAGCACGGTCAACACGGCCGCCAGGGCGCGATGTGACAGAAGCCCCCGCATGATTCCCCCCTCCCGGTGCGGTGCACCGGAATCCTGCTGACGGGCAGTGCGGCGTGCATTCCCACCGCAGCCCGCCGTGAACCTCTACTTCCGGCGGGCCGGGGGTGCGAGGGGGGTGACGGGGTGCCAGTCCAGCGGGGTGGAGAGGACCATCGTGCTGGACGGCTGGCCGTACGGGGCGAGCCGGTCGATGACCCGCTCGAACTCGCCGATCGACCCGGCCGCGACCTTGAGCATGCTGCACGCGTCCCCGGTGATCCGGTGGATCTCCAGGATCTCCGGCCAGCCGGCCACCTCCGGGTCGTGCAGGATGCAGCGCGGGCCGTAGCAGGACATCCGGATCATCGCGACCACCGTGCGACCGGCCCGGGTCAGGTCCACGTGCGCGTGGTAGCCGGTGATCACCCCGGACTCCTCCAGCCGACGCACCCGCTCGGCGACCGCGGGCGGCGACAGGTGCACCCGGCGGGACAGCTCGCTGAAGGAGAGCCGCGCGTCGGTCTGGAGCTCCCGCAGCAGCGCCCAGTCCATGTCGTCCATGCGTGACCTTTCCTTCGTGAAGCCGGACCCGATTCCGCTTTCGATCCGGCAGGTCCCGTCACAGTACCGCCGTTGAACAGGCATTCCATCTGCCGATCCACCTGCGGGACCATGTCGTCCAACCGGCGTACGGAGGGAGATGACGGTGGAACACGTGACGGCGGCCGTACGGCCGGCCACCCCGCGACAGCGGGCGGCCCGGGCGGCGCGCAACGGCGGCGAACCGACGCTGGAGTTCGCCGAGCGGGTGCCCTACGACGCGTACGTGCACGCCAGCACGTTGCACGGGTTGCAGCAGCCGCTCAGCGACGACCCCGGCGAGATGTCCTTCCTGATGGTCAGCCAGATCATGGAGCTGTACTTCGGGCTGACCTGCCACGAGCTGCGGCACGCCCAGCGGGAGCTGCGGGCCAACCGGATCTGGGACGCGCTGCCCCCGCTGCGCCGCGCCGCGCTGCACCTGGAGGGGCTCAACGCCGCCTGGCAGGGCCTGCGCTGGATGACCCCGGCCGACTTCAACCGGTTCCGCAACCTGCTCGGCGAGGGCTCCGGCTTCCAGTCGGCCATGTACCGGCACCTGGAGTTCCTGCTCGGCCTCCGCGACCCGGCGCTGATCCGCCCGTTCCGCCGGCAGACCGAGGTGTACGCGGGGCTCACCGCCACCCTCGAAGCGCCGAGCCTCTGGGACGACGTGGTCGCCCTGCTCGCCCGCCGCGGCTTCGCCGTCCCCGCCGACCTGCTCGACCGGGACGTGGCGGCCGAGCACGAGTCGCACCCGGCCGTCGAGGCGGCCTGGGTGCGGATCTACGCCGACGGCGGCCCCGACAACCACCTGCGGCTGCTCGGTGAGGCGCTGACCGAGGTGGCCGAGCGGTTCGGCGACTGGCGCTGGCACCACCTCAAGGCGGTGCAGCGCGCGATGGGCGCGAAGGTCGGCAGCGGCGGCTCCGCCGGGCTGGCCTGGTTGCAGCGCAGCATGGCCCGGGTGGTCTTCCCGGAGCTGTGGTCGGCCCGGACCGCGATGTGAACGGGGACGCGATGAACAGCACCGAGAAGGAGGCCCACCGCCTCGACGCGGCCGACCCCGGGCACCGGCACCTGTTCCACGTGCCGCCCGCCGAGGGGGGCCGCTACCCGCAGGTCGCGTACCTGGCCGGGAACTCGCTGGGGTTGCAACCCCGGGCCACCCGGGACGAACTCCTCGCCGACCTGGACGACTGGCGTCGGCTGGGCGTGGAGGGGCACGTGGAGGCGGGACGGCCCTGGCTGCCGTACCACGAGCTGTTGACCGGCCCGGCCGCGCGACTGGTCGGCGCCCGGCCCGCGGAGGTCGTGGTGATGAACTCGCTGACGGTCAACCTGCACCTGCTGATGGTGAGCTTCTACCGGCCGGCGGGGGAGCGGACCCGGATCGTCATCGAGGACAGCGCCTTCCCCTCGGACAGCTACGCCGTGCGCAGCCAGGCCCGCTTCCACGGGCTCGACCCGGACGCCACGGTGGTCCGGCTGCGGCCCCGCGACGGCGAGGACACCCTGCGGACACGGGACGTGCTCGACTTCCTCGCCGCCGAGGGGGACACCGTCGCGCTGGTGCTGCTCGGCGGGGTCAACTACCTCACCGGCGAGCTGATGGACATCCCGGCCATCACCGCGGCCGGCCGGGCCGCCGGTGCGGTCGTCGGCTGGGACCTCGCGCACGCGGTCGGCAACGTGCCGCTGGCCCTGCACGACTGGGACGTCGACTTCGCCGCCTGGTGCTCCTACAAGTACCTGAACTCGGGGCCGGGGGCCCTGGCCGGCGTCTTCGTCCACGAACGACACCTCGGCGACCCGGAGCTGCCCCGCTTCGAGGGCTGGTGGAGCACCGAGGCGACCACCCGGTTCGAGATGACCCCGGTCTCCCGGCCGCCGGCCACCGTCGAGGCGTGGCAGGTCTCCAACCCGCCGATCTTCGCGATGGGGCCGGTCCGCACGTCGCTGGAACTCTTCGACTCCGTCGGCATGCCGGCGCTGCGGGAGCGCAGCCTGCGGCTCACCGGCTGGCTGGAGCGGCTGCTGGACGAGGTGACCGCCGACCGGCCGCTGACCGTGGTCACCCCGCGCGACCCGGCCCGGCGGGGCTGCCAGCTCTCGGTGCGGATCGGGGTGAGCGCGAGGAGTGAGCCGGGTCTGCGAGCCCCGCAGTCGCGAACGGAAGGCGGCTGGGCCGGCAGCGCCAACGAGCTGACCAAGCGGCTGCGGCACGAGCACGGCGTGATCGCCGACGCCCGGGAGCCGGACATCGTCCGGTTCGCCCCGGTGCCGCTCTACTCGACGTACCACGACTGCTGGCGGGTCGCCGACGCGCTGGCCGCCAGCGTGGAGGTGCAGCGGTGAGTGCCGAGCGCGAGGAGATCGCCGTCGTCGGGGCCGGGCTCGCCGGCTGTCTGCTGGCCTGCTTCCTGGCCCGGCGCGGCTACCAGGTGGCGCTCTACGAGCGGCGGCCGGACCCGCGTACCGGCACGGTCGAGCGGGGGCGCTCGATCAACCTGGCGCTGTCGGAGCGGGGGCTCGACGCGCTGCGCCGGATCGGGCTGGACGGGCAGGTGATGGCGGACGCGCTGCCGATGCGCGGCCGGATGATCCACCCGGTGGCGGGGGAGCCGCAGTTCCAGTCGTACAGCGGGACCGGTGACCGGGCGATCAACTCGATCAGCCGGGGCGCGCTGAACAACGCGCTGCTCACCGCCGCCGCCGCGCTGCCCGGGGTGCGGATCGCCTTCGACCACCGGCTGGTCGGCCTCGACCCGACCACCGGCGACATGACGTTCGAGACCCCGCAGGGCAAGGTCGCCGAGACCGCGTCGGTCGTCCTCGGCGCCGACGGCGCCGGCTCCGCGGTGCGCGGGCAGCTCCTCGGGTACGGGGTGCTGACCGAGAGCCTCGACTTCCTCGACTACGGCTACAAGGAACTCACCATCCCGCCGATCGGTGGCGAGTTCGCCCTCGACCCGGACGCGCTGCACATCTGGCCGCGCGGCACCTCGATGATGATCGCCCTGCCCAACCCGGACCGGTCGTTCACCTGCACGCTCTTCTGGCCCACCCACGGCACCGCGAGCTTCGCCTCGCTGGGCAGCCCGGCCGCCATCGAGCAGCACTTCGCCACCCACTACCCGGATTTGCCCCCGCTCGCGCCGAACCTGGTCGACGACTACCAGCACAACCCGGTCGGCGTGCTCGGCACGGTCCGCTGCACGCCGTGGCAGGTCGACGGGCGGGTGGGCCTGCTCGGCGACGCCGCGCACGCCATCGTCCCGTTCTACGGCCAGGGCGCGAACTGCGCCTTCGAGGACGTGGTCGAGCTGGACCGCTGCCTGGACGAGTGCGACGACGAGTGGTCGGCGGCGCTGCCGCTGTTCCAGCAGCGCCGGCAGGCCGACGCGGAGGCGATCGCCCGGATGGCGCTGGCCAACTTCGTGGAGATGCGCGACAAGGTCGCCTCGCCGGTCTTCCGGACCCGCAAGCGCGTCGAACACGCCCTGGAACGGGCCCTGCCCGGCCGGTACGTTTCGCAGTACGAGCTGGTGTCCTTCTCCACCACCCCGTACGCCGAGGTGCGCCGCCGGGTGCGCCGGCAGTACCGGGCGGTGGGTGCGGTGGCGGTGGGTGCGGTGGCCCTGCTGGCCGCCGGCGCGGCGGCGCTCGCCCGAGGGAGGCGCGGATGACGCTCTGGGATCCCCGGCTGATGGCCGGGCACGCGCCCGACGGGCCGGGCCTGCTGCGCAACTTCGTCGGCGGCGAGTTCGTCGCCGACGGGCGCCGCTTCACCAAGCGCAGCCCGGTGACCGGTGAGCCGGTCTTCGAGGTGGCCGAGGCGTCGTCGTCGGTGGTGGACGACGCGGTGGCGGCGGCCCGGGCCGCGCTGCGCGGGCCGTGGGGCCGGATGGGCGAGCGGGAGCGCGCCGAGGTGCTGCGCCGGGTCGCCGACGAGCTGGAACGCCGCTTCGACGACCTGGTCGCCGCCGAGGTTGCGGACACCGGCAAGGCCATCTCGCAGGCCCGCACCCTGGACATCCCGCGCGGCGCGGCCAACTTCCGGGCGTTCGCCGAGATCGTGGCGACCGCGCCGACCGAGTCGTTCACCACGGTCACCCCGACCGGTGGGCGGGCGCTCAACTACGCGGTCCGCAAGCCGGTCGGCGTGGTCGCCGTCATCGTGCCGTGGAACCTGCCGCTGCTGCTGCTCACCTGGAAGGTCGCCCCGGCGCTGGCCTGCGGCAACGCCGTGGTGGTGAAGCCCAGCGAGGAGACCCCGGCGTCGGCGACGCTGCTGGCCGAGGTGATGGCCGCCGCGGGCGTACCGGACGGGGTGTTCAACCTGGTGCACGGCTTCGGGCCGGACTCGGCGGGGGAGTTCCTCACCCGGCACCCGGGCGTCGACGCGATCACCTTCACCGGGGAGTCGGCCACCGGCAGCGCCATCATGCGCGCCGCCGCCGACGGGGTGAAGGCGGTCAGCTTCGAGCTGGGCGGCAAGAACGCGGGGCTGGTCTTCGCCGACGCCGACCTGGACGCGGCGGTCGCCGGTTCGGTCCGCTCCAGCTTCACCAACGGTGGTCAGGTCTGCCTCTGCACCGAGCGGATCTATGTCCAGCGGCCGGTCTTCGAGGAGTTCACCGCGCGGCTGGCGAAGCGGGCCGGTGAGCTGGCGTACGGCTGGCCCGCCGACGAGGCCACGGTGAACATGCCGCTGATCTCGCACACCCACCGGGACAAGGTCCTCGGCCACTACGACCTGGCCCGCGCCGAGGGCGCCGAGATGCTGGCCGGGGGTGGGGTGCCGCGCTTCGGCGACGCCCGGGACGGCGGCGCGTACGTGCAGCCGACCGTGTTGACCGGGCTGGGCCCGGACGCCCGCACCAACACCGAGGAGATCTTCGGCCCCGTCGTGCACGTCGCCCCCTTCGACGACGAGGACGAGGCGTACGCGCTGGCCAACGGCACCGAGTACGGCCTGGCGGCGACGGTCTGGACCCGGGACGTGGGTCGGGCGCACCGGGCCGGAGCCCGGCTGGACGCCGGCATCGTCTGGGTCAACACCTGGTTCCTGCGGGACCTGCGCACCCCGTTCGGCGGGGTGAAGGCCTCCGGCATCGGCCGGGAGGGCGGCGTGCACTCGCTCGACTTCTATTCCGAACTCACCAACGTCTGCGTGGACCTGTCATGAGCGAGCGCAGCGAACGAAGCGTCAGGCAGAGCATGATCGACATCGAAGCGGCGGCGCGGGAGCTGGCCGGGGCGCGGGAGGGCGGCAAGCCCTGCCCGCCGCTGCGCGGGCGGCTGCTGCCCGAGGGGGACGTCGAGTCGGCGTACCGGGTGCAGCAGCGCCAGGCGCAGGACTGGTGGGACCGGGGCGAACGCCGGGTGGGCGCGAAGATCGGGCTCACCTCCCGGGTGGTGCAGGAGAACTTCGGCGTCTACCAGCCGGACTTCGGCGTCCTCACCGACGTCATGGCGGTCGGCGACGGCGTCGAGGTGCCGATCGACCGGCTGCTCCAACCCCGGGTGGAGGCGGAGATCGCCTTCGTGCTCGGCGCGGACCTGACCGACGAGCGGGTCACCACCGTCGACCTCATCCGGGCCGTCGACCACGTGCTGCCCGCCATCGAGATCGTCGACTCGCGGATCGCCGGCTGGGACATCTCCATCGTGGACACCATCGCGGACAACGCCTCCAGCGGCCTCTTCGTGCTCGGCACCACGCCGCGCCGGCTCGCCGACGTGGACCTGCGGCTGGCCGGGATGGTGCTGGAACACGCCGGGGAGCCGGTCTCGGTGGGCGCCGGGGCGGCCTGCCTGGGCAACCCGCTGCACGCGCTGGAGTGGCTGGTCGGCACCATGGCCCGCGCCGGTGACCCGTTGCGCGCCGGTGACGTGGTGCTCTCCGGGGCGCTCGGCCCGATGGTCCCGGTGACGCCGGGCGCCGCGTACGAGGCGCGGATCTCCGGGCTCGGCTCGGTGCGGACCTGTTTCAGCACGGGGAGCGACCGGTGAGCGTCGGCGTGGCGGTGCTCGGGTCCGGCAACATCGGCACCGACCTGATGATCAAGGTGCTGCGGCTCAGTGACCGGCTGCGGATGGTGGCGATGGCCGGCATCGACCCGGACTCCGACGGGCTGGCGCGGGCCCGGCGGCTCGGCGTGGCCACCACCGCCGACGGTGTGGACGGCCTGGTGGCGATGCCCGAGTTCGCCGACGTCGAGCTGGTCTTCGACGCCACCTCGGCCGGCGCGCACCGGCGGCACTTCGAGGTGCTGCGCGCGCACGGCCGGACGGTGGTGGACCTGACCCCGGCCGCGATCGGCCCGTACGTGGTGCCGCCGGTCAACCTGGACGAACACCTCCACGAGGCATGCGTCAACATGGTGACCTGCGGCGGGCAGGCGACCGTGCCGATCGTCGCCGCCGTCGGCCGGGTCACGCCCGTGGCGTACGGGGAGATCGTCGCCTCGATCGCGTCGAGGTCCGCCGGGCCGGGCACCCGGGCCAACATCGACGAGTTCACCGAGACCACCGCCCGGGCCATCGAGGTGGTCGGCGGCGCGGGCCGCGGCAAGGCGATCATCGTGCTGAACCCGGCCGACCCGCCGCTGCTGATGCGGGACACCGTCTACTGCCTCTGCCCGGACGCCGACGCCGACCGCGCCGCCATCGCCGCCTCGGTGACAGACATGGTGCAGACCGTGCAGGAGTACGTGCCGGGCTACCGGCTCAAGCAGGACGTGCAGTTCGACCGGGTGGACACGTACGTGCCGACGCTGGGGCGGCACCTGACCGGGCTCCAGGTGTCGGTGTTCCTGGAGGTCTCCGGCGCGGGGCACTACCTGCCCGCGTACGCCGGGAACCTGGACATCATGACCTCGGCCGCGCTGCGCACCGCGGAACGCCTGGTCGCCCTGCGCACCAAGGGGGTACCGGCATGACGGACCTCTACCTCCAGGACGTCACGCTGCGCGACGGCATGCACGCCGTCGCCCACCGCTACACCGTCGACCAGGTACGCATCATCGCTGCCGCGCTGGACGCGGCCGGGGTGGCCGCCATCGAGGTGGCGCACGGCGACGGCCTGGCCGGCTCCAGCGTCAACTACGGCCACGGCGCGGCGAGTGACGCCGACTGGATCTCCGCCGCCGCCGAGGTGCTGACGACCGCGAAGCTCACCACCCTGCTGCTGCCCGGCATCGGCACCGTCGCCGACCTGCGGGCGGCGCAGGCGCTCGGGGTGACCAGCGTCCGGATCGCCACCCACTGCACCGAGGCGGACATCTCCGCCCAGCACATCTCCTGGGCCCGGGAGAACGGCATGGACGTCTCCGGGTTCCTGATGATGTCGCACATGGTCGACCCGGCCGGGCTGGCCGCCCAGGCGAAACTGATGGAGTCGTACGGGGCGCACTGCGTCTACGTCACCGACTCCGGCGGCCGGCTGCTGATGTCCGACGTGGCGGAGCGGGTCGACGCGTACCGGCAGGTGCTGGAGCCGGAGACGCAGATCGGCATCCACGCCCACCACAACCTGTCGCTCGGGGTGGCCAACAGCGTCGTCGCCGTCGAGCACGGCCGGATCCTCGGCGCCGGGCCGCTCGGCTCCCCGTCGGGGCGTACGGTCCGGGTGGACGCCTCGCTGGCCGGGATGGGCGCGGGCGCGGGCAACGCCCCGCTGGAGGTCTTCGTCGCCGTCGCCGAGCTGCACGGCTGGCGGCACGGCTGCGACGTGTTCGCGCTGATGGACGCGGCCGACGAGATCGTCCGCCCGCTCCAGGACCGGCCGGTCCAGGTCGACCGGGAGACGCTCTCCCTCGGGTACGCGGGCGTCTATTCCAGCTTCCTCCGGCACGCCGAACGCGCCTCCGCGAAGTACGGCGTCGACGTCCGCTCGATCCTCGTCGAGCTGGGCCGGCGCCGGATGGTCGGTGGCCAGGAGGACATGATCGTGGACGTGGCGTTGGACCTCGCCGGTAAGGAGACCTCATGATCGGGCCGGACATCGCCGGGATCGCCGAGAAGCTGGGCGCGGCGGCCGACACCGCCACCGCCATCCCGCAGGTCGCCGCCGAGACCGGTCTGGACGTCGACGCCGCGTACGCGGTGCAGACCGCGCTGGTGCAGCGCCGCCTCGACCGGGGCGAGCGGCTGGTCGGGCTGAAGATGGGGCTGACCAGCAGGGCGAAGATGGCCCAGGTCGGGGTGGACGAGGTGATCTGGGGCCGGCTCACCGACGTGATGCGGGTCCCCGACGGCGGCAGCGTCGATGTCGGCGACTTCATCCACCCCCGGGTCGAGCCGGAGGTGGCGTTCCTGCTGGACCGGCTCCCCGAGCCCGGTGAACCGGTCGGTGCCTTCGCCGACGCGGTCCGGGCGGTGGCCCCGGCGATCGAGCTGATCGACTCCCGGTACGCCAACTTCACCTTCTCCCTGCCGGACGTGGTCGCCGACAACACCTCGGCCGCCGCGTTCGTGGTGGGACCGTGGTCGCCGGTGCCGGACGGGTTGGAGAACCTGGGCGTACTGCTGGAGATCGACGGTCGGGTCGCGCAGGTCGGCTCGACGGCGGCGATCCTCGGCGACCCGCGCCGCGCACTCGACGAGGGCATCCGGCTGGCCGGTCGGCACGGCGTCCGGCTCCGCGAGGGCTGGATCTTCCTGGCTGGTGCCGCCACGGCCGCCGTCCCGCTGCGCCCCGGCGCGCACGTCCGGGCCGTGGTCGAGAAGCTCGGCACCGCCGCGCTCCGGGCCGCCTCGTGAGCGCGAGGAGTGAGCCGGGGTCGCGAGCCCCGCAGTCGCGGACCGAAGGGCGTCCGACCGGGCGGGTGGTGGCCGGGAAGGCCGTGCCGCGCGGGGCGTTCCCGCACGTCAAGGTCGCGGGCGGCTTCGTCTTCGTCTCCGGTACGTCGTCCCGCCGGCCGGACAACACCTTCGCCGGCGTCGCGGTGGACGAGTTCGGGACCACCGACCTCGACATCCGGGAGCAGACCCGGGCGGTCATCGGCAACATCGGTGACCTGCTGCGCGCGGTCGGCGCGGACCTGGCGGACCTGGTGCAGGTGACGTCCTACCTGGTCAACATGAACGACTTCGGTGGTTACAACGAGGTGTGGTCGGAGTTCTTCGACGCGTCCGGGCCGACCCGGACGACGGTGGCGGTGCACCAGCTGCCGCACCCGCACCTGCTGATCGAGATGCAGGCCGTGGCCCTTCTTCCGTCGGGAGGTCAGTCGTGAGTGAGATCGCCGAGCCGTTCAGTTTCCCCGGGTGGATCGCGGAGAACCAGCACCTGCTGAAGCCGCCGGTGGGCAACAGGGAGATGTTCCCCGGCGGGGACGACTTCATCGTGATGGTGGTGGGCGGGCCGAACCAGCGCACCGACTTCCACGTCGACCCGTACGAGGAGTTCTTCTATCAGGTCAAGGGCAACATGCACATCAACCTGATGACGCCTGCGGGGCCGCGTACGGTGCACGTGCGCGAGGGTCAGATGTGGATGCTGCCGCGCAACACCCCGCACTCGCCGCAGCGGCCGGAGGCTGGCTCGATCGGCGTGGTGGTGGAACGGGTCCGCGAGGAGGGCACGCTGGAGAAGTTCCGGTGGTACTGCCCCGAGTGCGGGCACCAGGTGCACGAGGTGGAACTCCAGGTCCGCGACATCGCCGCCGACCTGCCGCCGGTGTTCCAGGCGTTCTACGGCGACGAGCAGGCGCGCACCTGCGAGCGGTGCGGCGCGCTGCACCCGGGCAAGGGCTGATGGGGACACCCGTCGTCGACGTGCACACGCACGTCGTACCCAAGGGATGGCCGGACCTCGGCGCGGCGTGCGGCGGGTCCGGCTGGCCCTGGTTGCGGGTCGACTCCGAACGCGCCGCCATGATCATGGTGGGAAAGACGGAGTTCCGGCCGGTCGGCGCGGAGTGCTGGGACGCGCCCACCCGGCTGGCCGACATGGCCGCCGACGGCGTCGACGTGCAGGTGGTCTCGCCGACGCCGGTCTTCTTCTCCTACGACCGCGCTAGTGACCAGGCGGCGAAGGTGGCGCGGATCTTCAACGACCTGGCGCTGGAGGTGACGGCGGCCGGCGGTGACCGCCTGGTGCCGTTCTGCCAGGTCCCGTTGCAGGATCCCGACCTGGCCTGCGCGGAGCTGGACCGCTGCCTGGCCGCCGGGCACGCCGGTGTGGAGATCGGCAACCACGTCGGCGACCGCGACCTGGACGACGCGGGCATCGTGCAGTTCCTGACCCACTGCGCCGAGGTCGGCGCCCCGGTCTTCGTGCACCCGTGGGACATGCCGGGCGGGCCCCGACTGGACCGGTGGATGGCCCGCTGGCTGGCCGGGATGCCCGCCGAGACCCACCTGTCGGTGCTCGCCCTGATCCTCGGCGGGGTCTTCGACCGGGTGCCGGAGAGCCTGCGGATCTGCTTCGCGCACGGCGGCGGCAGCTTCCCGTTCTGGCTGGGGCGGGCCGACAACGCCTGGCACCGCCGCGGCGACCTGGTACGCGGCGCCTCCACCGCCCCGCCCAGCTCCTACGTCGACCGGTTCAGCGTGGACTCGGTGGTCTTCGCGCCCGCCGCGCTGCGGCTGCTGGTCGACACGATGGGGGTCGACCGGGTCATGGTCGGCAGCGACTACCCGTACCCGCTGGGGGAGCGGCCGGTCGGGCGGGTGGTCCGGGACGCCGACTTCCTCACCGCCGACCAGCGCGACAAACTGCTGGGCGGCAACGCCCTGCGCTTCCTGCACGCCTGATCCTGCCGGCCGCCATCGGCCTGACACTCCTCGCCCGGCGCCTTTGCTCTGCTGCAGCCACCGCAACACTGGGAGCGGTTCCGTGTTGCGTGGGTTGCAGCAGAGCAAAGGCGGCGCGGAGCGGTCGACCGGGCTCGTGGTCCGGGTTCCGGGAGTTCGACCGTCCGGCGGACGCTCCGCGCTCCGGGCAGCGCGAGGCGTCCGACCGGGTCGGGAGGTCAGGAGTGCGGGCAGGTGTCGCGGTACTCCTCGATCGCGGACCCGCTCGGTGCCGGGCAGAGGAACTGCTCGTAGCGGGTGTCGTCGTCCACGAACCGCTTCAGCCAGGAGATGCTGTACTTCGCGATGGTCACGTTGGGCGACGTGGGCGCGGAGTGGGTGGCGCCGTTCAGTTCGAGGTATGCCTTGTCCAGCGTGGCCGGCAGGCTGGTGTAGAAGGGCTCCGAGTGCGACGCGACCGGGGCGATCGAGTCGTACTCCGCGCCGACGACCAGCGTCGGGACGCGTACCGTGGACCAGTTCTTGGTGGTGTGCCAGCCGGTCAGCGGGATCGCGGCCTGCAGCGTCGGCCGTGTGTTCGCCGCGGAGAGGCTGCCGCCGCCACCCATCGAATGGCCCATCACGGCGAGCCGGTACCGGTCGATCCGGCTGCGCACCGAGCTGGCGTTGGTCAGGTAGTCCAGCGCGGCCAGCAGTTGGCTGCCCCGGCTGGCCGGTTGGTCGTAGCGGGACAGGGTGTCGATGGTGATGACGACGAAACCCTGCGAGGCGAGGCGGGGGCCGAGCCACGCCACGCTGGACTGCGTCGCGGTGTAGCCGGGTGAGACAGCGACCGCGCCGAAGGTCCCCTCGGCGGTGCTGGTGGGGTAGTAGACGGTGCCGCCGCGGAAGCCGCTGACGCTGGAGGCGGCGACGGTGGTCTGGGCGATGGCGAACGGGCCACGGGTCGCCTCGATGCTCGCCACGGTCGGGTCGGGGCCGCGCTGGTAGGGGTTGACGGCGGCGTGGGCGGCCGGTGCGGCGGCCAGCCCGGCGCCGACCAGGAGGAGGGTGAGCACGGACCGGGCCAGGGCGGTGGCCCATCGGCGGTCCGGCCCGGACCGGGCACGGGGGACGGTGGGTACGGGTTGCATGTGGTCGCTCCCTGCGGGGGTGAGCAGCCGACGGTCCCGAGGGTGGTGGACGGCGGAACCGATCGATGCGTGTCCATCGGTTTCTGCATCGTCCGTCCTGGTGGCGGTGACGGCCAATCCCGGCCGGTCCCTGTCACCGCGATATGTGCCAACCGGCGCCGCCCGGTCCGGCGGTCGGTCGTGTCGCCGCCACGGGTGACGTCAGAGCGGGCAGGATGGGGGGATGGCCGAGCCGCACGACCTGACCGCGCTGGAGCAGGCCGCCGCGATCGCCCGGGGCGAGCTGTCCAGCGTGGAGCTCGTCGCCCACCACCTGACCCGCGTCGACGCGCTCGGCGACACGGTCGGGGCGTTCGTCACCGTCACCTCGGAACGGGCCCTCGCGGCGGCCCGGGCCGCCGACGGCGTACCGGCCGGGGAACGGGGGGCGCTGCACGGCGTTCCGACCGCGATCAAGGACCTGACGCTGACCGCGGGGGTGCGCACCACCTTCGGATCGGCGGCCTTCGCCGACTTCGTGCCGCCGGTCGACGCCGACGTGGTGCGCTTCATGACGGCCGCCGGACTGGTCAGCCTCGGCAAGACCACCACCTCCGAGCTGGGCTGCTCGCTCTACTCCGAGGGGCTGGTCGCGCCGCCGGCCCGGAACCCCTGGGACCTGTCGTACACGGCGGGTGGGTCGAGCGGTGGCGCGGCGGCGGCGGTGGCGGCCGGGCTGGTCCCGGTCGCCCAGGGTTCCGACGGCGGCGGGTCGCTGCGCATCCCGGCGTCGCTCTGCGGCCTGGTCGGCTACAAACCCAGCCGGGGGCTGGTCTCCGGCGGGCCGCTCGGCTCCGGCGCGTTCGGGCTGCCGACCGCCGGCCCCATCGGGCGGACCGTCGCCGACGTGGCCGCGCTGCTCGACGTCATGGCCCAGCCGGTGCCCGGCGAGCCCTACCTCCCGCCGGCCCGGCCCGCCGACGGCTACCTCGGCGTGGCCCGCCGCGCCGACCCCGGCCGGCTGCGGATCGGCCGCTTCACCACCCCGATGCTCGCCGACGAGCCGGTCCACCCCGACTGCCTGGCCGCCGTGGACCGGGCCGCCGCGCTGCTGGCCGCCGCCGGCCACGAGGTGGTCGAGGTGCCCGCGCCGCTCGGCCCCACGGCGTGGCCGCTCTTCGAGACCATCTGGTACGTCCTGGCGCTCGCCCCGCTCCCGCCGGAGCGGGAGGGCCGGCTGCTGCCGCTGACCCGGTTCCTCCGCGACCGGGGTACGGCCGTCGGCGCGGGGGCGCTGCTGGCCGCGCTCGGTGAACTCCAGGCCCAGGTACGCCTCGGCGCCCAGCGGACCGCCGGTTGCGACCTGCTGCTCTGCCCCACCCTCGCCGCGCCGCAGGCGCCGGTCGGCGCGTTCGCGGCGCTGCCCCCGGCGGAGGATTTCGACCGGCAACGCCGGTTCTCGCCGTACTGCGCCATCTTCAACGTCACCGGTCAGCCGTCGGTTTCCCTGCCGGTGGGCCGCACCGCCGACGGGCTCCCCGTCGGGGTGCTCCTCACCGGCCGGTACGGCGACGACGCCACGCTGACCGCCACTGCCGCGCAACTGGAGCACGGATGTGGCGGATGGGATCACCACCCCGCAATCTGGCGGGCCGTCGACTCCGCTAACGTGAATACCACAAGCGGAGTCGGGCGGTCGGCGCCATGATCGTCCACCCGACCCGGAATTCCTGGTCTCTCTTTCCGCCTGGGGGCGTTGGGATTGTCTGTTACCGAGACGTTGCTGGTCTTCGTCGGCATCCCGGCGGCCGCGGTGCTGGTGATCGCCGGACTGGCACTCGCCGGCGGCCGTGGCGGCGGTGGCGGCGCCAAGCGCTACCGGCCGGGCCGGCCCTTCGACTTCACTCCGGTCTGGTTCCTGGGCCGTCCGGAGCAGCTGGCCGACTCGGCCGGCACCGCGCTGGCAGCGGGCGCGCAGGCGCCGGCGCTGACCAGCCACAAGCAGGAGAAGGCCGGCATCGAGGCGCCGGCCGGTGGAACCGGAGGCGCAAGTGACCGTTGGTGAGAAGCAGGCCGAGACGGGGACGGGCACCCCGCCCGACGTGCTGGACGGGCCCTTCTCGACCCGCCAGCTGCTCCGCATCGACGAGGCGCTGCGCCTGGCCGACCAGGGCACCGGCCTGGTCTTCTCGGTCTATGTGGGCGGTCTCGACGAGCCGATCCGGGAGCACGCCCAGCGGCTGCACCGCCAGCTCGCCGAGCCCGACAAGTCGGTGCTGATCGCCGTGTCGCCCAACCAGCGGCAGCTGGAGGTCGTCACCGGCAGGTACGCCCGCAAGCGCATCCCCGACACGTACGCCAAGCTGGCCGCGCTCTCCATGGTGGCCTCCTTCGGCGGCGGCGACCTGGCCGGCGGCATCATCCAGGGCCTCGACCAGCTCGCCAGCCACGCCGGCAAGGGCTGACCCTTCCCGTACGACGAAGCCCGGCCCGCGATCACGCGGGCCGGGCTTTCTCGTGTCGTCAGCCGCACCACAACGGCCCGGGGCCGGCGCGGGCTCCCACCCATGCCGGCCCCGGGCCGCGTACCCCTTGGTCAGGCGCTCTGGGCGTCCTTGGCGCGGGCCTTGAGGGCCCGGACCACGCCGTCGCGGCCCTCGGCCACCAGCCGGCGCAGCGACGCCGGGTGACCCTCCTGCGCCAGCCACGCGTCGGTGGCCGCCACCGTGTCGTCGTCCACCAGCTGGGTCGGGTAGCCGAGCTGCGCGAACTCCTGCGCCGGCTCGCTGTCCCGCTGCGCCCAGACCTGGCCGACGACGGCGAAGTACTTCTCCCGGTACGGCGCGGTGAGCTCCACCTGCGCCGGGTGGGTGAGACCCTGCAGCAGCGCCCGGTTGCGCCAGTTCGGCAGCGATTCCGGCCCGGTGAGCTGCGCCCAGACCGCCGCCTTGTTCTCCGCGGTCGGCACCAGCGCGTGCGCGTACGCGGCCTCCCGCTCGCCGCTGGTGGTGCGGTCGCCGGCCAGCTCGGCCTCCACCTCGGCGGCCCCCGCCGCCCCGTTGGCCACCAGCGCCTGGAGCACCGTCCAGCGCAGCTCGGTGTCCACGGTCAGCCCGGCCGGCACGTCGCCGCCGTTCAGCCAGCCGCGCAGCGTCGCCAGGTCCTCCGGCGAGCGGGCCGCGGAGGCGAACGCCCGGGCCCAGGCGAGCTGGAAGCCGCTGCCCGGCTCGGCCGCCGCCAGGGCCGCCCGCGCCGTCCGGGCCAGCTCGGCCCAGCCGGTCGGCGCCCACGCCGCGTCGGCGTAGAAGGTGAGCGCGGTGGTGGCCTGCCGCAGGGTGGCGGTGACCAGGTTGATGTCGGTCTCGGCGGGCAGCCCGGCCAGCACCAGCGCCACGTAGTCGCGGGTGGCGAGTTCGGCGTCGCGGGTCATGTCCCAGGCGGCGGTCCAGCACAGCGCCCGGGCCAGCGACGATTCGAGGCCCGCGATGTGCTGCACCACGGTCGCCATCGACCGCTCGTCCAGCCGCAGCTTGGTGTACGTCAGGTCGTCGTCGTTGAGCAGCAGCACGTCGGCGGCCCGCGTGCCGTGCAGCGCGGACAACTCGGTCCGCTCGCCGGCCACGTCCACCTCGATCCGCTCCCGGCGGACCAGCCGGCCGTCGGTCAGGTCGTAGAGGCCGACGCCGATCCGGTGGGTCCGCAGCGTCGGGTGCCCGGCCGGGGCCTCCTGGCGGACCAGCACCCGCTCGTACGCGCCGTCCGCGCCGATGGTCACCTCGGGGCGCAGCGTGTTGACCTGCGCGGTCTCCAACCACTGGGCGGCGAACTTGCGCAGCTCCCGGCCGGAGGCCGCCTCCAGCTCCGAGAGCAGGTCGTCGAAGGTGGCGTTGCCCCAGGCGTGCTTGCCGAAGTACGCCCGCAGCCCGGCCCGGAACGGCTCCTCACCGACGTACGCGACGAGCTGCTTGAGCACGCTGGCGCCCTTGGCGTACGTGATGCCGTCGAAGTTGACCTCGACCGCCTCCAGGTCCGGCATCTCGCAGTAGACCGGGTGGGTGGAGGAGAGCTGGTCCTGCCGGTAGCCCCAGTTCTTGCGGATCGACAGGAAGGTCGTCCAGGCCTCGGTGAACCGGGTGGCGTGGGTGTTGCACCAGTGGCTGGCCCACTCGGCGAACGACTCGTTCAGCCACAGGTCGTTCCACCAGCGCATGGTGACCAGGTCACCGAACCACATGTGGGCCAGCTCGTGCAGGATGGTGTTGGCCCGCTGCTCGTACTCGTAGTCGGTGACCTGCGAGCGGAAGAGATAGAGCGACTCGGCGTGCGTGACGCAGCCGAAGTTCTCCATCGCGCCGGCGTTGAAGTCCGGCACCCAGAGCTGGTCGTACTTGGGCAGCGGGTAGCGCACCCCGAACTGCTCGTGGAAGAAGTCGAAGCCCTGCTTGGTGACCAGGAACAGGTCGTCCGAGTCGAGGTACTGCGCCATCGAGGCCCGGCAGAACACCCCCAGGTCGATGCCGTCGTGGCTGTCCCGCACCTCGTGGTACGGCCCGGCGCAGAGCGCGGTGATGTAGGTGCTCATCCGCGCCGACTCGGCGAAGTGGACGGTCTTGAGCCCCTCGCCGGCCGCCTCCTCGCGGGCCACCGGCATGTTGGAGACGACCCGCCAGTGCTCCGGGACGGTGGCGTGCCAGGTGTAGACGCTCTTCAGGTCGGGCTGGTCGAAGCAGGCATAGACGCGCTGCGCGTCCGCCGTCTCGAACTGGCTGTAGAGGTAGGTCTCGCCGTCGACCGGGTCCACCGTGCGGTGCAGGCCCTGACCGCTGTTGGAGTACGCGAAGTCCGCCTCCACCAGCAGGGTGTTCTCGGCGGCCAGGTCGGTGAGGGTGAGGCCCTTCTCGGCGGACCAGCCGGACAGCTCCACGGGGCGGCCGTTCAGCGTCGCCGTGTGGACCGTCTCGGCGGCCAGCTCGATGAAGGTCGCCGCGCCGGGCTCGGCGCAGCGGAACCTGACCTCCGTCCGGGAACGGAAGGTGCGGCCCTCGGCCTGCACGGCGGTCGACAGGTCCAGGTCGATGTCGTACCCGGTGACCTCGAGCAGGCGGGCCCGCTCGGTGGCCTCCACCTGGGTCAGGTTGCGCACTCCCGGCACTCTTCGTCTCCATCCCACTCGCGCCGCCGCCCCGGCGGCCCCGGCCTCGCCGGCCTGCTCGTGACGGCCGGTCCGAGACCGAGTCTTCCATGCACCGGCACCTCCGGTGGTCGAGGTCACGCTCTCATTCCGGTACCGGTCGATACCGTGCGGGGTGAGGATCGGAAGGGAACGCGCCGGTGCTCCGGCGCTCGAATCGTGAAGGGACTCACCGTGACCGAACGTGTCGCCGTGGACATGTGGTTCGACCCGCTCTGCCCGTGGGCGTGGATCACCTCCCGTTGGCTGCTGGAGGTCGAGCAGGTCCGGGAGGTGGACATCCGCTTCCATGTGATGAGCCTGTCGGTGCTCAACGAGGGTCGGGACCTGCCCGCGGAGTACCAGGAACTGATGCGGAACGGCTACGGCCCGGTGCGGGTCTGCATCGCCGTCGAGCAGGCCCACGGGTCGGAGGTCCTGGCGAAGCTCTACACCGCCATGGGCACCCGCATCCACCTCGGCAAGGAGCCGCTCGGCCGGGACATGCTGGTCGGCGCGCTCACCGACGTCGGGCTGGACCCGGCGCTCGCCGACGCCGCCGACTCCACCACGTACGACGAGGCGCTGCGGGCCAGCCACGAGGCGGGCATGCGGCCGGTCGGCACCGACGTCGGCACCCCGGTGATCCACGCCCCCGGCCCGGACGGCGACCAGGTCGCCTTCTTCGGTCCGGTGATCACCCCGGCGCCGAAGGGCGAGGCGGCCGGCCGGCTCTGGGACGGCGTGCTGCTGGTCGCCGGCACCCCCGGCTTCTACGAGCTCAAGCGCTCCCGTGAGCAGGGCCCCATCTTCGACTGAGCGGTGGGCGGGAGACACGCGGGCCCCGCGTCACCCCGGTGGCGCGGGGCTCGTTTCTCCGGGTGTCCCAGCCGGCGGCCCCCGGGGCCGCACCCTGGCAGCTCCTGGAGGCATTCCGATGGGTAAGCACCGCCGTACGTCCGACGACGCGCCGCCGCAGCCGGCGACCGGGGACTCCGGTGCGACGTACTGGTCCGTGGACGACGCCGACTGGCCGGCCGTCCGGCCCTGCCTGCCGGCCGAGATGGTCGACCTGCTGGCGCCCCCGATCGTGGTGGGCGTCGCCCGGGTGGTGGCCACCTCCCGGATGACCCCGCCGGCCGACGCGCCGGCCCCGACCCGCACGCCCGGTCCGGTCCGCTCCGGCGCCCCGGCCGGCCGTCCGACGCCGCCGGGTGCGACGACCGTACGCTTCGCCGCGTCCACCGGGCCGTCCCGCCCGACCGGCCCCGCCGGCCCGGTTCCCGGCGGTGCCCCGTCCCCCGGCCGGCACCGGCCCGCTCTCGCCCCGGTCGACCGCACCTGAGGCGGCCCGTCGGGGTGTCGACCGGGGGCCCCGCCTTTCATCTGGTGGACGCGGTAGCGTCGGTGGACATGACGGTCGTGCATCCGATCGCCCGGGCCTGGATCACCACTGGCGGCACCGGCGCGCAGAACTACGACGAGTTCGCCGACGACGCGGAGATCACCGCGATCATCGGGACGAACCCGCACAGTGCTCTCGGCATCGAGATGCCGCACCGGGCGCCGGAGAGCCTCGGGAAGTCCTTCCTCGACGCGCTGCCGGACGCGGTGGCCCGACTCGCCGAGGCCAAGGCCGACGGCAGCTACACCCCCGCCGAGCAGGTCGTGGTGCTCTACCGGATCAGCGCGCCCGGCGAGGAGACCGCGTACGGGCTCTGGGCCATGGTCGACACCGACCAGATCTCCACCAGCGCGGACGAGCCCGGCCTGGTGATCCGCAACGAGGACGTGTTCATCGCCAAGGTGCGGGAGCGGGTCGCCCTGGCCGAGGCGCTCGGGCACCTGCTCTCCCCGGTGCTGCTGCTCCAGACCGGCAGCGGCGACGCGCTGCACGCCGCCCTCGCGGCGGCGACCGAGTCGGCCGGCGCACCGGCCGCCACGGACGTCGACCAGTCGGGGCGTACGCACGCCATCTGGCTGCTCGGGCCGGGCCGCGAGCAGGACGAGCTGACCGCCCTGGCCGGCGGTGGCGAGCTGGTGGTGGCCGACGGCAACCACCGCAGCCTGGCCGCGCAGACCGGCGGGCTGCCGCGCTTCCTCTCCGTGATCACCACGCCCGCGTCGGTGGCCATCCAGCCCTACAACCGGCTGGTCAGCGAGCTGACCACCACGCCGGAGGAGCTGCTCGACCGGCTCCGCGCGGCCGGCGCGGAGGTCACCCCGGTCGCCGGCCCGGTCGAGGTCCCGGCGGCCGGCGGCACCGTCCACCTCCACCTCGCCGGCCAGGGGTACGCGGTGACCCTGCCGCACCTGGACGGGGGCCGGTTGGAGAACCTCGACCACGCGCTGGTCGAGCGGCTGCTGCTGCGGGACGCGCTCGGCCTCGACCCGGGCGACAAGCGGATCACCTACGTGGGCGGCGACTACCCGGCGAGCTGGCTCACCGGTGAGGTCGACGCGGGTCGCGCGGAGCTGGCGGTGCTCATCGCCCCGGTGACCGTGGACGACTTCGTCGCGGTCAACCTGGCGCGGGAGAAGATGCCGCGCAAGAGCACCTGGTTCACCCCGAAGGCCCGGGGTGGCCTGGTCGTCGCCGAACTCGGGCACTGAGCTGTGACGAATCCGCCTCCGTGCCGCCGCCCGCGCGCCGGCACGGAGGCGGGCCTGACAGACTGCGCGGTATGCGCGTCTATCTGGGATCCGACCACGCCGGTTTCGAGCTGAAGGTGCACCTGGCCAACCACCTGGCCAAGCAGGGTTACGAGGTGGTCGACGTCGGCCCGCACGCCTTCGACCCGGACGACGACTACCCGGCGTTCTGCCTGCACACCGGTGACCGGGTGGTCGGCGACCCGGGCAGCCTCGGGGTGGTCATCGGCGGCTCCGGCAACGGCGAGCAGATCGCCGCCAACAAGGTCGCCGGGGTGCGCGCGGCGCTCGCCTGGAACATCGACACCGCACAGCTCGCCCGGGAGCACAACGACGCCAACATCGTCGCGGTGGGCGCCCGCCAGCACACGCTGGACGAGGCGACGGCGCTGGTCGAGGCGTTCCTGACCACGCCGTTCTCCGGCAACCCGCGGCACTCCCGCCGGATCGAGCAGGTCACGTCGTACGAGCAGAGCCGCCGGCTCCCCGAGCTGCCCGCCTGACCCGGACGCGGGGCGGTCCGCCACGGTCCGCCCCGCCCACGTCGGGTCGCCGCAGCCGGTGACCTGGGTCAGCGGCCGGAGCGGGGAAGGTCCTCCCGGGGCACCCAGTTACGGCGCACGATGACCAGGCGGGCCTCGGCCTCGGCCAGGTCGTCCTCGGTCGGTCGGGCGGCGTCCCGGGCGCGCAGCGCGGCGGTCACCCCCACCTGCGACGAACCGGAGCCGACCAGGCCCCGCAGGCCCCGGTCGCCGTCGTCCCCGGCGGGCCCGCCCCGGCGCACCTGCGGCTGCTCCGGCTCCGGCTCGGCGCGTCGGGCGCCCCGCGGCCGGACACCCTCGTCGTCGTGCACGGCCGCCGTGGTCGCGCTCACCCCGTCGGCGTCCCGAGCCGTCTGCTCGGTGTCGCCGTGGTGCCGCAGCCGGCGCCGCCGGCGCTCCGCATCACCCACCATCCGTCGACCGTACCGTCAGAAGGTCTCCATCGCGGCCGGGGCGCGGTCCCAGCCGAAGGCCGGGCCGGCGGCGGCGAGCGTACCGGGGCGCACCTCCCGGAGCCGGCCGGCGGCGGCGAGGGCCGCGAGGCCGGCCCCGCCCAGGAACAGCTCGCCGAGGCAGCGCACGTCGCAGGCGAGCCCGGCCGGCTCGGTGCTGGCGGTGCAGGTCGCCTCGGCCGGTCCGCCGACCAACCGCCAGCGGCCGGTGTTCTCCGGCAGCAGCTCGTCGGTCACCTCGATCACCACGTCCAGCTCGGTGGCGTAGCGCCGGGCGGCCAGCGCGGCGGGGACGTCGACGAGGCGTACCCAGAGGGTGTCGGTGAGCTGGGCGCGCAGTCGGCGGGGCTCGTTCACCAGCCGCAGCAGCGGCTCGTCCACCGCCCCCCGGTAGCTCAGCCGCCGGGTCAGGTCGACCGAGAGCAGCAATCGCCACAGCGCCAGGTACGCCTCCGGCTCGGTGGTCACCACCTCGTCGACCCGGACCTCGCCCCGGGGTCCGGCGGCGTCCCAGTCGTCCGTGGTCCGGTAGAGCGCGTACCCGTCGAGCCCGTCCGGGCCCTCGTGCAGCAGCACCCGCCGCTCGGTGGCCCCGCTGCGGCGGCTCTTCACGTCCGCGAGGACGTACCCCCACCAGCGCTCGTCCCGGCTCGACCAGCCCGGGCGTCCGGCGCGCGCCCGGTCGTACAGTCGGGCCAGCTCGGGCTGGTGCGGGCCCGGTCGGTCCAGGCGCAGCGTGCCGGGCGCGGACGCCGGCTCCGGCAGGCGCAGCTCGGTGGTGTCGCAGCCGATCGTGACGCCCTGCGCGGCCAGCCCGTAGCCGAACCGGGGATAGATCCGGCCCTCGCTGGCCCAGAGCACCGCGACCGGTTCGCGGCCGGCGTCCCGGATGTCCCGCAGCTGTCGGCGCATCAGCCCGGTGAGCAGTCCCCGGCGGCGGTGGGTCGGCAGCACCGAGACCATCGTCACGTGCGCCGCCGGTACGCTCCCGCCGGGCACCGCCAGGTCGCGGGTGAACGCCCCGGCGTGCGCGACCGCCGTCGCGCCGTCGCGGACCAGCAGGCAGCGCTCCGGCTCGAAGACGCTGCGCTCGACCGCCAGCAGCTCCTGGTCGGGTGTCTCGTGGAAGGCCAGGGCGAGCAGCCCGGCGATCTCGTCGAAGTCGTCGGCCCCGGGCACCACCACATCGGTCATCGGATGTGTGTAACCCATCACCGTCGGGGTCGGCGACCGATTTGCCGGCTCGTTACCCTCGGAACCGTGGCCGGTCGTCGGTCAGGGGGAGGAATCGAGATGGCGGACCAGACCCAGCCGTGGGCGGAGCGCACCGTCGAGGTGCCGCCGCAACCCGGCGTCGGCGTGCCGGCGCAGCGGGACGCGTTCCGTCGTGGCGTGGCCACCGTGGGCCAGTCCCGCCGGACCCCGCGCACCGAGCAGTTCCCGACGGTGGACCCGGCCGACTGGTCGGCCGACTCGGCGCCGCGCCGACCGGTGAGCTGGCACCTGAGCCAGCTGCGCCGCGGCGGGGAGTGGAGCGCGGCGGGTGGCCTCTTCGCCTTCGTCTGCTGGGGGGTCTGGGCGATCTCCGGGCGGGGGAACCTCGCCGCGCCGCTGCTGACCTTCGTGCTGAGCCTGCTCACGGCGGTCGGTCTCTTCGCCCTCGCCCGCCTGGTCGGCCGGCTGGTGCTGGAGCGGCAGCTCGGCCGCGTCCGGCGCAGCGCCCGGGGCGCCCACCTGGTGACCGCGCTCTTCCTCGTCGGCGTCGGCGTCGCCTATCTCCAGCAGACCGAGTGGGTCATGACGGCCTGGAACTGGGTCACCGGGAACTGAGCCCGGTTCGGCGGGCGGGTCGGCACTCCTGCCGCCCGCCCGCGCGTCCGGTCGCGGGTCCGCCGCGACGTCGGTCGTCACTCCACCAGGACCGCGCCCGCTTACCCGGCCGGGCCCGGTTCATCCGTCCACCGGGCCGGCCGGGTCGCGGATCCCGCACCGGTTCAGTGCGTTCCGCCGTGGCCCTCGGAGTCGGCCTTCGGGGAGGCGACGCGGGCTGCCGGGTCCTCGACGCCCGGCTCGCCGCCGTCCGGCGCCACCATGCCGTCGTAGTTGTAGACGGTGCCGTCGTCGCCGTGCTGCTTCGTGGTCCGGACGTAGCGGTGGATCATGCCGTCGATCTCGATCTCCAGCAGGGCCTGGTCACCCGCGTCCTCGTTGCTGCCGTCGCGGGGTCCACCGACGAGGTATGCCTTCGTGTTCGTGTCCATGACGGTGCGGTACCCCCCGCCTCGGGGACGAAAACGACGAACCGGCCGCCGGCCCGCCGTTCGGCGATCCGACCGGCGCGTCCGGCGCACCGATCCCGCCCGGCCGTCATGCCGCCGGCCGGCCGCGACCAGCATGGGCCCATGGGCGCGTATCGATCAGCGTACGAGCGGAGCATCGCCGACCCGGCCGGCTTCTGGCGGGAGGCGGCGCGGGACATCGACTGGTTCCGACCACCGGAGCGGATCCTCGACGACAGCGCGCCGCCGATGTACCGCTGGTTCCCCGACGGCGAGCTGAACACCTGCCACAACGCCCTCGACCGGCACGTGGCGGCCGGCCGTGGCGACCGACCCGCCCTGATCCACGACAGCCCGGTCACCGGCACGGTACGCACCTACACCTACGCCGAGCTGCTCGACGCGACCGCCCGGTTCGCCGGAGCCCTGCGCCGGCTCGGCGTGGGCCGGGGCGACCGGGTGCTGCTCTACCTGGCGATGGTGCCGGAGGCGGTGGTCGCGATGCTCGCCTGCGCCCGGATCGGCGCGGTCCACTCGGTGGTCTTCGGTGGCTTCGCCGCCCACGAGTTGGCCGTCCGCATCGACGACGCCCGACCGAAGGTCGTCGTCGCCACCTCCTGCGGCATCGAGGTCGACCGGGTGGTCGCCTACCACCCGATCCTGACGGCGGCGCTGGCCGAGGCCACCCACGCCCCGCAGCGCTGCGTCGTCGTGCAGCGGCCGCAGGGCCCCGCCGACCTCACGCCCGGCCGCGACCTCACCTGGGACGAGGTGATGGCGGACGCCGAACCGGTCGACTGCGTCCCGGTCGCCGCCACCGACCCGCTCTACGTCCTCTACACCTCCGGCACCACCGGCCGCCCCAAGGGCGTCGTCCGCGACAACGGCGGGCACGCCGTCGCGCTGCGCTGGTCGATGCGGAACATCTACGACGTCGGGCCGGGCGACGTCTTCTGGGCCGCCTCCGACGTCGGCTGGGTGGTCGGCCACTCCTACATCGTCTACGCCCCGCTGCTCACCGGGGCGACCACCGTGCTCTACGAGGGCAAGCCGGTCGGCACCCCGGACGCCGGCGCGTTCTGGCGGGTCGTCGCCGAGCACCGGGTCGCGGCGCTCTTCACCGCGCCGACCGCGATCCGGGCGATCCGCCGGCAGGACCCCGACGGCACGCTCATCAAGGGGTACGACCTGAGCAGCCTCCGTACGCTCTTCCTGGCCGGCGAGCGGCTCGACCCGGACACCTGGGTCTGGGCGGGGCAGCGGCTCGGCGTACCGGTGGTGGACAACTGGTGGCAGACCGAGACGGGCTGGCCGGTCGCGGCGAACCCGCGCGGGCTGGAACCGCTGCCGCTCAAGCCCGGCTCCCCGTCGGTGCCGGTCCCCGGCTACGACGTCCGCGTCGTCGACGCCGGTGGCCGGGAGGTGCCGGCGGGCACCGACGGCTCGATCGTCATCCGGCTGCCGCTGCCGCCGGGCTGCCTGCCCACCCTCTGGGGCGACGACGAGCGCTACGTCCGCTCCTACCTGGCCACCTTCCCCGGCCACTACCTCACCGGCGACGGTGGGCGCTTCGACGACGACGGCTACCTCTACGTGATGGGCCGCACCGACGACGTGATCAACGTGGCCGGGCACCGGCTCTCCACCGGGGCGATGGAGGAGGTGCTGGCCGGCCACCCGGCCGTCGCCGAGTGCGCGGTGATCGGCGTCGCCGACGCCCTCAAGGGCCAGGTCCCCAGCGGGTACGTGGTGCTCAAGGCCGGCGCCGAGGCCGACCCGGAGGCCCTCGCGGCGGAACTGGTCGCCCTGGTGCGCGAGCGGATCGGCCCGGTGGCCGCGTTCCGCCGGGTGACCGTCGTGCCGGCGCTGCCCAAGACCCGCTCCGGCAAGATCCTCCGCCGCACCATGCGCGGCCTGGTCGAGGGGCGCGACGAGCCCGTCCCCGCCACCATCGACGATCCGGCGACCCTGACGGTCTTCCGCACTCTCGGGGACCCCGCAGCGACCCCGTGAGCGGCGGGGCGGGGGTCAGCCGGCGAAGCGGTACAGGACGAAGCCCTGTTGGGCGCCGCAGACGATCACGGAGGTGTTCCAGGAGCAGGAGGTGCCGCGGACGCCCTTGAGCTGTCCCAGCTCCACCACCCGGCCGGAGGCGGCACCCACCCCGGCGACGCTGCGGTTGTCCTCGCCGCTTCCCAGCGGCTCGGCGAAGACCAGCAGGTTGCCGGCGTCGAGCCGGACGGCCACGCCGTCCCGCGCGTCCAGCAGCCGCTTCCCGTCCGGCCCGAAGAGCGTCACCGCCGGGTCGGGGTACGTCCGGGTGGCCAGCACCCCGTCGCCGACCGGCACCAGGTGGTCGGCACCCGCCGCCGCCCAGCGTTCCGTCTTCTCGCCCTCGGCCGCGGCCACCACCTCGGCGGTGGACTGGTCGGAGCCGGTCATCTCCAGCAGGCAGGCCCGGTGTTCACCGCACGGCACCAGGTCCCGGGTCTGCCGCCGGTCGTCCGGCGCGGTGTAGAGCACCCGGGGCTCCGCGAGGCTGCCCAGGTCGTACGAGAGCAGCCGGCCGTCGTCGGCCGCGACGTAGAGCCGGTCGGCGTACGCGACGGCCGGATCGTCGGGCCGGGCGACGTTGGTCCGGCGGCGCACCACCGCGCCGGTGGCCATGTCGATCAACCGGACCGAGCGGTCCGCGCTGACCTGCACCAGCCGGCCGGTGTCGTCCGCCTCGGGATCCCGGGGCGCGCCGTCGACGAAGCCGGGCCCGGCCATCCCCTTCGCGCTGTGCACCAGGTGCACGCTGGTCCGGGAGGTGCCGTACTCGTCCCGAGGGTCGGCCCGCACCCACTTCTCGGCGCCGGTGCGCGGGTCGAGGCCGACCAGCCGCTTCCCGGTCTTGTCGACCAGGACCGCAGCGTCCCCGCTGACCAGCAGTTCGTCGTCGCCGTACACCGGGCGGTGCCAGCTCCGCGCGCCGGAGTCGGCGTCCCGCACCTCCAGCTCGCGGGTGGTGCTGGTGCCGGCGGCGTCGGCGACGAGCGCCACTCCGCCGGGCAGCGCGACGATCCGGGCCCACCGGTCGGCGGTGGCGGTGCTCTCCCACCGCCACAGCTCCTTGCCGGTGGTGGCGTCGGCGGCGATCACCTCCAGCCGGTCGTCGTCCTGCGGAAAGGCCAGGTAGGCGCGGTCGCCGAGGATCGCGGTGAACATGTCCGCCGGGCGGTCCGCGCCCGCCGGGATCCCCCTGACCTCGGCGAGGGTGTGGAAGTCCAGCTCGGGGTGGCGGTCCCGGGTGAACCAGAGCAGGGCCGCGATGCCCACGCCGGCCAGGGCCGCGACCGCGCCGAGCGAGATCCACAACGCCCGCCGCCGGCCGCCGCCGGTCGCCGGCCCGTCCGCGGGTACGCCGGGCGCCGGCCCGTTCGCGGGTACGCCGGGCGCCGGCCCGTTCGCGGGTACGCCGGGCCAGCCCGCCGCCCCACCGGCCCGGGAACCCTGCGGTGCGCCCGGCCAGCCCGGTGGCTGGCCCGGTCCGGAGCCCGGCCGGCCGGGCGGAGTTCCCGACGCGGCACCCGGCCGACCCGGCGGTGGTCCCGGCGCGGTGCCTGGCCAGCCCGCGGGTGGCTGGGGAGCGCCGGGCCAGGTCGGTGCCGCCGCAGTGGCCGTCACCCCGGGTTCCCTCGCCTGAGGGGGCACCACCCCGGGACCGGCGGCACCCGGGTCTGCTGCCCGGTGGTCGCCGTCGGCATGGCGCGGTACGCCCGGGTGGGGCGACGCGAGCGTGACCGGCAGGGTGCCGACGGGCCCGGCTGCGCCCCCGGGGGCCGGCGGACCGGGCGGCGGGGAAGTGTCGCCCGCCGCCACCACCATCGCGGCGGGGGCTGGCGGCGGGACCAGGGGGTGGGTCGGGCGGGTCCGGCGCAGCGGCAGATCGGTCAGCGCGCCCTCGGCGACCGGCAGTTCGGGCTGTTCCAGCACCGTCGGTGCGACGCCCAGCTCGGCGTGCAGCAGCCGGGCCACCAGCGGCATCCGCGACGAGCCGCCCACCAGGAACAGCCCGGCGAGCTGCTCGGGGGTGAGCCCGGCGGCGGCGACCACCCGGCGGGTCTCGGCGACCGCCCGGGCCAGCAGCGGCGCGGCGATCCGCTCCAGCTCCTCCCGGCTGAGGGTGACCACCGACTCCACCCCCGGTACGGCCACCGGCGCTACCGTGGTCCGCGAGAGCATCTCCTTCGCACCCCGGACGTTCTCGGTGAACCGGAGGCGCTCGCGCCACTGGCCGGTGCTCTCCGGGTGGGTCAGCCGGGCCCACTCGGTCGGGTGCTCGGCGGCGATCCGCTCGCCGAGGAGCGCGACCAGGGCCGCGTCGAGGTCGAGCCCGCCGAGGTCGTCGAGGCCCCCGCAGGAGACGACGGTGAAGCCGGAGTCGCCCCACGGGTCCGCCCCGTCGTTGCGGAGCACGGCGACGTCCAGCGTGCCGCCGCCGAAGTCGAAGACCGCGATCGTGCCACCGACCGGCACCGGCCGCCGCAGCACCTCGGTGTAGTAGCGGGCGGCGGCCACCGGCTCACGCAGCAGTCGGGTGCCGGACGGCGTCGGGCCGGACATGGTGTGCTCGGCGGCCGACGGCCAACCGGCCAGCGCCAGCGCGTCGGCGAGCACCCGCCGGCGGTCGGCGTCCCAGGTGGCGGGGCAGGTGACCACCGCCGGTGGCAGGAAGCCGATCGCACCGACCGCCGCCTCGGCGACGGCGAAGAGCACGGCGGCGAGGAGTTCGGCGGGGGCGTGCCCCCGGTCGCCGAGCAGGATCTCCGGCTCGTCGATCCGGCGCTTCGGGTTCGGCTCGTACCGGTCCGGGTCGGCCTGGGCGAGCCGCTGCGCGTCGCGGCCCACGTGCAGGTGCCCGTCGGCGTCGGCGTAGACGCCGGAGGGGAGGATCGGCTGCCCGTCCACGAGCAGCGGGCGGGTGCGCCCGTCGGGCCAGCGCAGCACGGCCACCGTGTTGGAGGTGCCGAGATCGACGCCGAGGGCGAAACCGTCCTGCTGGTCTGCCATCCGTCGCTACCTCCGCCGCACGAGGGGGTTCCGGCCCGCATCGTACGCAGCCCCGCCGACCCCTTCGCCTGGACCGCACCCGGACCGGGTCAGCGCTCGGCGTCGCCGCGCAGCACGCAGAACTCGTTGCCCTCCGGGTCGGCCAGCACGACCCAGCCGCCGCCGTCCGGATCACGATGGTCGGCCACGACGGTGGCGCCGAGCGCGCGGACCCGCTCGACCTCGTCGTCGCCGGGCCCGTCGGGTTCGAGGCAGACGTGCACCCGGTTCTTCCCGCGCTTCGACTCCGGCACTCGCTGGAAGAAGAGGCTCGGGCCGCTGGTCGGCTCGATGGTCACCTCCTCGTCGTCGGGATGGTGCTCCGGGTCGACCGGGCAGTCGAAGACGCGGGCCCAGAAGTTCGCCAGGGCGTACGGGTCGGCGCAGTCGAAGGCGACGTTGCGGATGGCGGTCCCCATCCGGTCAGCTTCACGCCTGCCCGCCGAGAAGGTCAACTCACGTGGGTGGCGAGTCGCGCACCTGGATGTGGACCGCCGGGCGAAGCCACTCAGGTCATCGGTCCCGGCAGATCCGCGGGTCGGAAGCACCGCACGGCCCATGTGGAAGAGTGCTCCGCCATGGGATTCCTCAGGCGTGTCATCACCTTCGGAGTGGTCACGCTGACCACCGACGAGGGAGCGGCGTCGACCTTCGAGGTAACCACCGAATAGCGGTCGACCCGCTCCGGCCGGCGTGCGCGCGGCGGTGCGCGGGCGGCGGAAGCAGTTGATGTCCATGGGCGTGCCGCCGGATCGGGGAGCTGCCCGGTCCAGAATCGGGCAGACGCACCCCGCTGAGCTGGGCCGGAGGCCGGTGGAGCGGGCGACGGGAATCGAACCCGCGTAGTCAGTTTGGAAGACTGAAGCTCTACCATTGAGCTACGCCCGCGAGCACCCCGCGGTACGCAGGGCGCGCCGACAGCGTACCCAATCCTCCGCCACCCCGCGCAGCCCCCGTCCCGGCCCCGCGTCCGCCGGCCTTCGCGCGGTTTCCCGGAAACAGTGGCCACGGACCCGCACGGAGGCCACCTTTTCCAGGAAAGCGTCGCCACCGGCGGGGGCCGCCCCCGGGGCGGTGGGTCGCGTCGGTCGCCCCGGTCGCCCGCGGAGGGGCGCAGACGGCTTACACTTCTCGTCGCCACGGGGTGTGGCGCAGCTTGGTAGCGCACTCGCTTTGGGAGCGAGGGGCCGTGGGTTCAAATCCCGCCACCCCGACTGTCGTCCGCGGCCGGGTCACCCCGGGAACCGCCGTTTTTCGCGTGCGGTACCCGGGCGCTGCCGAGGCAGCACCCCGGCTCGCCTACACTCGATGCGCGCAATCACGCCCAGATCCAACTGAGATCCGTCAAGGAGTACGCCTGTGAAGAGCACCGTCGAGACTCTGAGCCCGACGCGCGTGCGGCTCGCCATCGAGGTGCCGTTCGTCGAGCTCGAGCCGAGCCTCAAGAAGGCGTACCGCGAGATCGGTTCGCAGGTGCAGGTGCCCGGCTTCCGCCGGGGCAAGGTGCCGTCGGCCGTGATCGACCAGCGGGTGGGCCGGGGCACCGTCCTCAACGAGGCGGTGCAGGAGGCCATCCCGCAGAACATCCTCGCCGCGGTCCGGGAGCACGACCTGAAGACCCTCGGTCGTCCGGAGGTCGAGATCACCGAGTTCAACGACGGTGACTCGCTCAACTTCACCGCCGAGGTCGACGTCCGGCCCGAGATCACGCTGCCCGACCCGGCCACCATCGAGGTGACCGTGGACGAGCTTCAGATCGACGACAGCGAGATCGACGAGCAGGTGAAGAACCTGCGCGAGCGGTTCGCCACGCTGAAGACCGTCGAGCGCGCCGCCGCCGAGGGCGACTACGTGCAGATCGACCTGAACGCCACCGTCGACGGCGAGGACGTGCCGGGCGGGCAGGCGAGCAACATCTCGCACGAGGTCGGCAGCCAGCAGCTCCTGCCGGGGCTGGACGAGGCCCTGGTCGGTCTCGCCGCCGGCGACAGCACCACCTTCTCGACCCAGCTCGTGGGCGGCGACTACGCCGGCCGGGACGCGGACGTCGCGGTGACCGTGCGGACGGTCAAGGAGAAGGAGCTGCCGGAGCTGGACGACGACTTCGCGCAGATGGCCAGCGAGTTCGACACCATCGACGAGCTGCGCGACGACCTGCGGGAGCGGGTGACCCGGGGCAAGCGGGTCGAGCAGATCTACGCCGCCCGGGACAAGGCCCTGGAGCAGATGGTCGCCGCCGCCGAGGTGCCGGCGCCGGAGGGTGTCGTCAAGGAGGAGGTCGAGAGCCGCAAGGCGGCCATGATCGACCAGCTCGAGCGGATCGGTGCCTCGCTGGAGGAATACCTCGCGGCCGAGGAGAAGACCGAGGAGCAGATCGACGCGGAGCTGACCGAGGCGGCCACCGACGGGGTCAAGATCCAGCTGCTGCTGGACACCCTCGCCGACGCCGAGGACATCCAGGTCTCCGACGACGAGTTCGGCCACGAGATCGTCCACCGCGCCCAGCGCGCCGGGATGGCCCCGCAGCAGTACTACGACCAGCTGGTCCGCTCCGGCGCGGCCGCCGCCGTCTTCGGCGACGTCCGTCGGGGCAAGGCGCTGGCCGCGGTGATGGAGAAGGTCAAGATCAAGGACTCGGCCGGCAACGAGGTCAGCCTCGACGCGCTGCGCGAGCAGAGCGAGGCCGAGCACAACCACCAGCACTGATCGTCGGGGGAGGCCGCCGTCCGCCGCTCGCGGTGGACGGCGGCCCGAACCCTTTCTCGGGTACGCCTTTCGGCCAGCTGCGCTGAGAGCGAACAGTGCCCCGACCGGGAGTACGCGCCCTGCCTGAGCGGTTAGTGTCGGGTAGGACGGTACGGAGAGCGAAGGGCTGCCATGACCGACATGCACATCCCAGCGAAGCCGCTGCGGGCGATCGAGGCCCGAGGTGGCGATTCCATTGGCAACCTCGACGACTCGGTCTACAACCGGTTGCTCAAGGAGCGCATCATCTTCCTGGGCAGCGAGGTGACCGACCAGGTCGCCAACCGCATCTGCGCGCAGCTGCTGCTGCTGGCCGCGGAGGACCCGGACCGCGACATCAACCTCTGGATCAACTCGCCGGGTGGCTCGGTCTACTCCGGCATGGCGATCTACGACACCATGCAGTTCATCGACAACGACGTGTCGACCGTGGCGATGGGCATGGCGGCCTCGATGGGCCAGCTGCTGCTCTGCGCGGGCACCAAGGGCAAGCGCTACGCTCTGCCGCACGCGCGGATCATGATGCACCAGCCCTCCGGTGGCATGGGCGGCACGGCCGCCGACATCGCCATCCAGGCGGAGCAGATGCTCTACACGAAGCGGATGTTCCAGGAGCGGGTCGCGCACCACACCGGCCGGACCGCGGCGGAGATCGAGGCCGACTCGGACCGCGACCGTTGGTTCACCGCCCAGGAGGCCATGGACTACGGCTTCATCGACAAGGTGATCACCGGAGCCACGCAGGTTCCGGAAGGCGCCGGGACCCTGAGCTGAGGAGCTGACGATGACCGACCTGAGTTTGCCGCCCCAGTTCGCGGCCGTGCACAACCGCTACGTCCTGCCGTCGTTCGTCGAGCGCACGTCGTACGGGGTGAAGGAGTCCAACCCGTACAACAAGCTCTTCGAGGACCGGATCATCTTCCTCGGCGTCCAGGTGGACGACGCGTCCGCCAACGACGTGATGGCGCAGCTGCTGACGCTCGAGGGCACCGACCCGGACCGCGACATCATCATGTACATCAACTCGCCCGGTGGTTCCTTCACCGCCATGACGGCGATCTACGACACCATGCAGTACGTCCGGCCGGACATCTCCACGGTCTGCCTGGGCCAGGCGGCCAGCGCGGCGGCGGTGCTGCTGGCGGCGGGCACGCCGGGCAAGCGGATGGCCCTGCCGAACTCGCGGATCATCATCCACCAGCCGGCCACCGAGGGCGGCTACGGGCAGGGCTCGGACATCGAGATCCAGGCCCGGGAGATCCTGCGGATGCGGACCCAGCTGGAGGACATGCTCTCCCGGCACTGCAACCGCCCGATCGAGCAGGTCCGCAAGGACATCGACCGTGACAAGATCATGACGGCCGAGGAGTCCAAGGAGTACGGGCTGGTCGACACCATCCTCACCAGCCGTAAGAAGGGCCTCCTGGCGGCCAACGCCGCCGGCTGAGCAGCAGGGGTCGGAGGTCGGCCGTGGATCCGTTCCCGGCCGACCTCTGACACACCCGTTTTGGGGGTCGGAGAAACCTCCGCCAGCGGGTAACGTCGGGTCCGTACCGCTTCGCCGGGTCGGACCGACGGGGTGACAACAAGACGGACGGGCGCTCGACGCCCGCAGGTCAGGGCCGGCGCTCCGGCCGACGAGTGCAGGGAGAACGTAGGTGGCACGGATCGGTGACGGCGGCGACCTACTCAAGTGCTCCTTCTGCGGCAAGTCGCAGAAGCAGGTCAAGAAGCTCATCGCGGGCCCAGGGGTCTACATCTGCGACGAGTGCATCGACCTGTGCAACGAGATCATCGAGGAGGAGCTGGCCGAGTCCGGCGAGGTGAAGTGGGAAGAGCTTCCCAAGCCGATGGAGATCTGCCAGTTCCTCGACAACTACGTGGTGGGCCAGGACCAGGCCAAGAAGGCGCTCGCCGTCGCGGTCTACAACCACTACAAGCGGATCCAGGCCGAGGCGGCCGGCGCGCCGGGTTCCGGCAGCGACGCCGTCGAGCTGGCCAAGTCGAACATCCTCCTCCTCGGTCCGACGGGCTGCGGCAAGACGCACCTGGCGCAGACCCTGGCGCGGATGCTCAACGTGCCCTTCGCGATCGCCGACGCGACCGCTCTCACCGAGGCGGGCTACGTCGGCGAGGACGTGGAGAACATCCTCCTCAAGCTCATCCAGGCCGCGGACTACGACATCAAGCGCGCCGAGACCGGCATCATCTACATCGACGAGGTCGACAAGATCGCCCGTAAGTCGGAGAACCCGTCGATCACGCGGGACGTCTCGGGCGAGGGCGTGCAGCAGGCGCTGCTGAAGATGCTCGAGGGCACGGTGGCCAATGTGCCGCCGCAGGGTGGGCGCAAGCACCCGCACCAGGAGTTCATCCAGATCGACACCACCAACGTGCTGTTCATCTGCGGTGGCGCCTTCGCCGGCCTCGACCAGATCATCGAGTCCCGCACCGGTCACGGCGGCACCGGCTTCGGCGCCCGGCTCCGGTCGGTCTCCGAACGGTCGACCGACGACATCTTCAGCCAGGTCATGCCGGAGGACATGCTCAAGTTCGGGCTGATCCCCGAGTTCATCGGCCGGCTCCCGGTGATCACCAACGTGCGCAGCCTCGACCGCTCCGCGCTGGTGCGGATCCTGACCGAACCGCGCAACGCGCTGGTCCGGCAGTATCAGCGTCTCTTCGAGCTCGACGGCGTCGAGCTGGAGTTCGAGCCGCCGGCGCTGGAGGCGATCGCCGACCAGGCCATGCTCCGCGGCACCGGTGCTCGCGGCCTCCGCGCGATCATGGAAGAGGTCCTCCTCTCCGTGATGTACGAGGTGCCGAGCAACCCCGACGCCGCCCGGGTGCTGATCACCCGTGAGGTGGTCCTGGAGAACGTGAACCCGACGATCGTCCCCCGCGAGTTCACGGGCCGTCGGGCCCGTCGGGACCGCGAGGAGAAGTCCGCCTGAGTTCCCACCCCGACGGCGCCCGGTTCACTCCGGGCGCCGTCGGCGTGTCCGGGTCCGCCGGTCCCACTCGCCCGACGGGGTGACCACCACCATGACCAGCCGGAGGGGCTCGTCCCCCTCGGGGCGGTAGCCGTGTGCCCGGTCGGCGTGGAACTCGATCGTCTCCCCGGCCCGTACGACGTGGTCGACGCCGTCGACGTCGACGATCGCCGTGCCGGTCAGGACGTGCAGCACCTCCCGGGTGCCGCGGGGGTGGTCGGGGGAGTGGTGCGTCTCGCCGGGCTGCATCCGCCAGTCCCAGAGTTCCACCAGGTCCGGCTCGCCCAGCCCGCTCAGCAACTGTGCGGCCCCGCCCCGGTCGCCCCGCCACAGGACGGGGGCGTCGGCGGCGGCGGAGATGCGTACCGGACTCTCCTCGGCAGGGTCGAGCAGCCGGGCGATGTTGACGCCGAAGGCGTCCGCGACGCGGCAGAGGGTGCCGATGCTGGGGTTGGTGCGGGCACCCTCGATCTGCACGAGCATGCCCTTGCTCACCCCGGAACGGCCGGCGAGCTCCTCGAAGGACCAGCCGCGGGCGGCGCGCAGTTCGTGCACCTGACGGGCCACGGCGGAGGTCACCGCGCTCACCCGCCCGGCTCCGGCGTCGGTCATCACACTATCCTTCACGGTCAACATCATGATACGAAGACGGCATGTTCCCCATTGTGCTCGCCGCGGTCTCCGCGGTCGCGTTCGGCACGGCGGACTTCTCCGGCGGCAAGGCGTCCCGACGCGCCGACCCCATCGCCGTCACCGTGGTCTCGCAACTGCTGAGCCTCCCCCTCCTGCTCGTCCTCGTCCTCGTGGTGCCGGGAACCCCCACCCGGTCGACATGGCCTGGGGACTCCTCGCCGGGGTGGCCGGCGTGGCGGGCGTCGTCCTGCTCTACCGGGCGCTGGCCGGCGGGATGATGGCCGTCGTCGCGCCGGTCACCGCGATCACCGCCGCGGTGGTGCCGATCCTCGCCGGCCTGCTCACCGCACGCTCGCCCGGCACTCTCGCGCTCTGCGGCGCCGGCCTCGCCGTGCTGGCCATCGCACTGGTCAGTCTGGGCGAGGGCGGGGTCTCCGGCGCGGTGTCCCCCCGCGTGGTGGGCACCGCGCTGGGCGCGGGCGCGCTCTTCGGAGTCTTCTTCGCCCTGCTCGGCCAGGCCGGCGAGGACGCCGGCATGTGGCCGGTCGCCGCCGTACGCCTCAGCTCCATCGCCTTCGGTCTGGCGCTCGCCGCACGGACCGGCGTCAGCCTGCGGCTCGATCGCCGGGTGCTGGGCTGGGCTGCGGCCGCCGGTCTGCTGGACAGTGCCGCGAACGCCCTCTATCTGGCCGCCGCCGCCCGTGGGCACCTGAGCATCATCGCCGCGATCACGTCCCTCTACCCGGCCAGCACCGTGCTGCTGGCGCTCGTGGTGGACCGGGAACGACTCCGCCCGGTCCAGGTCGCGGGGCTCGGCTTCGCCGCCGGGGCGCTGGTGCTGGCGAGCATCTGAGCCTGTCGCCACCCCCGCCACCCCCGTACGCTGATCGTCATGCGCGTCGCCGTCTGCCAGCTCAACGCCCGCGACGACCGGGCGGCGAACCTCGCCGCCGCCGAGGCCCTGCTGGTCAGGGCCGCGGCGGCGGGCGCGGACCTCGCCGTCCTCCCGGAGTACGTCGACTATCTCGGCCCGGCCACCGGCATGCCGGACCCGGAGCCGGTGGACGGCGCGGTGGGGGAGTTCTTCGCCGGCGTCGCCCGCCGGCTGGGGATCTGGGTGGTCGCCGGTTCCTTCCACGAGGCCGGCCCCGACCCCGCGCACACCTGGAACACGTCGCTGGTCTTCGACCGCGCCGGGGCGCTCGCCGCCAGCTATCGCAAGATCCACCTGTACGACGTGGAGATCCCCGGCCGGGTGTCCTACCTGGAGTCGGCGACGGTGGCGCCGGGTGACCAGCCGGTGGTGGTGGACGTGGAGGGCCTACGGGTCGGTCTCTCGATCTGTTACGACCTGCGCTTCCCGGAGCTCTACCGACGGCTGGCGACCGACGGCGGGGCCCACCTGCTCGTGGTGCCGGCGGCGTTCATGATGCACACCGGTCGGGACCACTGGGAGGTTCTGCTCCGGGCCCGGGCGATCGAGAACCAGTGCTTCGTGGCGGCGGCCGGCCAGACCGGGGACCACGAGCCGGGGCGGACCTGTTTCGGCCGCAGCATGGTCGTCGACCCGTGGGGCACCGTGCTCGGCCAGGTCCCCGACGGACCGGGGCTCTCGGTGGTCGACCTCGATCTGGACCGGTTGGCCACCATCCGCGACGAGCTGCCCAGTCTGGCCAACCGGCGGCTCTGACGGCGTCAGCTCTCCAGCAGCACGCCGACCACCGTGAAGCCGGCGATGGCCGCGGCGGTGATGAGCAGGGCGGTCGTCATCCGGGACGGGCCCCGGCGGACGAGACGCCCCACCGAGACCAGGACGACGAAGAGCACGAACGCCCCGATGACCAACTGCCAGAACGGCAGGAGGAGCCCGAGCAGCGTCTCCTCGGCGAGGGTCGCCGGGTACCGGGACACGTCATCCATGCCAGACACTCTGGCACGCCGACGCCGCCGACGGCTCCCACCGACGGTGGTTGTCCGTCGTCCGGCGACCGGGTATCGCCGGGACGGAGCGGCGCACTGATGAACGATGATTTGCCTTGGCGGGGCCATCCGCGTAACTTTCTCTCTGCACGCGGGAGGCCGGACAAACCGGCCGAGAGCGGGCACCAGGCTCGTGGCGGAGACGCCGAGCGAGACTGAGGATCCGGGCGGTGCGGGACACTCCACAAACACGGAGTTGCGAACGCGAAGCCGACCGGCTAGAGTACACAAGCCGGCAGGGAGCCGGGCGGGTGGCTGCGAGAGCGGCGCCGGCCGGTCTGCCACTTCCCACGACAGAAACGACCGCCGCTTACGGCGTGCGTCAGCGTGGAACGGTCCGCACCAAGTTGATCACCTCGGATACGAGGTTGACAGCGAAAGTCAGACCGAGTAGGTTAGAGAGGT